>NZ_JBFUIM010000014.1:0-345936 GCF_056401875.1 Roseateles sp. P4_D2 | reverse complement strand
GTCGCCGGTCAGCTGCAGGCGCAGCCAGTCCTTGGGCAGCAGCACGCTGGACACGCGCTCGAAGACTTCGGGCTCGTGCTTCTTGACCCACAGCAGCTTCGGCGCGGTGAAGCCGGGCATGGCGAGGTTGCCGGCGATGTCGTGCAGGCGCGGCGCGGCGGCCGTCAGCTCGTCGCACTCGGCGTGGCTGCGGCCGTCGTTCCACAGGATGGCCGGGCGCAGCACGGCGTCGTCAGCGCCCAGCAGCACCGCGCCGTGCATCTGGCCGGACAGGCCGATGCCGCGCACGGCGGCAAAGGCCATCGGATGGGCGGCGCGCAGCTTGGCAACGGCGGCCTCGGTGGCCTGCCACCAATCGCTCGGCGCCTGCTCCGACCACAGCGGCTCAGGCGCCGACAGCGTCAGCGCGCTGCCTGCCGTGCCGACGATGTGGCCTTCACCGTCAAGCAGCAGCAGCTTGACTTCGGAGGTGCCGAGATCGATGCCGAGGAACATCAAGCGGACTCCTCGCTGATGCTCTCGCCCACAGCCGTCACCGCGCCGGGCAGGGTAGGCCGGGTCAGGCGGTAGCGGGCCAGCGCGGCCGCGCCGACGGCGACGGCATTGGCGCCGAACAACGAGGTGCGCACGCTCGGCGGTGGCAGGCTGGCCGCTGCGGCGTAGTCGAGCAGCGTGTCCAGCGCTGGCTTCAGGAAGGGCTCGCCCAGTTCGACGACCGAACCGCCCAGCACGATGCAGGCGGGGTCGTAGGCGGTGGCCAGGTTCTGCAGCAGCACGCCGAGATAGCGGCCGGCGGAACTCACAGCCTTCAGCGTGTGCGCGTCCTCGTCGACGAGATGGGCGCGTACTTCGGCCAGCGAGCGCAGTGTCGTGCCATCCTCACTGCCGCCGAGCATGGCGCGCGTCGCGATCAATGCTTCGGCGCAGCCGCGTCGGCCGCAGGAGCAGCGTGGTCCATTGAGCTGCAGCACCATGTGGCCCACCTCACCGGCGAAACCGCGGCTGCCGGTCAGCAGGCGGTCGCCGACGATGACGCCGGCGCCCAGGCCCTGGTTGATGGACACATACAGCAGCGGGTCCGACGTCGGCGCGGAGTTGAACTCCATTTCGCCCAGGGCCGCCACATCGGCTTCGTTCTGTATGAAGAGGGGTGCGCCAGCGAGCGAAGTGTCTTGCAGCTTTTCGCTGAGCAGGGCACCAAAGGGAATATCGCGCCAGCCCAGATTGGGCGCGAAGTGCAGCACGCCGCGCGCCTCGTTGACGCCACCGGGCAGGCCCACGCCGATGCCCAGGATCTGCTGGCCGGCATCCAGCTGCTTGCGCAGCTTGAGCAGCGCCGTGGCGAGGCTGGCGATGCAGGCCTTGGCTGTGCGGTTGGCGCTGTAGTGGGCGACGGTCCAGGCCAGCACCTCGCCGGTCAGCGAGGTGGCGACGACGCGCACGGATTCGATGCCGACCTCGGCGCCGAGCAGCACCAGCCGGGCGGGATCGATGAAGAGGGGGGTGGGGCGGCGGCCCAGGTCGCCGGTCGCGACGACCTCGCGTTCGGCCAGCCAGCCTTCAAGAATCAGTTCGCGCACCAGCAGGCTGACGGTGGACTTCGTCAAGCCGACGGCCACGGCCAGGTCGGCACGCGACAGCCCCGGATTGGCACAGAGATGTCGCACCAGCGCCATGCGATTGATGACCTTGAGCAGCTGTTGGCTGCTTGCGGCTTCGGCCTGCATTTGTCTCCTAGTCCTGCCCATGCTTTTGACGGGCTTGGTGCCATATTAGTTCGGCCGTCGTACGAAGTAAATACGGTAAAAGCCCCTAGCGCGACACAGCCCGACTCGCCGAAGATCGCGCCGCCCACCGGTCCTGTGGTGAGGCTCCATAAAAACTGGCCCAGAGACAGCCATGTCCGATCCCTCCATCCGCAAGATCGTCATCGTTGGCGGCGGCACCGCCGGCTGGATGGCGGCTGCGCCGCTGGCTCAACGCTTTGCGCAGGCCGGCCAGGGCGCCTGCGAGATCGTGCTGATCGAGTCGCCCGACATCGGCACGATCGGCGTCGGCGAGGCCACGCTGCCGCCCATCCGCGCCTACAACCAAACTTTGGGCCTGGACGGCGCCGAGTTCGTCAAGCGCACTCAGGGCAGCTTCAAGCTCGGCATCGAGTTCCGCGACTGGGGCCACGTCGGCCACCGCTTCTTCCATGGCTTCGGGGACTTCGGCCCGGCCATCGACGCGCGCGCGCCCTGGCAGCACTGGCTGCGCTTGCAGCGCCAGGTGGACGGGCTGCCCAGCTACGAGGACTGGTCAACGTCCACCGTCATGGCCAGGCGCAACCGCTTCACGCCCCCCGAGGGCGGGGCGCCGTCGGCGGCCAATGCCTATTCCTTCGCCTACCACTTCGACGCCGGCCTGTACGCCGCCTTTCTGCGCGAGTACGCGATGGCGCGCGGTGCCCAGCGCATTGAAGGGCTGATCGTCGATGTCGAGCTGCGTCCCGAGGACGGTTTCGTCGCCGCGGTCAAGCTCAAGGACGGCCGCCGCATTGATGGCGATCTCTTCGTCGACTGCTCGGGTTTCCGTGCGCTGCTGATCGGCGGCGCGATGCAATCGCCCTTCGAGGACTGGAGCGCGCTGCTGCCTTGCAACAGCGCCCAGGCCGTGCCGAGCGAACGTGTCGAGCCGCTGACGCCCTACACGATGTCGACCGCCAAGGCGGCGGGCTGGCAGTGGCGCATTCCGCTGCAGCACCGCACCGGCAATGGCCATGTCTATTGCAGCCAGTTCATCAGTGACGATGAAGCCGCCAGCACGCTGCTGGCCGGGCTGGACAGCAAGGCGCTGGACACGCCGCGCCAACTGCGCTTCACCACTGGCCGGCGCAAGCAGGGCTGGGTCAGGAACGTCGTCGCCATCGGCCTGGCTTCAGGCTTTCTGGAACCGCTGGAGTCGACCAGCATCCAGCTCATCATGGACGGCGTCGGTCGCCTCATCCAGTTCTTCCCGGACAGGCAGTTCAAGCCCCACCTGGCGGCCGAGTTCAACCGGCGCATGGCCCTGCAGTACGAGTCCATCCGCGACTTCATCGTGCTGCACTACAAGCTGACCGACCGACGCGACGCCGAGCTGTGGCGCTACTGCGCGGCCATGCCGATCCCGGACACGCTGGCCCACCAGATCGAGCTCTTTCGCAGCGCGGGCCGTGTCGCCATCCTCGACCCCGACGGCTTTGCCGAGCCGTCGTGGGTGTCGCTCTTCTTCGGCCTGGGCCTGCGGCCCGAGAGCTACGACCCCTTCGTCGACCACATCGACCCCGAGGCCCTGCTGCAGCACTTCGTGCGCCTGCGCCAGGCCATCACACACACCGTGGGCGGCATGCCCGAACACGGCGACTACGTCGCGCGCCACGTCAAGGCGCCTTCAGCCTAGGAGACCCGACAGACCAACCAAGCAAGAGGGGCCGGCGCACCCGCCGGCCGACCGGAGACAACAAGGAAGATTGATTCATCATGAAGTTCACTGACGGACAGTGGATGCATCAGCCGGGCGTGGCCGCACATTACGCGGCCGAGGCCTATGCGATCGAAGTCCACGAAGACCGCCTGGTCGTGCTCGCCACGACCCGCCCCATCAAGCACCGCGGCGACACGCTGCAGGGCCCCACGCTGACCGTGACGCTGAGCTCGCCGCTGCCCGGCGTCATCCGCGTCAGCGTCGAGCACTACGCCGCATCCAGCGCGCCGCGCCTGCACATCCCCATGCCCGGCGCCGGCAAGCATCCAGTGCAGATCGACAACGGTGACACCCAGGCCACGCTGACCTCGGGCGCGATTTCTGTCGACGTCAAAAAGGGCGACGGCTGGAGCCTGACCTTCCGCGAAGGCGACCGCGTGCTGACCAAGAGCGACTGGCGCGGCCTGGGCTTCATCCAGTGGGCCGGCAAGGACGGCCTGGTGCGCCACCACGTCCACGACCAGCTGTCGCTGGGCGTGGGCGAGAACGTCTACGGCCTGGGCGAGCGCTTCACGCCCTGGGTCAAGAACGGCCAGATCGTCGAGAACACCAACAAGGACGGCGGCACCGCCTGCGAGCAGGCCTACAAGAGCGTGCCCTTTTACCTGACCAACCGCGGCTACGGCGTGCTCGTCAACGAGGCCGGCCCCGTGTCCTTCGAGGTCGGCTCGGAGAAGGTCGCCCGCGTGCAGTTCAGCCGCGAGGGCGAGAGCCTGGACTACTGCGTCATTGCCGGCCCCACGCCCAAGGACGTCGTGGGCCGGTTGACAGCGCTGACAGGCCGCGCCCCGCTGCCCCCGGCCTGGAGCTTCGGCCTGTGGATGACGACCTCGTTCACCACGCAATACGACGAGGCCACCGCCACCCACTTCATCGACGAGATGGCGCGCCGCGAGCTGCCGCTGTCGGTGTTTCACTTCGACTGCTTCTGGATGCGCGAGTTCCAGTGGTGCGACTTCGCCTGGGACCCGCGCGGCTTCCCCGAGCCCGAGGCGATGCTCAAGCGCCTGCACGCCAAGGGCCTCAAGATCAGCCTCTGGATCAACCCGTATGTGGCGCAGAAGTCGCCGCTGTTTTCTGAAGGCGTGAAGCACGGCTACTTCATCAAGAGAACCAACGGGCTGACCTTCCAGACCGACCAGTGGCAGCCCGGCATGGCCATCGTGGACTTCACGAACCCGGCCGCCAAGGCCTGGTACCAGGGCCACCTSAAGCGCCTGATCGCRCAAGGTGCGGACTGCTTCAAGACCGACTTCGGCGAGCGCATCCCCAGCGARGGMGTSACCTACTTCGACGGCTCCGACCCCGTCGAGATGCACAACCTGTACGCGCTGCAATACAACCAGGCCGTCTTCGAGCTGCTCGAAGAAGTGCAGGGCAGCGACGCCATCGTCTTCGCCCGCTCCACCTACGCCTCGGGCCAGCGCTTCCCGGTGCACTGGGGCGGTGATTGCTGGAGCACSTTYGARTCSATGGCCGAGAGCCTCAGGGGCGGCCTGTCGCTCACAAGTTGCGGCTTCGCCTTCTGGAGCCATGACATYGGCGGCTTCGARGGCAACCCGCCGCCGGCCGTCTACAAGCGCTGGATCCAGTTCGGSCTGATGTCCTCGCACAGCCGCCTGCACGGCAGCAGCAGCTACCGGGTGCCATGGCTCGTGGACGAAGAGAGCTGCGACGTGCTGCGCGCATTCACGCGGCTCAAGCACCAGCTCATGCCGTATCTGTACGCCAAGGCGCATGAGGCGACGCAGACCGGCGTGCCGCTGATGCGCGCCATGCTGATGGAGCACCCGCAGGACCCGGCCTGCGCGACGCTGGACCGGCAGTACCAGCTCGGCGAGAGCCTGCTGGTSGCRCCSGTSTTCACSGAGRGCGGYGAGGTGGACTTCTACCTCCCAGAAGGGACGTGGACCCATCTGCTGAGCGGCGAGAAGCGCGAAGGCGGCCGCTGGCATCGCGAGGTGCATGGCTTCCTGTCGATGCCGCTCTATGCGGCACCGAACAGCGTCATCGCCTGGGGCGCCGAGACCGAGAAGCCGGCCTACGACTACGCCCGCGGCACGGTGCTGCGCGTGTTCGAGCTGGATGACGGCGCCAGCGCGGCCTTCACGGTCGTGGGCGCGGACGGCAGCATGGCGGCGCGTGGCACGGTCAGCCGCCAGGGCGGGCAGTACACGGCGCAGGTCAGCGAGGGCGCGCTGCGCGACTGGGGGCTGGAGGTGGACGGGCGGCGCAGTGCTGTGCAGGCTGAAGGCGCCTCGCTGAGCTGGACGGCCTGACCGGTTTCTGGCCCTCGAGCCGGTGGACGCTCAGGCGTCCACCGGTTCATTGCTTGATGGAGTGACGATGGCTGTGCGTCGTGTTCGAGACCTGCTGCTGATCGCCCGCACGCCTTCACGCGTCTACGCCAAAGGCGTGACACTGAACGTCAACGGCGCTGCCGACTGCATCAACTGGATCGTCTCACCATGAGTCCCCATCTCCGCTGCTTCGTCGCGACCGGCCTGCTGGCCGGCGGCCTTGCGCGGGCCTGGGGCGATGTGAAGGGCTGGGCATGGGTAACCCTAGCCCAGCACCGCATGCGCCTGAGTCAAAATGACAGCGTTGTCGTTCAAACCCGTGTGATGGAGCTTGCTGATGAACTGGTTGCCCGCTGGCGGGGCTCGGCCTACCGCGTGGGCATGCAGGCCAAGGACTATGTCTGGGGCAGCAATGCCGTGCAGCCGGCACGGTCCTATCTGGACCATTTCTGCAGCTATGCCAGCAACGAGGTCGCCGTCAACTGGAATGCGCCGCTGGTCTACGTGTCGGCGGCGCAGCAGGCGCTGACGCCGCGGGCCCGATAAGGCAGGCCAGGAGAGCAGACGATGCACCACCGCAGATGGTTGGCGAGGCTGCTGTTGGGACTGCTTGGCTGGAGCCCCTTGGCCTGGTCTGCGTCATGGGTGCTGGCCGAGAGCCCGCATTTCCGCATGCTGGCCCAGACGTCCAAGCGCACGGCCGAGGGCAGGCTGCAGGATCTCGAACGCCTGCACGAGGCCATGCTGCTGACCCTTGGCGCCAGCCAGGGCCTGGCGCGCCCGCCCTTTCCCATCGTGCTCAGCGACGACCCCGACCTCATTGCCCGGGTCCAGCCCTATCTGCGCAACCGTCGCCTGGCGGGGCTGTTCGTTTCGGGCAGCGATGGCGCCCAGGCTTTCGCGGTCAACCATCTCTGGTCGAAGGACTTCACCGGCCAGGTGCTCTTCCACGAGTACGCGCACCGCGTGATGGCTCAGTACGCCCGCATGGCCTATCCCGTGTGGTATGTCGAGGGCTACGCCGAGTACTTCGGCGCGACGCGCATCGCCCCGGACTCGATCGAGATCGGCGCGTTCAATCCCTCGGCCGCGATCCTGGCCCAGCGCCCCTGGCTGCAGCCGGCCAGGCTGCTCAAGCCGAGCTTCCAGTCCACCGGGGACAAGGACATCGACGACAGCTTCTTCGGCGTCTTCTACGCGCAGTCCTGGCTGCTGACCCACTACGTGCTGTCCAAGACCGAGCGCGTCCAGCGCTTCAACGAGTACTTCCGCCGTGTCGCGGCCGGGGAGGACGCGCTGACGGCGCTGGAGCCCGCCACAGGCATAGCGCCCAGCCGCCTGAACAGTGAGCTGCGCAGGCATCTGGACAACCTGTATGTGGCGCAGATCCCGGGTGGCGCGCCAGCCGCGGTGCGCACTACAGAGCTGCCCACCGAGCAGGCCGAGGCCGAATTCGACGGCATGGTCATCGCCTCGCGTCCTGAAGCCGAACATGGCAAGGCCGTCCTGGCCCGCCTGCAGGTGAGCGTGAAGAAGGCCGGCGGCGACCGTGCGCCCGATGTCATGCGCTGGGCGCTGGCGCATGCCGAGATCCGCTATGGCGAGGCGGACAAGGCCTTGCAGATCCTTGCTCCGTGGGCCCAGCAGGAAGCACCGCCCTTTGAAGCCAACCGCCTGCTCGGCTGGGCCTGGCAGGCTGTGGCCGCACAGGCGAACGGCGCCGAACGCACCCAGGCACTGGAACAGGCGCGCGCCTGGCTGATGGCAGCCTACAAGCAGCGCCGCAACGATGCACCCACGCTGTATCAGCTGGCCCGCGTGCTCGGCGTCAAGGGCGTGAGCCCCAGCATGACCAACGCGGCAGACGCCGCCAGCGTGCTGGAGCCCCAGGTTGGCGACTACGTCTACCTCGCCGTCTGGGCGCATCTCGAATCCGGCAACCGCGACAAGGCCCTGCGCGGTCTGCAGTCGCTGGCCAGCAACCCGCACGGCGGCGAGGGCACCGACAGGGCCCGGGCCGCGCTCCAAGCCCTGCAATCCAATCAAGAGGCGTCTGACGTCCTCGCCTTGCTGAACGGCACCAAGAAGCCCACCCCACCATGACTCAATCCATTCGCCACCCATTGACCTGGGTGCCCTCGCTCTACCTCGCCATGGGCCTGCCCAATGTGATGGTGGGGGTCGTCGCAGCCATCATCTACAAGAACCTCGGCATCTCCAACGAGGACATCGCGCTCTATACCTCGCAGATGTACCTGCCCTGGGTGCTCAAGCCCCTGTGGGCGCCACTGCTGGAGGCCTACCGCAGCAAGCGCTTCTGGGTCATCAGCATGGAGTTCACGATGGCCGCCGCGCTCGGCCTGGTGGCGCTGTGCCTGCCGATGGAGGGATTCTTCAAGCTCTCGCTGGCCTTCTTCTGGATCGTCGGCTTCGCATCGGCCACGCAGGACACCTGCGCCGACGGCGTCTTCATGACGACCGTCTCCAAGACCGACCAGGCGCGCTACTCGGGCCTGCAGGGCATGTGCTGGAACATGGGCGCCGTTGTCGCCTCGGGCCTGTTCGTGTCGCTGACGGGCTATCTGCACAACCACATGGCGATGAGCTGGGTGCAGTGCTGGGTCATCGTCGTGCTGATCGCCGCAGCGTCCATGGCCCTCTTCGGCCTGTGGCATGTGCGCGTGCTGCCGCCGGGCGCGCCGTCCACGCTGCACGGCCAAGGCCTGAGCGGCGGCCTGACCGCCACGGCCGAAGCCTGGGTCACCCTCTTTCAGAAGCCGCAGATCTGGATGATGCTGGCCGTCATCTTCTTCTACCGCTTCGGTGAAGGCTTCATCGAGAAGTTCGGCCCGCTCTTCCTGCTCGACAGCATCGCTGCCGGCGGCCTGGGGCTGGACAACGAGTCGCTGGGCCACATCAACGGCACGGTCGGCACGCTGTCCTTCATCGCCGGGGCCTTCCTGGGCGGCTTCTTTGTCGCCAAGCGCACGCTGCCGCGCAGCTTCTTCACGCTGGCCCTGGTGCTCAACATCCCGCACCTGACCTATTTCTACCTGGCCCAGTCGATGCCGACGGACACGACGACCGTCGCGGCCATCGTCTGCATCGAGAAGTTCGGCTTCGGCATGGGCTCGGTCGGCCACATGCTTTACATGATGCAGCAGATCGCCCCGGGGCCCTTCCGCATGGCGCACTACGCGATGGCCACCGGCGTCATGGCGCTGACCAAGTGGGGCACCGGCAGCGTCAGCGGCCTGCTGTGGAACTACGTCAATCACCAGTACGTGAGCTTCTTCGGCTGGGTGCTGATCTTCTCCATCCCGCCCGTGGTGCTGGCCTGGCTGGCGCCCTTCCCGCATGACCACGAGGAGGCGGGCGAGTTTGGCGAACCCGCCGCCGTGGCCGGCCACTGATGAGCCTGCTGCTGGCCATGGCCCTGGCCGCCGCCACGTCCGGCCAGCCCGCCCAGCCCGCTCAGCCCGCCTGTGCGGCCGATGCGCTGGGCACATCGCGCACGTTGACGTTCAAGCGCGAGGGCGCGGCCTGGGGCAAGGCGCAACATGCGGCGCTGCCAGGGCTGGCGCCGAAGGAGGTCGTGCTGACCTTCGACGACGGCCCGCGGCCCGAGTCCACACCGCTGGTGCTGAAGGCCCTGGCCGACCAGTGCGTGAAGGCCAGCTTCTTCATGAACGGCGAGCCCATGCGCGCCCACGCCGCCCTGGCCCGCCAGGTGCGCGACGCCGGCCACAGCGTCGGCATGCATGGTTTCCAGCATCTGGCATTCGGTCAGCTGCCCGCACCGGCGCAGATCGCTGACCTGGATGCCATGGTGGCTGCCTACCGTGAAGTGCTGGGCAGCGAGCCGGCGGCCTATCGATTCCCCTTCCTGGCGGAATCACCCGTGCTGATGGCCGCGCTGCGCGAGCGCGACATCACCGTCATGTCCGTCGACGCCGGTGCCGAGGACTGGCTGCCCGACCAGACGCCGCAGATGCTTGCGACCAAGCTGCTGGGCCAGCTGGCCAAGAGCGGCGGTGGCATCGTGCTGCTGCACGACGTTCAGGACCAGACGGCGCGGGCGTTGCCCTTTTTGCTGCAGTCGTTGAAGGCCAGCGGCTATCGCGTCGTGCACCTGCGCTGGGACGACGTGCCGCGCTGATCGCCTCCCAAAGGAATTCCATGTCTCGCCTGCTGGCCCGATTGCTCCTTCTTCTGGCCACCGGGGGGCTGGCGTGCGCCCACGCTGCCGACTTCGTCGCCCCACCCGGCCCGTACGCGGTGGGCAGCACCAACATGGCGGTCGCCACCAGCGCCGCTGGCGACCGGCCGCTGGTGGACTATCTCAACGGCAAGGTCGACGGCTCGCGCAGCCTGTACGTCGATGAACTGCTGAGCCGCCGCGACGCCGCACAGCTGCTCAAGGTCACCGTACCGGCCAACGAACCCGGCGCGGGGGCGCTGGCCGGGCAGCAGCTGCCACTGCTGCTCTACGTCCTGTATCCCACCCGCGCCGACAACGCCCGGCCGAACTATGCCTTCCCCTACAAGGACACCGGCGACAACGTCTTCCCGCACATGCAGGCGCCGGGCGAGCGGCCGGTTTTTGCGGACCCGGCCGCCAAGTACCCGCTCATCGTCTACTCGGGCGGCTACAACACCCACGGCCTCTGGCATCTGGCCCACCTCAAGCAGCTGGCCTCGCACGGCTACATCGTCGTCGACATCTTCCATGGCGATGGCCGCGTCAGCGGCTATGCCGAACCCGTGGCCCTGCGCCGGGTGGCCTTCAAGGCGGCGCTTGACCATGTGCTCAGCCACCCTGACTTTGCCGGCGCGGTGGACACGGCCCGCATCGGCGCCTCGGGCGCCAGCGCGGGCGGCCAGACGGTACTGGCGATGCTCGGCGGCGCCGACCCGGCTGTGCCCGGGCAGTCCTTTCGCGACGCCCGCCTGAAGGCCGGCTTCGGCCTTGTGCCCTTCCTGGGCGCCAGCTTCGGCATCTGGCCCTTCCAGACCCATGCCTGGTCCTTCGGCCGCGACTTCAGCGGCCTTGCCCAGGTCAAGACGCCGTTCTTCGCCGTCTATGCCGAGAAGGACGGTTCGGTCTCGCCCGACAGCGTCAAGGCCGGCGTGCGCCGCCTGGGCGGCCCGGCCTGGGCCGTCGAAATGCCGGGTGAGGGCCACCTCCTCAGCGGGCCTGCCGAACAGGAAGCCACCGCCTGGGAGCTGCTGTTCTTTGACGCCTATCTGCGGGACAACGCGGCGGCCCGGGCGCGCCTCGCCGATGTCAAGCCTCTAGCCGGTGGGCGCGGCACCGTCAACTACAGCAAGCCGCGCTGACGCCGTCGCGCCGCCCCTCCCCACCGCTTCAAGCTGCGGGTTTGTCCGTGGGGTTGCAGTCAAGATAAATGCTTGACGTTTGAACTATCGATTCCTAAAGTGCTACGCAGAAGGGGTTCCCCATGCGTATCACCTGTGTCGGCGGCGGGCCCGCCGGCCTGTATTTCGCGCTGTTGATGAAGAAGGCCGACCCGGCCCACCAGGTCAGGGTGCTGGAGCGCAACCGCGCGGGCGACACCTTCGGCTGGGGCGTCGTGCTGTCCGACCAGACCGTCGACGCGCTGCGCGAGGCCGACGCCGAGACCGCTGAGCAGATCAGCGAGGCCTTCAACCACTGGGACGACATCGCCGTCCACTTCCGCGGCCGCAGCATCGTCTCCAGCGGCCACGGCTTCTGCGGCATCGGCCGCAAGAAGCTGCTGAATATCCTGCAGGCGCGCTGTGAGGGGCTGGGCGTGGAGCTGGTCTACGAGACCGACGTGCTGGACGACGCCGACATCGACGCCGACCTCATCATCGCCGCGGACGGCCTGAACAGCCGCATCCGCCAGAAGTACGCCGCCACCTACCAGCCCGACGTCGACCTGCGCGCCTGCCGCTTCGTGTGGCTGGGCACGACCAAGCTCTTCGACGCCTTCACCTTCGACTTCCAGCAGACCGAATGGGGCTGGTTCCAGGCGCACGCCTACCGCTTCGATGCGACGCACTCGACCTTCATCGTCGAGGCGCCCGAAGACGTCTGGCGCGCCGCGGGCTTGGAGGACATGAGCAAGGAAGACGGCATTGCCTTCTGCGAGAAGCTCTTCGCCAAGGTGCTGGATGGCCACCCGCTGATCTCCAACGCATCGCACCTGCGCGGCTCGGCGTCGTGGATCCGCTTCCCGCGTGTCGTCTGCAAGACCTGGGTGCATCACAACGGGCGCGCGCCGGTTGTGCTGATGGGCGACGCCGCCCACACGGCGCACTTCTCCATCGGCTCGGGCACCAAGCTCGCGCTGGAGGACGCCATCGACCTGGCGCGAGACATCCAGGCGCACAGCGACCTGGCAGCGGCGCTCGACGCCTATGAAGCCACGCGCAGCATCGAGGTCTTGCGCATCCAGAACGCGGCGCGCAACTCGACCGAGTGGTTCGAGAACGTCGAGCGCCATGCGCGGCTGGCGCCCGAGCAATTCGCCTATTCGCTGCTGACCCGCTCGCAGCGCATCTCGCACGAGAACCTGCGCCTGCGCGATGCGCGCTATGTCGGCGAGTTCGAACGCTGGCTGGCGGCGCAGAGCGGTGTCGATGCTCAGGTGCCGCCGATGTTCACGCCCTTCAAGCTGCGCGGCGTCACGCTGAAGAACCGCGTCGTCGTGTCGCCGATGGCGCAGTACAGCTGTGAGGACGGCATCCCCGGCGACTATCACCTGGCCCACCTCGGCGCCCGGGCGCTGGGCGGGGCAGGACTGGTTTTCGCCGAAATGACCTGCGTGTCGCCCGACGCGCGCATCACGCCGGGCTGCCCGGGCCTGTGGAACGACGGCCAGGGCGCCGCGTGGCAGCGCATCGTTGAGCATGTGCACACCCACAGCAGCGCCAGGATCGCCATGCAGCTCGGCCACGCCGGCCCCAAGGGCTCGACGCGCGTGCCTTGGGAAGGCGAGGACCTGCCGCTGCCCGACGGCAACTGGCCACTGATCTCGGCCTCGCCGCAGCAATACCTGGATGGCATCAGCCAGGTCGCCCGGGCGATGACGCGCGCCGACATGGACCGCGTGCGGGAAGACTTCGTCAGCGCCGCTCGCCGCGCCGCCGATGCCGGCTTCGACTGGCTGGAGCTGCACTGCGCCCACGGCTATCTGCTGTCCGCCTTCATCTCGCCGCTGACCAACCACCGCGACGACGACTACGGCGGCTCGCTGGAGAACCGGCTGCGCTATCCGCTCGAAGTCTTCACGGCGCTGCGCGAGGTCTGGCCGCTGGACCGGCCCATGTCCGTGCGCATTTCGGCTCACGACTGGGTGCGGGGCGGCACGACGCCCGAGGACGCAGTGACCCTCGCTGCCGCATTCAAGGAAGCGGGCGCCGATCTCATCGACGTGTCGTCCGGCCAGGTCAGCAAGGCGCAAAAGCCCGTTTACGGCCGCATGTTCCAGACGCCGTTCGCCGAGAGCATCCGCAACCGCGTCGGCATCGCGACCATGGCCGTCGGCGCCATCTCCGAGGCTGACCACGTCAACAGCATCATCGCGTCGGGGCGCGCCGACCTCTGCGCCATCGCGCGGCCGCACCTGGCCAATCCAGCGTGGACTTTGACCGAGGCCGCGCGCATCGGCTACCGCGGGCCTATCGGACTGGAATGGCCAAAACAGTACCTGTCCGGCAAGAGCCAGCTGGAGCGCGAATTCGAGCGCCAGCGCGCAGGCAATGTGGCCGCAGCCGAGCAGGCGAACAAGGCGTTGGGTGTATGAAGCACGCAGTGGTGACGGGTGGAGGAAGCGGCATCGGCGCCGCGGTGGCGAAGCGGCTGCTCGCGGACGGCATGCGCGTCACATTGATGGGTCGCAACGAAGATCGCCTGCGCAGTGCACAGGCGGCGTTGGGTGATGTGGCCATCCAGATCTGCGACGTCGGCAACGAGGACAGCGTCACCGACGCCTTCGCTGCCGTGGGCGACGTGGACATCCTCGTCAACAACGCCGGCCAGGTCGAGACGGCGCCGCTCGCCCGCACCTCGCTGGAGCTGTGGCAGCGCCTGCTCAACGTCAACCTCACCGGCAGCTTCCTGTGCAGCCGCGCGGTGCTGCCCGGCATGCTGCTGCGCAAGGAAGGTCGCATCATCAACGTGGCCAGCACGGCGGCGCTGAAGGGCTATGCCTATGTGGCGGCCTACTGCGCGGCCAAGCATGGCGTGCTGGGACTGACGCGGGCGATGGCGCTGGAAGTGGCGGCCAAGGGCGTGACGGTCAACGCGGTGTGCCCGGGCTACACCGAGACCGACATCGTCGCGAATGCCGTCGACACCATCGTCGCCAAGACCGGCCGCACGGCCGAGCAAGCGCGCACAGAGCTGGCCAAGGTGAACCCGCAGGGCCGCCTGATCCAGCCCGAGGAAGTGGCGGACACCGTGGCATGGATCGTCGGCAACGGCGCCATCAACGGCCAGGCCATTGCCGTCTGCGGCGGGGAGACGATGTGATGTCGGCCACCGAGTCCGATCTCGAAACGCGTCTTTCGGAAGACGACCACCAGGCCCTCAGGCTGTGGCTGCGCCTGCTGTCCTGCACGACCCGCGTAGAGGACCAGATTCGCCAGCGCCTTCGCGCCGATTTCGGCACCACGCTGCCGCGCTTCGACCTGCTCGCCCAGCTCGAGCGCCACCCCGACGGCCTGACGATGCGCGAGCTTTCAAAGCGCCTGATGGTGACCGGCGGCAACGTGACCGGCATCACCGACCAGCTCGAAGCCGAAGGTCTGGTGCTGCGCGAGACCCGCGCCGACGACCGCCGCAGCTTCATCGTCAAGCTCACGCCGCAGGGCCGCCGCCAGTTCAAGCGCATGGCCGCCACGCACGAGGGCTGGATCGTCGAGCTGTTTGCCGGCTGGACGCCTGCGCAGAAGACCCAGGTCCACGAGCTGCTCGCGCAACTGAAAACCCATTTGGCCAAGGATGCCGCATGACCCCCTATCTGACTTCCGGCAACAGCCAGAGCCTCGCCGGCTACAGCCCCGAGCACTTCGTCTGGCAGCAGCAGGGCGCCGTCGGCGTCATCACGCTGAACCGGCCGGAGCGCAAGAACCCGCTGACCTTCGAGTCCTACGCCGAGCTGCGCGATCTGTTCCGCCGGCTCAGCTATGTCGACGACGTGAAAGCCATCGTCATCCAGGGCGCCGGTGGCAACTTCTGCTCCGGCGGCGACGTGCACGAGATCATCGGCCCGTTGACCGGCATGAGCATGCCCGACCTGCTGGCCTTCACGCGCATGACGGGCGATCTGGTGAAGGCCATGCGCGCCTGCCCGCAACCCATCGTCACGGCCATTGACGGCGTCTGCGCCGGTGCCGGCGCCATCATGGCGATGGCGTCCGACCTGCGCGTCGGCACCGCACGCAGCAAGACGGCCTTCCTGTTCACCCGTGTGGGCCTGGCCGGCTGCGACATGGGTGCCTGCGCCATGCTGCCGCGCATCGTCGGCCAGGGGCGGGCGTCGGATTTGCTCTACAGCGGACGCAGCCTGGGTGGCGAAGAGGCGCTGTCCTGGGGTTTCCTGAACCGCTTGATCGCGCCCGAGCAACTGTTGAATGAAGCGACGACCTGGGCTGGCGAGATTGCCGCCGGCCCGAGCTTCGGCCACGCCATGACCAAGCGCATGCTGCATCAAGAGTGGTCCATGGGCGTGGACGAAGCCATCGAGTCCGAGGCGCAGGCCCAGGCCATCTGCATGATGACCCAGGACTTCCACCGCGCATTTGAAGCGTTTGTTGCGAAGCAGAAGCCCGTGTTCCAGGGAGACTGAGATGGACCATCTCGACTGGCCCTTCTTCGACGCCAAGCACCGCGAGCTGGCGGCCGCGCTGGATGCGTGGTGCGGCGAGCATCTGCAGCATGTCGACCATGACGGCGACATCGACGCGCAATGCCGCACCCTGGTCGCCCAGCTCGGCCAGGCGGGTTGGCTGAATCATGCCGTGGCTGGCGAAGGCCAGGCCATCGACACCCGCGCCATCTGTCTGATCCGCGAGACGCTGGCCAAGCATGACGGCCTGGCCGACTTCGCCTTCGCGATGCAAGGCCTGGGCTCGGGCGCCATCTCGCTGCAGGGCACGCCGGCTCAACGTGAAAGGTATCTGCCGCGGGTTGCTCGTGGGGAGGCGTTGTCGGCATTCGCGCTGTCCGAGCCCGAAGCTGGGTCCGACGTCGCCGCCATGCAATGCAGCGCCACCGAGGACGGTGACAGCTATGTGCTGAACGGCGAGAAGACCTGGATCTCCAACGGCGGCATCGCCGACTTTTACGTGCTGTTCGCGCGCACCGGCGAAGCGCCCGGTTCGCGTGGCCTCTCGGCCTTCATCGTCGATGCCGACCTGCCGGGATTCGACATTGCCGAGCGCATCGACGTCATCGCGCCTCACCCGCTCGCGCGGCTGCGCTTTACGAATTGCCGTGTGGCCAAGAGCCAGATGCTCGGCGTGCCGGGCGAGGGCTTCAAGCTGGCCATGCGCACGCTGGACGTCTTCCGCACCTCCGTCGCCGCCGCTGCGCTGGGCTTTGCCCGCCGCGCGCTGCAGGAAGGTTTGAAGCAGGCCAAGGAACGCCCAATGTTTGGTGCCCGCCTGGCCGACCTGCCGCTGACCCAGGCCAAGCTCGCCGACATGGCCTGCACCGTGGACTCGTCCGCGCTGATGGTCTACCGCGCCGCCTGGCAGCGCGACCAGGGCAAGACCATCACCAAGGAAGCCGCGATGGCCAAGCTGATGGCCACCGAGGGCGCGCAGCAGGTCATCGACGCTGCGGTGCAGCTCTTCGGCGGCCGCGGCGTGCGCCGGGGCGAGATCGTCGAATCCCTTTACCGGGAAATCCGTGCGCTGCGCATCTACGAGGGCGCCAGCGAAGTGCAGCAACTGATCATCGGTCGCGAACTGCTCAAGCAAGCCTGAGGACGTCATGCACCCATCGGCCCATCTGGATACCTTCGCAAGAGACCACCTCCCGCCGCAGGACCAGTGGCCGGAGCTGGTGTTCGAACTGCCCGAGCTGCAGTTCGGCCCCAGGCTGAATGCGGCGACCGAGCTGCTGGACCGCTGGGTCGAGCAAGGGCAAGGCGACCGGCCCTGCGTACAAGGCGCTGGCGTCCGCTGGACCTATGCCGAGCTGCAGGCCGAGGCCAACCGCATCGCCAACGTGCTGGTCAACGAACTCGGCGTCGTGCCCGGCAACCGCGTGCTGCTGCGCGGTGCCAACACGCCGCAGCTTGCAGCCTGCTGGTTCGCGGTCATCAAGGCCGGCGCGATTGCCGTTGCGACGATGCCGCTGCTGCGTGCGATCGAACTCGGCAAGGTCATTGCCAAGGCCGAGGTCACGCATGCGTTATGCGATGCGGCACTGGCAGATGAGCTGGCGGCAGCGCAGTTGCAGAACCCGCTGCTGCGCGGCATCTGCCATTACCGCAGCTGCGAGCCAGGCGGCCTGGAAGCGCGCGCCGCGCGCCAGCCGGCCTGGTTCACGAATGTCGACACCGCCAGCGACGACTGCGCGCTGATCGCATTCACATCTGGCACGACGGGCCAGCCCAAGGGCACGATGCACTTCCATCGCGACGTCATCGCGATCTGTCGGTGCTGGCCGGTGCATTGCCTGCGCGCCCAGGCCAACGACGTCTTCATCGGCAGCCCGCCGCTGGCCTTCACCTTTGGCCTGGGCGGCCTGCTGCTGTTCCCGATGAGCGTGGGGGCATCTGCGGTGCTGCTGGAGAAGCCCGCGCCCGAGCTGCTGCTCGCGGCGATTGCCGAGCACCGCGCCACAGTCTGCTTCACTGCGCCGACTTCCTACCGCGCGATGGCGCCGGTGGTGGCGCAGCACGACCTCTCGTCCCTGCGCAAATGCGTCAGCGCGGGCGAGGCCTTGCCCGCCGCGACGCGCGCGCTGTGGAAGCAGGCAACGGGCATCGAGCTGCTCGACGGCATCGGCGCGACGGAGCTGCTGCACATCTTCATCTCCCATACCGAAGAGACGGCCAAGCCCGGCGCCACCGGCAAGCCCGTGCCCGGCTACCAGGCCTGCATCCTCGACGATGGTGGCCAGCCCCTGCCGGCGGGCAAGGTCGGCCATCTCGCCGTCAAGGGCCCGACGGGCTGCCGCTATCTCGCCGACGAGCGCCAGCATCAGTATGTGCAGGACGGCTGGAACCTCACCGGTGATTCCTACCTGATCGACGACGAGGGCTACTACGTCTACCAGGCGCGCACTGACGACATGATCATCTCGGGCGGCTACAACATCGCCGGCCCCGAGGTCGAGGCCGCGCTGCTGAGCCACCCCGCCGTGGCCGAATGCGGCGTCATCGGCGTGCCGGACGAAGAGCGTGGCCAGTTGGTGAAGGCCTTTGTCGTGCTGCGCGCGGGCCATGCCGGTGACGTGAAAGCGCTGCAGGAGCATGTGAAGGCCACCATCGCGCCCTACAAATACCCGCGCGCCATCGAGTTCCGCACCAGCCTGCCGCGCACCGAGACGGGCAAACTGCAGCGCTTCAAGCTCAAAGCCTGACCCCTTCCATGGAGACCCTGCGCATGAAGAAGACTTTTGCCGCCATCACCCTCGGCCTTGCCTTGCTCCCCACGGCCCAGGCCGCCGACAAGCTCAAGGTCGGCTTCCTGAGCACATTGTCCGGCCCCGGTGCTGGCCTGGGCGTAGACATCCGCGATGGCTTCGCGCTCGGCCTCAAGCACAGCGGCGGCAAGTTCGGCGGCCTGCCCGTGGAGATGATCACAGCCGATGACCAGCAGAACCCAGAGGTCGCCAAGCAGGGCGCCGAGCGCCTGATCAAGCGCGACAAGGTCGACCTGATGACCGGCATCGTCTTCTCCAACGTGATGCTGGCCGTCGGCCCGTCGGTGTTCGACGCCAAGATCCCCTACATCAGCGCCAACGCCGGTCCGTCGCAGTACGCCGGTGAGCAGTGCAACCCCTACTTCTTCAACGTCGCCTGGCAGAACGACAACCTGCACGAGGCCGTGGGCAAGACGGTGACGGAGAAGGGCTTCAAGAAGCTCGTGCTGCTGGCGCCCAATTACCCGGCCGGCAAGGACGCGATGACGGGCTTCAAGCGCTACTACAAGGGCGCCGTCGTCGAGGAGATCTACACCAAGCTCGGCCAGTTGGACTACGCAGCAGAACTGGCGCAGGCGCGCGCCGCCAAGCCGGATGCGATGTACATCTTCCTGCCCGGCGGCATGGGCATCAACTTCATCAAGCAGTTCGTCGGTGCGGGCCTGTCCAAGGACGTGACGTTGTTCGGGCCTGGGTTCTCGGCCGACGAGGACGTCATCAAGGCGGTGGGTGAGCCGATGCTGGGCATGTTCAACAGCTCGCATTGGGCGCATGACATGGACAACGTGGCGAACAAGAAGTTCGTTGCCGATTTCCTGAAGGACTACGGAAGGCTGCCGTCGCTGTATGCGAGCCAGGGGTATGACGCGGCGTTGTTGATGAATGCGGCGGTGAGGGATGTGAAGGGAAAGGTGGAGGACAAGCCTGCTTTGTTGAAGGCGATCAAGGCGGCGAAGTTCGAGTCGGTGCGTGGGGCGTTCAAGTTCAATCGGAATCAGTACCCGATTCAGGATTACTACTTGCGGGTGATCACGAAGGATGGGCAGGGAAGGGTGACGAACCGGACGTTGGGGAAGATCTTCACGCAGCATGAGGATGCGTATGCGGCCTCTTGCAAGATGAGCTGAGGGCTGTTTTGTCGCAGCATGGGTTGACGTACAGGCCCAGCCGGGATTTCGTCCCGGCGGCCGACCTACTTTTTGCGCCGCCAAAAAGTAGGCAAAAAGCTCTCCCCTGCAAAACCGCCCGGCGGAGCCGGGTCTCCTGCGATGCTCGAAGCCCGGGGCCGCGCCCAACTCACTTCGCTACGCTCCGTTCAAACAAAGGGGCGCGAAGTCAGTCGTCGAAGCTCGCTGCGCTCGCGCCCCGGGCTTCTGCGCTTCTCGGCGGTTTAGAAGGGGAGGCTCCCGAAACAACCGGGCAGCCGACAGCCAAGCCCGAAGGCCGTTCGCAACGAGGCATTTCTATTTCCCCCTCTGAGCCCGCCGAGAAGCGCAGGGCCTTGAGGCCGCGAGCGAAGCTCGCTTCAAGCTCTGACTCCGCGCAACTGTTTGAGCAGAGCGTAGCGGCGCGAGTTTTGCGCGGGGGCCTCAAGGACCGAGCATCGCAGGGCACCCCGCTGCGAAGCAAAGGGGCGGGCGGTTCGGGGGCGCTTTCTTTGCCTACTTTCTTGTGCGCACAAGAAAGTAGGTCGCCCGCGGGGGCGAACTCCCCGCTGGGCAGTGGCGCAAAGCCCCAGCTTGGGAAAGCACCCAACTGATGGACTGGATCCTCATCACCGAGCAACTCCTCAACGGCCTCCAATTCGGCCTGATGCTCTTCCTGCTCGCCGCAGGATTGACCCTCGTGTTCGGCATCATGGACATGATCAATCTGGCCCATGGCTCGCTCTACATGGTCGGCGCCTACCTGACCGCGGCGGTCGCAGGCGCAACCGGCTCCTTCCTGCTGGCCGTTCTCGCCGCACTCGTAGGCACCGCCATCCTCGGCATGGCCCTCGAAGTCACACTTCTGCGACGCCTCTACGCCCGCGACCACCTCAGCCAAGTCCTCGCCACCTTCGCGCTGATCCTCATGCTCAACGAGGCGGTGCGCATCCTCTGGGGCGACCAGCCGCTGATGCTGAACACGCCCGCTGCGTTGTCAGGTCCTGTCGAACTGCTGCCCGGCCTGTTCTACCCGGCCTACCGCCTGCTCATCATCGGTGTCGGCCTCGCTGTCGCTCTGCTGATGTGGCTGCTCGTCACCCGCACCCGCGCCGGCATGTGGGTGCGCGCCGGTGCGTCCAACCGCCAGATGGCCACCGCCATGGGCATCGACATCCGCAAGCTGTTCACCGCCGTGTTCGGCCTCGGCGCGGCGCTGTGTGCGCTGGCCGGTGCGCTGCTCGGCCCGCTGCTCGCCGTGCAGGTTGGCATGGGCGAGAGCATCCTCATCCTGGCCTTTGTCGTCATCGTCGTCGGCGGTATCGGCTCGGTACGCGGCGCGCTCGTCGGCTCGCTGCTGGTCGGCCTCGTCGACACCGCCAGCCGCACGCTGCTGCCGGCCGCGCTGCGCCAGCTCGCCTCGCCCGAGGTCGCGTCCAACCTCGGCCCGGCGCTGGCATCCATCCTCATCTATGTGCTGATGGCTGCCATCCTGTTCTGGAAGCCTCGCGGCCTCTTCCCATCCCATGGCTGAAGCTCGCGCACTCCACCACCGTGGCCTTGGCCGTTGGATCTGGCTGCTGTTGGCCCTGCTCGCAGCACTGCCGCCGCTGCTGCAGGCCATGGGACTGGAGTTCTACACGGTCGTCGCGACGCGCATCCTCATCTTCGCCATCGCCGCGTCCAGCCTCAACCTCATCCTCGGCTTTGGTGGCCTGGTGAGCTTCGGCCACGCGGCCTACATCGGCCTGGGCGCCTACACGGTCGGCGTGCTGATGGATGCGGGCATTACCTCAGCCTGGGTCGCATGGCCGGCCGCGATGGTGGTCAGTGCGATCGCGGCGGCGGTGATTGGCGCCATCAGCCTGCGCACCCGCGGCGTCTACTTCATCATGATCACGCTGGCCTTTGCGCAGATGTTCTATTACCTCGCCGTGTCGCTGAAGGCCTATGGCGGCGACGACGGCCTGCCGCTGGCGCAGCGCTCGGCCTTTGGCTTCGGCCTGGACCTGAAGGACGACGCCAACTTCTATTGGGTGGCGCTCGCACTCTTCGCCATCGTCATGGCCGGCCTGCAGCGCGTCGTGAACTCGCCCTTCGGCTGGCTGCTGCAAGGCGCGCGCGAGAACGAGGTGCGTGTGGCCGCCGCGGGTGGGCGGGTGTTCGCACTGCGCTGGCAGGCCTTCGTGCTCGCGGGCGCCATCGCGGGCCTGGCCGGCGCCATGCTGGCTAATCTCAACGGCTTGGTGTCGCCGCATCTGATGCACTGGTCGCAGTCCGGCCAGCTGATGGTCATGGTCATCATCGGTGGTGCGGGCGCGCTGTGGGGCGGGCCACTGGGCGCGCTGGCGCTGCTGCTGCTGGAAGAGCTGCTGTCGGGCTACACGCTGCATTGGCAGCTCGGCCTGGGCGCGTTGCTGCTGCTCGTCGTGCTGTATGCGCCGCGTGGCCTTGCAGGGGTTTGGCGCCGTGCTTGAAGTCAAACAACTCGTGAAGCGCTTCGGCGCGCTGGCGGCGACCGATGGCGCGAGCTTCGAGGTGCGGGCGGGCGAACTGCATGCACTGATCGGCCCCAACGGTGCCGGCAAGACGACGCTGATCCACCAGATCTCCGGCGCCCTCGCGCCCGACGCGGGCCAGATCGTCTTCGATGGTCGGGACGTCACGCGGCAAGGCATGGCCCGTCGCGTACAAGCCGGCCTGGTGCGCAGCTTCCAGATCACCAGTCTGTTTAAGCCCTGCTCGGTGCGCGACAACCTCGTGCTCGCCGTGCTGGCGCGGCGCGAGGGCGCGCCGTCGTGGTGGCGCACCGCGCGCGCCGACGCGGCCGCGCATGCAGAAGCCGACGCGCTGCTGGCACGGGTGGGGCTGACGGCTCAGGCCGGCCGCACCGCCGGCGAGCTTGCGCATGGCGAGCAACGCCAGCTTGAAGTCGGCCTTGCGCTGGCTGCCAAGCCGCGCCTGCTGCTGCTGGACGAGCCGCTGGCTGGCATGGGTCCGGACGAGTCCACCCGTATGGTCGAGCTGCTGCAGGCACTCAAGCGCGAAGGCCTGACGCTGCTGCTGGTCGAACACGACATGGACGCCGTCTTCCGCCTCGCTGACCGCATCTCGACGCTGGTGGCCGGGCGCGTCATCGCCAGCGGCACGCCGGCCGAGATTCGCGAGCATGCCGAGGTGAAGCGCGCCTACCTTGGCGACGAGCTGGAGGCGGCCGTATGACGGCCTTGCTCGAGATCAAGGACCTGCAAGCCGGCTACGGTGCCAGCCAGGTGCTGTTTGGCCTGGACCTGACCATGCAAGCCGGCGAGGTGGCCACGCTGCTGGGCCGCAATGGCATGGGCAAGAGCACGCTGCTGCGCTGCCTGTGCGGCTGGATGGCGCCCAGCGCCGGCCGCATCCGCTTCTGCGGCCAGGACGTCACCGGCTGGCCGGCCGACCGCATCGCGCGGCTGGGGCTGGCGCTGGTGCCGGAGGGGCGGCAGGTGTTTCCCAACCTCAGCGTGCACGAGCATCTGCGCGCCTTCGCGGCCAACCGCAGCGACGCGTCCGAGCCGTGGACGGTCGAGCGCGTCTACGGCCTCTTCCCGCGCCTGGCCGAGCGCGCCGGCCACATGGGCCAGCAGCTGTCGGGTGGCGAGCAGCAGATGCTGGCCATCGGCCGCGCCCTGGTCACCAACCCGCGCCTGCTGGTGCTGGACGAGGCGACCGAAGGCCTGGCCCCACTCGTGCGCGAGGAGATCTGGCGCTGCCTGGACCTTCTGCGCGCTGCCGGCCAGACCATCCTCGTCGTCGACAAATACGTGCAGCGGCTGATCCGCCTGGCCGACCACCACACCGTCGTCGAGCGCGGGCGCGTCGCCTGGGCCGGCCCATCGGCGGCGCTGGCGGCTGACCCGGCGCTGTGGCAGAAGTACGTGGGAGTCTGAAGTGAAATCAAAACAAAGCCACAGAGACACAGAGACACAGAGGCAGCAGGATGAAGGCCTCTCTGCGTCTCTGTGCCTCTGTGGCTGTGCTCCAGGACTGCCGAGATGAACATCGCTTTTCAACGCGAACAACTCGTGCGCTTCGGCCACTGCGACCCGGCCGGCATCGTCTTCTACCCGCGCTATTTCGAGATGCTCAACGAGCTGATCGAGGACTGGTTCGCGCACGCACTGGGCCTGCCATTCGACGTGCTGATCGGCCAGCGCCAAGTCGGCATGCCCACGGCCCAGCTCGACACGCGCTTCCTGCGCGTCAGCCGCCATGGCGACCGCCTCGTGCAAACCATCCATATCGAGCGCCTGGGCGGCGGCTCGATGACGCTGCGCATCGCCTTCGACGGCGCCGACGGCACGCGCGTCGAGTTCACGCAGGTGCTGGTCTGTACTTCGCTCGCCACCCACAAGCCCCAAGCCTTTCCGGCCGATCTGCGTGCTGCGCTGGAGCGCTCGCTCGCCGCACAACAGGAGACAAACACATGAGCAACACCAAGCAGATCCTGCAGCCCGCCGGCTGGACCCAGCCGCGCGGCTATGCGAATGGCGTCGCGGCCAGCGGCCGCCAGGTCTTTGTCGCCGGCCAGATCGGCTGGAACGAGCGCTGCGAGTTCGACAGCGACGACTTCATCGCCCAGGTGCGCCAGACCCTGCTCAACATCCGTGCCGTGCTGGCCGAAGCCGGTGCGGCGCCCGAGCACATCGTGCGCATGACCTGGTACCTCATCGACAAACGCGAGTACATCGCCCGCGGCCGCGAAGTGGGCCAGGCCTACCGCGACGTGCTGGGCCGCGACTACGGCATCGCCATGAGCGCCGTGCAGGTGTCGGCGCTGATGGAGGACAGGGCCAAGGTGGAGATCGAGGTGACGGCGATGGTGCCGGAGGCTGCGGGCCGGGGCGCTTGAGCCGCAATTCTGGTAATTCGGCTCACAATTTGAGCCGATAGTGCTAAATTGCGGCTCATGACCGCGAGAGCACGCCCCTGGAACTGGCTTCGCGCCGACTGGCCGGACTTCGTTTACGACAATGCGGTCGTCAGCGCCGACCTGGCCCAGGCCTACCGTTTGCATGGCGTCATGGAAGGCAAGGCTGCAGCCATCGGCTTCACCGGTACCAGCGACGTCGCGCTCGACTCGATGGCCGACGAGGTGCTGACCACGGCGGCCATTGAAGGGGAGCGGCTGTCGCTGGACGCCGTCAGGTCGTCGATCATGCGCCGCATGGGCTTGAAGGCGCCGGGGCCCATCGACCGTGCCGTGGACGGCCTGGTCGCCGTCGTTCACGACGCGACCACCGCATCCGGCACGCCGCTCGATGAAGACCGGCTCTGCCGGTGGCAATCGGCGCTGTTCCCGGGCGGCACTTCAGGTGTTCAACGCATCGCCGTGGGCCGCTATCGGGATCACGAAGACCCGATGCAGATCATCAGCGGCCTGCCCGGCCGCGAGGTCGTCCACTACGAGGCGCCGCCATCGGCCGATGTGCCGCGGCACATGACGCGCTTCATCAACTGGTTCAACGACACCGCGCCCGGCGGCGCTTCCTCGGCGGCACGCCTGGACGGCCTTGCGCGTGCCGCTATCGCCCACCTTTGGTTTGAAAGCATCCACCCGTTCGAGGACGGCAACGGCCGCATCGGCCGCGCCCTCGTCGACATGGTCGTGGCCCAGCACCTCAGCACGCCGGTCAGGCTGTTCAGCCTGTCGCGGCAACTGCTGGAGCGCCGCTCCGATTACTACGACCAACTGAATCTCTGCCAGCGTGGCGGCATGGACGTGACGGGCTGGGTGCAATGGTTTGCGCAGCAGTGTGCTGCTGCCTACTCGGCGGCCAGCGCCACGATGGACGCCGCCCTCGTGAAGCGCCGGTTTGCGGAGCACCACGGCATCGCCGGGCTGCCTGAACGCCAGCGCAAGGTGCTGCAGCGGCTGCTCGACGACGGTGACGGTGGTTTCGTGGGCGGGCTCAACGCCGAGAAGTACATGAAGATGACCGGCGCATCCAAGGCGACGGCGACACGGGATCTGGCGGAGATGGTCAAGCGCGGGCAACTGTGGACCACGGGCGCCGGCAAAGCCCTGCGCTACCACGTCAACGTGCCCGGATGGACGCACGGCGTCGCGTCGGGCGAGGGCCCAGGCGCGTTGTAGGGGTCGAGTGCGGGCAGTTCTTGCGAGTGGCACTTCGGCATCGAATGCATCGCCTGCCTGCCTGCCAGCCAGCGGCGCGTGATCGCGGCTGCGTTGCGGCTTTGGTGTCTTCTTGACTACCTAGCGGCAAGGCTTGAAGAGCAGGGTTATTCAAGATCGGGGACCGGTGGCCATGCTGACCGATTGGCTTTGACCCAGTTTTTGAGCTTGCGACGCGCTGAGTCCCCCGCGGTTTCAACTTTGAGCAAGTCGCAAATGGCTTTCCAAGTTGCGAGGCCTCGCTTTGACTTCAGTTCCGGAACTGACGCGGCCCACTCTGTCGCGCTAGGCGAGGTAACTTTCTTGGACGATGTAGTTGAGTCGGCCATTGCCTCGGCAAGCAGTTGGTCCAGCCCAGGGTCACTAACTTTCTTCGTCAATGAAGCGGTAGGACCTACAAGTACGCGCCGGAGTGCCGCGTTGAAGGAAAGGTTCTCGAATGGTTTTGGCTTAGCCAGCCGCTCGACAAGAGCCGCCAGATCATCGTCTACGTGGAACTGAGGCATACCGATCTCCTGCGTGAGGGGGCTCAGTATTCACTAGTGATTTACTAGTGTCAAAGAAATTCACTAGTGACATTGCTGCCCTAAGCCAACACCACCTCAATCCCCCGCCCCCGCAACTGATCCACGATGGCCTGATCCGCGCCGCTGTCGGTGATCAATACGTCCAGCTGCTCGACCGGCGCGATGACGGAGAGGTTGCGTTTCATCAGCTTGGACGCGTCCGCCACCGCCACGACTTGGCGGCTGATCTTCATCATCTGGGCGTTGAGCTGGGCTTCGAGCAGGTGCGGCGTCATCAGGCCGATGTCGGGGTCGAGGCTGTCGACGCCGAGGAACAAACGGTCAGCGTACAGGCCCTGCAGCGCGGCCACGGCCTGGGGGCCTGACAGCGAGAAGGAGTTGGGCCGCAACTGGCCGCCCGGCATGATGAGGTTGACGTGCGGCACCGTGGCCAGCAGGGCCGCGATGTTCAGCGCGTTGGTGATGACATTCAGCGACGTGAGGCGCAAGCCGCGGATCTGCTTGGCGATCTCTTCGGTCGTGGAGCCGGAGTCGAGCAGGATGGTCTCGCCGTCGCGGATCATCTTGGCCGCTTCGGTGGCGATGCGCACCTTCTGCTCGTGGCGCAGCTTCTGCTTCACGCCGATGGGCACTTCCTCGGTGTCGCGCTGGGCCAGTGCGCCGCCATGTGTGCGCAGCACGGCACCGGTGGAGGCCAGTGAGTTGAGATCGCTGCGTATGGTGACGACGGAGGTGCCGAAGCGCTCGGCCAGTTCGTCCACCGTGACGCGACCCTGGCTCTGCACCAGCTCGCGGATCAGCCGGCGCCGCTCGTCGATGAGCAGCGGGCTTTCGGTTTTCGCGGGCAGTGAGAGGGAGGTGGGCATGCAGTGGCGAAAGGCGGGGCGGGCTTTCGAATGATATCGACGGCTCAGCCGTCGAGCCGCGCCAGCGCCTCAGGAGTCAAAGGCCGGCCGGCCAGCCGAGCCGCGTACAGGGCCGCGCCCAGTTCCGGCCCGAAGCGCGGCGTCTTCAGCACCGATCCCGGCAGGCGGCGTGAGAGTGCTGCCTGCAGCGGCCCCAGCACCAACTCTCCAGCAGCGAACACGCCGCCGGAATAGGACACGGGCACGGCTTGGATGCCGCAAATCCCGGCAATGCCGAGGTTGCGGGCGACGCCGGCGGCCAAGGCCGCCAGTTCGTCGCCGGCGCGCACGAGCAGTTGGCGGGCCTGTACGTCGCCCGCGTTGGCGGCGGCCGTGGCCAGGCGGGCGACCTGGGCCAGCTCGCTGCGCGCGGCGCTGCCGTTGATCTCGCCGCAGAGATCGAGATCGTGCTTCAGTTCGAAGTGCTCGCGCACCAGGCCGAGCAGAGGGCCGGGCTCGGCGCGGCAGTCGGCCATGCGCGAGAACAGGGCCAGCGTCTCGCGGGCCAGCCAGTGGGCCGAGCCCTCGTCGCCGAAGACCTCGCCCCAGCCGCCGCAGCGCGCGCCGCGGCCCATCCATTCGCCATAGGCGATGGAGCCGGTGCCGGCGACGAGGCTGATGCCGTCCGCGCCCGCGAGGGACCCGGCCCAGCTGCAGATCATGTCGTTGCCGATGCGGCTGTGCGGCACCACGCCGGCCAGCAGCGCGTCGAAGGTGGCGAGCAGCTCGCTGTCCTCGCCATGCGCGGGCAGGCCGGCGAAGGTGTAGCTGACGTCGCTGGCCGGCACGCCGGCCTGGCGCAGCGCGGCTTGCACGCCGTCGCGCAGCAGGGCACGCAGCGCGTCGAAGCCGATCTCGATGTAGTAGCTCGTCGTCGACTCGTGGCGCGCGAGCAGGCGGCCGATCTCGTCCACGAGGACGAAGGCGGTCTTGGTGCCGCCGCCGTCGATGCCGAGGAAAAGGCCGCTCATGGGTGCTGTTGCTGATTCACGGGATGGATGGTGACACCGCTGACGACGCGGGTCACGGTGCCCGAGGCGCTGGGGTTGTCGGGCGTGATGCCGAGCTGCAGCGAGGCGAGCAGGGCCAGGCATTGCGCGAACACCAGTGCCACGGGTGCCAGCGCCAGGTCGGGGGCGGACGCAGGCAGGGCGAGGTGGACGTCGTCGGCATGCGGAGTTTCGGCACCGTTCAGCGCAGACGTACGCAGGGCCAGCACGCGAGCCGGGCCCTGCTGGCGCAGCTCGCGCAGCAGGTCGAGGTCGTACTGGCGCGTGTAGGGGTCGTTGGACAGGATGATGACGACCAGCGTCTTGTCGTTGAGGATGGTCTTGGGCCCGTGGCGAAAGCCCAGTGTCGAGTCAGCCATGGCGACGAGCTTGCCGTCGGTCAGCTCCAGCATCTTCAGCGCGGCCTCGCGGGCCAGGCCCAGCAGCGTGTTGCTGCCGAGGAAGACGATGCGCTCGAAGGACTGTTCGGCCAGTGCATAGAGGCGGTCGATCTCGCCCTCGGCCAAGGTCTGCGCGGCGCGGGCCAGGTCGGCCACCGGTGCGAGCGGCAAGTCGAAAGCCCAGGCCGCGGCCAACAGCATGCCGCTGAAGCTGGACGTCATCGCGAAAGCGCGGTCGTTGGTCTCGTCAGGCAGCAGCAGCACTCGCGCATGGGACTGGCCAGCCATGCGTTGGTTCAGCGTGCCGTCCGCCGCGCAGGTGATGACGAGGTGGTGGCAGGTCTTGATGAAGCGGTCGGCCAGCTCCACGGCGGCCAGGCTTTCGGGGCTGTTGCCGGAGCGGGCGAAGGACACCAGCAGCGTCGGCACCTCGGGCTGCAGGCATTGTTCGGGGCTGGAGACGATGTCGGTCGTTGCCACGGCTTCGACGCGGATGCCGGGGCGCTGGCCGAGGTGACGCAACAGGGCGGGCGCGATGCATTGGCCGATGAAGGACGAGCTGCCGGCGCCGGTCAGCACGATGCGCAGCTGGGGCAGGGCGAGCAGCGGCGCCAGGAAGGCGTCGAGGGCGGGGCGCTCGGCTTGCAGTTGGGCGTAAACGGTCTGCCAGATGGCGGGCTGATGAGCGATCTCACGGGCCGTGTGCGCGGCGCCGCGGTGGTCGAGGTCGGTGGGGTCGAGGTGAAGCAATGTCATGGGATCAGGCAGCGCAGGCGTGCAGATAGGGGCGCAGGGCTTGGACGGTGCCGTCGCGCAGCAGGGAATCGGTGCCGGTGGTGATGCGGCCGTCGCGCACCGCCTCGTACTGGCGCGGCAGGTACTGGCTCAGCAGCGTCAGCGGCGGCGGCGCGGCGTCCAGGCGGGCCAGCATGGTCCGGCAGGCCTCGCGCACGGCGGGGTGGGCCCAGTAGTAGCGGATGCGGTCGCTCAGGGAGTAAGACAGGTCGACATTCAGGCGGGCCGGGTCCTGGTAGTAGCCGCGCCAATGCTCAGGCTCGGCGCGCATGACGCCCAGCACGGTGTCGACCAGGCCTTCGCCCTTGCCCATCCATTCGCGCTCCACAGCGGCCAGCGCCCATAGCGTCTCGCGCAGCGCAAAGGTCACGCCGGGGCCGACCTTGAGGATGGCGAAGTGGTCGCGGGCCAGTTGGGCCAGGTGCTCAGGGGTCTGGTAGTCGGTCGAATGGGCTTCGAAAACCATGCTGGGCTGGCTCGCGATGAAGGCGCTCAAGGCCTGCGCCTTCTCGGGCCGGTAGTCGATGACCTTGTGGTGGTCGAACTCCACGCCGGGCTGCACGACCATGGCGACGACACGCTCCCAGGCCAGGTCCAGCCCCGCGCGGGCGAAGGCGTCGCGGTGCAGTTCCAGCGTGGAGGCGGCGGCCTCGGGCGACGTCACCGCCAGCTCGCCCAGGTCTTCATGCGCGCCGCCGGGCACGGGCACTTCGGTGCCGATGACGTAGACCGGCGGGTCGCCACGGTCGGGCGCGTCGCGCCACGCCTGCTCGGCTGCGCGGCACAGGCGCACGGCACGGGCGGCGATCTCGGGCTCGGGCAGCGGCACCGGGTCGCCGGCGCAGGACATCGAGCAATCCAGGTGAATCTTGCGAAAGCCCGCACTCACATATTGCGCCACCATGATCTCGGCCTTGGCCATGGCTGCAACGGCCGGCAGTTTGCGCCAGGCGTTGGGGCCAAGGTGGTCACCGCCCAGCAGCAGCAGCTCGGGCGCCAACCCTTCAGCCTCGGCCAGGCCCTGCACATAGCGGCGGAAGTCCAGCGGCGTCATGCCGGTGTAGCCGCCGTCCTGGTTGACCTGGTTGGACGTGGCCTCGATGAGGGCAGGCCGGCCGTGCGCAGCACATTCGCGCAGCGTGGCGGCGATGACGACGGGGTGCGCGGAACAGACCGAGGGAATGCCAATGGCGACATCACCGTTGGCTGCCTGCTTGTGGCGGCGCACGAGGTCGAGCATGAGCTTCATGCGGCGTCTCCTTGAACGGGTTGGGAAGAGGAAGAAGAGGAGGGCGTTTCGGGTTGCAGCGCCAGCAGCAGCGCAGCCAGCAGGGCCAGGGCGACGCCGGCGAGCTTGCTGCCGCCCGGGGTGGTGCCGCTGAGGGCCATCGAGAGCACGGCGGTCAGCAGCGGCGCGCCGGCGTTGACCAGCGGCGACACGACCATGGCCTTGCCGTAGCGGAAGGCGTAGACCAGCGTCAGCGCGCCGACGGCGTTCAGCACCTGGATGACGGCGGCGAGGCCCGGGCCCTGCCAGCCCCAGTTGATGGGCTGGGAGAAGTCGGTCATCCACAGCGACACCGGCACGCAGGCCAGGGCGCCGACGGCCATGTAGAAGAAGATGCTTTCAGCACTGGTGCCCGCGTTGGCCAGCTTGATGAAGTAGGCCTGCAGGCCCCAGGCGACGAGCACGGCCAGGGCCAAAACAAACCACAGGCCCATCGGCTGACCCGTCTGGCCAAGTTGCAGGTCGAACAAAGGCAGGGAGCACAGCGCCAGCACGATGCCGGCCACGCCCAGCTTGCCGGTGCGCTCGCCCAGCAGGCCAAAGGACAGCGCGATGGTGATCGCCGGCGACAGCGACACGATCGGGAAGATCAGGTAGGCCGGGCCCGACTGCACCGCGCGGAACAGCAGCATCTGGCCACCGGCACCCAGCAGCCCGACGGCCAGGCCGAGCACGACGGAACGGCGGTCACGGTCGATGCGCCAGCCCGTGCGGGCCAGCACGATGACCGCCGGCGGGATCATGGTCAGTGCCCATACGGCATAGATCAAGGTGTCCGGGAAACCATGCTCGGCCGGCAGTCCGGTGAAGGCGCCCCAGACGCCCCAGAGCAGGGTCGAGATCAGTGCGTACGTGAGCCAGTTGCTCTGCATCGGAAGTCTTTCGTGGATCTGGAAGTCCCGTTTGGAACTTTCGAGCGAAAGCATAAACGAACGAAAACGAAAACACAACGACGAAAACGCCTTCGTATGCCAAATTCCGGAGGCGAGGGGCGAATCCCTATATAGCTCGCACCTTTCCCTCTATGTCAGCGAGGTGGAAGCCTTTCGTGGCATGATTCATCGAAAGCATTCGGCATCGGTGAAAACTCTATACGAAATCAAACGAAAGAATTCGTAGACTTGCGTCAAGCCGGTTCGAGGGGCATCCGAGGAGCCGGCACACCGCACCGGGGGAGAGCTGCCCCGGCATCCAAAGCAGATGACATCGCGCTGCCCTGACGGCAGCTTCGACACACAAGATCAAAGGAACTGTTCGATGAGTCCTCGCCTGCAACCCCGTTGTTTCGCGCTGCACCCGCTGACGTTGGCCGGCCTGGTGGCCTTCACCGCCTTCGGTGCTGTCGCCCCGGCCTGGGCCCAGGAGGCCGCCAAGGCCGAGACCGACAACACGCTGGACCGCGTGGAAGTGACCGGCACCCGCGCCAGCCTGCAGAAGTCCCTTGCGCTCAAGCGCAACGCCGCCGGCGTGCAAGACAGCATCAGCGCGACCGAGCTGGGCCGCTTCCCCGACAACAACGTGGCCGACTCGCTGAGCCACATCACCGGCGTGTCCATTTCGCGCACCGCGGGCGGTGAAGGCCAGAAAGTCAGCATCCGCGGCCTGGGCCCCGAGTACACGATCACGACTTTCAACAGCCGCCTGCTAGGCACCGACAGCGCCGGCCGCTACTTCGCCTACGACGTGCTGCCGGCCGACGTCATCAGCGGCGCCGACGTCGTCAAGTCCGCGCAGGCTTCCCTCGTCGAAGGTGCCATTGGCGGCCTGGTGAACCTGCGCTCGGCCAGCCCCTTCGACCAGAAGGGCCAGCGCGGCCTGCTGCGCGTGGAGGCCGACCGCAACCAGATGAGCAGCCTGAACGGCACCAAGCTGTCGGGCACCTACAGCAACACCTTCGGCGACCAGGTGGGCGTGTTGCTCGGTGTGGTGTATGCGAAGCGCGATGTGCGCACCGACACGGCCGGCAATGATGGCGGCTGGTCGCGCAACCCGGCGCCGAACAAGCCGGAGCTTTTCTGGCCCTGGGGCAACACCTGGGGTGGCGCCATCGACCCTAACGGCAACGGGCAGCTGGACCCCGACGAGGAAGGCCTGATCGGTCCGGGCCAGTTCCGCTTCGGCACCATCATGGAGAAGAAGGAGCGCATGGCGCTCTCCGGCAAGGTCGAGTGGCGGCCCAGCAGCGACGTGAAGGTCGTCGTCGACGGCTTCAAGACGCGGCTGGACTCGCCGCAGGTCGGCTACCAGCTGTCCTTCTATCCGCTGTACGCGCCGGGCCGCTGGTCCAACATGAAGATCAGCAACGGCGTGGTCACCGACTTCACGCTGGCCAACCCCGACCCGGAGATGGCGCTCAACCCCGAGCTGCTGAACAAGACCGAGTACCGCGTGGTGGACACCGCGATGTACGGTGCCAACGCGGAATGGAAGATCTCGCCCACGCTGAAAGCGACGGGTGACATCTACAAGTCCACCTCCAAGCGCCACTCCGGCGGCAACGACAGCTATGTCGTGCTGCGCATGAACCAGCCCAATGTCACGCGCATCCAGCTGACGGGGGCGGCTGTGCCCGATGTGAAGACCACTTTCACCGACGGCCGCGACCTGCAGACCGGCCTGGCGCAAGGCCTGTTCAAGGCCAGTGACTTCAACACCCACTACTTCAGCCTGGCCGGCGACAACATCGATGACAAGATCGATGGCGCCACCGGAAATCTCGAGTGGAAGCTGGACCGCTTCTACATCGACCAGCTGAAGTTCGGCCTCAGCCAGACCAACCGCAAGAAGTCGCGCGACCTCATCAACAACGCCTTCAACGCGGGCGACGGCCACTACTCGGGCGCCAACGCCATCAACGTCGGCGCGCTGGGCGGCAATGTCATCAACCAGACGTTGAGCCCGTCCGGCTTCATGGACGGCGTCAGCGGCAACTTTCCGCGCAGCTTCCTGGGCTTCGACATCAACACCTACCTGCAGGCGCTGCAGGCCTACGACGGCAAGCCCCGCCCGGGCGGCGGCACCTACGACTTCAGCAAGGCAGCACCGGCCTGGAACCCGCTGGAGAGCTACCGCGTGACGGAGAAGACGACGACGGCCTTCATGCAGGCAGACCTGTCGGGCGACGGCTGGAACGCGGACGTCGGCGTGCGCTTCGTGAAGACCAAGACCACCTCCCAGGCCTGGGACGCCAAGATTGTCGACATCATCGAGAACGGCGCGTTCAACTACACGGCCGTCTACGCGCCACCTTCCGTTCTGCAGCAGGAGTCCAGCTACAACTTCGCGCTGCCGTCGGTCAACTTCACCTGGCTGATCACCAACGATCTGCAACTGCGCCTGGGCGCGGCCAAGACCATGGCCCGTCCGTCGGTGGACAAGCTGGCGCCAACGAGCACGACGCAGAGCATCTCCTGGGGCGACTTCACGCAGGTGTTCGGCGGCAACGCCAACCTCAAGCCCTACAGCGCCCGCCAGGCCGATGTGTCGCTGGAGTGGTACTACGCCAAGGACTCGGCCCTGAACTTCGCCGTCTACCAGAAGAACATCAAGAACCAGATCACCAGCGAGTACCTGACGGGCCAGAACATCGGCGCGCCGGGCGGCCGGCTGTTCAATGTCAGCCGCCCCATCAATGGCGACAAGGCCACCGCGCGCGGCTTCGAGATCGGCCTGCAGCACCTGTTCGATAACGGCTTCGGCGTGCGGGCGCAGTACACGCGCAACAAGTCGCGCAGCTGGGTGGGCGGCGAGGAGCGCGCGCTCGAGGGCATCGCGCCGGCCACGTCGTCGCTCGGCCTGCTGTACGAGAAGGGCCCGTGGAGCATGAGCGCCACGGCCGACCACACCGACGCCTTCGTCACCGCCACCAACGTGCTGGGCGCCGGCTTCAACGAGCGCGCCAAGGCCGTGACCTGGGCGACGGCCCAGGTCGCCTACGAGGTCAACAAGTGGCTGCGCCTGAGCATCGAAGGCAACAACCTGACCGACGCGACGCAGGAGTACACGCTGGGCAACGAGGGCGTGAAGCTGCCTCAGGGCTATTACCGTTATGGCCGCTCGTTCACCTTGGGTGCAAGCCTGAAGTTCTGATGAGAGTTCTCCTCCGTGTTGCCGCCCTGCTTGCCGGGGCGGCCTTTTTCCCCGCGATAGCGAAGGACGCACCGAGCTACACCATGGCCGACTACGGCCGGGTTGCGAAGGTCGACGTGCACATGCATCTGCACAACCCCGCGCCGGCCTTCATGGCGGCGGCGAAGCGCCAGAACTTCAAGGTGCTGACGATCAACGTCGACTATCCCGACTTCCCGCCGCTGGACGACCAGCAGCGCGTGGCGATCGAGCTGCAGAAGCAGTTCCCCCAGGACGTGGCCTGGGCGGCCAGCTTCTCGGTGGACGGCTCGGATCAGCCAGCCTGGCTGCCCGCCACGCGCCAGCGCATCGCGGCGGCCATGAAGGCCGGCGCCGTCGGTGTGAAGGTGTGGAAGAACATCGGCATGGGCCTGCGGGGTGTCGAGGGCAAGCTGGTGATGATCGACGACGCCCGCTTCGCGTCGCTGTTCGACGACTTCGCCAAACAAGGCATCCCGCTGCTCGGCCACCAGGGCGAGCCCCACAACTGCTGGCTGCCGCTGGACAAGATGACGGTCAACAATGACCGCGAATACTTCAAGGCCCACCCGCAATACCACATGGCCCTGCATCCCGAGATGCCCAGCTGGGAAGCGCAGATGGCCGCGCGCGACCGCATGGTGGCGGCGCACCCGGGCCTGAACTTCATCGGCGTTCACCTCGCCTCGCTGGAGCGCAGCGTGGATGAGCTGGCCGCCTTCCTGGACCGCTTCCCCAACGCCAAGGTCGACGTTGCCGCGCGCATCGGTCAGCTGCAATACCAGAGCCAGAAGGACCGCGAGCGCGTGCGCCGCTTCTTCATCAAATACCAGGGCCGCGTCATGTACGGCAGCGACATGTCGCAGGCGCCCGACCAGGACGGCACCGCGCTGGCCAAGGAAGCCGAAGGCGTGTGGCGCATGCACTGGCGCTACTTCAACACGGCGGATAGCTTCAAGGTGGCTGACCTCGATAAGCCGGTGAAGGGGCTGGCGCTGCCGCGTGAGGTCGTCGACAAGCTTTACCACCTGAACGCCGAGCGGACATTCCCCGGCGCCTGGGGCGGCAAGCGATGACGGCACGCCGGGCCTTCCTGCAATGGCTGGGCGCCGCGCCGCTGGCCACACAGTTGCCGCTCGCTCAGGCTGAGGGCAAGGGTCATGTGCGCGTGCAGGACGCTGCGCTGTCGCTGCAGTTCGACGATCAGATGCGCTGTCGCATGGTCAGCTTGCTGGGCAAGCAGCCCGCCGTGCTGACCGGCTTCGACGCGAGTGAGCATCTCGTCGTGAAGGGCAGGGCGCTGAGCCGCTTCGCGCTGCAGAAGGCTGAGCCGGCCAAGTCCACCACGCCCTTCGGCGCCGGCCAGACGCTACGCCTCGTCGGCCGCTCGGTGGAGGGCATCGAGAAGCGCGTCACCGTGACGCTTCTAGACGAGCATCCCGGCGTCGCGCTGCTGGACGTCGACTACACGAACACCGGCGACAAGCCCGTTGCCGTCGACGCCTGGGTCAACGCGGCTCACCGCTTGGCCGCCGCGCCGCGCCATGCGGGTGGGTACTGGACCTACTCCGGCGCCAGCCATGCCGACCGGCGCGACTGGGTGCAGCCTGTCAAGCGCGGCTTCGAGCAGCGCAACTTCATGGGCATGAATGCGTCGGACTACGGCGGTGGCACGCCGGTCGTCGATGTCTGGCGGCGGGATGTCGGCCTGGCCGTCGGCCATCTGGCCCTTCACCCGCAGCTCGTCGCGCTGCCCGTGAAGGCCAGCGGCGACCAGGTCGACATTTCTCTGCGCGGCGACGCACCGCAGACGTTGGCGCCCGGCGCCACGCTCACCACGCCGCCCAGCTTCATCGCCGTGCACCGCGGCGACTTCTTCGTGCCGCTGGACCGCTACCGCCGTCTCATGGCCGCGCAAGGCCTGGTGGCCCCCGAGCCGCCATCGAGCGCCTACGAGCCGCAGTGGTGTGCCTGGGGCTATGAGCGCGACTTCTCGCTCGACTATGTGCGCGCCACCCTGCCCAAGGTGCAGGAGCTGGGCTTCAAGTGGGCGGTGCTGGACGACGGCTGGCAGGTGAAGACCGGCGACTGGACACCCGACCTCGCCAAGTTCCCCAAGGGCGAGGCCGACATGAAGGCACTCGTCGCCGACATCCATGCCCGCGGCATGAAGGCGCGCCTGTGGATTGCGCCGCTGGCCGTGGCGCCCGGCAGCGACGAGCTGCACGACCACACCGACCTGCTGCTGCTGGACAAGGACGGCGCGGTGCAGAACGTGACGTGGTGGAACAGCTTCTACCTCTGCCCGGCCTACGAGAAGACGCAGGCCCGCCTGGCCGCCACGGTGAAGAAGATCATCGGCGACTGGGGTTTCGATGGCCTCAAGGTCGACGGTCAACACCTCAACGGCGTGGCGCCTTGCTTCAACCCCGCGCACAGGCATGGGCGGCCGGAAGACGCGGTCGAGAAGCTCGCCGACTTCTACAAGGTCATGCACGCGTCGGCCCACGCGGCCAACCCGGAAGCGGTGGTGGAGGTCTGCCCCTGCGGCACCGGCTATGCCTTCCACAACATGCCCTTCATGGACCAGGCGCCGGCGTCCGACCCGCTGTCGAGTTGGCAAGTGCGCCACAAGGGCAAGACGCTGAAGGCGCTGATGGGCCCCTGGGCCGCCTACGCGGGCGACCACGTGGAGCTGAGCAGCGGCGGGCAGGACTTCGCGTCCAGCGTGGGCATCGGCGCCGTCGTGGCCAGTAAGTTCACGTGGCCGGTGGACCCCAAGCCCAAGGACTCCTTCCTGCTGACGCCCGAGCGCGAGCAGCACTGGCGCCAGTGGGTCGATCTCTACAACCGCCAGCGCCTGGCCGAAGGCCGCTATCGCGGCGAGCTGTATGACCTGGGCTTCGACAAGCCCGAGACGCATGTTGTGGAGCAGGGCGGGGCGCTGCACTATGCGTTCTATGCGGAGCGCTGGGACGGCCCGGTGACCCTGCGCGGCCTGAGTACTGGCCGCTGGACGCTGCGCGACGCGGTGACAGGCAAAGAGCTGGGCAAAGTCGCCGCCGACAGACCCACGCTGCCCGTGAGCTTCACGCACAGCCTGCTGATCGAAGCGCGGCCTGAAGTGCCCGACACGCTGCCCGTCGCCTTTGCCGGCATGGTCACGCAAATCGGCGCCGACGGCTTCCCGCTCGCCTCGCAATGGGCCGATGCGCCGGCCACCTTCTTCCGCCACGACTGGCAGGGCAAGGCGCTCGCCGGCCCGCAGTCCACCCGCGTGCAAATGCTGCGGGCGCCAAGCCAGCTCTATCTGCGCTTCATCTGCAAGTTCGAGGCGCTGAGCACCTTCGACCGCCCGGGTTCGGCGACGGACATCTGGCCGCTGTGGGAGCGTGACGTCGTCGAAGTCTTCCTGCAGGCGCCGGACCGCGCAGGGCTGAAGAGCTATCGCGAGGTCGAGGTGTCACCCAACGGCCTGCTGTTGGAGATCGCCGTCGAGGCCTCGGGCAAGAAGCGCATCGTCGGCGAGAGCCGCGCCAAGGCGCACATCGACGCCAAGCACAAGGTGTGGACGGCCGAGCTGGGCGTGCCAATGCAGAGTGCAGGCGGTGCCGAGGACGGCTGGCGGCTCAATCTGTTCCGCGTCGAAGGCCAGGGTAGGGGTCGTGTCTACTCCAGCTGGAGCCCGACGCACACGCCCGAGCCCGACTTCCACCTTCCCGCCGCCTTCGGCCGCCTGATGACCCGCACCGTATGAAGCATCGCCTCGCCCCGATCACCCTCGCCCTGACCCTGCTCCTTGCCACCGCCCATGCGCAGCAGCAACCCCTGGCCTCCACCGGCCGCTGGGCCCATCAGGGCGTCGGCAGCGCGCCGACGCCACCGATGGGCTGGTCGAGCTGGAATGCCTTCCACATGGACCTCACGGAGCAGAGGGTGCTTGACTCGGCCCAGGTCATCGTCGACACCGGGCTGGCCGCGGCGGGTTACAGCAACATCAACATCGACGACGGCTGGTGGCGGCAGCGCCGCGCGAGCGACGGCCGCATGCAGGTGCGCACGAATCTGTTCCCGAGCGCGGGCACCGGCGGCGCGGCCGGCACGTCGCTGCGCCCCTTCACTGACAAGATCCACGCGATGGGGCTGAAGGCCGGCCTGTACTCCGACATCGGCCGCAACGCCTGCTCGCAGGCCTACAACACCGACAGCCCCAACCTGCCCGAAGGCAGCCAGGCCGAGCGGGAGGTGGGGCTGATGGACAACGTAGAGCGCGACATCGCGCTCTACTTCGGCGACTGGAACTTCGACTTCATCAAGGTGGACGGCTGCGGCCTGTCGTCGTACGGCAAGGACCGCCCCCCGGTCACTTCGGGCCGCTTCCGCGAGTTCGGGCCGACGGTCATCGAGGGCAATGCCAACCAGTCCGACATGGACGGCGCCCGCGCCCTCTACGGCCGCGTCACGCAGGCGTTGCGCAGCGTGCGGCCGCATGGCGACTATGTGCTGTCGGTCTGCCTCTGGGGCGCCGCCAACGTCCGCAGCTGGGGCGCCGAGGTGGGCACGATGTGGCGCACGAGCCGCGACATCGCGCCCAGCTTCTCGCAGATGGTGCACAACTTCGACACCGTGGCAACGCGCGAGTTCTACGCCGGCCCGGGCCGCTGGAATGACCCCGACATGCTGGAGATCGGCAACGGCGACTTCGACGGCAATCACCTGCTCGAAGCCCGTACCCACATGGGCTTGTGGGCCATCGCTGCCGCGCCGCTGATGATCGGCACCGACCTGTCGAAAGCCTCGCCCGCCCTCATCGACGTGCTGAAGGCACCCGAGGTCGTCGCCATCAACCAGGACCCAGCCGGCCATCAGGGCGTGCTCGCCTATGCCGACAGTGACCGGCAGATCCTCGTCAAGAGCTTGGCCGATGGACGCAAGGCCGTGCTGCTGTTCAACCGCACGGGTGCAGCCGCCAAGTTCACGCTGACCGCCGAACACCTGAAGATGGACGCGACAGCACCCGTCGCGCTGCGCGACGCCTGGGCTCGCGCCGAAGCGGGCACGTTCACGGACAAGCGCGAGTTCGAGCTGAAGCCGCGCGAGGCGCTGCTGTTCACCGCGACAGGCAAGCACCAGCTGCCGCGCGGCTATTACGTGTCGGAGCGACCTGGCAACGTCTACGTGGCGCGCGACGGCATCCGAGCGCTGGAGCAGGATCCCATCGGCTACCGTGCGCTGGCGTCCTGGTCCACCACCGACAACGGCGGCACCCGCCCGGCCTACGCCGGCTGGGGCGCGCCGCGTGCCGACTCGACGCCTTATGACCAGGGTTTGAGCGTGCAGCGGCAGGCCTTCCGCCACGGCATTGGCGCGCTGGCCGACTCGCGGCTGCAAGTTCAGGTGCCCATCGGCTCGCAGCGCTTTGTCGCGCGCGTCGGCGTGGACGACTCGACACGCGGCAAGACCGCCGCGGTCAGCTTCGAAGTCTGGGGTGATGGCCGCCGCCTCGCGGCGACTGCGCCCATCAAGTTCAACCAACCGGCGCGCGAACTCCGCGCCGACCTGCGCGGCGTGAAGCTGATCGAGCTGATCGCGCGCCAGCATGGGGCCGACACCGCAGGCCCCCTCGTCGTGACCTGGGGCGACGCTCGCATCGAGTAGCCGCCCAGCACGCCTTCTCTCCATCGCTATTTGGCACCGGTCGCGCCGGTGCCCTGGCCGCGCTCGCGCTGACGTGGCCCGGCCCCTCCCGTTCAGCGCTCAGTCGTTCATGAGGAGAACCCGATGCACTCCATGCGTCCCTGCCCCTTGCCCCGCGCTCGTGCGGGGCTGAAGCTCGCCTTCCCGCTCGCCCTGATCGCCGCCTGGCCTGTTGCCGCGACCGCAGCGCCCCTGGTGTCCAACCCCCTGGGCGCCTGCCTGGAAACCAAGGTCGACACCTGGGACATCCGCCTGGCAACCTGCAATGGCAGCGCGGCTCAGGATTTCAGCCTCACGCCGGTCAGCACCGGCAGCAGCATCTACACCCTCAAGAACGCGCAGGCCAATCTGTGCGTCTCCGCCACCGGCACCAGCTCCGGGTCCTTCGTGGAGCTGAACACCTGCCAGCCCACACAGACGGGCCAGCGCTTCTCGCTGGTGGCGTTGGCGGGTGGCTCGACGTCGCAGCTCAAGCTCGCGGCCAACAACCTCTGCCTGACCGCACCAACCCAGGTGGCCCAGGTTGGCTTCTCGGTCGCGACCTGCAAGAGTGGCGATGCGAACCAGGCCTGGCGCCTGAACGCCCCGGCGCCTGCACCGACACCAGCCCCCACGCCGGCGCCCACCCCAGCGCCGACGCCGGCACCTACTCCCGCCCCAACGCCCGCTCCCACGCCAGCACCGACGCCTGCGCCCGCACCGGTCGAAACCAGCTTCACCGCCAGTACCGCCGAGATCGCCAACCCCGAGCGGGGCATGTACACCTGGGCCGCCGACAACCTGCTGCTGTGGACGCAGGCCGACGCCGACTCGCAGTTCCAGGCCGGCTATCGGGTCGTCTATGCCGCAGTGCGCCTGGACGCCTATGCCAACACCACGCTGCCCGCCAGCCTGCTCACGCAGCTCTCGGACCGCTTCGCGATCGCGCGCCGCGCCGGCCTGAAGCTGGTGCCACGCTTCCTCTACAACTACCCGGCCAACGAGACCGAGTACCTGAACGTCAAGGATGCGCCGCTGGCGCGCGTGCTCGGCCACATCGACCAGCTCAAACCGGTGCTGACCGCCAATGCGGACGTCATCGCCTACCTGCAGGCCGGCTTCATTGGCGCCTGGGGCGAATGGCATACCTCGTCCAACAACCTCACCGCGGTCAGCCCGCGCACGCAGATCCGCGATGCGCTGCTGAACGCCCTGCCGACCGACCGCTTCCTGCAGCTGCGCTATCCGCCGTATCTGATGCAGTGGGCCTCGCAGGTGCCGAGCTGGCGCGACGGGTCGGCGGCCTCGCGCATCGGCGTGCACAACGACTGCTTCCTGGCCTCGGCCACCGATGTCGGCACCTACAGCGAGGACGCTGCAACGCGCCAGAACGAGCGTAACTACACCGCCTCGCTGTCACGCGTGGCCCCCTTCGGTGCGGAAACCTGCAACCCTGCCGACGAGGAAGGCGCGGTGCCGCGCAGCAGCTGCACCGACATCCTGAACGAGGGCAAGCAGTTCGGCCTGACCTATCTGAACAACGACTACTACCGCGACCTCTTCCACACCAAGTGGGAGGCGCAGGGCTGCATGGCCGAGGTCAAGCGCAGCATGGGCTACCGCTTCGAGCTCTCGACCCTGCGCCACAGTGAGGCGGTGACGGCCGGGCAATCGGGTGACCTGCTGCTGACCGTGCGCAACAGCGGCTGGGCGCGCGCGTTCAACCCCCGCGCGGTGCAGTTGCTGCTCAAGCACCGGACCACGGGCGCCGTCGTGCGCATCGCGCTGCCGGCCGTCGACCCGCGCGGCTGGCTGCCCAACAGCACGAGCACCGTGTCGGCGGGCTTCACGGTTCCCGCGGGCACGCCGACGGGTGCCTACGACGTGCTGCTTGCCCTGCCCGACGGCGCGTCGTCGCTGAGTACCGACGTGCGCTACAGCGTGCGCCCGGCCAATGCCGACAACACCGCCAAGGCCCAGGCCTGGGATGCGGCGCTCGGCGCGTTCCGCGCCGGCACGACGCTGACCGTCCGTTGAAAAACCTTCTCCAGGAGAGACGAATGTCCGACTTTCGATTCAAGCTCGCGGCCGCTGGCCTGCTGACCCTCGGCGCCACCCTCGCCGCGGCCGCTCCCACCGGCTTTGGCATGGTGGCCTACTGGGGCGAAACCGCCAGCACCTATGGCGGCCAGATTCCGAGCGGTGCCTATGTCGTCATCAACCCCAACAGCGGCGCCACCGGACTCTCAGCCAGCCAGATCACCAACTGGAAGGCCGTCATCGCCGGCATCCGCGCCCAGGGTGGCAAGGTGCTGGGCTATGTCGCGACCGGCTACGACTACAACACCGCCGACGAACTGGCCCGCTACAACGCGATCAACGCCAACCTGACCGCCTACAAGACGACGCTGGGGGGCGTGGACGGCTTCTTCTTCGACGAGGCCGCCTTCGACGACGCAGCGCTGACCGACGCGCAGAAGTGCAGCGGCACCGGCCCCAAGTTCAGCGCCGTGCGCGCCAAGATGGCGGCCACCGGCACCAGCGGCACAGTGGTGTGGAACGCCGGCTGGCCGGGCGCCAGCAGTTGCTTCGTCAGCGCGGCCAGCTATGGCGAGCACATCGTCATCTACGAGGCCAAGTACAGCGACTACGTGGCCGCGGCGAGCTGGCTCAACGGCGGCGTGCAGAGCCTGGCGGCATCGCTGGGCGTGAAGACCTGGCTGCTGGTGCACTCCGCCACCCAGGCCGAGATGCGCTTGACGCTCAAGGGCAGCGCGGCCAACTACGTCTACGCGACCAGCATGACCTACAACCCCAGCCTTCCCTGGGGCGGCCCGATCTGGAACTACACGCCGACCTACTGGGGCAACGAGGCGCTGAGCGGCTCGGAGCGCTGGTGCCTGAAGAGCCTGAAGACTGGCGGCAGCTGCTGAACGGAGACCCTGACATGAAGCATTTGAAAACCCTCATCGCTGCATTAGCCCTTGCAAGCGCGGCGCCCTTCGCGTCGGCCATCGAGATCATCGTGCCGGCCTACTTCTATCCGTCATGGATGCCATCGCAGAACGAGTGGCACCAGCTCAGCTGGGCTGCGCAGCAGGGTGCGCAGGTCACGGCCATCATGAACCCGGGCAACGGGCCGGGCCTGGCCTCCAACAGCGACTACGTGGCCTCGGTCAACGAGTTCCGCGCCGCGGGTGGCAAGGTGATTGGCTACGTCTTCACCTGCTACGGCGTCAACCACTGCACCTCGGAAGTGCCGCCGACGCGCTCGACGCACGAGGTGCTGGCGGATGCGCAGAAGTATGCGAACTGGTATGGCGTGGACGGTGTCTTCCTCGACGAGATGGCGACGCAGCCGGGCGCGCTGCCCTTCTATCAGACCGTCAGCAACAGTCTGCGCGCGGTGCATCCGGGCTGGGAGATCGTCGGCAACCCGGGCGTGACGCCAACTGCGGGCTACACGGCGCTGGCGAACACGCTGATGAGCTTTGAAGGCTCGTACAGCGACTTCATCAACGGCTCCTTCCTGAGCGGCTTGACGAATGCGGCGTCGACCGGCGCCATCGTGCATAGCGTGGCGACGGTGGCCCAGATGCAGCAGGTGATGGGCCTGGCCAGGCAGTATGGGCTGGGGGCCATCTACGTCACCGATGGAACGATGGCGAGCGGCAATCCGTATCTGCATCTGCCGAGCTATTGGTCGGCGGAGGTGGCGGCCGCGGCGGTGCCGGAGCCGGCGCAGGCCGGGATGCTGATGGCCGGGCTGGCCTTGATGGCAGGCATCGTGCGTCGGCGCCGTCGCTGAAGAAAAAAGGCGAGGCGCCTTTCAACGCCTCGCCCTCTGCTTAGGCGGCCAAGGCCGCGACGCTCTTCGGCGCCTCGGCGTAGTGGCCCAACTGCATCGTGAACTGCGCGCGACCTGAGCTGATCGCGCGCAGATGCCCGATGTAGCCGAACATCTGCTCCAGCGGCACCTCGGCGCTGAGCACGACGGCGTTGCCACGTGCATCCTGGCCATGCACATGGCCACGCCGGCGCAGCAGGTCGCCGATGACGTCGCCCAGGTAGTCGGCCGGCGTGATGACCTCGACGGCCATTACCGGCTCCAGCACCACGGGCGAGGCCTTCATCACCGCCTCGCGCAGCGCCGCCGCCGCCGCCAGCTCGAAGGCCAGCGCCGACGAGTCGCGCACGTGGTGGCTGCCGTCGACCAGCGTCGCCTCGAAGTCCACCAGCGGGTAGCCCGCGAACGGGCCAGACTGTGCGGCGCGGCGGATGCCAGCCTCCACCGCCGGGATGAACTCGCGCGGGATCGCGCCGCCCACCACCGTGTTCTCGAAGCGAATGCCTGTACCGCGCGGCAACGGCGCCACGCGCAGCGTCAACTCGGCGAACTGGCCGGGGCCGCCGCTTTGCTTGCGGTGCAGATGGCGCACCTCGGCCGTGCCCGCGATGGTCTCGCGATAGGCGACCTGGGGTCGGCCGACCTGCACCTCGACGCCAAAGCGCGCACGCAGCTTCTCGATGGACACCTCGAGCTGAAGCTCACCCATGCCGGACAACAGCGTCTGGCCCGAATCCGGGTCCTGGCGCAGTCGCAGTGACGGGTCTTCGCGGACAAGCATGCCCAGGCCCTTCGAGAGGGCCGCAGCATCGGCCTGCTTGCGTGGCTCGATGGCGACGTCGATGACCGCCTCGGGCACAACGATGCTTTCCAGCACCGCGGCGTCCTTGCGCTCAGCCAGCGTGTGGCCGGTCAGCACCTCCTTCAGACCGACGACGCCCGCGATATCGCCCGCGACGAGTTCGTCGCGCTCGACGCGCCGGTCCGCATGGATCTCGTACAGGCGCGACACGCGCTCGGCCTTGCCGGTGCTGGCGTTGAACACGGAGTCGCCACGCTTGAGCCGGCCGCTGTAGACGCGCACGAACACCATCGCACCGTGGTCGTCGGCGGTCAGCTTGAAGGCGAGGGCAGACAGCGGGCCTTCGGCCGCCGCAGCGGCTGGCCCTTCGCCAGGGCTGGGCAGGTAGGCCACGACGGCATCCAGCAGCGGCTCGACACCACGGTTGCGGAAGGCCGAGCCGGCCAGCACGGGCACGAAGGCGCCCGCGATGGTGCCGCGGCGCAGGGCCGCACGCAGCGCGTCCAAGGGCAGCTCGTCGCCACGCAGCCAGGCGTCGAGCAGCGCGTCGTCCTGTTCGGCCGCAGCTTCCAGCAGGCGTGCACGCGCGGCCTCAGCGGCAGGCAGCAGCTCGAGCGGGAGGGCTTCGATACGCGGCGGTGCCGAGGCGTCGTCACGGTCCCAGACCAGGGCCTGCATCGTCAGCAGGTCCACCACGCCACGGAAGTCGCCTTCCGCGCCGATGGGCAGTTGCAGCGGAAGCGCGCGCACGCCCAGGCGTTCCTGCAGGGACGCGACGACGCGCTGGAAGTCCGCGCCGATGCGGTCCAGCTTGTTGATGAAGGCCAGGCGCGGCACGCGGTACTCGTCCGCGAGGCGCCAGTTGGTCTCGGTCTGCGGTTCGACGCCGGCCACGCCGTCGAAGACGACGACGGCGCCGTCCAGCACGCGCAGGGAGCGGCGCACCTCGATGTTGAAGTCGATGTGTCCGGGCGTGTCGATCAGGTTGATCTGCGTGCCCTGCCAGTGCACGGTGGTAGCCGCGCTGTGGATGGTGATGCCGCGTGCGCGTTCCTGGGGGTCGAAGTCCATCGTCGTGTTGCCGTCGTTGACGTCGCCGATGCGATGGTTTTCGCCCGTGTAGAACAGGATGCGTTCGGTGGTCGTGGTCTTGCCAGCGTCGACGTGGGCGATGACGCCGATGTTGCGCAGGTTGCGGAAGTTATTCGAGTTCATGGTGATTCCAGATGCGGTGACTGTTGCCAGCCCCCGGTGGAACCACCTGGCAGGGCTAGCGCAAAGGCAGGACGCCGAAGCGCACGAGCGACGAGCAGGACTCAGCCGCGCTCCGGCGCTCGGGAATCGTGGCGATCAGCTTGTCGAAGGTGCGGGTGCGCATGGTTGAACTCAGATCAGAAAAACAAAACCCCGGAGGGACGAACCTGCCGGGGTTTGGATTGACCGGAAGGCTTGGCGCCTTCCGAACACGGTCGAAGGGGCGCTCAGGTGTTGAGGCGGGCTTGGATCGTGTGGTTGAACTTCATGATGGGTGGATTGTGTTGCAGCCCGCGAGGCCTTGGTGCTTGTGGGGAGATGTGGCGGCGCCGCGGTGGACTTCTTCGCAGCTCAGCTGCAGCGGCACGGCTGCCGCAGGCTGTGTTCACGTCCATGTGCTCCGAGGGATGAACAGGCGTGGCGCTGGATGGGACCGCTCGTCCATACGCGGCGGCCTAAGGAGGCGGGGCGGCTTTCGCAGCATGCGGTGTTGGACGTCGGCGCCCTGCACGGATAGAAGCTCGCTCGAGTACAAGCTCGAGCCCCGACTGTTCCTGACCTCAGATCAATCTTGCCGGCCACCCCATCGGATGCCGAAATCAGATCCCGCTGTGATGCGAAAGATTGACAGTGAAGTCCGCATATAAGCAGGCATTAGGATTACGCAGCTCGGGCTCGAACGCCAAGAGCCCAGCAGACCGTGCTCGAGATCGAATGCAACGTCCGATCTGCGTCGATGGGTGCCGGCGCGACGTGTCGATCTGTACTTATGGCATGCATGCGCGAGCATGAGAGACCGGGATGGCCGAGTGCGGCTACAACGAGACATCGAACTGACGGCGGAATTCGCCTGGCGTGCAGCCTTCGATGCTGCGAAAGAACTTGATGAAGTTGGTCGCCTCGTCGAAGCCAAGCCGCTGCGCGATGGCGGAAATCGGCATCTTCGTGTGCACGAGCAGGCGCTTGGCTTCCAGCGCAAGGCGCGAGGCGATCAAGGCCTTCGCGCCGACGCCAGCCACCGCACTGCAGATGCGAGTGAGCGTCTTCTCGGAACATCCCATGGCATTTGCGTAGCGCGAAACGTGACGCCATTGATGCACGTTCTCGTCCAGAAGCCGTTTGAATAGACGGAAGCGCTCCGGCGCGTCGGACGCCGTTCCGGCGGATCGCTGTTGCTCGGCATGAAAGATGTGCAGCCGCGTCACCAGCGTTGTCAGTTCACTCTGGAGCAGCCAGTTCAGCAGCGGTTGCCGGGCGTCGAGCGCGCACTCCTCCTCCAGGCGCGCGAGCGTGGCGGCCAAAAACCGACCCGTCGACCGGTCGAGGCTCAGATTGCCAGGAAGCCCATCGACCAGTTCAGGCATCTGAAGGCGCTCCTCGCCTTGCGAAGCCTGCAAAAGCTCGGGTCGGAACAGCAGGAGGTTTGCATCCCAACGGCTTCCCGGCCCGAAGCGGTGAACCTGCCCGGGCCGAATGGTCAGCAGCGAACCGCCGCCACACTCGATGTGGCTGAAGTCCACCACGGCGCGGCATATTCCACGTCTGACGTGCACGAACATGTGAAAGTCGTAGCGGTGGTAGCGCTGCAGGTGGGCTCGGGACACCCTCCGTCTCAGGTCCGACATCGAGAAGACCTCGAGATCCAGCGCCCTCTCGGCCGAGGGCTGATATCGGACCTGCTCGACATCGATGGGTTTAGTTCCGCGCGGCATCGATCCATTGTCCGATATTCACCATTTCGGCAACCGACTTTGATCGTGTCGAACACGCCGGCAACTCGAACAATACGAGACCGCGGGCACGGGGCGGCCACCATGCTCCGGCTCCCATCCTGATAGACAGTCCGAGGCGACCGATGCAAACCACAAACCGACAGTTCATGGCTCGCTTCGTGGAGTTCATCAACACCGCGGATCCGCGGCTCGCCACAGAATTGGTTTCCCCTGACGCCGTGTTTCAGGTTCCGGGGCGCGCCGAACCCGTGCACGGGCCACAAGGCTACCTGGAGATCATCGGGATGATGCGCGGCGGATTCCCCGATATCCAGTGGACTCTTGAGGAAACCGTCGTCGAAGGTAACGTGATCGCGGCGCGATTCACGATGCGCGGGACGCAGCGCGGAGCCTTCTTCGGCGTGCCTCCCACCGGCAAGACGATTGCCGTGCAAGCGCTGAACATCTACCGGCTTTCGACCGGGAAGATCGTCTCCGAAGTGGGGCAGCCGGACCTGCTCGGACTGATGCAGCAGATCGGCGGGTTGCCGGTTCCTGAGGGCCTGTGAGTGCCGTTTGCATCGACCTCCGGTACAGGCAGTAGTGCGCCGCCGTCGCTCTACAAGTTCGATCGCACGAACTGGCCGCTGCTCATCTCTTCCGAGGATGGCCGGCATCCTGGTGGCATCTGCGGCGTCTCGGTCTATGGCTCAGGCGCGACTACGAAGGTCGCCTTCCGTGTGTCCGGCACGTGAGGAGGCGTGGGCTGGGTGCAGATGGTGATGCGCTCGGCCACAGCCGGCGCCACGTGTCAGGAAGTTGGCAGATCGATTACAACTTCACCGACCATCTACGGCCGCGTGTTCATGTCGGGCCGAGGGCGTGACTACAACTACTGAGTCTTGCCGCGACAACATTGCGAAAAGACATATTTCATCCAAGAGGAAACGAATGCCGTTGGCACTGAACACCGTGTCCCATGCCCGTCGCGTTGCGATCGCCTTCCTGAGTGCGGGGGTCGCAGCTTGCGGCGGCGGAGGCGGCTCGCCGACAACCGCACCTGCACCCGCACCCGCACCCGCACCTGCACCTGCACCTGCACCTGCACCTGCACCTGCACCTGCACCTGCACCTGCACCTGCACCTGCACCTGCACCTGCACCTGCTCCTGCTCCTGCTCCTGCTCCTGCTCCTGCTCCTGCACCTGCACCTGCACCTGCACCTGCACCTGCTCCTGCTCCTGCTCCTGCACCTGCACCTGCACCTGCACCTGCACCTGCACCTGCTCCTGCACCTGCACCTGCACCTGCACCTGCACCTGCACCTGCACCTGCACCTGCACCTGCACCTTCGATCACTACAGCCCTCGGCAAGCCCGGCCGGCTCCTCGTGGGCCTCGGCGCGGCCAGTCCTATCGCGGACATGAAGGCCCAGCAGATCGCTCCGGACATCATCGATACCTATCTCGTGGCGGTCACGGGTTTCAACTCTGGCGGCGGCGGTAACGCATGGCCTCAATGGCAATACAACTATCCGGACGGTGGCGTCATAACGGTCTTCTCCGCCGACGTCGCGGCCATGGGCGCCGTGCCGATGTTCACCCTGTTCCAGATGCCTTCCCTGCGGGGTGGCGACGTCACCGTCATCAACGACGCGCCGTTCATGGCCGCCTACTGGGCGCAAGTCAAGTTGATGTACCAGAAGATCGCCGAGACCGGCCGCCCCACCCTGGTCAACCTCGAGCCTGACTTCTGGGGCTTCGCAGAGGGCAGTGCACCTGGCGGCGACCCGGCGAAGTTGCCGGCGCGCGTGAGCACGGTGCCGGAATGCGCCAGTCAACCGAATACGGCCGTTGGCGTCGTCGGTTGCCTGTTGACGCTCGGGCGGACGTATGCGCCCAAGGCGAGGATGGGCTTCCCCCCGTCGATGTGGTACGGGAACCCAGACGCCACCGGCAGCTTCATGGCAAAACTCGGTGCAGACAAGGCCGACTTCATCGTGGCGCAGACGAGCGATCGCGACGCAGGTTGCTTTGAAGTCCCGACACCCGTGGACGAGTGCGCGGGTCGCGGCACCGGCCCGTTCTACTTGGATGAGAACAACGTCACCACGCCGAATTTCAACCAAAGCCTCGACCAGTGGAAGACGCTACGAAGCCACCTGGGCAACCTGCCGATCCTGTTCTGGCAGACCCCCATGGGCGTGCCCTCGACGACCCCCGGCGGAACGCCGAAGCACTATCGGGACAACCACGTCCAGTACATGCTGACGCATCCAACGCAGTACACGGGCAACGGTGTATTCGCGCTCGTCTTCAGTCCCGGGGGCGCCACGTCGGCGGACATCACGAACGACGGCGGCCAGTTTGCGCGCCTGTTCAAGGCCTACTTGGCGAACCCGGCTCCATTTCCCCCCTGAGCTCAACGGGAGAACAAGGAACTGCGATTCTGAGCCGGTCGTTACGCCACCCGCTTCGTGATGATGCGTACGGGGGCCGGCACGAGCCGTGGTTCGCTCAAGCTTGCCGAGCCGCGGCCAACAGCAGAAGCAATGTTCCGCCGCTGTGGTGGCCGTGCAGCATGGAGCGGCAAATGGAGGCCTTCTCAATCTCAAGATTGGGACGGCGGCGGAGTGGCTCCATTTTGAAACGGCGCCGATATGGCCCGTCGCCCGTTCCTATGCGTGGCGCCCCAACACTGGATGGCTGCGGCGGGTCGGCCACCACTTGGACGGCGTCTAGCATTGTCTTCACCTTGGACAATTCCTCGCCTTGCCTCGACTTCGGGTGGCGCCACGATGGTATGCGAGCGGCGTCGCGTCGGCCCCGTAGACCTCCTGTTGGCGGTCGTCACCGAAGGTCAGCAACTGGCCGAAAGTCGTCAGCCCCGCCAAGCTAGCTGCACCCCTCAAGCCCGCAGCGGCGTGGCCGCCAACTGCGCCGTCGTCGCGTTGCGATAGGGCGCGCAGAGCTGCTCGACGTAGGCCTGGTGCTGCGGCAGCCCGGCCACGGTGCGCGAGACCTTGAGGTGGATGTCGCCGAGGAAGGTGGCCAGCTCCTGCTTGCCCATCAGGTCAGCCACCGGGTGGTAGCGCTCGGGCGTGATGCCCTGGCCTATCATGACCTGGACCCAGGAGTTCTCGGCGAACAGCTCGTCGCTGGGGCGGAAGACGCGGCCGGTCTCGCGGAAGAGGTCGATGCGGTGGCGCAGCGTGACGGGCAGGTCCATCTCGCGCACATGCTTCCAGAGCTTGGAATCGGTGCGCTCGTTGACGGTGTAGTGCAGCACGATGAAGTCGCGGATGTGCTCAAGCTCGCGCTTGGACTGCAGGTTGAACTCGTCGACGTCGGACTGCTGGATGCCGCCCTGCGGGAAGGTCTGCATCAGGCGGATGGCGGCGCGCTGGATGAGGTGGATGCTGGTGGACTCCAGCGGTTCGACAAAGCCGCTCGCGAGACCTACGGCGATGCAGTTGCGATGCCAAACCTTGTCGCGCTGGCCGGGCAGGAACTTGAGCACGCGCGGCTGGATCAGCAGCTCGCCCTCGACGTTCTTCTTCAGCACCTCGGGCGCGTCGGCGTCGCTGAGCTCCTTGCTGCTGTAGACCAGGCCGTTGCCGACGCGGTTCTGCAGCGGGATGCGCCATTGCCAGCCGAAGGGGTGGCAGATGGAGCGGGTGTAGGGCCAGGCCTCGCGCACGGAGGCGGTCTGCACAGCCACGGCGCGGTCGCAGGGCAGCCAGTAGGACCAGTCCTCGTAGCCCACGCCCAGGGCTTCGCCGATCAGCATGGAGCGAAAGCCCGTGCAGTCGATGAAGAGGTCACCGTCGATGCGGGTGCCGTCCTGCATCTGCAGGGCAGTGATGTCGCCATCTTTGCCCTGCGGGCCGTCCATCAGCACGGCGCCGATCTTGCCCTCGATGCGCTGCACGCCGTAGCCCTCGCTCATGGCGCGCAGGTATTTGGCGTAGCGGCCGGCGTCCATGTGGTACGCGTAGTTCAGCCCATTGCGCGGCAGGTGGGCGAAGCGGTTGGCGTAGGCGGCGACCGTTTCGGGGTTGTAGTCGGTGTAGGTCTTGGACAGGCCTTCGGCCCGGCCCTTGAGCCAGAAGTGCTGGAAGCCGGCGCTCCAGTGGTCGTTGCCTGTCGAGCCGAAGGAGTGGAAGTAGTCTTGGCCGATGTCCTTCCAGCCCTCGAAGGCGATGCCGAGCTTGAAGGTGGCGTTGGTGGCCGCCATGAACTCGGCCTCGTTGATGCCGAGCAGGTTGTGATACGTGTGCAGCGCGGGAATGGTGGCCTCGCCGACGCCGACGGTGCCGATCTCCTCGGACTCGACCAGCTTGATGTCGAGCCGCTTGCCAAGCAGCTTGCCCATCAGGGCGGCCATCATCCAGCCGGCGGTGCCGCCGCCGGCGATGACGACGCGGTTGAATTCCTTCATGGTGGTGTTCATCGTTTCAACTGGGTCAGGAGTTGCGCGCGGGCCTGGCGCGAAAGGGTGTCGTCGATGGGGCCGAGCAGGCCGCGGGCGGCCTTGGGGATGTGCGCCCAGGTGCTGTCGTCGGCACCGAAGACGAAATGCTGGAAGTGGTGCTGCCAGACGCGACGCTCCTTCTCGGGCAGGTCGCGCAGCGTCATCAGCGCCAGGTGCAGGGTGCTCAGCGGCGAGTCGACGTAGTCCGGCGTCTGGCGCCACCAGGCGTTGATGAGCAGGTTGACCGGCGCCAGCCCTTCGATGTGGTGGAACCACATGCTGGGGATGAAGATGGCGTCGCCGGGTTCGAGCTCGGCCACCTCGCCGGCGTCGAGCGCACGGGCGAAGCGCGGGAAGCGCTCGAGGTCGGGCTTCTCGAAGTCGACCAGGCTGACGGGCTGACCGGCAGGTGTCGGGTCGAGCGGGCCCATGTAGAGGTTGGCTATCTGCTCGGGCGGGAAGACCGTGAAGCGGCGCCGGCCGGCGGCGACAACGGCGAGGTTGTCCGGCAGGTCGTAGTGGGCGGCGATGCGGGTGCGGTTGCCCAGCCACAGGCTGACCAGCGCGTCGCGGTTGCCCAGGCCCAGCACGTTGGCATCGAGGAAGCTCGGCAGCACGGCCTCCACGGTCGTCGAGCCGACATAGAGGGCGGGTGGCTCGGGCGTTGCAGCCAGGCCGAGCAGGCCGGTCAGCACCTGGTCCAGCGTCGCGGCGTAGCGGCTGAAGTTGAAGCTGGTCAGCGTCTCGTCGGCATAGAAGACGCGACCACGGGCCTCGGGCGCCAGCTGGAAAAGGCCGATGCGCACGCCGTTGTAGAAGCCCATCAGATAGCGGGCCAGGGCCTCGTCGGACTGACGTGCGGCCTGAACGACGGGCCAGTGCGCGAAGCCACCACGCACGACATAGGGCCGGTCGCCGGTCAGCAGTTCGGCGGGCAGGTTGTTCGGGTCGAAAGGCCCCGTCCAGGCCGGTACTGCTTGCATGATCAGAGCTTGCTTTGCCGCTCGACGAGGCCTTGCAGTTGCTGCAGCGAGGCGATCTGCATGTACATGGGCAGCAGATGGCCCTCGCGGGCCAGGGCTTCCAGCGCGGCGCCCGGCAAGGCGGCGAGGCGCTCCTCGTGGATGGTGAAGAGGCCCGACAGCCGGCCCGGCTCGCCGCTCGTCGATTCGATGTCGATGACGAAGGGCTCCAGCAACTGGTGGCGGGTCAGCGCCTCGATGAAGACGGGCAGGTGCTGGGCCTGGGCGTGCAGGTGCTCCATCAGCTGCACGACATGGTCGAGGTACTCGCTGAAGCCGCCGTGCGGCATGAAGATGGCGGTGCCGACCTCGCCATCCTCGGGCCGCACGATGCGCGGGCTGTCCATGTCGATGTGCAACTGCAGGCTGTCGTCTGGAGCGCGGCCGATCATGAAGGGATCGCGCTGCAGGGCCATGGGTACGACGGGGGCATCCCAGCCCGTGTCGGTCAGGAAGAGGTTCTGGCCTTCCTCCAGGCCGAACAGGGCGACGGGCTGGAAACCGGTCCCGGCTGCGGCGCCTTCAACCAGCTGGAAGACGATGGGGAAATGAGCCTGCAACTGGCGGAACTCGGCGGGCAGGGCCAAGGCCGACTGGCGCGCATCGCCCAGGGCGGCGGAGCGCTCGGCGTGGACGCGCAGATGGCGGTGGGTGACGTTGTCGAGCAGGGTGGGGCGGGTCATGTCTCGGTCTTGTGAATATGGTCGAGCAGGCTGCGGTGGCCGGGCAGGCCGGGCACGAAGCGGCGGGCCTGGCGGGCGGCTTCGCCGAAGCAGGCCTGGGCTGCCTGGAGTTTGGCGGCGGGCAGGCTTTCAGCGTCAGGGCGGAAACCCATGCCGTAGAGCACGTACTGGTAACTGGCCGAGGGGAAGACCTCGTCGATGCGGCCGAAGTCATGCCGCGCTGGTGCACGCATCTGCCACTGCGGCAGCAGCTCGCGCAGGCGCTCGGGCCAGGTGGCCGGGTCGCGATGGGCGCGCCAGTAGTCGCTGTCGTCGCGTTGGCTGAGCGCGTAATGCAGCTTCAGAAAGTCGATGACGCGGGCCCAGCGGTAGCTGAAGTCGTCGTTGAAGCGGCGCGCGACGGCTTCCATGGAAGCGCGCGTCATCGGCAGCTCGTCGCACAGCCGCTGGGCGGACAACTCGACCAGGGCCAGGGCCGAGGCCTCCAGCGGCTCGATGAAGCCCGAGGACAAGCCGATGGCGACGCAGTTGCGCACCCAGAACTGTTCGCGGTAGCCCGGGTCGAAGCGGATGGAGCGTGGCGTGGGCCGCTCGGCCGGCGCACCGGTGGCGTCGAGATAGGCGGTCAGCGCCGCATGGGCCTCGTCGTCGCTGGCATGGTCCCGCGAGTAGACGCAGCCGACGCCGCGGCGCGAGGGCAGGCCGATGTCCCAGATCCAGCCCTTGGCCCAGGCGGTGGCGACAGTGACCGAGGCCAGCGGCGCGTCGGGTGTGGCGTAGGGCACCTGCACGGGCAGCGCGGCGTCGTTGAAGAGCACCTCGCGCTCGCTCTTCAACGGCACGCCGAAGTGCTGGCCAATGAGGCGCGACGCAAGGCCCGAGCAGTCGATGTAGAGGTCGGCCTTGAGCTCGCCGTGCTCGCGAGTTTGCAAGGCGGCGATGTCGCCGTTCTCGAGTGAGATGACGGCCTCAACATGGTCGATGACATGGTGCACGCCCAGCTTGGCAATCGCATGCTCGCGCAGCATCTGGCCGAACAAGCCGGCATCGAAGTGATAGGCGTAGTTGGCGACGGCCGCGAACTCGGGCGTCTGCACCTGCTTGGGCGCGCGGCCGGCCTCGCAGACCTGCACCGAGGGGCTGACGACGTCGGCAAAGGGGCGCTGGCCTTGGGTGGCCAGCCAGGCCTGCACGAGGTCCGCGTCGCCGTAGCCGACGGGCAGCATGAAGGGGTGGTAGTAGCGGTCGCCATCAGCACCCGCGGCACCACGAGCCCAGCCGTCGAAGCGTGAGCCCTGCTTGAACGAGACCTGGCAGCGGCGGATGAACTCGGGCTCGGACAGGCCGATGCGGCGCAGCGTGTCGCGCATCGACGGCCAGGTGCCTTCGCCGACGCCGATGGTCGGCACATCGCTGGATTCGATCAGCGTGATGCGCAGGTCGGCATGCTCGGCTGCCAACAGGCCGGCTACGAGCCAGCCGGCCGAGCCGCCGCCCAGCACCACCACCTCACGCAGCCTGTCGTTCAAGATCTGGTCCCCAGAAGTAAAAAGGGCCGCTCGCGCGGCCTCGCCAAGCGGCGAACAAGGACGGTGCCCCAGAGCGCGAGCACCGCCGAACCAGACTTTGCCTCACAAGAAAGGAAGGGAGAGTCCCGACTTTCCTTGAGGACCGACCGCAGCCGGCCCTGAGGCTCTCTCTTAGAACTTGTACCGTGCGCCGATCATGATGCGACGGCCCAATTGGGTGACAGCACCCATCTGGTTCTCGTTGCGCATGTGCGTGCGGGTGTACTCGTCGGTCAGGTTGATGGCTTCGAACTGGAAGCGCAGTTGCGGCGTGAAGTTGTAGCCCAGGCTCACATCCAGCTGGCCGAAAGGCTCCACGTACAGCGGCTGGGCACCTTCCACGCCGCCGAAGTTCGCCGCCAGGAACTTGCCGCGCCAGTTGTAGGCCAAGCGAGCCGAGTAGGTCTCGTTCTCGAAGAAGCCCACCAGGTTGCCGGAATCCCCCAGGCCGACCAGCACGTCGGTCTGCGCGCCTCGCTTGTTGTTGTCGTAGCTGAGGTTGGAGCGCACCTTGGTGAAGTTGGCCGACACGCCGAAGCCGCTGTTGCCGAAGATGTGCTGGGCGTTCAGCTCGATGCCGTTGAGCTTGCTGGTGCGGGTGTTGTTGATGTAGGTACCCAGGTTGAACATCAGCAGGGGGTCGTTGGGTTGGGCGGTGATGGTGCCCAGCGACGTGCCGGGTGCGCCGGGGCTGACGCCCGGGGCCGTCGGGAAGTTCGCGAAGATGTACTTGCGAATGCACTCGGAATCGGCGCCGCAGCCGCCAGCCGTTGAGGCCTGGTTGTACATCGCGCTGCCGACCGGCGTGTGCAGGCCGAACAGATTGGTTCTGGTGATGACGGCCTCGTTGTAGTCCTTGAGGGACTTGCGGAAGTAGCTCGCCGCGACGTAGCTGCTCTTGGCGTAGTAGTGCTCGGCCGAGAAGTCGATGTTGCTCGACTTCAGCGGCTTCAGGTCGGGGTTGCCTACCGAGCCCGAGCCGCCATCAACACGGGCCAAGGGGTCCAGCCGCTGCCCGCCCTGGATGGCATTCCAGCCCGGGCGGCCGATGGTCTGGCCGTAGCTGACGCGCAGCTTGGTGTCGGCGGTCACGTCGGCGCTCAAGTCGATGGACGGCAGGAAATAGCCGTACTTGCCTTCGCGCGACGCGGAGCGGGTGCCGCTGAAGCTGATGGGGATTTCGTTGTTGGCAACCCAGGCCACCGACACCGGGATCTTCTCCGAAGACGGTGATTTCACCTTGGTGCGCTCATAACGGGCGCCGATGGCGGCCTCCATGGGCACGCCCCACTCCCAGGCCAGGTTGTACTGGCCGAAGGCAGCTTGCGATTTTTCCGTCGTGCGGTAGTCATCCTGCCAGTCGAACGAAGCCTTGAGCAGGGCGTCCGAGCCCAGGGACTTGATGGCCGCGGCGCGCAGGTCTTCGAAGTTGAAATAGAAGAACTGGTTGAACAGGCGCGAGTCGTTGGAGCCCGGAATGCGGCTGAAGTACTTGCTGATCGAGTCGGCGTGCCAGATGTCGTCCGGCATGGCGGCGGGGCCACCCGCAGCGCCGCCGCCCCAGGTGTCGCGCTGCACGTTGGCGAAGGCCGAGCGGTTCTTCACTTCGGTCAGCGACAGGCCGAAGTCCAGGCTGCTGTCTTCGTTGATCTTCCAGTTGCCCTTGGTCTGCAGCTGGCTGACCTGGTTCTTCTGGTAGCTGTTGCCAAAGACCGAGCCCTGCAGTTCCTGCTTGGTCGGGTCCAGCGTCGCGCCCGCGATGCCCAGCACCGGGAACTTGTTGCTGAAGTCGACAAAGGTGTCGCCGCGGTTCAGCGAGGCGGTGGCCAGCGTCACGCTGGTGCCGAGCGGATCGTTGGCACCCGAGGTGGCGGTGGAGCGGTGGGCGTCGAGGTCAAAGCTCAGCGCGTCGGTGGCCTTCCACTTCAGGTTCAGGCCGAGCTGCTGGTTCTTGTTCTTGGTGCTGATCCGTGAGGCGCCCATGGCCAGGTCGGAGTTGGTCATGTGCTCGCCGTAGATGACGGGCGAGGAGGGAGAGCCGGTCTGGAATTCGCCGAACTGACCCCCGTAGTTGAACCACGCCGAGATGTCGTTGCGGCGCTGGCGGAACTTCTGCTCCGACATGACGAAGTCCAGCGTGCCGACGAGATCCTTGACAGGCTTGAACTGCAGCACGAGCTGGCCGTTCAGGCGCTCGCGGTGCACACCGGTGAACGAGTAGTTCAGGTTCTGCGGCACGCTGTAGATGGAGCCCACGGCCGGACGGTTCTTGATCTCGGTCGACGTCTTGGGCAGGCCACCCCAGACGGCGTTCGGCCCGCTCCAGTCGTTGTCCTGGATGCCGTCAAAGGTCTTCCAGCCGCTGCTGACGTTGGCCTGGGAATAGCCGGAATCTCGCACCTGGTAGGTGCCCATCAGCGCGATGCCGAACGTGCCGTCGTTGGACTGCGTGCTGTAGATGCCGCTCAGTTCGGGCGTGGCGTTCTTACCCTGCTCTTCGCCAGGCAGGCGGCGGGCAGACTGGTCGCTCACCAGCTTCACGCCAACGCTGGCGACGGTTTCCTTGATGTCGAAGGGGCGCTGGGTGCGGACATTGATGGTCGCGCCCATGCCGCCGGTCGGGCTGCTGGCGCGGCTGGTCTTGTAGACCTCCAGCGCTGCAACGCCATCGGAGGCGAGGTTGGAGAAGTCGAAGGAGCGCGAGCTGGGCGCACTGCCGTCCAGGCTGGCGCCAGGCATCTGGCGGCCGTTGAGCAGCACCAGGTTGAAGTCGGGGCCCATGCCGCGCACCGTGATGCGCGTGCCTTCGCCGTTGGCGCGGTCAATGGACACGCCGCTGATGCGGCTCAGCGATTCAGCGAGGTTGGTGTCGGGGAATTTGCCGATGTCTTCGGCAACGATGCCATCAACGAGACCGGACGACGAGCGCTTGAGGTTGACCGAGGTTTCCAGCGACTTGCGGATGCCGGTGACGATGACCGTTTCCAGCTGCGTGGTGCTGGCCAGCGCCTGGGGCACCGAAGTGGATGCCGTGGGGCCGGCGTTGGGATTGGCCGGGCCCTGGCCGGGGCCGCCTTGGGCCAGCGCGGCGCCGGTGAACAGCAGGCCGCTTGCGGCAGCGAGGTTTGTGAGGCGAAGGGCAGGGCGTAGCTGTCTCATTCACTTGTCTCCAGTAGTTGTGATCTTGTCGAGTGGTGCTCGATGACGAGCTGAAAGCGCTTTCAAGAATACGCGAATGGCAGCGCTTTCAACCTAGGCAACACCCTCGGTCTGCTGCTTCGCGGCAACGCAGGACGGGAGGTTGGCGGGGCTATCCCGCGCTGGCCCGATGTGACCGCTCCCATGGGAGGCGGTGTGCAAATTGGGCGGGCGCTAAGGGTAGTTCTGGGTTGAAACGCAGCGAGCTGATGAAAGCAATGAAAGCGCTTTCAAATAATGATGCGTCTCGCCTCGAGGATCGGCCACATGGTTTACCCGAGCTGAACAACAGTCAGCCCCTCGCCCGGTCGCGCCACGCTGAACGCGGGCGCGCCCAAGCGGGGACCGCGCTGCGACTGAGCCGCAGCGCTTCGGCAGGCACATTACGTCCACTGGACGTGATGTGTCCGGCCTCAGCCCCCGAGGGGACGGCGATGCTTGCCGGATTGACCGGCAAGCACATCGCCTCACGCGGACCGGCTCGGGAGCGGCCCAGCGCTCGGCCCGCAAATGCCGATGCAGCTACCTTTGCATCCGGCGCGTGCTCTCACGCACGACGAGCTCGGGAGCGGGCAGTTGGGCCCTGGGTTTGCCACCACGCAGCATTTCGAGCATGGCGGTCGCGGCTTCCACGCCGATCTCGTAGACCGACTGGCGCACGGTGGTCAGCGGCGGCATGGCGTAGCGCGCCATGATGAGGTCGTCGAAACCAACGAGCGACACGTCGTCGGGCACGCGCAGGTTGCGCCGATGCAGGCCCAGGCAGGCGCCGATGGCCATCTGGTCGTTGGAGGCGAACAGGGCCGTGAAATGAGCATCGCGTTCCAGCAGCCGCGTCACCGACAGCATGCCGCCGGCTTCGGTGTAGTCGCTCTGCACGATGAGATCCTGGTCGACCGCGATGCCGGCCGCGGCCAGCGCATCAAAGTAGCCGTTCTGGCGCTCTACGGCATCGTCGTGCATGAGGTCGCCAGCGATGAAGGCGATCTTGCGATGCCCCTGGTCGATCAGATGCTGGGTGGCCAGGCGCGCACCCTGGCGGTTGTCGAAGCTGAAGCTGAACAGCTGGGGCCCGGACAGCTGGCGGCCAACGACGATGACGGGCAGGCTGTCGGAGACCTTGGTCAGCTCGGCGTCCGAAATGCGGCCGGCCAGCACGATGACGCCGTCGACACGGCGCGACAGCAGGGTCTCGATGGCCTTGCGCTCGTCGTCCTCATGCCAGTTGCCGGACACGAACAGCGGCACATAGCCGGCGCGTTCCAGCTCACGCTCGATGCCCAGCAGCGCTTCACCGTAGAACGGGCTGGAGATGATCTGCGTGACGACGCCGACCGAGAGCGTGCGACCGCCCGCGAGGCCCCGTGCCACCGGGTTGGGCCGAAAGCCCAGCTCCCGGATGGCGGCCTGCACGGCGTCCTTCTTGAGCTGGCTGACTGCGGCCGTGCCGTTCAGGATGCGCGACACCGTGCTCGGCGACACGCCAGCCAGTTCCGCCACCTGCTCCAGCGTGACGACGCCGTCGGGGCGGCTTGAAGGCGCTTTCTTGGCGGGAGTCTTGTCGTTCATCGGCAATGGCGAAGGGAAGCCATGAGTGTAGGTGCCATGAAAAGGGCCGCTGCTGCGGCCCTTTGGCGGTGCCTTGGTGCGAAACGCGGATCAGAGTTTGGTGAACTTGATCCAGTTCAGGTTCCACCCACCCTGGGCTGCGAACACGCCGACGTTGTAGGTGCCGGCATTGATGTTCACGGTGTGCGAGATGGTCGTCCAGTTTTGCCAGCCGCCGGTATTGGGCACGCCCAGCTGGCCGAGCTGGATGCTGCCCGCGTTGAGGTCTAGCGACAGCGTGCCGCCGGCAGCGCTCGCCACGCGGTAATCGACGCGGTAGCTGCCGCTGGTGGGGAAGGTCACGCTGTTGTAGGCCATCCAGTCGTTGGTATCGATCCAGCCGACGTTCTGGCCGCCCTCCGAGCAGGCTTCAAGCTGGACGCCGGCCTGTGCGCTGAAGGCCTCGGCTTCGATCTGGCGCAACCAGGCCGGGGCGGCCTTGGAGACGATGACGGAGGTGGCCCGGTCGTTGAAGCCTTGGTCCACCAGGCAGCCGGTGTCGCCGGCCCGGGTCACGCTGGCACCGGTGAAGTTGTCGCCGTCGAACAGCTGCACCTGGTAGCCGGCATTCACGCGCAGCGACGACAGGTCGTTGTCCCGCACGCCACGCGCCTGCAGCTGGGCCAGCGTGTAGCTGCCTTCAGGCAGGGCGGCGGCGTAGCCGGCGTAGTTGCAGTCCTGGTAGACCGTCGCCACGCCGCCGGCTGCCGGCGCGTAGACGCGCACATAGTCCACGTACATCTTGGCGGGCAGGGCCGCGGTGTTGACGTTGAAGCCCGGCCAGTTGCCGCCGACGGCGAAGTTCAGCAGCAGGAAGAAGTCCTTCTGGAATTCATCGGTACCGTTGACGCCGTTGGCGATGTTGGCCTCGTGGTACTTGGTGCCATCCACATACCAGCGGATGGCATTGGCGTCCCATTCCACGGCGTAGACATGCCAGTCGGTCACGGTGGTGGCGATGTTGCCGCCGTATTGGGCGTACTGGCCGTTGTTGTCCTGCCAGTGGATGGTGCCGTAGACCTTCTGCTCGTCGTTGACGTGCTCCATCACGTCGATCTCGCCGGAGGCCGGCCAGCCGACCTGCGGCAGGTTGGCCCCCAGCATCCAGAACGCCGGCCAGGCGCCCAGGAAGGCGGGCAGCTTCATGCGCGCCTCGATGCGACCGAACTTGAAGGTCTTGAGCCCCTGCGTCTTCATGCGCGCCGAGGTGTAGGCCATGCCGCCGAAGTCCTCGCGCTTGGCGATGATGACCAGGGCGTTGTTCTCGATGGTGGCGTTTTCGCGCCGGTAGTACTGCAGTTCGTTGTTGCCCCAGCCGCCGGCGCCGGTCTCGAAGACCCAGTTCGGGCCGATGCTGCCGTTGAACTCGTCGCTCCAGACGAGTTGCCACTGGGCGTGGGCAAGGCCGGCAGCGGCCATCAGTAGGCCGGCCAGAACAGGCCGGACGAGGGATCGAAGCAGATTCATGAATGTCTCCAACAAGTGGTTGTGGTGCCCGTCGCCTGTGTCAGCGACTTGAAAGCGCTTTCAAGATTACGCGGACGAGCGCCCTGGCGGCAACACGGGCGTGTGCCAGAACTCAGGGACGGGTGGACCCGGGGGCGTGGCCGACCAAAAGGCGAGGTGGAGCCCGCAGCGACCGCCGCGGGCTCCGGTCAATGGATCAGGGCAGCGCGTTCAACGCATTGCGCACGCCGTTGGAGAAGGACTGCCCATCCGTCTTGTCCCAGTTGATAGACCAGGTCATGACGCCCTTCAGGGTCGGGTAGGCCACCGGCGGCTTGATGGCGCCGCATTGCGTCAGCTTGGTCAGGCAGTTCAGCGCCGCCGTGATGGTGGCGAGGCTGGCCTGGCCGCTGTTGGCCGACGACGGGCCCGACGGCAGGCCGAAGGCGACCTGGTCCGGCCGGATGCCGCGGAACACATACGGCCCGCTGCCGTTGTTGGTCGTGAAGCCCTCGATCAGCATGCGGCTGGCGGCCACCAGCATGTCGGTGCTGCCCTCGGCGAGTCCCTGCGTCGCATAGGGCGTGTAGACGGCGCCGTTGTTGTAGTACTGGACATGCAGCACCGAGAGTTCGTCGCGCAGGCCGTCGATGATGGGCAGGTAGGCGCCCCAGATGCCGCTGTTGGCGACATAGCCGCCCTGCACATACGGGTGCTCCGGTGCCATCGACAGATAGAAGCTGCTGCCGATGCGGGCCTTCAGCTGCTTTACGGCGGTGACGAGGTTGGTGATCACCGGCGCGCCCGACGTGACGCCGGCGCCGCTCTCCAAGTCGATGTCGATGCCATCGAAGCCGTATTTGCGCAGGATGGCCTCGACGCTGTTGACGAAGTTCGTCACCTGGGTCGCGTTGTTCAGCGTCACCGTGCCGTTCTGGCCGCCGAAGGACAGGACAACCCTCTTGCCCTTGGCGCGGGCCGCGGCGACGTCGGCGATGAAGCGCGCTTCACCACCCGAACCCGAGTCGAGGTTGAAAGTGATGCTGCCGTTGCCGCCGTCATCGGCAAAGGCCACGACGATGACGTCATAGGCCGCCGGCACATCGCTGATCGGGAAGGTCGGCCCCGACGGGTTGGTGAAGTTGTGCCAGTAGCCGATGAGCTGGTGCTTGCCGGGTGGCGGTGCGGGCGTGGGCGAAGGTGCCGGTGTGGGCGCTGGGGTCGGCGCAGGCGTGGGAGCCGGTGTTGGCGCGGGAGTAGGCGCCGGGGCCGGTGCGGGTGTTGGCGCAGGTGAGGGCGCCGGTGTGCCGCTGACGATGGTCCAGGGCTGGCCGCTGCCGGCCGGGCCGTTGTGCGTGGATGGGTTGTCGCCCTGGGTCCACCAGTTGGCCTTGTAGTTCACGCCCTGATAGGACACGACGGCGCCGGCCGAATAGGCGGTGCTGGCGCTCCAGGTGCCGGCCGGTGCGGGAGCGGGGGCGGGCGTGGGAGCCGGTGTCGGCGCGGGTGTTGGCGCCGGCGTGGGTGCCGGTGAGGGCGCTGGGCCTGAGGCCGGGCCGATGTCCGTCCACAGCGAGGCATTGGTCGGGTTCCAGCCGGTGGATGCGTAGTCGGTCTGGTTGACGTTGGCCTTGTAGATGCGGCCGTTGTAGGCCACGACCGTGCCGGCCGTGTAATAGGTGTCGGCCTGCCAGGCCGGGTAGGTCTGGGCAAAGGCGGGGTTGCTCAGCAGCAGGGCACCAGCGAGCAGCCAGGGCGTAGCCGCGCGCGGCAAAGGTGGGCGCGAGATCATGGAAAGTCTCCGAAGGGGATGGAAAAGGCCGCCGCCCGGCAGACCGGTGCGGCGGCGATTCAGCTCAGCGGAGCTGCTTACTTCCAGGGCGCGTTCTGCAGCGCCGGGTCGTCGACGAGATTGAGCAGGCCGGCGGCCTTCTTGCCGATGGAACCCGGCGAGGCCAGGGCCGCGCTGCCGCAGCTGCCGCTCGCCGTCTTGAGGGCCTGCCACAGCATGGCGCCGTCACGTGGGTTCTTGTTGGCCAGCGTGCTGGTCGTCACCGCGTTGAGATAGCGCTCCACCGAGTAGGCCTGGTTGATGTTGGCGCCATAGCTGTTCTGCAGGATGACCGAGCCGGTGCACTGCGCGTCGGCGTTGTTGACCACCAGCTGCGCGCCGGACCAGCCTTCGGGTGCCGTCTCGAAGCCGATGGACACGATGGTGCTGGCCGGGAAGAGCTGGCGGTACTGCTTCCAGGCCGTCACACCGTCGAAGTGCTCGAAGCGCGCGTCGTAGGTCATGATGTTGACGATGTTGAACGCCGTCTTCAGCGCCGGATAGGCGTTGACGAGCAGGCGCTCGCCGCCGGCCTTGCCGCCCCAGTAGCTGGTGCCCACGCCGTTGCACTGCGCGTCGCTGCCTGTGGAGGCGGTGCAGTCCGAGCCGGACGACCAGGCGGCCACCGTCAGGATGCGGCCGCCGCCGGCCAGGTCCACCGCCTTGCGCATAGCCTTCACCGCACCGGCGTAGGCGTCGGTGGTGATGCCGTCGACCTCGTAGTCCACGTCCAGGCCGTCGAAGCCGACGTCCTTCATCAGGTTGGACAGGGCCGTGATGGTCGGGCCGCTGCCCGCATGGCCTTCAGCCGACAAGGTGCCCCAGCTGTTGTACGTCGCGCCGCCCACGGCCAGGATGACCTTGATGTTGCGGGCGTGCAGGACATCGATGGCGGCCTTGATGTCCGAGGGCCGGCCGTTGAAGTTGATGCCGGTACCCGACCAGTTGTTGGCCGCCATGCCGCCCCACGAGAAGTTGGGCTGGGCAAAGGCCGCCACCACGTGGGTGTAGTTGGCCGGGATGCGCGCGAAGTTGCTGGCAACAAAGACCTGGTTCATGGTCATGCCAGTGGCATCGAACCAGTTGTCGCTCCAGCTCGGGTAGTAGACGGTGTAGGCGCGGCCGTTCTGGTTGGCGGACTTGGCGTTCGGATCGCTCAGGCCGGGCGCCGGGGCAGGCGAGGGGGCCGGGCTGGGCGAGGGGCTCGGGGACGGCGAAGGCGAGGGACTCGGCGACGGGCTCGGGCTAGGCGCTGGGCCGGTCGTGCAGGCGCCTTGCGACGTCCAGGGTTGGCCGCTGCCGACCGGGCCGTTGTTGGTGGCCGGGTCATTGCCCTGGGTCCACCAGTTGGCCTTGTAGTTGGTCGTGCCCTTGCTGGCGATGGCGCCGCCGCTGTAGGCCGTGCTGCTGGACCAAACCGGCGCGCAGGTGCCGGTGGGTGCCGGCGCGGGGCTGGGGGCGGGCGACGGGGCCGGCGTGGGAGCGGGTGTCGGTGCAGGTGTCGGGGCGGGCGTGGGCGCAGGCGACGGCGCTGGGCCGGAGGCGGGGCCGAGGTCCGTCCACAGCGAGGTATTGGTCGGGTTCCAGCCGGTGGATGAGTAGTCGGTCTGATTGACCAAGGCACGGTAGTTGTGGCCCTGGTAGGTCACGACGGTGCCGGCCGTGTAGTAGACGTCGGGCGCCCAGGCGGGATAGGTCTGGGCCAGGGCGCTGGTGGCGCTGGCGCCGAGTGCGAAGGCGGTGGCGGTGATGGCGGCAAGGCGACGCAGTTGCTGCATCGGAATGCCGGTAGAGGGCTGCTTCATGAGAGACGTTCCTGTTGTGCCAAGGTCTCGTTGAAAAGGAGAGTCCCAACGGGGCTCTCCGGCGGCTGGCCTGCCTCTCCGTGCAGGCTCTTTGGAGCTGGTTCTAACTGGTATGCATCCAGTTTGCGACTGCTACCACCTCTTGAATACCACTTTGCCACCGGTGATTTCGGCGTCACCGGTGGAAACCCGGGGTTCGGGTGACAAAACGTTGCTGTCTCGGGTTGGGAGCCTTCGTCTGAAGTTGCCCTAGGGTTTGTGCTGCTGGGGCGTTGCACCCGCTCGAAGCACAATCTTGAAAGCGCTTTCAAACCATGTCCGGCTCCCATTCCTTCCCCCGTCGCCAGCTGCTCGCGGCCGCCCTTGGCGGCGCTGCCGGCCTGAGCCACGCCAAGGAGCAGTCGCCACTGACCGTGGCCGCATTCCCACTGGTCGACGTCATCGCCAAGGATGTGCTCAAGGGCTGGAACCAGCGTCACCCCGAGATCCGCACCGAGGTCATCAGCCGCCAGTACGACGACCACCACACGGCGATGACGACAGCGCTATCGACCTCCGGCCACTTGCCCGACGTCATCGCGCTGGAGACGAGCTACCTCGGTCGCTTCTCGCTGGGCACGGGGCTGGAGGATTTGTCGGCGCCGGCCTTTGGCGCCGAGCGCTTCAAGGACCGCTTCGTGTCCTTCGCCATCGAGACGGCGCGCAACCGCGAGGGCGCCATCGTCGCGCTGCCGACCGACATCGGCCCGGGCTCGCTGTTCTACCGCACCGACCTGCTGGCCCAGGCCGGGCTGAAGGAAACCGACCTGACGCAGTCCTGGGAGGCTTATGTCGACGCCGGCATGCAGCTCAAGGCCAAGACCGGCGCCTACCTGATCGGCGACGTGCGCCTGCTCAAGGACATCATCGTGCGCGGCGGCACGCCGCCGGGCGAGGGCCAGTTCTTCGACAATCACGGCCGGGCGCAGATCACGTCGCCGCGCTTCGTGCGAGCCTTCGAGCTGGCGCAGAAGGTGCGCCGCCAGAAGCTGGACGCGCGCGTCGAGGTCTGGTTCAACGACTGGGCCGAGATGCTCAAGCGCGGCCGCCTGGCCACCGAGCTGTCGGGCGGCTGGATGGCCGGCCAGATGGCCAACTGGGTGGCACCGCAGACGGCCGGCAAATGGCGCATCGCGCAACTGCCCGAGAACACCTACTGCTCCTACGGCGGCACCTACTACGCCATCCCGCGCCGCTCGGCGCCCGAGCGCAAGCAGCTCGCCTGGCAACTGATCCAGGAGCTGACGCTGGACCGCCAGCGCCAGCTCGAGGCCTTCAAGTCGCAAGACGCCTTCCCGGCCCTGCTGGATGCGCAGCAGGACGCCTTTTTCGACCAGCCGGTACCCTTCCTGGGCGGCCAGCACGCACGCCTGCTGTGGCGCGACGCCGCGCGGCGCATCCCCGTCGTCAAGATGCACAAGCAGCACAAGTTCGCCGACGAGGTCATCAACGCCGAGCTCGACAACGTGCTCGAGTACGGCAAGCCCATCCACCAGGCATTGGAGGATGCTCAGGCGCTGTTGGTGCACAGGGCGAATCGGTGATGGTTGCTCGTTCGAACCGGGGTGTTTTGGCCAAGCCCAGCCGGGATTTCGTCCCGGCGGCCGACCTACTTTTTGCGCCGCCAAAAAGTAGGCAAAAAGCTCTCCCCTGCGAAACCGCCCCTGTCGGGGTCCCCTGCGATGCTCGAAGCCCGGGGCCGCGCCCAACTCACTTCGCTACGCTCCGTTCAAACAAAGGGGCGCGAAGTCAGAAGTTGATGCGAGCTGCGCTCGCGCCTCGGGCTCCTGCGCTTCTCGGCGGTTTAGAAGGGGAGGCCCCGAACAGCCACAACAGCCAAACCCGAAATCGGGCTGCCACTGGGCTGTTCAATCACACCCCCTTTGAGGCCGCCGAGGAGCGCAGGACTTCAAGCCCGTTCGCGCAGCGAACCTCAAGAACTGACTCGCGACGCTTGTTTGAGCAGAGCGTAGCGGCGCGAGTTCGGCGCGCGGGCTTGAAGTCCGACGCACTGAGGCAGGACCGAGCACAGCACCTGCGTGCTGTGCGACGCCTGACGAAGGACTTGCCGCTTGCAAGCGGCAAGGCACGCAGGGCAGCCCGCTGCGAAGCTAAGGGCCGGGCGGTTCGGGGGCGACTCTTTGCCTTCTTTCTGGTCGCTCAGAAAGAAGGTCGCCCGCCGGGGCGACGTCCCGGCATGGCCATCGGCATCAACCTCCGACAGCTCGCGGAGCGCTGACCTCATGCGCATCCCTGCCTCCTGGACGCCCTACCTCCTGGTCAGCCCCTTCCTGATCCTGTTCGCCGTGTTCGGCCTGTTCCCGCTGCTGTTCTCGGCCTGGCTGGCCTTCCAGTCCTGGGAGCCGACCAGCGGCATCGACTCGATGAAGTTTGTCGGCCTCGACAACTTCGTCTTCGCGCTGACCGACGGCTGGTTCTGGAAGGCACTGCGCAACACGCTGTGGCTGGCCTTTGCGTCCGGTGCGCCCCAGCACATCGTCGCGCTGCCGCTGGCCGTCTTCCTGCACCAGGCCTTCGGGCGCTGGCGTGGCCTGTTCTCGGGTGCCTACTTTCTGCCCTACATCACATCCACGGTCGCCATCGCGATGCTGTTCGGTTCGCTGTTCTCGAACGACTACGGGCTGATCAACCAGGCCCTGCACGCGATGTTCGGCATGGAGAACATCAACTGGATGCGCTCCCCCGAGGCCATCAAGCCAGCCATCGCCCTCGTCGTGTTCTGGCGCTACGTCGGCTTCAACCTGGTGCTGTATCTCGCCGCGCTGCAGACCATCCCGAACGACCTCTACCAGGCCGCCAAGCTCGACGGCGCCAACGCCTGGCAGCAGTTCTGGCGCATCACCCTGCCCAGCCTCAAGCCCATGATCCTGTTCGGCGTCACCCTGTCCCTGATCGGCGGGCTGCAGCTGTTCGAGGAGCCCTTCATCCTGACCAATGGCAAGGGCGGTGCCGACCAGCAGGCCATGACGGTGGCCATGTACCTCTACCGCGAGGCCTTCGACTTCAGCGACTTCGGCGGCGCCAGTGCGCTGGCCTGGATCATGTTCGGCGTCATCGCGCTGCTGACCTGGCTGACCAACAAGGCCTTTGCGGACAGGCGGGTGCAGGCATGAAGAGGGTTCCGAAGTACGCGGCCTACGCGGTTGTCGGCGCTGGTGCGCTGATCATGCTGGCGCCGTTCTATTTCATGTTCGTGTTCGCGACCCAGTCGCGCACCGACATCTTCAACGTACCGCCGCCGCTGTTCTTCAGCACCGAGCTGCTCAACAACATCGCCGTGTTGACGACGCGCCTGCCGTTCTGGAAGAACGTCGGCTGGAGCCTCTACGTCGGCCTGATGTCCACGGCGCTGACGCTGCTGTTCTGCTCCATGGCCGGCTATGCCTTCGCGATGCTGGAGTTCCGCTTCAAGAAGGCGTTGTTCGCCCTCGTCATGGGGACCATGATGGTGCCCGCCTTCATGAACATGATTCCGACCTTCATGGTCATGGACACGCTGGGCTGGATAGACACCCACCGGGCCCTGTACCTGCCGGGTGCGGCCAGCGCCTTCGGCATCTTCCTGATGCGCCAGTTCGCGGCCAGCACGGTGCCGCACGAGCTGATCAACGCCGCGCGCATCGACGGCTGCAGCGAGGTGGGCATCTACTGGCGCATCGCGCTGCCGCTGATGAAGCCGGCGCTGGGCACGCTCGGCCTCATCACCTTCATCAGTTCATGGAACAACTTCATGAACCCGCTGATCGTCATGCGCACGGCCGAGAACTACACGCTGCCGCTGGCCCTGCGCAGCCTTTTCAGCACCACGAGCACCGAATGGGGCGCCCTGATGGCCGGCTCGGCCATCGCGACGCTGCCCCTGCTCGTCCTTTTCGTCATCTCGTCGCGCCAGCTCATCGCCGGCCTCACGGCGGGCGCCGTCAAATAAGAACAGTCCATGACTCCTCTGCACCGCCCTCTGCACCAGCAATTTCCGCCCAACTTTGTGTGGGGCGTCGCCACCAGCAGCTTCCAGATCGAAGGCGCCGCCCACGCGGACGGCAAGGGCGAGTCCATCTGGGACCGCTTCTGCAGGCAGCCCGGCGCTATTGCCGACGGCAGCAATGGCGAAGTGGCATGCGACCACTTCAACCGCCTCGACGAAGACCTCGACCTGATCGCGTCGCTGGGCGTCAACTGCTACCGCTTCTCCATCGCCTGGCCGCGCGTGCAGGCCAAGGGCTACGGCGACTTCAACCCCAAGGGCCTGGACTTCTACGAGCGTTTGGTGGATGGCCTTAAACGACGCGGCATCCAGGCCTTCGCGACGCTGAACCACTGGGACCTGCCGCAGGGCCTGCAGGACCGCGGCGGCTGGAACGACCGCGATACGGTGCACCGCTTCGTCGACTACGCCCGCCATGTGCAGGCCCGCATCGGCGACCGCGTCGACGGCATCACCACGCACAACGAGCCCTGGGTCGTCGCCGTGCTGGGCAATGAGCAGGGCAACTTCGCGCCCGGCATCAAGAGCCGCAGAACAGCCATCCAGGTCTGCCACCACCTGCTGCTCAGCCACGGCCTGGCCCTGCAGGCGCTGCGGGCCGACGGCGCCAGGAGCCAGCTCGGCATCGTGCTCAACCTGTCGTCCACCGTGCCGGCCACCGCCATGCCCGAGGACGTCGCCGCCGCGGCCATGGCCGACGCCCGCAGCCGCCGCTGGTATGCCGACCCGCTGTTCAAGGGCAGCTATCCCGAGGAGGTGATGGCCGAGCTGGGTGGAGACGCGCCTGTCGTGCATGCCGGCGACATGGCCGCGATCGCCCAGCCGATGGACTACCTCGGCGTCAACTACTACACCCGTACCGTCGTGTCGGCGAGCGGCGCGGACTGGAAGCCCGAGGAGCGCGGCCTGCCGGTGTCGGACATGGGCTGGGAGATCTATGCCGACGGCCTGACCGACCTGCTCGTGCTGCTGCACCGCGACTACCCCGGCCTGCCGCCCGTCTACGTGACCGAGAACGGCGGTGCCTTCAAGGACGAGACCCTGGTGGGCGGCCGCGTGCAGGACGACGACCGCATTGCCTACCTGCGCGATCACATCGCGGCGGTAGCCAGCGCCATGCGGCAGGGGGTGCCCATGGCCGGCTACATGGTCTGGAGCCTGATGGACAACTTCGAATGGGCCAGCGGTTACCTGAAGCGCTTCGGTATCGTGCACGTCGACTACGAGACGCAAGCCCGCACGCCCAAGGCCAGCGCCGAGTGGTACCGCGACTTCCTGCGCGATTGGCGGGGATAGGCCCACCCCCTACCGGCTGCGCCGGCCCCTCAAGGGGGCGTCGCCAGCGGCCTGGCAAAGCCAGTTCCGCGGCGCCCCTTGGGAAGGCACGACGCCTGACACGACAACTACGGAGACAAACATGAAACACATCACTCCCGCTCCCAGCCCCTGGCGCCATGTGCTGCCGGCCATCGCCTTCGTGCTGACAGCCTGCGGCGGTGGTGGCGGTTCGGCCACTGCTGCGCCGGCCCCCGCGCCCACCCCCGCGCCGGCCCCAGCGCCATCCAACAGCTGGACCCTGGTCTGGAGCGACGAGTTCGACGCTGCCGCCGGCACCGTGCCCAAGGCCGCCAACTGGAACTACGACATCGGCAACGCCGAGAACAGCGGCTGGGGCAACCACGAGTTTCAGTACTACACGTCCAACGCCCGCAACGCGCAGATGGACGGCAGCGGCATGCTCGTCATCACGGCCGAGAAGGCCAGCAACGCCGGCCCCTGCTGGAACGCCAAGCCTTGTGACTACACGTCGGCGCGCATCCACACCAATGGCAAGGTCGGCTTCACCTACGGCAAGGTCGAGGCGCGCATGAAGCTGCCGTCCGGCCAAGGCATCTGGCCGGCCTTCTGGGCGCTGGGCACCGACCTCGCGACGGCCGGCTGGCCGAAGTCCGGCGAGATCGACATCATGGAATTCATCGGCAAGACGCCAAACACCACCTACGGCACTCTGCATGGCCCCGGCTACTCGGGCGCCCAGGGCATTGGCAAGCCCTACGACTTCGGCAAGCCGGTCGCGGATGACTTCCACACCTACACGATCATCAAGCGGCCCAACGAGATCGTCTGGCAGGTCGACGGCGTCGACTATCACCGCCTCACGCCCGCGCTGCTGCCCGCTGGCGGCACCTGGGTGTTCGAGAAGCCCTTCTTCGTCATCCTCAACCTTGCCGTCGGCGGCGACTGGCCTGGCGCGCCGGACGCCACGACGCCGCTGCCGGCACAAATGAAGGTGGACTGGGTCAGGATCTACAAGGAGAACTGACCATGCGTCGTCTGCTTTGCGTCCTGACCCTGACCGGCGGCCTGCTCTGCGCTACGGCTGTCGCCCATGCCGTCGAAGTGAAAACCTCCTTCGGCAGCTTCAACGCTCCCGAGGGCGTGTCAGTGGTCAATCGCGAGGAGAAGCCCGACAAGGCCGGCAAGCCCACGGGGCTGGCGGTCTATTCGCGCACCGACGATCCCAAGGCCGTCTTCATCGTCTTGTGGAACTATGCCGAGCCCGATCCGGCCAAGCCCTACGACCCGCTGGATGGCGCGGTCAAGATCGGCAACCCCTTCGACAAGAAGTTGACCCGCGATGCCGCCAAGCCGGTGCTGGTGGGCGGCGTGGAAGGCGGACGCTACGAGGGCAAGCTGCCCAACGACCTGCGGGCCGTCAGCTATGTGGCCGTGAAGGGGGGCTATCGCCTCATCGTGCTGTTGAAGGCGCCGCCGGAGAGCCCCTACAAGGAGCTGTCCGACGCCTTCGCTCGGGGCGTCGAAGGGTTTGCCTGGGCGGTGCCCCTGCCCGAGCAGGCGGCCTCGGCACCGTCGCAGTGAAGCGGCCGCCTGGGCGCTGACGAACTGTTTCTTGCGCCAGGGCGCTGCAAAGATGCGTAGCATGGCGGCGGCTTTTCGATCGTGCCGGTCGTCCGCCGCATTGCGCAGGCGGCCACGGCGAAACAGCCGCCCCAGGAGGAACCGTGGTCGCCATCCGCCTGCCGCTGCGCATGCTTTGCACCGTCCTGGCTGCGATGGCGTTGGATGCCGGCGCCGCGGGCGCGCTGCCCTCCACGCTGCGGCTGGCCAGGCTGGATGGCGTACCCGATCAGCGCATAGGCAGCGAAATCCTCAAAGTCGCCTATGCGCGGCTGGGCATCGACCTGCAGTTCGTCGCCGTGCCGGCCCTGCGCTCGCTGCTCGAGTCCAGCGAGGGGCGTCTTGATGGCGAGGTCCAGCGCATCCTGAACGTCGAGGCGCAGTACCCGACGTTGCTGGCGGTCCGGCCCTCGATCAACTACATCGAGCCGGCCGCCTTCGTGAAGAAACTCGATTTCAAGATCCAGGGCTGGCCCTCCATTGCGGCCTACCAGGTCGGCATCGTGCGCGGCGTGGGCTCCTCCGAGGCGGGAACCCAGGGCATGGCCCGCGTGACGGCAGTCCCTTCGATGGAAGCCCTCATGCGCATGGTCGCCGCGGAGCGCATCGATGTGGCCGTCAACGACCGCCTGAGCGGCATGCTCATCCTTCAACAGCTGGGGCTGCAAGGCGAAGTGCACCCGCTCGATCCGCCGCTGCAGCACATCCCGCTCTACCACTTCCTGCATGTGCGGCATGCGGAGTTGCTGCCGCGGGTCGAGGAAACCCTGCGCGGCATGGCGGCCAGCGGCGAGCTGGAGCAGATTCGCTCACGCGCCGTGAAAAGGATCGTCGAGGAGTACGAAAGACGCGCCTTGCCCTGACGCCGCGCTCGCACCGTCGTCCGCGGCGACACTGCGACCGGTCCAGACGCCGATCCACCGCATGCCCTGCACGCCGTTCCACCTCCGCCCCATCCCGAAGCTCTGCCTAACCCTGTGCCTGTGCGCAGGAGGCGCCGCTGCCCAACTGCCCGAGTCCACCGGGCTGCGCCGCAACGAGGCCCTGCTGATCCTCGAATACCAGACCGTCAAGGTGCCGGGCGACCAGTCCATCGACCTGCTGGGCTTTCACGCCTACCGCAAGCTGCTCGACGGCGTCTATGTGGGTGGCGGCTTCTATGCGCCGCTTGTCAGGGGTGCCTATGGCGGCTTCGTGGCCGCGGACCTGGGCCTGCACTTCAGGCGCCCGTTGGCCGGGCCGGTATTCGCGATGGCGGGCCTGTCGGCAGGCGGCGGCGGCGGCGGGCGCAGCGTCGAGCACAGCAAGCTGCTGTCCGGCAGCGGCGGCTTTGCCAAGGGCTATGCGGGCCTCGGCTATGACTTCGGCGAGTTCACGCTGGGCGCCACGGTCTCGCGCCTGAAGTTCCGCCAGGCCATCATCGACGGCACCCAGGCCAGCCTGCTGCTGGAGGTGCCCTTCAGCTACCTCACAGGGCCGTTCTCCGGCCACGGCCAGCCCTTGCCGGCCGTGGACGACCACCGTGCTGGCGCGGAGATGGGCGAGAACATGTTGACGCTGTCCCTGGACAACTACCGGCAGCAGGATCCCCAGGGGTCGAACAGGAACACGGTGCGGCTGGCCGACCTGCAGTACGCGCACTTCTTCCGCGCCGACAGCTACTGGTTTGCCGCCCTGGGCATGGGCTACAGCGGCCTGCCGCTGTACAACCAGTTGCTGGGCGGGGTGGGCCAGCGCTGGCGCGTCGCACCCGACATCACGCTGTACGGGCAGCTGGGCCTGGGCTCGGGCGGTTATTCGTCGGATGTGATTGACACCAGTTCGGGCTTGCTGGTCTATCCCAAGGTGGCGGCGGAGTATTCGCTGACCCGCGACCTCGGTGTGGCGCTCTCCGTCGGCACCATGAGGGCGCCCAAGGGCAGCTCGCGCAACCAGACCTGGGGCCTGAGCCTGACGCACCACTTGCGTTCCGGCCGCAGCGCCGAGGCACCCGGCCCGGCCCGTTGGCAGGGCCTGCGCCTGTCGGTGCTGCACCAGACGGACCTGCACCTGAGCTACCGGGACACCGACCGCCCCTCAGTGCAGATGCTGGGCCTGCAGCTCGACGTCCCCGTCGGCCAGCGCTGGTATCTGCCCCTGCAGGCCTCGGCGGCCTACAACGCCTATCTGGGCTACCCAGGCTATGCCGAGATCCTCGGCGGCGTGGGCGTGCAGACCCTGGCGGGGCCCGATGAGCGCCTGCAGGCCTTCGGCCAGCTGATGGCCGGTGCCAATGTGCACGGCAAGTCCGCCAAGGCCAGCGCGGGTGTGCGCTGGCTGCTGGATGAGCGGCTGGCCCTGAACTTCAGCGTCGGCCGCATCGAGGCGCGTAGCGCTGGCGGTGGCCGGTTCAAGGCCGACAACCTGGCGCTGGGGCTGGACTACCGCTTCTCCATTCCGACGCGTTGAGTGGCCGCTGGCCTCGCGCGCCGATGTGCTTGCCAGGAGCTCGCTAAGCAAATCTGAGGATGTCTTGTAGATCGGGTGAAATTAGCGTCGAGCACTTCAATGAATCGCGAGGTGCTGCAATGGACGCTGGAACTCTTCTCGCCGGCTGCGGTCTATCCGCTGTGCTCGGAGCTTTCGGTCAAGGCATGCGCGCTGTTGGCGGGCTCAAGAAGCAATTTGACGAGGCCCACGAAAAGGGCAAGAAGCTGGCCGACGTCTTCGAGGGTGTCGTCTTCGCGTTCTCGCTGTTTGTCGGTGTCGTTGCAGGTGTTGCTGCCTATCTGGGCATGATCTACGGCAGCAAGGATGGCGTCGACTGGGACAAGGGGACGTCAGTCCTCGGGATCATCGCGGCCGGTTATGCCGGCGCTGATTTCATCGAAAGCTTCGCTAAGAAATACCTTCCGAAGTAGCTGCTCCAGCGGTCTCGAGCGTTTGCCGCGCTCGCGTCATTTCGTCTCTCAGCGCGCGGTCTCGATGCGCTCTCCGGCCGCATCGAACCACATCGTCCTGCCCGCATCGAAGCCGAAGCGCACCTTGGCGCCTTCCTGCACTTCAGGCTGACCCGGCAGCACGGCGGACACGGTGATGCCGGCGCAGCTCAGCCACACAACATGCTGGTTGCCCAACGGCTCGACAAGCTGGACCTCGGCCTCGAAGGACTCGCCGGCGCCGACGCGAACGTTCTCCGGCCGGATAGCCAGCGTCAGCACTTCGCCTTGCGGGCGCGCCGCGAGCACGGCGGGCAGCGGCACGCTGAAGGCGGGTGAGGCGAACACGCCGCCTTCGCCCACCTGACCCTCGATGCGGTTGATGGCCGGCGAGCCGACGAAGCCCGCCACTCGCAGGTTGTTCGGCCTCTCGTAGACCTCGGCCGGTGTGCCGATCTGCTGGATGACGCCCTGGTGCATGACGACGATGCGTGTGGCCAGCGTCATCGCCTCGACCTGGTCGTGGGTCACATAGATCATGGTGTTGCCCAGGCGGCTGTGCAGCAGCTTGAGCTCGCGGCGCAGGTCGGTGCGCAGCTTGGCATCGAGGTTGGACAGGGGCTCGTCCAGCAGCAGCACCTTGGCCTCGCGCACCACCGCGCGGCCGATGGCGACGCGCTGGCGCTGGCCGCCGGACAGCTGGCCGGGCCGGCGCTCCAGCAGCGGTGTCAGCTGCAGCATGTCGGCCGCGGCGGCGACGCGCTTTTCCAGCTCGGCCTTGGGCGTCTTGGCCATCTTCAGCGGGAAGGCGAGGTTCTCCTTCACGGTCATCGTCGGGTACAGCGCATAGCTCTGGAACACCATGCCGACGCCGCGCTGGCTGGGCTCGGCGCGGGTCATGTCCTGCTCGCCGATCTGGATGCTGCCGCCGCTGACCTGGTTCAGCCCCGCGATGGTGTGCAGCAGCGTCGACTTGCCGCAGCCCGAGGGCCCCAGCAGCACGAGGAACTCGCCGCTGTTGACGTCAAGGTCCAGCCCCTTGATGACTTCATGGTTGCCGAAGCGGATGCTGAGGTCCTGGATGTGAACGCGGGTCAAGGTTGTCTCCTGTTGTCGTCTGTGTTCTGCAAGACCCTGGCGAGGGTCTGTTGCACCGTCTGCACGGGGATGTTGCGGTTCCAATAGTCGCTGACCGCGCGTTCGAGCGCCGTCAGCTGCGCCGGCGCAAGCAGCAATTCCGTGTTGCCGACCAGCCGGCCGGCATCGCGCAGCGCCGCGGCGCCGGCCTGGGCGCAGACGTCCAGCGTGCGGGTGTCGAGGTCGGTGCGCACCGGTACCGAGCCCTTGCGGGCGCTGAAGGCGAGTTGGGTGGCGGGCGCAGTGGCGACGCGGGCCAGCAGGGCCTGGGCTGGCCGGGCGCTGCCGTCCCTGTCCTTGGGAAAGACCAGCACGTCGCCGCTGACGATGTAGGTCGAGCGCGGGCTTAAGCCCGGCGTGCAGCCATAGTCGCGGCCCGGTTGCTGGCCGGCCTGGGCGAATTCGCCCTTGGCCCAGTCGCCCATGAACTGCAGCCCCGCGCGGCCGCTGACGAGCAGGGCCGTCGTGTCAGCCCAGCTGCGCCCGGGCGAGGCCGGGTCCACATAACGGCGCAGTTTCTTGTAGCTCAGCAGCACCTGGCGCAGCGCCTCGCCCTGCACGGCCGCGGCATCGCGGTCACGCAGCACGGCCAGATACAGGTCGCGTCCGCCCTGGTTGGCCAGCAGCGCGATGAAGAGGTTGAGGTCCTGCCAGGACTGCCCGCCGTGGGCCAGCGGGATCAGCCCGGCGGCTTGCAGCTTGTCCAGCGTGGCGAAGAGCTCGTCCATGCTGCGCGGCTCGGCCTTCACGCCGGCTTTGGCCAGCGCCGCCTTGGAGCTCCACAGCCACACCGGCATGTGGATGCTGACGGGGGCGGCGTAGACATGACCGTCCACCTTCACGGCGTCCATCAGCACGGCAGGCAGCACCTCGGCCCAGCGGCCCTGGGCGGCCACGTCGTCGATGGCTTGCAACCGGCCTTCGCGCGCCAGCCGCACGAGGGCGAGGGACGGGTTGAACTGCGCCGCCATCGGCGGGTTGCCGGCGGCGACGCGCTCCTGCACGACCGCGCGCGCCTGCTCCGACGCCGTCACCGCCAGTTCGCGCCACTGGCCGCCGGCCGCGCGGTAGGCCTCGACCAAGGCCTGCTTGGCGGCCGTCTCGCCGGGCGAGATCCACCAATGGACGACGTCCGTCGGCGTCCCGGCCTGGGCCACGGCGGCAAACAGGGACGTGACAAGAAGGACGCAGGCGCGGAGCATCACGGCATCATTACCGAGAGTTAATAAACTTAATATCGTATTAACCACTAGCGCCGACGCCATTAAAGTCTGCCAACCATGAACCTGCTGCTCGCCGAAGACGACGCCCTGCTGGCTGACGCGTTGCAGCAGCAGTTGCTTAACGCCTCGTTCAAGGTCGAGTGGGCCGAGAACGGCGCCGTGGCCGAGTACCTGTTGCGCAAGCAGGACTTCGACATCGCCATCCTCGACCTCGGCCTGCCCATGGTGGACGGCCTGACCGTGCTCAAGCGCGTTCGCGAGGCCGGCCGCACCCTGCCCATCCTCGTGCTGACGGCGCTGGACGCGCTGGAGCACCGCGTCGCCGGCCTGCAGGCCGGTGCCGACGACTACCTGACCAAGCCCTTCGACTTCCCCGAGCTGGAGGCGCGCCTGCACGCGCTGCTGCGCCGTGGCCGCCCGGCCTCGCAGACCCAGCAGCTGCGCCGCCTGAGCCTGGACCGCGCCGCGCGCCGCGCCAGCGTCGGCGGCGAGCCGCTGGAGCTGAGCCCGCGCGAATGGTCGCTGCTGGACCTGCTGCTGACCGAGCGCGACCGCGTCGTCACCAAGGCGCAGATCGTCGAGGCCTGGGGCGCCGATGAAGGCGGCTCCATCGAGGTCTACATCCACCGCCTGCGCAAGAAGCTCGAAGGCTCGGGCCTGGCCGTGCGCACGGTGCGTGGCCTGGGTTATCTGCTCGAAGCCACCGCGTCATCGTGAACTCACCGGCCGGCCGCTCGCTGCACCGGCAACTGCTGTTGTGGCTGCTGCTGCCGCAGATCGTGCTGTGGCTGGTGGCGGCTTTCGGCGCCTATCGCCTGGCCAGCAGGCATGCCGACGAGCTGGTCGACAGCAGCCTCTTGCAGGCCGCCCGGGCGCTGGCGCGCCAGATCCGGCCCACGGCCAGTGGCCTCTTTGTCGACCTGCCGCGCTCGGCCCAGGACATCCTCGCTGCCGACCCCGACGACCGCGTCATGTACATGGTCAGTTCGCCGCCGGGCCAGCTGCTGTTGGGCGACGCACGCCTGCCGCCGCCACCAGGCTCGCCAGCGCTGAACGAGCCGGTGTTCTTCGACGCCACCGTGCCTGAGCGCATGCGCGTCGTGTCGCTGGACCTGCATCTGGGCGCGGCCGGCACCGCGGATTCGACGCTGCGCGTGCAGATCGCCCGCTCCAGCGCGCCGCGCGAGCTGCTGGCGCAGCGCATGCTGCTGGACACGGCCCTGCCGCTGTCCCTGCTGATCGCACTGATGAGCATGGTGGTCTGGGCCGGCATCCGCAAGGGCCTGAAGCCGCTGGCCGAGCTGCAGCAGCAGGTGGAAGGCCGGCGCGCCGACGCGCTCGACCCCGTGCAGCTGCGCGCCGCGCCGCCCGAGGTCAGCGCACTGGCCGGCGCCGTCAACGAACTGCTCGGCCAGGTGCAGCAGAGCCTGGCCACGCAGCGCCGCTTCATCAGCGATGCCGCCCACCAACTGCGCACGCCGCTGGCGGGGCTGAAGAGCCAGACCGAGTTGGCGCTGGAGGCCAACACCGATCCGGCCCTGCGCCAGCGACTGGAGCGCGTGCACGAGAGCGCCGTGCGTGGCGCGCGGCTGGTGTCACAGCTGCTGGTGCTGGCCCGCGCCGAGCCCGAGGCCGTGGCGACCCAGGGCTGGGCGGCGGTGGACTGCGACCGCCTGGTACACGAGGTCACGGCCGAATGGGTGCCGCGTGCTCTGGCCGCCGGCTGCGACCTGGGTGTGGACATCGTCAACGCGGGCCTGAGCGTGCAGGGCGTTGAGCTGCTGCTGCGCGAGGCCCTGGTCAACCTGATTGACAACGCGGTGCGCTATGCCGGCCGTGGCGCGGCCATCACCGTCAAGCTGCGCCGCGCGGGTGACGACGTGTGGCTGGACGTCGAGGACAACGGCCCCGGCCTCACGCCCGAGCTGCGCGGGCGCGCCTTCGAGCGTTTCGTGCGCGGCTCGGCCCATGGCGAGGGCTGCGGCCTGGGACTGGCCATAGCCCGTGAGATTGCAGAGCGCCACGGCGGCAGCGCCGAGTTGCTGCCGGCGGCACCCACGGGCTGCATCGCGCGTCTGACACTGCCGGCCGCCTAGGTCAGCAGCTCGGCGACGCGGCTCAGTGCCTCGGCTATGCCATCGGGCGTGACGCGCCCAAAGCCCATCAGCAAGCCGTCCCGCCCGGCCGCAAACGCCTGCAGCGGATACAGCCCCACGTCCACGCGCCGGGCCAGCGCCGCGAGCTGCGGTGCGTCGATGGCAACGCCCGGCTTGAACAGCGCCGCCTGGTGGAAGCCAGCCTCCGCGGGCAGCAGCGTCAGCCATGGCGCCAGCGGCCCGGCAAAGCCCGCCATCAGCCGCTCGCGCCGCTGTGCATACTCGGCCACGCAGCGGCGCAGATGCTTGCGGTAGTTGCCTTCGGCCATGAAGCGGGCCAGCACGTTCTGCAGCAGGCTGGGGCCGTGCACGTCGGCCAGGTGCTTGGCGTGCAGCAGCGCGTCGCGCAAGGCCGGCGGCGCGATGACATAGCCCAGCCGCAGCGACGGCGCCAGCGTCTTGGAGAAGCTGCCGACAAAGGCCACGCGGCCGTCCGTGTCCAGCCCCTGCAGGCTGTCGCGCGGCTGGCCCTCGAAGCGGAACTCGCTGTCGTAGTCGTCCTCGATGACGACGGCGCCGGTGCGCGCGGCCCAGGCCAGCAGCGCACGCCTTCGTTCCATGCCCATCGCCACGCCGAGCGGGAACTGGTGGGCCGGCGTCGTGTAGATGAGCTTGGCGTCGGGCGGCAGCGCGTCGGTCACCAGCCCCTGTTCGTCCACCGGCACGGGGGCGATGCGCGCGCCCTGCGCCTGCAGCAGCCCGGTGATGGGCGGGTAGCCGGGCGACTCGATGGCCGCCACATCGCCGGGCCCGACCAGCACGCGGATGAGCAGGTCGAAGGCCTGTTGCGCGCCCTGGGTGACGATGACGTCCGCCGCCGAGCAGCGCACGCCGCGGGCATAGGCCAGGTGTTCGGCAATCGCCTCGCGCAGCGCGGCCAGCCCGGCCGGCGGGGCATGCGCGCCGCCCTGGCCGAGCTGGCGCTGGGCCGCGTGCAGGTGGCGGCGCCAGTCCTCGTGCGGGAAGAGGGCGGGCTCGGGCGAGCCACCGATGAAATCCCAGCGCGCCAGCGGGTTGTCGGCAAAGCGCAGCAGCGGCACCGGCAGGGCCTGGAAGGCGGCGATGCGTTCGGCGCTGGCGAGGCGCGCGGTGGTTGCCACGGGCCGTTCGGCCTCGGCCGCCGGTAGCGCGCGCACAAAGCTGCCGCGCCCGCGCCGCGCCTCGATGAGCTGCTCCAGCGTCAGCCGCTCATAGGCCTCGGCCACGGTCTGACGCGCCAGGCCCAGTTGCTCGGCCAGCAGCCGTGTGGGTGGCAGCTGGGCACCGGTGGCCAGCCGGCCGCTGCGGATCAGGCCGCGCAGCTGGCGCAGCAACTGCTCGCCCAGCGGCTGGTCGCGGTCGATGACGATGTGGAGATCCATCCGGTGGCCTGCTCGATTTGGTCGGGATTGGACTGCTTGGCGCGGCGCCCGGGATTCAACATTCGTTCACCCCAACCCCACCCGCTGGAGCATCTCATGACCACCCCCCGCATTGACTTCTACACCGCCTCCCCCGCCGCCCTCAAGGCCATGCTGACGCTGGAAGGCAGCATTGCCAAGCTGGGCCTGGAGCCCAGCCTCATCGAGCTGGTGAAGATGCGCACCTCGCAGATCAACGGTTGCGCCTTCTGCCTGGACATGCACAGCCGCGACGCCCGCGAGGCCGGCGAGAGCGAGCGCCGCCTGCACGTGCTGCCGGCCTGGCGCGAGACGACGCTGTTCACGCCGCGCGAGCGCGCCGCCCTGGCCTGGACCGAGGCGATCACGCTGATCACCCAGGGCCACGCCAGCGACGCCGACTACGCCGCCGCCACGGCCGAGTTCAACGAGGCCGAGATGGTCAACCTGACACTGGCGATCACGACCATCAATGCCTGGAACCGCTTCGCCATCGGCTTCCGCAAGGCATTGCCCGCCTGAGCGGCCTGATCAGGCGTAGCCGTCCACGCCATTGACGAGCCGCGCGCACAGCCGCGGCTCGCCGAGCTTTTCCAACCACCAGGCTAGCGCCCGGCCGTCCCCGGCGCGCCAGCCCAGGTAAAGCGTGTTGGGCTCGCGCGGCACGCTGGCCTGCTTGGCCACCAGCTCGCCACGCTTGAGCAGCGAGGCCACGCGCACCTCCGGCAGCCAGCCCACGCCCAGCCCGGCGCGCTGGGCCGCAATCTTGGCCGTCATGCTCGGCACGGCCAGCGTGGCCTGGCCGGCGCCGTGGCCATAGGCTCGGCCATCGCCACGGCGTGAGCTGTCGGCCACGACGACGGCGCGGTGGGCCTGCATCTGCTCGGCCGTCAGCGGCCCCTTGACCTTGGCAAGCGGGTGGCGGGGTGACACCGCGTAGACCCAGCTCAGCACGCCCAGCTCACGCCACTGCACACCGGCCTGCGTGGGCGGCTCGTTCGTCGCGCCGATGACGAGGTCGGCTCGGCCCTCGGCCAGCGCCTCCCAGGTGCCCCCCAGCACCTCGTGCGTGATGCGCAGGCTCACGCCCGAAGCCAGCGCATCAAAGTCCTGGATGGCCGGCATCAGGCTCTCGAAGGCGATCAGCTCGTCGGTGACGATCAACAGCCGGTCCTCCCAACCCTTGGCCACCTGCGTGACGCGCCGCGTCAGGCGCTGCATGTCGTCGCGCAGCCGCGTGGCCTCGCGCACCAGCAGGGCGCCGGCGGGCGTGAGCTGCAGCCGGTAGCGGCGACGGTCGAAGAGCAGGGCGTCGAAGCGGCCTTCGATCTGGCGCAGCGTGTACGACACGGTCGACGGGGCCTTGCCCAGGCTGGCCGCGGCGCGCGTCAGGCTGCCGCTGGCCCCGATGGCCTCCATCAACTGGATCTCGTCGTCGCTGAGCATGATGTTCGAAAGCCTTGCACGAGTCGGCCAACACGGCCGTGCGTCAAAAGGGACGCTGAATCCGAGTATCGAGTCCACGGCAAACAAGCCGCTAACCGCAGACCCAAAGGAAACCATCATGTCTTCACGCTTCACCAACAAGACCGTCCTCGTCACCGGCGGCACCTCCGGCATCGGCCTGGCCGCCGCCCGCGCCTTCAAGGCCGAAGGCGCCCACGTCATCGTCACCGCCCGCCCGGGCAAGCAGCACGAGACCGAAGGCTTCGAGCTGGTGGCGCTGGATGCGTCTGACGTGCTCGGCGCCCGCGCGCTGGGTGCCCACCTCGCCGCCGCCGGCCGTCAGCTGGATGCCGTGTTCGTCAACGCCGGCATCGCCGAGTTCGCATCCCTGGCCGATGCCAGCGAAGACCTGTGGGACCGCACGTTCAACACCAATGCCAAGGGCGCCTTCTTCCTGATCCAGGCGCTGCGCCCGGTGCTGGCCCGCGGCGCGTCCATCGTGCTGAACGGCTCCATCAATGCCCATATCGGCATGCCCAACTCGGCCATCTACGCCGCCAGCAAGGCCGCGCTGATCTCGATGGCCAAGACGCTGTCGGCCGAGTTGCTGCCGCAGGGCGCGCGCGTCAACGTCATCAGCCCGGGCCCGGTGACCACGCCGCTGTACGGCAAGCTGGGCTTCGACGCCGACACGCTGACGCAGGTCGCCGCGCAGATCCAGAGCCAGGTGCCACTGGGCCGCTTCGGCACACCGCAGGAGATTGCGTCCACGGTGCTGCACCTGGCCGCGCCTGAGTCGGCCTTCATCGTCGGCAGCGAGATCGTTGTCGATGGGGGTATGAGCCAACTTTGAGCAGGGGGCGGTGCGGATTGCGACAATCGCGGCTCAGCCTGATTTGCGATTGCCTGATCGACATGCACACCCGTACCGTCTTCGGCGCCTGCCCCCACGACTGCCCCGACACCTGCGCGATGCAGATCACCGTCGAAAACGAACGCGTGATCAAGGTGCAGGGCCGCGCCGACCACCCCAACACGCACGGCGCGCTGTGTACCAAGGTGTCGCGCTACCCCGAGCGCACCTACCACCCCGAGCGCCTGCTGCACCCGCTGAAGAGGGTCAGCAAGAAGACCGAAGCGCCGCGCTTCGTGCAGGTGAGCTGGGCCGAAGCCATCGCCGACATCGCCGCCCGGCTCCAGGCGGTGAAGGACCCGCAGTGCATCCAGCCCTACAGCTACGCCGGCACCATGGGCCTGATCCAGGGCGAGGCCATGGCCGGCCGGCTGTGGAACGCGCTCGGCGCTGCGCGGCTGGACCGCACCATCTGCGCTTCCGCCGGCGGCGCCGGCCTGGCAGCCACCTATGGCCACAAGCTGGGCATGCACACGCGCCACTTCGCTGGCGCCAAGCTCATCATCATCTGGGGCAGCAACTCCATTGCGTCCAACCTGCATTTCTGGACCTATGCGAACCAGACCAAGCGCGAGGGCGCCAAGCTGATCTGCATCGATCCGCGCAAGACCGAGACGGCGGACAAATGCCACCAGCACATCGCCGTGCTGCCCGGCACCGACGGTGCGCTGGCCCTGGGCCTGATGCATGAGCTGATCCAAAACGGCTGGCTGGACCAGGACTACATCGACAACCACGTCGACGGCTGGGACGAACTGCGCGGCAAGGCCTTGGACTGGCCGCCCGAGCGCGTCGCCGAGGTCTGCGGCGTCACGCCCGACGAAGTGCGCGGCCTGGCCCGCGACTACGCGACCACGACACCCGCCGCCATCCGCATGAACTACGGCCTGCAGCGCGTTCGCGGTGGCGGCAATGCGGTGCGGCTGATCGCGCTGCTGCCCTGCCTGACCGGCGCCTGGCGCCACCCCAGCGGTGGCGTGCTGCTGTCGGCCTCGGGCTGGAACGCGCCGTACAAGAACCCGGATCTGGAACGCCCGGGCCTGCTCGCCGGGCGCACACCGCGCATGGTCAACATGAGCACCATCGGCGACGCGCTGCTGCAGGCCGATCCGCCCATCGAGGCGCTGATCGTCTACAACAGCAATCCCGTTGCCGTCGCGCCGGAGTCGCCCAAGGTGGTGAAGGGCTTTCAGCGCGAGGACCTGTTCACCGTCGTGCTCGAGCACTTCATGACCGACACGGCCGACCTGGCCGACTATGTGCTGCCGGCCACGACCCAGCTCGAGCACCTGGACGTGCACACCTCGTATGGCCACACCGATGTGCTGATGAACCAGCCGGCTGTTGCGCCGCTGGGCGAAGCCAAGACCAACACGCAGATCTTCCGCGAGTTGGCCGCGGCGATGGGCCTGACGGATCCCTGCTTCAAGGACAGCGATGAGGACCTGGCCGCGCAGGCCTTCACGTCAGACATCGACATGGGCCTGCTGCGCGAGCAGGGCTGGCAGCCCCTGCCCATTCCCGAGGCGCCATTTGCCGAGGGCGGCTTCCGCACCCCCAACGGTCGCGCGCAGGCCGCCGGCGCCGACTACGTGCCCAACTACGAAAGCGCGCAAAGCTCGCCCGAACTGGCCGCGCGCTACCCACTGGCCATGATTTCGCCGCCGGCGCGCAACTTCCTGAACAGCAGCTTTGTCAACGTGAAGAGCCTGCGAGACATCGAGAGCGAGCCCATCATCGAGATGCACCTCGGCGATGCCGTCGAGCGCGGCCTTGTCGATGGCGCCCTGGTGGCCGCATTCAACGACCGCGGTCGCTATGTGGCCAAGCTCAAGGTCAGCACGCGCGCGCGGCCCGGCGTCGTCAACGGCCTGGGCGTGTGGTGGCGCAAGCTCGGCGTGCAGGGCAGCAATGTCAACGAGGTCACCCACCAGCGCCTGACGGATATGGGCAATGCCCCGGCTTTCTACGACTGCCTGGTGCAGGTTGAAGCTGCCTGAACTTTCCTGACGTGATTTTTGACGTCTGAACCGGGCGGCTAACGGCGCGATGCGCCGGGACGCGTTGGCACAATCCGTGCCCGGCGCCACGCACGAGGATGCGGTGCCGAGAACACAAGGACAGGGAGAACGATGGAGGGCCTCTTCAAGGCTGGGCTGCGCCATGTGGCGGCTGCCTGTGGACTGATGCTGCTTGCCGCCTGCGGCGGCGGTGGAGGCGGTGGCGGTGTGTCGACGCCGACGCCGCCAACGGCGCCCGCCGTGCCAGACCCGGTCGTGCGCCTCAGCGCCTCGGCCACCCAGCTCTACGCCGGCGAGTACGTGCAGTTCACCGCTGGTGATACGCAGAATGGTGTCAACTGGCGCTGGGAGTTCAGCGACGGCGCAGCGGCCGAAGGCCTCACCGTGGAGCGCCGTTTCGCCCAGGCGGGCAGCTTCACCGCCACGGCCGTAGCGCAGAACAGTGCCGGCGTGACGGCGCGCGCCAGCACCACCGTCCAGGTCGAAGCACAGCCTTCGCCGGTGGCACGTGCTGCCGGCTCACTCTTGCCAGGCTGCAGCGGCCTGCACTGTGCGGTGGCTGCGGATGGGGGCTATGCCGGCAGCGGCGTTGGTGTCTGGCGTTTGCGCAACGCCGGCGCCACGTCCCAACTGGTCGACGTGGACATCGCCAACGTGCAGCCTGGGCAGTCCGTGACGCTGGTATTCAGCAACGGCCAGGCCAGCGATGCCACCGAGCTACCGAAGAGCGGCAGCGCTGCAGTGGTCAGCCTGGGCGCGGCACCGAACGCCCGAATTCAGGCTGCCAGTGCATCAGCTGCCGACGAATCCCATCACGACGCCCTGCACGCGCGCATGCTCGGCCTGCAGCAGCAACAGTCGCTGGAGGATCTGCAGGATCAGCAACTGCCTGCTCGGCCCCTGCCGGAGAGCGCCATCGAGCCGCGCCGCCGCGCCCTCGCCGCCGCCGAGGTCGGCAGCACACGCATCTGGAACGATCTCTATGACGATCCCGCCAAGCCCGTGCCGTTCACGGCCAGCGTGCTGAGCACCTGCAGCACCGGAACCGGCCGTCGTCTCGTCTTCTGGGTCGACCAGGCGCTGACCACGGCCCGCACCGTCGAAGCGGCCCAGATCGAGCCCCTGAAGCGCAGCTTCTGCGGCGACCAGGGCGGCTTTGCGCGTGTCATCGCCATGCTCGGCGACGTCTGGGGCGGCAGCGAGGTGACCAACCGGCCGTGGCTGATCCAGGAAAGTGCGGCGCAGCTGCAGGACGTGAACATCGTCGTCACCGACCACATGGGCGCCGACGCCTCCGCGGCCGGCTACTTCTATGGGCTGAACAACTCCTACCGCTGGCGCAACAGCCGCTACGCGAATTCCAACGAAGCGCTGGCCTTCTTCGTGAACGGCACGGGCCTGGCAAGCAACCCGACCTTCTACGCGTCCACGCTGGTGCACGAGCTCACGCACATGGTGACCTATCACCAGGGCACGATCCAGCGCGGCCTGCTGCACGACGCCTGGTTGGAAGAGACGGCTGCCATGGCCACCGAAGACCTGCTGGCCGAGACCATCACGCCGGGCGCCAACAAGATCGTCATCTTCCGGCTGCCCAGCTACCTCCGTTCTGGTGGCAGTGTGGCCATGATCGACTGGCTGGAGGACGCCGACAGCGCCAACTATGGAGCCGGCGGCAGCCTGGCCGCCTTCTTGAACCGCCGCTACGGCAGCGGCTGGTGGCGCCAGTTGGTGACTGATTGCAGCGCGACGGCCAGCAGCTACAGCTGCCTGGACACGCTGCTGCGGCGCGCCGGCAGCGAGGGCCTGGCCGACGAGTGGGAGCGACTGGGCAGCAGCGTGTTCGGCGGCATGCCGCAGCGCCATGCGCCCTGGGGCTATGGTTTCCCGCAGGTTCAGTGGGAAGGGCTGTGGCTGATGGGCACCGACACCGCGCAGCAGGCCACCAGCCGCAAGGCTGCGCCCATCAGCGGACTGACGCGCTTCGGCCGCACCGGGCACACCTACCTGGACGATCAGGTGCCGGCCGGCGCAACGCGCTACCAGCGCCGCGGCGTGCGCGTGCCCGCGGGCACCGTGCTCACGGTGGTGCTGCGCTGACAGTTACCTGCGTGGCGAAGCGGGTGGTGACAATCGCGGCTCCGCCTGCACCGCGATCTCGCTTGATCTCTCCACGCGCCTTGCTCGTTGCCGTCGCCGCGCTCTCCCTGAGCGGCTGCGGCGCCGTGGGCCATTGGGGCCAGGCCGCCGGCGGCCATCTGGGCATCGTTCGTGCGGCCAGGCCGGTCAGCGACTGGCTGGCCGACCCGGCCACCCCACCCGAGCTGGCCGAGCGCCTGAAGCTGACGCAGCAGATGCGCGACTTCGCCACCGCGCGCCTGGCCCTGCCCGACAACAACAGCTACCGCCGCTATGCCGACCTCAAGCGGCCAGCCGTCGTCTGGAACATCGTCGCCGCGCCCGAGTTCGGCTTCCAGCTCAAGACCTGGTGCTACCCCATCATGGGCTGCGCCGGCTACCAGGGCTGGTTCGACCGCGATGCCGCGCAGCGCCACGCGGACGAGCTGAAGGCCGAGGGCTGGGAGGTGCAGGTGCAGCCCATTCCCGCCTATTCGACGCTGGGCTGGAGCCGCTGGTTCGGGGGCGACCCGCTGCTCAATACCTTCATCCGCTACCCCGAGGGCGAACTGGCGGCCATGGTCTTTCACGAGCTGACCCACCAGCGCGTCTACACCAGCGATGACACCGGCTTCAACGAGGCCTATGCGACAGCAGTCGAGATGCTCGGTGCCCGCGAATGGCTGGCGGCCAAGCCCGAGGCCCTGGCTGCCTTCGAGGCCGGGCGGGCGCGGCGGGCGCGCTTCCTGGCGCTGGCGCGCGAAGGGCGGGAGAAGCTCAAAGCGGTTTACGCCGGCCCGGCCGAGGCGCGTGCCGAAGCCAAAGCCGCCGTCATGGCCGAGCTGCGCGAACGTGCCCCCAAGGAGGCGCCAGGCTACGAAGCCTGGTTCCAGCGTGCCAACAACGCCAGCTTCGCGATCCTGTCTGCCTATGACGAACTGGTGCCGGCCTTCACGCGCCTGTTCGAGCGCGAGGGTCGTGACTGGGTGAAGTTTCACGCGGCCGTCGAACGGCTGAAGCCGCTCGCGCGCGAGGAGCGTCGAGCTACATTGAAGAGCCTTGAGGGAGGCACTTATGACACTGATCCTGCGACGCGTCCGGCCCAGTGATGCCGCTGCGGTTGCCGAGCATCTGGCCGAGCCGGACATCTTTCCTGGCCTGCTGCAGCTGCCCTACGCCAATGCAGAACTGTGGCAACAGCGCCTGAGCACGCCACCCGCCGCTGGCTCGCCCGAGCTGTTCCTGTTGGCCGAACGCGACGGCAAGCTGCTCGGCAGCGCCGGCCTGCACCCGGTCGGCGCCCAAGTGCGCCGCCGCCACGCAATGGCGCTGGGCATCTCGGTGTCGGCCGCGGCGCAGGGGCAGGGCATTGGCGGTGCCTTGATGACTGCGCTGCTGGACTACGCCGACAACTGGGCGCAGGTTCTGCGCGTGGAGCTGACGGTCTACCAGGACAACGAGCGCGCAATCCGGCTGTACGAGCGCCATGGTTTCGAGCACGAAGGGCGGCTCAGGGCCTATGCGCTGCGTGATGGCGTCTACGTGGATGCATTGACGATGGCGAGGCTGCATCCGAGGCAGCCGTTGGTGCGAGCAACTGCCGCTTGATCGCTAAATAGGTGGTGTGTGCCAACGCACCGGACTGGCGACGGACAGTTCGTCGCAGGTGTGGCCCCAACGCGAAGACGTCAATCAAGTGGTGTTGAGCGGCTGGCTGCGGCGCATGTTCATGCGATGGAGGTGGGGCCGGAATCATGCGCCAGCGGGTGGCTGTTGCGCCAGCCGAACAGGCCGAACAGGCCGGCCAGGACCGCGGCGAGGCCGGCGATGATGGCCGTGGCGCTGGCGACGTGCAGCAGCCGGCGGCGCTGCCTGGCGCTCAGCATGGCTTTGCGTGCCGGAGTCTGCGCGAGCTCGTGAATCAGCATGATCTCGTGCTGGCGCTCCTCGATGGCGCGCGCAAGTTCGCCGCCGTGCTCCATGCGACGCGCGAGTTCGCGCACCGCCTCCAGCTCGCGCTCGCGGATGCGCAGGCCTGGCGCCTTCAGCGGGCTGCCCATGGCGCGGGCGCGCATATAGAGGGCCTTGGCGGCCAGGCGGTCGGGCTGGCAGCCCCAGCCTGACTCCAGGCAGGCGGCCAGATTGAACGTGGCATCGGCGTGGCCTTGGGATGCAGCGACGGTGTAAAGCGCCACGCCGCGCGGTGCATCGGGGTCGCCACCCCAGCCGGCGACGAGGATGCGGCCTAGATGGAATTTGGCAGTCAGGCTGCCCTCGCTGGAGGCGCGCTCCAGGCGCTCACGGGCCTGCACCGGGTCCCGCGGCAGGCCCAGGCCCTCAAGCTGGCAGAGCGCGAACATGGCCAGTCCCTCGGCGTCGCCCGCGTCGGCGGCGACGCGGAACCAGTAGACAGCCTGTTCATGGTCGGGCTCGGGCGCACGGAAATGCGTCAGCCCCTCCATGAGCGGGTCGAGGCAGAGCGGGTCGGGGTCGACAAGGCGCATGGATCCTCCCTGGGCTTCGGCTGGCTTTGCGCCAGGCTTTTCTGCGCCTAAGTATGGAGGCAAATGCGCCCACGGCAGTGGCACCGCCCTTCTCGCTTAGAGTGGGGTGCACGAGACAACGGAGAGCCGCTGATGGCCGAGATCCGCATTCACCGAGACCACGACCTGGGCCTGAAGAAGGCCCGCGAGATTGCCTGGAAATGGGCCGAGCAGGTCGAAGAGAAGTTCGACATGGAATGCACGGTGCATGAGGGTGACGACGGCGACACCGTGGAGTTCACGCGCTCCGGCGTCAAGGGCGAGCTGAGCGTGGCGGCCGACCACTTCGACCTGGTGGCCCAGCTTGGCTTCCTGCTCGGGGCCTTCAAGAAGACGATCGAGGGCGAGATCGAGAAGGAACTCGATGCGCTGCTGGCGGCCGGGGCCAAGAAAAAGGCGCCGGCCAAAAAGAAACCGGCCTGAAGCCGGTTCTTGGGTGCGCCGAGGAGGCGTTACTTCAGAGATTCGATGAGGTCGACGTACTGCTGCATGGCATCGTCGGTCGACGTGCCCTTCAGCTCGTTCCAGGCATCCCATTTGGCGCGACCGACCATGTCGGTGAAGCCGGGGCGCTTGCCGTCGACGTCGCCGGCGCTGCCCTGCTTGTAGAGCGCATAGAGCTTCAGCAGCGTCATGTTGTCCGGCCGCTCGGCCAGGTTCTTGGAGTCGGCGACAGCGGCTTCGAATTGGTCTTTCAGGCTCACGGGGGTTCTCCAGGCTGATTGGGGCGTCGATTCTCATGACAATCGACCGACGGGCCGCCGAGTTTAGGCCCGGCCAATAACGAATCCGAGGAGACGCATGGGCCCCAGCAGCGAACGCATGTCCAAGGTGGATACCGCCTGGCTGCGCATGGACACCGAGGCCAACCTGATGATGATCGTCGGGGTCTGGTCCATCCGCCCCGGCATCACGCTGGCCGCGCTGCGCGAACGCGTGGCCGAACGGCTGCTGCAGTACCCACGCTTCCGGCAGAAGGTCGTCGAGGACGCCTTGCTGGGCGCCCAGTGGGTGGCCGACAAGGATTTCGATATCGCCCGCCACGTCGTCGCCGAGGTGCCGCTGCCCCTGCGCGGCCAGAGCCGTGACGAGGTGTTGCGCGAGCGTGTCGCCGAGCTGTGCTCCGAAGCGCTGGACCCGGCCCACCCGCTGTGGCAGTTCCAGCTCATCGAGGACATGGGCGACGGCACGAGCGCGCTGATCGCCCGCATCCACCACTGCATTGCCGACGGCATCGCGCTGATCGCCGTCATGCTGTCCATCACCGATGGCGGCAAGGCGCCGCCCAAGCGCGCGGCAAAAGATGTTGAGGAGCCCGGCGAGGCGGACTGGCTGCTCGACGCCTTCCTGCGCCCGATCAGCAACCTGACCGTCAAGGCCATCGGCATGACGGGCAAGGGTGTGGCCAAGGGCGTGGACCTGGCCATGCGTGGTGACACGCCGATGGATTCGTCGCTGGAGATGGCCCGCATGGGCTACCAGGCCGTGTCCGACGTGGCCGCCTTCGCGCTGATGCCCGACGATTCGCCGACCCGCCTCAAGGGCAAGCCCGGTTCGAAGAAAACCGTGGCCTGGGACGACAGCCTGGCGCTGGACGAGGTCAAGGCGGTGGGCAAGGCCTTGGGCGCTTCCATCAACGACGTGCTGCTGGCCTGCGCGGCCGGCGCCATCGGCCGCTACCTGGCGGACAAGGGCGACGACCCGGCGGGCAAGGAGATCCGCGCCATGGTGCCGGTCAATCTGCGCCCGCTGGAGCAGGCCTGGCAACTCGGCAACCGCTTCGGCCTGGTGCCGCTGGTGCTGCCCATCGGCATCGCCAACCCCATCGAGCGGCTGTTCGCGGTGCGCGCGCGCATGAGCGAGCTCAAGGGCAGCTTCCAGCCGGTGATGGCCTTCGGCCTGCTGTCTGTCGCCGGCCTGCTGATCAAGCCCGTGCAGCACGCGATGCTCAACCTCTTCGCCAAGAAGGCGACGGCGGTGATGACCAATGTGCCGGGCCCGGCCGAGGCGCTCAAGTTCTGCGGCTCGACGGTGGAGAAGGTGATGTTCTGGGTGCCGCAGTCGGGCGACATCGGCATGGGCGTCAGCATCCTGACCTACGCCGGCCGCGTGCAGTTCGGCCTCATCACCGACACCGGCCTGTGCCCCGACCCCGAGGCCATCATCGCCAACTTCGCACCGGAGTTCGAGAAGCTGCTGATGCTGGCGCTGATGATGCCGTGGGGGCAGGATGCAGCCTGAGACTGCTCTCATTTGGTCATCGCATGGTCGTCGGGCCGAGCGCCGGGCCGCTCCCAAGCCGGCCCGTTCGGCGATGTGCTTGCGGCTCAATGCCGCAAGCATCGCCGTCCCCTCGGGGGACCGATCAGGCTTGCCTGCGTTCAGCCGGGCAAGACTGAGCGAGGGGCCTGCTCACTTCGACTTGGGCACCGCCGCCGTCGTGACGGCGTTGGCCTTCTTGGGCTTGGCCTTGCCGGCAGCGGTGGGATAGGCCATCGTCACCGTGGCCGGGTCGGCCTTTTCCAGATAGGACGCGAACTGCGCTTCGTCGCAGGGCTTGGCGTCGTTGTAGTACCGGTGGTCGCCCTTGGGGCGTTCGCCGGTGAAGGTCGGCGCCACCGCGCCGGCGGCGTAGTAGGTGGCGACGTGGCTGGCATAGGCCTGGGCGCAACCATCGTGCAACACGGCCTGGGCGTGGCTGGCCGGTGTGTCGGCCGCGAAGGCCGGCAGCGCGGTGACCAGAGACGCAATGGTGACTGCGAGGGTTCTCATGGCGGACCTCCTTGCTGCTCAAGGTGAGCCCAAGGCTACGCCTAAGTGCAAGCAAATGCACGCCGCACTGCACCAATCAAAAGGCGCCCGAAGGCGCCTTTGCATCGACTCAGCCCTTGGGCGCGGAAGGCGCCGTGGCCGGCTTCTTGGCCTTGGGGCGGCCGGCGGCGGAAGGGTAGGCGCGCATGACGAGGGCAGGGTCGGCCTTGTCGAGATAGGCCGCCAGCTGCTCCTCGGTGCAGGGCTTGGCGTCACCGTAGTACTGGGAGTCGCCGGGGTATTTGTCGCCGCGGTACTCAGGCGCATTGCCGGCTGGGTGATGGGCGCTGAAACTGGCGTAGCTTTGCGCGCAGCCGGTGCGCAATTCGGAACGGGCCTTGTGCACGTCAGCGTCATCTGCGAGGGCAACGGTGCCGGCCAGGCAGGTCAGGGTGGCGATGAGGATCTTCACGGCGTGGCTCCTTGGAAAGTCCAGTGACTTTCAACATTAGGTCGACCGCGCCGGAAAAACAAAAGGCGCCCCGCAGGGCGCCTCGTTGGCTGACGATTCGAAACGATCAGCGGCGAATCACAGGCGTTTCACAGACGGAAAGGCTCGGCCTTCTTCTTGGCGGCGGTCGGGCGGCCGGCGGCCGTCGGGTAGGCGGCCATCACCTTGGCCGGGTCGGCCTTGTCCAGGTAGGCGGCGTACTGCTGCTCGGTGCAGGCCAGCAGCTTGCCCGGCTTGGCTTCGCCCTTGTACTTGCCATTGGCGTAGACAAACTGGTACTCATTGGACGGGACCGGCGTTGCCACGCTGCTGGTGTCGGTGTAGCTCTTGGCGCACTCGGCGCGCAGTTCGGCCTGCTCGGGCGTGGCGTTGTTGCCGGCTTGGGCGGCAAAGACGGTGACGGCAGCGAAAGCGGGGATCAGGAACTTCATGGCGCGGTCTCGTGTGGGGGGTGGCTGGTGGGGACGAAGCTTACGCCGCGACGCGCTGACTTGCACCCCCGGAGGCACGGGAGATCGGGTCGTGAACTCCGTCACGATCTGCGATCGGTACCGTGAATTACTCCTCAAGTTCCTCTTTGGCCAGCTCGATGTCGAGCAGTTCCATCGCGTCCATCGCGTCGCAGGCAGCCGCGTCGGCGTACAGCTTTTCGGCTTCCTTCATGCGCTTGTCGCCCTCCAGCATGACGAGGCCGTTGGCACGTTCGATCATGGCGATGGCACTGGCCGGGTTGAGCTTGAGGGCCTGCTCGAACATCTTCAGGCCGGTGGCCGTGTCAGCACCTTGGGTGCGGCCCAGCAGCTTGCCGACCTTGTCGATGACTTCGGCGTGGAAGGCACCCAGCGCGATGTGGGCGTCAGCGTGCTTGGGCGCGAGTTCGATGGTGGTTTCCAGCGCGTTCTTGACCTTGCTGCCCAGGCCTTGCGCCAGCGCCTTGGCGACGCTGATGCCCTGGCCGTAGCGGCCGATCGCGTAAGCCTGCCAGTACCAGGCGTTCGGGTTCTTGGGCTCCTCGCCCTGCTGCGCCTCGGCGCGCTCCGCGATCTCCAGGAACATCTCCAGCTTCACCTTCTCCTTCTTCTCGAGGTAGTTGGCGTAGATGCCCTGGGCCTTGTTGGCGACCGTGATGCCGGCGCCACCGGCGGCGAGGCCCGCGTCGTAGGCGGCCTGGAAGTCACCGGCATGGAAATGAATCCAGGCCTGCAGCACCGCGGCGTCCTTGGGGAGGGGCTCGGCGTCACCGGCATGCAGCCGCGCCCAGTGCTTCTTAAGCGTGGCCGGCGTGTAGACGAAGGCGCTGTTGTCGTAGGGGAAGGCAGTCCACTTGGCCATCGCTTTTGTCTCCATCAGGGTTGTGATGATTGGTATTGGCCGGCGAGCTTGAAGAGGTGTTCCTTGGACGCAGGCTCAAGGTAGGGTAGCAGCAGGGAGAGCGCGTGGAAGGCGCCACGCATCAGCGCTGCGCCGGCGCGATCGGGCTCCAGCGCATGGCGCGGGTCGCGCACGTATTCGTAGCTCAGCCAGTAGCTCACCACCACGACCATCGCGTTGGCCGTCGGCGCCGCCTCGCGCAGGTCCATCTTCAGCGCGCCGCCCAGGTGCAGCCCCGACAGTACGTGGCGCATCGCCTGCTCCTTGGCGGCAAGCAGGGTCTGGAAATGGGTTTCGAGGCGGCGGTTCTTGAACAGCAGGTCGTTCAGGTCGCGGTACAGGAAGCGGTGCTTCCAGATCAGCTCGAACAGCATGTGGAAGAACAGCCAGGCGTCCTCCACATTGCGCACGTTGTCGGCCGCGGCGAGCAGCTCGTTCAGCTCGGCCTCGTAGCGGCCGAAGAGCGCGTTGACGAGTTCGTCCTTGGCCGGGTAGTGGTAGTAGAGGTTGCCCGGGCTGATCTTCAGTTCCGCCGAGATCAGCGTCGTCGAGACATTGGGCTCGCCAAAGCTGTTGAACAGCTCCAGCGTGACCTCCAGGATGCGCTCGGCGGTGCGGCGGGGGCGTTTGGGGGTGGGCATGTCAGGAGCGCGCGGCCGCCCGGAGCGGATGACGCACCCCCTCGGGGCACAGTGAATGCAATGAGCATGGGGGCGCACAGTTCATCGGGTCATTCTGGCAGTGATCGGCACCGAAATAGGGCTGACTTTTAGAATCGCGCCCCATGCCGAATTCAGCCTCCCCGCCCGCCATCTCCTTCGAGAACGTCAAGAAAACATACCGGGGAGGGCAGGTGAAGGCGTTGGACGGCGTCAGTTTCGACATCCACTGCGGTGAGTTCTTCGGCCTGCTGGGCCCCAACGGTGCCGGCAAGACGACGCTGATCAGCGTGCTGGCCGGCCTGGCCAAGGCCACCGAAGGCCGCGTGCGCGTGATGGGCCATGACGTGGTGGACGACTACGCCGCCGCCCGCAAGGCGCTGGGCGTGGTGCCGCAGGAACTGGTGTTCGACCCCTTCTTCAGCGTGCGCGAGTCGCTGCGCATCCAGAGCGGCTATTTCGGCGTGCACGGCAACGACGACTGGATCGATGAATTGCTGCACAACCTGGGCCTGACGGACAAGGCCAACGCCAATATGCGCCAGCTGTCGGGCGGCATGAAGCGCCGCGTGCTGGTCGCCCAGGCGCTGGTGCACCGCCCACCCGTCATCGTGCTGGACGAGCCCACGGCCGGCGTGGACGTGGAACTGCGCCAGACGCTGTGGCAGTTCATTGCCCGCCTCAACAAGGAAGGCCACACGGTGCTGCTGACCACGCATTACCTCGAAGAAGCCGAAGCCCTGTGCCAACGCATTGGCATGCTGAAGGCCGGCCGCATCGTGGCACTGGACCGCACCTCGCAGCTGTTGGCGGGTACGGCGTCCACGATGCTGCGTTTCAAGACCGATGCCGCGCTGCCACCTGACATCGCGGCGCGTGCGCGGGTAACGGGGCGCATCGTGCAGGTGACGGCGCATGACGCCCATGAGGTCGAGACGACGCTGGCCGAGCTGCGCGGACAGGGAGTTCCCATCGAAGACCTGGAGATCGGTCGCGCCGATCTCGAAGACGTGTTTCTTGAAATCATGCAGGGAGAGCACGCATGAATGGCGCCTCCACCCTCTTCAAGAAGGAAGTGCTGCGCTTCTGGAAGGTCGCGTTCCAGACGGTCTGCGCCCCGGTGCTGACGGCGGTGATGTACCTGCTCGTTTTCGGCCACACGCTGGAAGACCATGTGAAGGTCTACGACAGCGTCGGCTACACGCAGTTCCTGATCCCCGGTCTCGTGATGATGAGCGTGCTGCAGAACGCCTTCGCCAACAGCTCGTCCAGCCTCATCCAGAGCAAGATCACCGGCAACCTCATCTTCCTGCTGCTGACGCCGCTGTCGCCGTCGGCCTGGTTCGTCGCCTATGTCGGCGCGGCCGTCGTGCGCGGGCTGGCAGTGGGGGCGGGCGTGCTGCTGGTCACCGCCGGGTTTGCGCCGCCGGGCCTGGACAACCTGCTGTGGGTGCTGCTGTTCACGGTGCTGGGCGCCGGCCTGATGGGCACGCTAGGCCTGATTGCGGGCTTGTGGGCCGAGAAGTTCGACCAGCTGGCCGCCTTTCAGAACTTCATCATCATGCCGATGACGTTTCTGTCGGGCGTCTTCTACTCAGTGCACTCGCTGCCCGGTTTCTGGCAGGGCATCAGCCACCTGAATCCCTTCTTCTACATGATCGACGGCTTCCGCCGCGGCTTCTTCGGGGTCAGCGACGTGTCGCCTTGGCTCAGCCTGGGCGTTGTCGGGGTCAGCTTCGCGGTCACGGCAGGCCTCGCTTTATCGCTGCTGAAGAGCGGCTACAAGATCAGAAGCTAAGCCGTCTCTAGAATCTCGGGTTTCCACCGAGGACCCGTGATGGCCGACCCGACCCCGCAAGAAGTGCGCGATTTCATTGCCGCAGGCCTGCCCTGCGCGCATCTCGAAGTCGAGGGCGATGGCCGCCACTTCTTCGCGACCATCGTGTCGGACGAGTTCAACGGCCTGTCCCGCATCAAGCGCCACCAGCGTGTCTATGCAGCCCTGGGCGAGCGCATGCGCGAGCAGATCCATGCGCTGTCGATGAAGACGCTGAGCCCCGAAGAGTGGAGCGCCCAATGAGCGGCCTGACTCTGGCTCTCTCCAAGGGCCGCATCTTCGAAGAGACGCTGCCGCTGCTGCGCGCTGCCGGCATCGAGGTGCTGGAAGACCCCGAGACCTCGCGCAAGCTGATCCTGCCGACCAACCGCGACGGCGTTCGCGTCGTGCTGGTGCGCGCCAGCGACGTGCCGACCTATGTGCAATATGGCGGCGCCGACCTCGGCGTGGCCGGCCGCGATGTGCTGCACGAGCAGGCCCTGGCCCAGGGCGGCTCGCACGGCCTCTACCAGCCGCTGGACCTGAAGATCGCCCGCTGCCGCATGAGCGTGGCCACGCGCGCCGACTTCGACTATGCCGCCGCCGTCAAGCAGGGCTCGCGCATCCGTGTGGCCACCAAGTACACCGAGATCGCCCGCCAGCATTTCGCCGACAAGGGCGTGCACGTCGACCTCATCAAGCTCTACGGCTCCATGGAGCTGGCGCCGCTGACCGGCCTGGCCGAGGCCATCGTCGACCTGGTCTCCACCGGCGGCACGCTGAGAGCGAACAAGCTGGTCGAGGTGGAGCAGATCATGGACATCTCGTCCCGCCTCGTCGTCAACCAGGCCGCGCTCAAGCTCAAGCGCGACGCGCTGCGCCCGCTGATCGACGCCTTTGCCTCGGCCATTGCATGAAACTCGTTCGCCAACTCTCCACCGCCGCGCCCGACTTCGATACCGAGTTCGAACGCCTGCGCTACTGGTCGGCGGCGGACGATGCCGCCATCGAAGGCCGCGTCGCCGAGATCCTGGCCGATGTGCGCGAGCGTGGTGACGCTGCCGTGCTGGATTACACCGCGCGCTTCGACCGCGTGACGGCCGACAACGTCGCCGCGCTGGAGATCACGCAAGCCGAATTGCAGGCCGCGCTGGCCTCGATCACGCCGGCCCAGGCCACCGCCCTGCAGGCTGCAGCCAAGCGGGTGCGGGCCTACCACGAGCGCCAGCTGGAAGCCTGCGGCCGCAGCTGGAGCTACCGCGACGAGGACGGCAACCTGCTCGGCCAGAAGGTCACGCCGCTGGACCGCGTGGGCATCTATGTGCCGGGCGGCAAGGCGGCTTATCCCAGCAGCGTGCTGATGAACGCCATCCCCGCACAGGTCGCGGGCGTCGGCGAGATCATCATGGTCGTGCCCACGCCGGACGGCGTGCGCAACCCGCTGGTGCTGGCCGCCGCAGCGGTGGCGGGCGTGCATCGCGTATTCACCATTGGCGGCGCACAAGCCGTGGCGGCGCTGGCATACGGCACGGCCACCATCCCGCGTGTCGACAAGATCACCGGCCCGGGCAATGCGTATGTGGCTTCGGCCAAAAAGCATGTGTTTGGCCAGGTCGGCATCGACATGATTGCCGGCCCCAGCGAGATCCTCGTCATTGCCGACGGCACGACACCGCCCGACTGGGTGGCGATGGACCTGTTCAGCCAGGCCGAGCACGACGAACTGGCGCAGAGCATCCTGCTCAGCCCGGACGCCGCCTTCCTGGATGCGGTGAGCGCCAGCATGGAACGCCTGGTCGAGGAGATGCCGCGCGAAGCCGTCATCCGCGCGTCGCTGGCCGGCCGCGGCGCGTTGATCCTGACGCGCTCGATGGAAGAGGCCTGCGAGATCAGCAACCGCATCGCGCCCGAGCATCTGGAGATCAGCGCCACCGAGCCGCAACGCTGGGAGCCGCTGCTGCGCCACGCCGGCGCGATCTTCATGGGCGCCTACACGAGCGAGTCGCTCGGTGACTACTGCGCCGGCCCCAACCATGTGCTGCCCACGGCCGGCACAGCGCGCTTCTCGTCCCCGCTGGGCGTCTACGACTTCCAGAAGCGCAGCAGCCTCATCGAAGTCAGCGCCGAGGGCGCGCAGACACTCGGCCGCATCGCCAGCGAACTGGCCCACGGCGAAGGCCTGCAGGCCCATGCACGCGCTGCGGAACTTCGACTGAAGTAACCCTCAACTGAAAGCTAGGCCGCGTCGACAGGGGCCGCCTTGAACGGGCTGCGCTCCGGCGGCTCATCGTGCTCGGCCGTCTTAGTCAGCGCGGTGGTGATCCAGTTCAGCGCCGACACGCGGTGGCGCACTGCGCAGCTCAGCGGCTCAGGTCTGCAGCCCATCTTGGCCTTGGGCTCCAGCGCCGTGCGGCCCAGGCTCAGCCGCGTCGAACCGAAGGCGATCGCGTCCTGCACAGTGGACTGCAGCAGCGTCAGGTAGATCGGCGCCTCGGCATTGGCCGCGCGGTCGTAGCCGATGTAGTAGCCCAACGTCGTGTCGCCGTCGTGCACGCTGGTGACGAAGCCCAGCCAGCGCCCGTCGGCATGCTCGGCCACACGGCAGCGGAAGCGCGGGCCCAGGGCGGCGGCCATGGCGGGCAGATAGCCTGGCGTCAGCGTTGCCAGCCGCAGGCCCTGGGCCTGGTGGACCTGGCCATAGAGAGCATGCAGCTCGTCGGCCCGCGCCAGCAGCTCCTCGGCGCTGGCCTCGCGCAGCGTCAGGCCGGCCGCGGCGCAGTCCTTCAGCAGCTTCTTGGCCGCGCTGCGATAGCCCGAGGTCATGCTGGCCAGGTAGTCGTCCCAGCTGCGCCATTCGGGGCGCAGCGTCAGCACCATGTCGGGTTCGGTGTCGACGCTGCGATAGCCCAGCAGGCGCAGTGACGGTGAGACGTGCTGGGCGGCCATGCCGAGGTCCTTGATCAGCGCCAGGTCGGACTGGCCGTCGAGCTTGTCGGCGCGGCGCAGCCGGTAGATGGCTTCGCAGACGCCATGCCAGAGCTGGCCCTCATCGGCATGCGGCGCCAGGGCCATGGCGCGCGCGCCCCAGACGAGCAGGTTGCCGCAGACCAGCAGATGCTCCTTGAGCCCGGCCATGGGTGCATCGACCAGCTTCTTGCTGCCGGGCTTGCGCAGCTGGGCGCCGCCGACGGCCACGCGCTGCAGCAATAGCGCCGCGACTGGCGCACCATCGGCATAGGCCATGGCGTAGCGCGGCTCGATGTTGTCCGGCGCATGCTGCTCCAGCACGCGCAGGTAGTCGCGCGACAGGAAGAGGGTCTGCGCCGCGAGCGCGTCCCAATGTGCCGGGTTCAGGAAGTCGACGCGGTCGGCCAGCACCAGTTGCAGGCCCGAGGCTGTGCGCCGCGCGACGCGCCTGGCCTTGATGTCCTGCAGGGCCTGGACGGGGTTGACCACCTGGGGCTTGAGCTTGCCGAGGGCGCGGCCGGTGCGCTTGAGCTTGGCCACGGTGGCCTGCAGGGGCTTCTCGGCGAGGGGCGATATGGGCATTGATGGTGGAGTGACAACGGGATGCAAAGGCTAACTCAATCGATTCAAGCGGGAGGTATTTGGACACGAACTTCGTGCAACACGAACTTCGTGTGATACGCTTGATGCCATGAAGAACGTCACCGTGTCCATGGATGACGCCGTGGCCGAATGGGCCCGGTTGGAAGCCGCGCGGCGCAACACCAGCGTGTCTCGCCTGCTGGGGGAACTGCTGGGCGAGAAGATGCGCCACGACGACGCCTACGAGCGGGCGTTGCAGGACTGGTTGCACCGCGAGCGGTCCTGGGCCTCCGACGGGCAGCCCTATCCCGGCAGGCAGGTGCTTTGATGGCGGATCCCGTCTTCGTCGACACCTCCGTGCTGCTGTTCAGCGAGGACGGCGCCCGCCCCGCTGAGCGCGAGCAGGTGCTGGCCTGGCTGCGCGAGCTGTGGGCCACCCGCACCGGCCGGGTGTCGGTGCAGGTGCTGAACGACTTCTACCTGCTGGCCACGCGCCAGGTCACGCCGCCCATGCCGCAAGGCGATGCGCGTGCCGAGGTGCGCCGCTACCAGCACTGGCGTCCGTGGGCGACGGACCAGGCGACTGTCGAATCCGCCTGGTCGCTGGAAAGCCGCTTCGGCCTGCCATTCGCCGACGCCCTTGTCGTCGCCAGCGCCAAGGCGCAGGGCTGCACTCGACTGCTCAGCCTGGCCCTGCCGCACGAAGCCGTCTTCGACAGCGTGCAGGTGTTCAACCCCATCGTGACCGCCCCATGAGCCTCGACCAAGCCCTTGCCCAGATCCGGCCCGACGTGCGCGCGGCACAGGCTTACGTCGTCCAGCCGAGCACCGGCTTCGTCAAGCTGGACATCATGGAGAACCCCTACCGCCTGCCGACCGAACTGCAGTTGGCGTTGGGCGAGCGCCTCGGCGCCGTTGCCATCAACCGCTACCCGGCCGAGCGCACCGCCGACCTGGCCGCGGCGCTGAAGGTCCATGCCGGCCTGCCCGAGGCCTTCGGCATCACGCTGGGCAATGGCTCGGACGAACTCATCAGCCTGCTGACGCTGGCCGTGTCCAAGCCTGGTGCGGTCATCCTGTCGCCGCTGCCCAGCTTCGTCATGTACGAGATGTCGGCGCGGCACCAGCACCTGCGTTTTGTCGGCGTGCCGCTGCAGGCTGGAGACTTCGAGTTGGACGAGGCCGCCATGCTGGCCGCGATTGCGGAGCATCAGCCGGCACTCATCTACCTCTCCTACCCCAACAACCCGACCGGCAACCTCTGGGACGCCGCCGCCATCGAGCGCATCGTCGCCGCGGCGCCTGGCCTGGTCGTCATGGACGAGGCTTACCAACCCTTTGCATCCTCCGACAGCCTGGCGCTGATGGCCCGCCACCCGCACGTGCTGGTGATGCGCACCATGAGCAAGTTCGGCCTGGCCGGCGTGCGGATCGGCTATCTCTGTGGTTCGGCCGAGCTGGTCGAGCAGATCGAGAAACTACGCCCGCCCTTCAACGTCAGCGTGCTGAACGCCGAGGCCGCGCTGTTCGCGCTGGAGCATGCCGAGGTCTACGCCGCCCAGGCCGCCGAGCTGCGCCAGCAGCGTGAGCGCCTCTTCAGCGCCTTGCAGGCCATGCCCGGTGTCACACCCTGGCCAAGCCAGGGCAATATGATCCTGGCCAGGGTTCAGGACGCCGCCGCCACCTTCGCGGCGCTGAGGGCCCGGGGCGTGCTGATCAAGAACGTCTCGGCCATGCACCCGCTGCTAGCGAACTGTGTGCGCATCACGGTCGGAACGCCCGACGAAAACACCCTGCTGCTCCAAGCGATTCAAGCATGTCTGAACTGAACGCCTCCACAACCGCGCGCATCGCCGAAGTCACTCGCAACACCCGCGAGACGCGCATCACGGTGCGCGTCAACCTGGACGGCACGGGCCAGTCCAAGCTGCAGACCGGCATCGGCTTCTTCGACCACATGCTGGACCAGATCGCCCGCCACGGCCTGATGGACCTGGACATCCATTGCGAGGGTGACCTGCACATCGACGGCCACCACACCGTCGAGGACGTCGGCATCACGCTGGGCCTGGCCGTCGCCAAGGCCGTGGGCGACAAGGCTGGCCTGACGCGCTACGGCCACAGCTATGTGCCGCTGGACGAGGCCCTGTCGCGGGTCGTCATCGACCTCTCCGGCCGCCCGGGCCTGCACATGGACTGCAAGTTCACGGCCGGCAGCGTCGGCGCCTTCGACACCCAGCTGACCTTCGAGTTCTTCCAGGGCTTCGTCAACCACGCGCTGGCCACGGTCCACATCGACAACCTGAAGGGCCACAACGCCCACCACCAGGCCGAAACCATGTTCAAGGCTTTTGGCCGCGCGTTGCGCATGGCGACGACGCCGGACCCGCGCTCCGCAGGTGTGATCCCATCGACCAAGGGCTCGCTGTGAGCCGCGCCTTGCTCCGCAGCCTCGCGGCACTGGCGTTGAGCGGCCTGTTTGCCGTGGGGGCCATGGCGCAGGAAGGGCAGCCTTGCCCGCGGCCGGGTACCCAGGAGGACATGCCCCAGACGCTGGGCCCGGGCTTTGAGCGCATGATGACCCATGGCTTCGAAGCCACCATGCCCGGCGGCGGCTGCAGCATCCGCTACAAGCATCCGAGCGGCATGTGGGCCGACGTCTACATCTACCAGGCCCAATTGGGTCGCGTCGAGGACGTTGCGCGAGATCCCCGGTTGCTGGAGGAGTTCAAGTCCGCGATGAGCGGCATCGTCAAAGGCTGGCAGCAGCGTTACCCCGACACCAAGGTGCGCGACGTCGTCGCGCAATATGAGAACCACGGCCAGAGCCGAACCGAGGTCTTGGTGGGCTGGGCCACGATCGACCGCCCCGAGAAGGAAGTGTTGCGCAGCTATGTGCAGCTGTGGAGTGGCAGCGGCTCCATCTGGAAGCTTCGCACCACTTTCCCTGCCGCCGACAAAGCCGTGTCCGACCCCGCAGTGACGGCACTGGGCGATGCGCTCGTAGACCTGTCCCGGGGGAAGCCATGACCCGCACCGTTGCCGTCGTCGACTACGGCATGGGCAACCTCCGCTCGGTGTCTCAAGCTGTCATCCATGCCGCCGAGGGCCAGGGTTTCGAGGTGGCCATCACTTGCGACCCCGAAGTAGTGCGCGCCGCCGAGCGTGTTGTGCTGCCCGGCCAGGGTGCCATGCGCGACTGCATGCGCGAGCTGGCCGACTCGGGTGTCAAGGAAGCCGTGCTTGAAGCCGCCGCCACCAAGCCGCTGCTGGGCGTGTGCGTTGGCATGCAGATGCTGCTGGATCACAGCGAGGAGCAGGACACGCCCGGCCTGGGGCTGATCCCGGGCCGCGTGCAGCGCTTCCGCCTGGAAGGCCGGCTGCAGGAAGACGGCAGCCGCTTCAAGGTGCCGCAGATGGGCTGGAACCGCGTGCACCAACCGCGGGCGCATGCTGTTTGGGATGGCATCCCGGACGAGAGCTGGTTCTACTTCGTGCACAGTTTCTACGCGACGACTGCGTTGCCGGAACACAGCGCCGGCGAGACCGACTACGGTGCTCGCTTTACCTGCGCGGTGGCCCGGGATAATATTTTTGCGACCCAATTCCACCCCGAGAAAAGTGCCGCGCTGGGCCTCGCCCTCTACCGCAATTTCCTGCACTGGAAGCCCTGAACGGGTCTGCACTTTCTTGCCTCCCGCCTTCCTTTCCCTCCAGCCCCTCAGCCCCCGGCCATGCTGCTGATCCCTGCCATCGACCTGAAAGACGGTCGCTGTGTCCGCCTCAAGCAAGGCGACATGAACGACTCCACCACCTTCGGCGAAGACCCCGCCGCGATGGCGCGCCGCTGGCTCGATGCCGGCGCGCGGCGCCTGCACCTGGTGGACCTGAACGGCGCCTTCGCGGGCAAGCCGGTCAACGAGCCAGCCATCAAGGCCATCATCAAGGAGATCGGCGACGAGATCCCCATCCAGCTCGGCGGCGGCATCCGTGACCTCGACACCATCGAGCGCTACCTGGACGATGGCCTGAGCTACGTCATCATCGGCACCGCCGCGGTCAAGAACCCCGGCTTCCTGAGGGACGCCTGCACTGCCTTCGGCGGCCACATCATCGTGGGCCTGGACGCCAAGGACGGCAAGGTTGCCACCGACGGCTGGAGCAAGCTGACCGGCCACGAGGTCATCGACCTGGCGCAGAAGTTCCAGGATTACGGCGTCGAAGGCGTCATCTACACCGACATCGGCCGCGATGGCATGCTGACCGGCATCAACATCGAGGCCACCGTCAAGCTGGCCCAGGCGCTCACCATCCCGGTGATCGCCTCGGGTGGCCTTTCGGACATCGCCGACATCGAGCGCCTGTGCGCCGTCATGGGCGACGGCGTCGAGGGCGTCATCTGCGGCCGCTCCATCTACACCGGCGCGCTGGACTTCACGGCCGCCCAGGTGCGGGCGGACGAGCTGATCGCAGCGGCCGGCTGAGGGCCTCTCAGCGCCTGCGCCGGCGGGCCAGCAGGGTCAGCGCGCCCAGGCCGCCCAGCATCAGCGCGTAAGTCTCGGGCTCAGGTACCGGTGCAGCCACGAGGAAGGTCCTGATCTCGCCGCCGGTCGACAGCGTGGAGTGGATGTTCAGATAGGCCTTGCCGTCGGCCAGGCCGGTCGCGAAGGCGGCAAAGGCGCTCGACACATTGCCGCCATTGGCTGTGACGAAGGCAGGGTTCCAGCTCGATGTCTGCGTCATGTCGAAGGTCATCGAATAGGTGCCCGACATGACGCCCGCGCCCGAGGGAAAGGCCGGGAAGCTCGGTACCGGCGTCGCGACGCCCGCCGAGCCCCCCCCGGCCGCCGCCGTGCAGCAGTGGATATGGCTGGCCGTGACACTGCCGGTCAGATTGCTGAAGGTCACGTTCACCTTCATCGAGAAGGTGTCGTCATCGAAGATCACACTGACCGTGCCCGTGCCGAGCGATCCGGCCGCCGCGGCAGGTTCACCGAGGTTGCTCAGCGTGCCGATATAGGTCACCGGGTGAGCCGAGGCAGCGGCGGCGCCCAGGGCGAGGGTTGCGGCGAGCAGGGCGGGGGAGGTCAGTCTCATCGTCATCTCCTGTTGTGGTGGTGGAACTTGCGAAGCTACGGATTGAGCGCCAGTTCGGTTCCGCCGCGAAGCCCCTAACCATCGAGGGAATAATTCAGCCCTCGCTTCCGTATCCCCGTCATGCTTGCCAAACGCATCATTCCCTGCCTCGACGTCACCGCCGGCCGCGTGGTCAAGGGCGTCAACTTCGTCGGCCTGCGTGATGCGGGCGATCCGGTGGATATCGCCGCGCGCTACAACGAGCAGGGCGCCGACGAGCTGACCTTCCTCGACATCACCGCCACCAGCGACGGCCGCGACCTCATCCTGCACATCATTGAGGCCGTCGCCTCGAAGGTGTTCATTCCCCTGACCGTGGGCGGCGGCGTGCGCGCGGTGGCAGATGTGCGGCGGCTGCTGAACGCCGGCGCCGACAAGGTGTCATTCAACTCCGCGGCAGTCGCCGACCCCGAGCTGATCCGTGCGGCCAGCGACAAATACGGCGCCCAGTGCATCGTCGTCGCCATCGACGCCAAGCGCCGGCCCGATGGCTCGGGCTGGGACGTCTACACCCACGGCGGCCGCAAGAACGTCGGCCTTGATGCGGTGGCCTGGGCCAAGCAGATGGCCGAGTTCGGCGCCGGCGAGATCCTGCTGACCAGCATGGACCGCGACGGCACCAAGAGCGGCTTCGACCTCGAACTGACCCGCGCCGTGTCCGACGCCGTGCCTGTGCCCGTCATCGCCTCCGGCGGCGTTGGCTCGCTGGACGACCTGGCCGATGGCATCACCAAGGGCGGCGCCGACGCCGTGCTGGCCGCCAGCATCTTCCACTTCGGCCAGCACACGGTGGGCGAGGCGAAGGCGCTGATGGCGGCACGCGGGATTGCAGTGCGGCAGTGACGGCGGTCAGAGCTGGGAGGCTCCGCTCCGGTCAAGCCCTTATTGGGGGCGGCATGCTTGTCGGCTAGGGTCCAGCCAAAGCATCCGGATCAGCGGCGGGGAGGCGTTGCGGCGATGAACAAACCCAGCACAAAGGGAGTGCGCCACCCTGGCGTGATGATTTCCAGCACCTACGTTGATATCAAAGAACTGCGTGAGGTCTTGGTCAAGGCGGCCCTCTCCGTTGGCTTCTATCCCGAGGTCATGGAACACGATGGCGCGCTACCCATCAGCGTCGTCAAGTCATCTTTGGACAGGGTCGCCCGTGCCGAGGCCTACGTCCTGCTGATCGGTCACCGCTACGGCCAGCAGCCCTTGCGCGATGCTTCGCCGCCTGATCTGCGGTCGATCACCGAAATGGAGTTCGACAGAGCCTGCGAGTTCAACCGGCCGACGCTGCTTTTCATCCTGGGCGACGACTACCCGATACCCGCGCGATTTGTTGAAACGGATCCCGAGGCCAGAACGCGCCTGCAGGAATTCCGTCAACGCGCCAAGGCCATGAATGGCGTGGACGGGGAGCAGCGTGTGTATGCGTTGGTCAACTCGCCCGCCGATTTGGATCGTGTGGCTGAGCGCAGCATGCGTGCTCTGGCCGAGTTCTTGATCAAGCGTGACGTCGCGCTGGAGCTCACTGAGGCAGCAGGCGCCACGGCTGCCCCGCTCAAGGCTCGAACACGCAGCAAGGCATTGCCCAAGACGTCAAGCGGCGCCAAAGCAGCACAGGCGCAAGCAGTTGGTGGCAAGAGGGTGCCCAGCGACAGGACCAGGCCCCCCGCTTCAAGCCGGTCCGATCTGCAGCAGGTGATCGGTACCGTGGCGCAAGTTAGCCGCCTCCCCGCCAGCAACAAGCTCCTGCTGTTGACCGCCAACAGGCACGAAACCCAGGCCCTGAAAAAAGTCTTTGCGCCGGGCGCCGAGCCAACAGAGGTCCTCGGCGGCGAGCAGATCTACAGCTACTACGGCCTTCACGGCCAGCATCATGTCCTTGGCGTCGTGGCTGCCAGCCTGGGGGCACATGACGCCCATATCGCGCTCAATCTGGCAGCGGCTGACCTTGATTGCAAACACGTCATCGCAGTGGGCATTGCCTTCGGTGCCTACAACGACCGACAGACACTGGGTCAAGTCTTGATTGCCAACGAAATCCTGGGCTACGACCAGGCCAGAGTGAACCCGGATGGCACGGAGCGGTTCAGAGACCTGTCGCACCGCACCTCCAGATACTGGCTTCAACGTGCGCAGACCCGACAGCATCAGCCGCCTAGCGGCGTGCCTGCCGAGCATTGGCCGTCTGCTGAAGAGGGCACCTTGCTTTCGGGTGGCAAGCTCATCGACAACAAACCGCTGCGAGATCAACTGGTGTCCTCGTTCCGGAATCGCATCGTTGGTGGGGAGATGGAGGGCGTCGGCGTTGCGGCAGCGGCCACTGCCGACCCTCAAAAGCGCGAGTGGATCGTCATCAAGGCCATCTGCGACTTTGCCGATGGCAACAAGAGCGCGGCCACGAAGGAGGGTGACCAGCAGTTCGCGGCTTGGAATGCGGCCATCTTCGTCAAGAGCCTCATCGACCTCGACGGACTGAGCACCATCAACTGGGCGGGCCGGCCGCCGCCTCCGGCCGCACCCTTCGCAGCCCCTACCTCGCCCCAGGTAGCGGCGCCTCCGCCAGCAGCCTTGAGCCTGCCGACGGAGGGCGCGCCCGTGGGCCGAACGACATCGGCCATGCGCGACTATCTCGATTGGAAGATTCAACAGGCATCGCCCGAATCCTCTGAGCATCTCCACGCGCTGCTCCAATCCTTCAAGCCGGTGTTGACCAGTGCTGATGACGCGCTTGCGAGTCTGGAGAGCCAACCGGATTCAGCCCACGGCTTCTTGGCCCAGCTCCAAGGCGCAGTTCGAAGCACCTTCCCTGATTCCAAAGCCGGCCGGGCATTGCCTGACGCGAAGGTGGTCGACGTTGTCTGGGCCCTCAGCTACTTGGCCCTTGAGCGGCTGGTTCGTGAAAAGCTCGGCGCGACGCACCGGGCACCTGCGGGCGCAATTCCGCTCCCGGCAGATGCCCAGGACAAGTCCCTCCACCTTTTGGTCGGTGCCATGCTTTCGACCGCTGGCGTGTGCATCAGTGATGGCCCAGGCGGCGCAGAGGCGGAGAACGTGGTGACCGACTTCCAGCCGCCTGAACTGCGGCATCTTTCTGCCCAGCAGGCCATTGCCGTCGAGGCGCATGCCAAAGCCAGGCTGGCTTTGCTCGATGAACCGATGGAGCGCACACGCGGCTCCTATCGGGGCGGTGGGCCAGATCGGCACGAGATTGCCGCACAGCTCGGCGCCTATGCCAAGGAACGCGGGGGTGTTCGCATGGTTGCGGCCTTGGACCTCGCGCGCATGGCCGAAGGACAGCGCTTTGAGGACCTCGCGGCTGAACTTCAAGGCTTTGGCCTCGACACATTCGCGACCCACTCCCTGCTGGGAGATGGCTTGAAGGACGTCAGCGACATTGCAGGTCAAATCAGCCGCGCCCTGGGCAACATGAAAGCCGTGCTCGCCAAGGCCGCTCCCGTTGCCCAATCAAAGCCCAAATGAATACCACCGTCACCCGCCGTTCGCCACCCACTGGGGAGGTCATGGCCGCGCTGAGCGCCCTCGGCGCCGGCCGCATCACCGCCTTGCCTGCTGAGGATGGCCTGCCGGAATCCGTCCACCACTGGTCCCAACCCGAGATTGACGCCCTCCTGCTCGCCTGGGCAGCCAACCGGCCCTTGCTCGTGCGCGGCGAGCCGGGCATTGGCAAGACCCAACTGGCGCGGGCGGCTGCCGTGGCGATTGGGGCGAAGCTGCACGCGCTCACGGTCAATGCCCGCACCGAGCCTGAGGACCTGCTTTATCGCTTCGACGCCGTCAAGCGCCTGGCCGACGCACAGGCGCAGCGCGAGTTGGACGAAGCCGCCTACTGGGAACCCGGCCCGCTGTGGCGTGCCTTCAACTGGCCCGAGGCCATCAAGTACGGCAGCCTGCGAGGCAACACCAAGCGGCCTACGAACCACGTCATCCTGCTTGACGAGATCGACAAGGCCGACAGCGACCTTCCTAACAGCCTGCTCGAACTCCTCGGCCAACGCCACCAGGCCATCCCGTCGCTGGGCATCCAGCTCGGCGGCCCCGAGGCAGCCCAGCCGCTGATCCTCATCACCAGCAACGAAGAGCGCGAACTGCCTGCGGCATTTCTGCGCCGCTGCATGGTGCTCAACCTGGAGGCGCCGCAGGAGGCCGGCTACGTCGGCTGGCTCGTCGAGCGCGGTCGGGCGCATTTCTCTGGCCAGGCCAAGTCGCGCAATCTCGCTGAGAAAGTGCTCACGGCCGCCGCCGAGCAACTCGCCGAAGACCGCAGGAACGCCCAGATGCACGGCCTGCACCGCCCCGGCGCGGCCGAGTATCTCGACCTGCTTCATGCCCTCGTGCGCCTGGCCCCGGGCAACGCCAGGCAGCAACTCGCTCTCCTGACGCGCCTCTCGGCCTACGCCTTCGTCAAACACGCGGCGGTAGACGGCCAAGCCGCGCCTGGCCAGGGCCGTGCCGCCTTGGCCCAAGCCGGCGAGGGCGACCGCAGCGCGGCATGAGCGCCGCGTCGGGCCGCCCCAAGCAAGCTCGCTCCCGCTTGGCGGGAGTGAGCCCGGACATGGGATGCCCAGTGGGCATCCCGTGCCTGGCGAACGCCTGGCCGCTCCGTCGGCCGGGCAAGGCCGCAGGCCGAAGGGTGCGCCAGTGACTCTGCCCACGGTTTCGCGCGCTGACCTGCTCTTGGCCCTGGCCACCTTGGCCGATGGCCCGCAGGCCGAGGGCCGCCTGGCGGCGCATCTCGGCTTTGAACTTCGGCAGGACGCGTTTGAACTGCGCCTGCCCGGCCGCAAGCGCCGCCCCAAGACTGCGGCCAAGCCGCTGCCCCCGCCCAAGCCGCCAGAGGCAGCGAGCCAGCCGCATGAGCGCAACGTGCAGATCGCCGTCACCCACGCCGAATTGCACCCCGCACCTACCGCCGCTGACCTCCCGCCCGCCGCCCACCTTGGGTCCGATGCGGGCCGGCCCGACCGGCAAGACCCCCCGCCCACCGCCCCCCTGCTCGTGCGCCCCGCGCGCCTTGTGCCCGCGCTGCGCCTTTCGCTGCAACGCCCGAGCGACGCCGGGCTTGACCTACCCGCACTGCTGCGCTGCCTGACCAGCGCGCGTCTCGTGCGCCGCCTGCCCCGCCACCAACAGGGCCGCCTGGGCGACGACATCTGGGTGGTCATCGACGCTGGCGAGGCCATGGAGCCCTATTTCACCGACCTGGGCTGGTTGCGGCGCCAAGCCCAACGCCTTTACGGCCCTGGCCGCGTGCGGGCCTGGGTGGTGCGCGACGGCCCTGGCCAGCTGCTGCATGCCCACGGCCAGCCGCAGCCCCCCGGGCGCCCCTTGCCCCTGCCGCTGCCCGGTCAGCGCGTGCTGCTGCTCAGCCACCTGGGCCTGCTCAGCACCGCACCCGAGGCCCGCGAGGCTTGGCTGGCCTGGCTGCAGCAGGCCCGTGCCCAGGGCGCCCATGCCGTCGCCTGGCTTCCCTGCACCCCCGTGTGGGTCGATTCACCACTGGCCCGTGCTGCCTCGCTGCACTGCCTGATCCCCGAAGGCAGCCTGCGCCGGCAGGCCGGCCGCCCGGGCACCGCTGCGCTCACCCCTGCCAAGGCCCAACCCCTGCGCGACGAACTGCTCACCCACGCCGCGCTCTGCCTGCACCTCTCGCCCGAGCGCCTGCGCGACCTGCGCTTGGCCACGCCGGCATTGCGCGCTGAGCCCGCGCTTGAGGCGCTGTGCTGGACGGCCCAGCCCCTCGTCGGCGGCAGTCATTTCAGCCGTGCCCTCACGCCTGCTGGCATCCATCAGCTGCGCCCCGGCTGGGCCCAGCTCAGCCCCGAAGCGCAGCAGCGCGCCTGGCAGGTCATGCGCCACCACCAGGCCTGGCGCGGCGCCTTTCTCGCGGCGGCCGAGGTGCTCCTCATCGCCGCCCACGCGCGGCCTGAGGTGCTGGGCGCGGACTTTCAAGCCGCCCTCGCCGCGGCGGAACAACTCTACGAAGACCTCTGGGCCCACGCCCGAGCCGGCGCGGCCGGCCGCGAGGAAGCCGCCTTTGCCGCCGACCTGCTGGCCCGCCAGGCCGCCGATCAACACTGGCTGCAACGCCAGCCCGCCCACCTGGCGCGCCTGTTCAGCCTCACCGGCTGGCAGACCGCCCCGGCCGGCCTGTCAGCCGCCGCGCTGGCCCAGGCCCAGGCCCAGGCCGAGCTCGCTCGCGAAGCGCCCCAGGCCCGCGTGCTCGAACTGCGCAGCGACGGCCTGTGGCTGTGCTCTCCCGCCACCGATGCCGCCCCGCCGGGACGCTGGCCCCTGTGGCGCCTGCAACCGGCCACGCGCTACTTCCTCGGCCAGCCCGGCAGCAGCAGCCGTCGCCTCGGTGCCCAATCGCTGAGCGGCCCCATCGCCACCCCCGACCAACTGCCTCTGCAGATCAGTACCGAACGCGAGACGCTCATCATCGAGACCTTGCCGCGCCCGCGCTGGGCGCAGGAGTGGGGGCGCGACGAGATCGGCCTCTATGCCACGGTGCCACCGCTGGGCAATTTGCGTGAATGGTGCGTGCGTGGCGCCGAGGGCGAACCTGTCAATCGAAACTGCCCGCCGCTCCGGGCCACGTCGCTCGGCTGGTTCGGTGAGGGTCGCGAACTGGAGCAGCAAGCCGGCCTCCGGCTGGGCGTCGAACCCAAGTTCGGCGCCTTCGCCGACCTTAGCGTCGACGGCGCCACCCAACGCCTGCGCTGGCTCCCCCCCGGCGAGTTCTGGATGGGCTCCACAGACGCCGAGCGCGCGCGCATCAGCGACGAGAGCCATCGAAGGTGGTCGCAGCGCGAATCCCCCCGCCACCGCGTTGCGCTCACCCAGGGCTTCTGGCTGGCCGACACCGCCTGCACCCAGGCCCTGTGGCAGGCGCTGATGGGCAACAACCCCAGCGACTTCAAGGGCGACCCCAGGCTGCCTGTGGCAAACGTCAGCTTTGAGGACGTGCAGCAATTCCTCGCGCGGCTGCAAGCCCTGCTGCCCCCCGGACTCACGGCCGGCCTGCCCAGCGAGGCCGAATGGGAGTACGCCTGCCGCGCGGGCACCGAAACGGCTTTCAGCTTTGGCGACTACGTCAACCATGAGCAGCTCAATGTGGATGAACTGGGGGGCTTCGTCCAGCTCGGTAGCAGGAGCGTGAATCGCGGCAAGACGGTGCCCGTGGCCGCGCTGCCGCCGAATGGCTGGGGCCTCTACGAAATGCATGGCAACGTGTGGGAGTGGTGCGCGGACGACCAGCGGAGCTACCCGCCTGACGCAGCGCTGGTGGTGGACCCGCAGAGACCCCTAGACGGCGCCCGTTTCGCCGTGCGCGGCGGCTCGTGGGTCGGCGACGCCGGGCGCGCGCGTTCGGCCTACCGCGGCGTCCTCGACCGCGCTGACCGCCTTGACGTCCTGGGCTTTCGTTTCGCCCTGAGGTCCGAGAGCACCAGTCCAGTGGCAGCGGCGGAGCCGCTGCCGAGCCCCGGGCCACGCACAAAAGCGGCGTCTCAGCGCAAGCCATGAGCCTGTTTTTTTCCAATCCGGCCCTGGACCCCGCTGCCGCGCATTGCAGCTGGAGCGTCAGTTCGTGGTCGACGGACCAAGCTCGTTGTGGGCTGTTTGCGTGACCCGTGGCGCTCGGGCTGGCGCGACTACAGTTGCGGCCCGTGATGCGCTTCAACAAACGCCCAGTTCGCCGTGCGCGGAGGCTCGTGGATCAACGACGCCAGGCACACGCGCTCGGGCTGGCAGGTGGGGTGGAAGCCCCTCGAATGCTCCCCGGGTCGCCGCCTTTCTCCTGCCACTGCTGCCGATGACTGACTTCCCCCCATCCTGGGCCCTGGCCTTTGGCGACGACCGCTTTGGCCTGTGGGCCGAGTTCGCGCTCGGCGGCGTGCGCCAGCGCATGCGCTGGATAGCGCCGGGCCGGTTCTGGATGGGGTCGCCGGAAGATGAGCCGAAGCGCCATTCGGATGAAGGCCCGCGCCACGAGGTGGCAATCAGCCAGGGCTTCTGGCTGGCCGACACCACCTGCACCCAGGCCCTGTGGCTGGCCTTGATGGGCGGGCCCAATCCGAGCGAGTTCGCGACCGACCCCGAGAACCCGGTGGAGCAGGTGTCCTGGGACGATGTGCAGGCCTTTCTGGCCCGCCTGGTCGAACTGCTTGCCGCCCCAGCGGCCCTGCCCACCGAGGCCGAGTGGGAGTACGCCTGCCGCGCCGGCAAACAGGAGCCGTTCTTCTGGGGCGGCACGGTGACGACCGCGCAGGTCAATTTCAACGGCAACTACCCTTACAACGGCGGCGCCAAGGGCGAGTCTCGAGAGCGGACCGTGCCGGTCAAGGCCTTGCCCGCGAACGCCTGGGGCCTGTATCAGATGCACGGCAACGTGTGGGAGTGGTGTGCTGACGGCATACGTGACTACGCGGCGGCTCGCGCGCTGGAAGTGGACCCGCAAGGGCCTCTAGACGGCGCCCAGTTCGCCGTGCGCGGCGGCTCGTGGATCTACGACGCCTGGCGCGCGCGTTCGGCCTGCCGCTTCGCCTACGCCCGCGCCTACCGCTTCGACTTCCTGGGCTTTCGTTTCGCCCTGAGGTCCAGGAACACCAGTGCCAGCGCAGCGGCGGAGCCGCTGCCCAGCCCCGGGCCGGAGGCACGGGGCCAGGCCCGGCGGGACGCCGGGCCCGCGCCAGAAAAGGGAGCTGCCGATCATGGGTGAGATCAGGATCATCGGCGGCCAGTGGAAGCGCTCCAAGCTGCCCGTGCCCGACCTGCCGGGCCTGCGGCCGACGTCCGACCGCATCCGCGAGACGCTATTCAACTGGCTGGGCCAGACGCTCGACGGCTGGCGGGTGCTTGATGCGTTTGCCGGCAGCGGGGCCCTGGGTTTCGAGGCAGCGTCACGCGGGGCGGATGCGGTGGTGATGCTCGAGCGCGAGGCGGCCTTGGTAGACGGGTTGCGGGCCAGCCAGAAGCGTCTGCAGGCCACGGCCCTCATCATCCACCGGGCCAATGCGCTGAACTGGATGCTGGCTTGCCCGGACCGCTTCGACCTCATTTTTCTTGACCCGCCGTTCGCCGACAACCTCTTCGACCGCGCGCTGGCTGCTGCCATGCCGCTGTTGGCCGAAGGCGGGCTGATCTACGTCGAATCCCCGGGCGAGATCGCTCCCCCGGCCGGATTCACGACCTGGCGCCAGGGCCGAGCCGGCGCCGTGCACTACCAATTGCTGCGTCGCGAGGACAATCCAGCCGCATGACGACCCGCACCACCATCACGGCCATCTACCCGGGCACCTTCGACCCGATCACGCTGGGCCACGAGGACCTGATGCGCCGTTCTGCCGCGATGTTCGAGCGCCTGGTGCTGGCGGTGGCGGTCGGCCATCACAAGAAGACCATGTTTTCCTTGGACGAGCGGCTGGCGATGGCCCAGGAAGTGGCGGCACCGCTGGGCAATGTCGAGGTCATCGCCTTCGACGGTCTGCTGCGCGACTTCGTGCGCACCCACGCCGGCCGTGTCGTCGTGCGTGGCCTGCGCACCGGTGGCGACTTCGAATACGAGTTCCAGATGGCCGGCATGAACCGCAAGCTCATGCCCGAGGTCGAGACCATCTTCCTGACGCCCGGCGAACACCACCAGTACACGTCCAGCACCTTCGTGCGCGAGATTGCGACGCTGGGCGGCGAGGTGGCGGAGTTTGTGTCGCCCGGGGTACTGGCGCGGCTGAACGAGCGCTGCAAGAAGCGAGGGAGTTGAGATGGCTTTGATGATCACCGAAACGCGTGGCGGGAATCGGCAAGGCATGCCTTGCCCCGCCGCGCGCGGCGAGCGCATGCAGGCGCTTGCCGTATTCGTCCGCCAGCCCGATGGAGGCATCCCATGGCGCTGATGATCACGGACGAATGCATCAACTGCGACGTCTGCGAGCCCGCCTGCCCGAACAACGCGATCTCGATGGGTGAGGAGTTCTACAAGATCGAGCCGAGCAAGTGCACCGAGTGCGTCGGCCACTTCGACGAGCCGCAGTGCGTGATGCTCTGCCCAGTCGCGTGCATCCCGATCAACCCGGCCCATATCGAGAGCCGGGAGACCTTGATGCAGAAGTATCAACGCCTCACCGCCGCGGCTACCGCGGGAACGCTGCCTGCAGCACCCGGGCCAGCCTAGCTCCTGCGCGCGTCAGCTGCTGGCGCTTGATGGCGTCTGCCCTGGCGCCGTAGCCGCCGGGCAGTTCGACGCCCCACTGTGAGCCCTGCCTGGCCGAGAACTTCAACCCGTCGAAGACGCGTCCGGCTTGCTCCAGTGACTGCGTGGCCCAGTGGGGCGGCCAGTCGACCGCAGTGCCTGGGTCGGCACGAACCTGGCGCGCCTCGGCCAGCCAGTCGGCATCGACATGCTGGGGCCTGAATTCCTCAGGCACGTTGTCCCAGTACGAATGGAAATTCTTCGACCCCGGCGTTGCGGCAGGATCGAGCAGCAAGCTGTTGCCACCGATGGTGAAGCTGGCGCGATCGAAGCCCTGCTTGTCGGGGTCGACACGCTGCCCCTGGGCGTCGAGATAGACGCTGCCGACGTGCAGAGGCTGGTGGATGTCGCCCACCAGATGCACCAGTACCAGCAAGGCCTCGCGTTGGTTCTTGAAGTTGGGCTGACCGGGCGAGGGCTTGCCCTGCAGCACCAGGATGGCCGCACGCAGCGCGCCGACGACGTCATCCGGGCGCGTGCCGGTCACCTTCGGTAGGTAGCGGCCGCGCTGCACGGCGATGTCGGCGTAGTGGGTCTGCTTGTGGCAGCTGTCCTCGTCGAGGCCCAACTGGCACTGCCGGTCGTTGCGGCGCACGTAGTCGGCCATCTCGGCGATGCGTGCGGGCGTCTCCAGCGCGGCGCACGCGGGGTACTTGCCCGGCGCGGGATAGGTATAGCCCTGGCTGGGCGCGATGCCCTTCACGCAGTCGGCCCAGATCGAGGCCAGCGAAAGCGGCATGTCGCCCAGCAGCCCGGCGACGCGGGCTTCAGCCGGGGTACCTTTGATGAGGCCGGCAGCGATGGTCGCGACGGTCTGGTGGCCGTCAGAACCCCAGGCGTGGGCGGCCAGGGGCAGGGCGAGCAGGGCGGTGGCAAGGAGGCGGCGCATGCGGAAATTCGTCAGCCGATCAAGCCCGCAATCTTGCCCGGTTGAAAGTGCAGGTCGATGAAGTCTGCCAGCCCATCAAAGACGGCATCCAGCGACCGGCCAGCCTGGCCGAACAGGGCCTTGAGCACGGCCGGCTGCTCGAACAGGCCGTGGGCGTAGACGCCCAGCACCTGGCCGGCCTGCCAGCCCACAGCCTCGCCGGCGGCATTGCGCAGCGCCACGCGCGGCGGCGGCAGGCCGGCGTGAGGCTGGGTGCGGCCGTGGCGGATCTCGTAGCCACTGGCCTGCACACCGGCCAGGGCCTGCCAGCCGCCGTCCAGCGACGTGGAGAAGCTGAACTCCGCGCTGCGCAGCAGCTTCTCGGGCTCGAAGACGGTCACCAGCGGCAGCAGGCCCAGGCCCGGCGCATTGCCGTCCAGGCCATGCGGGTCGATCAGCGCCTCGCCCAGCATCTGCAGGCCGCCGCAGATGCCGAGCACGCGGCCGCGGTGGCTGTTGATGGCGGCGTCGAGCTTTTGCGCGCGCAGCCAGGCGAGGTCGGCGGCGGTGGACTTGGAGCCGGGCAGGATGATCCAGTCCACGCCGGCCAGATCCTTGGGCTCGCGCGCCCAGCTCAGGCGCACGCCGGGCAGTTGGCGCAGCGGCTGGAATTCGTCGAGGTTGGAGATGCGCGGGTAGGCGATGACGGCGATGCGCAGGCCGCTGCCGGTCGTCGTCTCATCGAAGACGCCGTCCTCCTCGGGCAGGCCGTGGCCGCGCCACATCGGCAGCGTGGCGATGGTGGGCACGCCGGTCAGGTGCTCGAGCTGCTCGGGCCCGGGCGACAGCAGGCCGGCGTCGCCGCGGAAGCGGTTCAGCACGAAGCCACGCACCTGGGCGCGCACGTCATCGGGCATCAACTGGTGGGTGCCGTACAGGTGGGCGAAGGCGCCGCCGCGGTCGATGTCGGTGACGATCAGGCAGGCGGCGTTGGCGTCGCGCGCGGTGCCGAGGTTGACGTAGTCGCTGGGCGCCAGGTTGATCTCCGCCGGCGAGCCCGCGCCTTCGATGACGACGACATCGTTCTCCCGCATCAGCTCGTGCAGGGCCGCGCGGGCGCGGGGCTTCAGCAGCGCGCTGCGTTCGCGCCAGGGTATGGTGGCCATGGCCGGGTCCACTTCGCCAAGCACGACGACCTGGCTCTGCGTATCCGCCTCGGGTTTGAGCAGCACCGGATTCATGCGCACCTCGGGCACGCGGTTGGCGGCCAGGGCCTGGAAGTACTGCGCTGAGCCGATCTCGCCCATCAGGCCGTTCAAGCCGGGCACGACGCGCGCGTTGTTGCTCATGTTCTGCGCCTTGAAGGGCGCGACCTTGAGCCCCTGGCGGGCATACCAGCGGCACAGGGCCGTGGCCAGCCAGCTCTTGCCCGCGCCGCTCGTCGTGCCGAGCACCATCACTGCTTTACTGATCATTGATGCACCCTTCGGCCTACGGCCTGTCCCGCCGAGCGGGAGCGAGTTTGCTTGGGACGGCCCGGCGCTGCACTCATGAGTCTTCGCTTTCGATTTCAAGCAGGGCCTGCTGCAGCGCCTGCTGCGAGGCGGGAGGTTGGGCCGACACGCGCACCCAACCGGGCAGGCCGAAACTGTTTGCGTCGCGCACGCGGATGCTGCGTTCGCGCAGCCGGGTCGCGATGTCAGATCGCGGTGGGCGAGCCAGCCAGAAGTGGGTGCAACTGGGTCGCTGCAGCCAGTCCAGGCCAGCCAGCATCTTGCGCTGCTGTGCCGTCCATTCACGCAGCTGATTGCGGGCCTTGGCCAGCCACGCTTGCGTGTCGTCGCTGTGCCAGTGCATCAGCATGGCCACGCCCTCGGCCGACAGCACCCAGCTCGGCGCCAGCGACAACGCACGGGACCAGACCGGGTCGGCGGCTGGCGCGATGAGATAGCCCGCGCGTACGCCGGTCAGGCCCAGGGCCTTGTTGGGGCAGATGAGCTGCCAGGCTCCGGGCGGCAGGGCAGGGCTGTCGCCGTGAAGGCGCAGCGGCTCGTAGGCGCGGTCGATCACGACAAGAGCGTCGAGCCGGGGCCATGACGCCACCGTGGCACCCGTCGGGTTGCAGGGCTCGCAGATCCAGACCAGGGCCGGTGCCGTCGGTCGGATGTCGGCGGGCGCGGCATAGGGCTTCACCGGCAGGCCCAACGCCTGGGCGGCGAGGGCGTAGTCGCCAAAGCCGGGTTGCGGCACCCAGACCTCGCGGCGACCCGTCAACATCGCCGCCAGCGTCAGCCGGCGAATGCCCTCTGCGCCACCGGCCGTGGGCAGGACCAGGTCCGCGTCACCGAGATGGCGGCGCAGCGTGCGGTAGTTCGGGTCGGGGTAGGCCTGACGGTCGGCGGCTTGCACGGCGTTCATCAGCGTCGGCGGCGGGCCCAGCGGGCTGGCATTGGTCGAGAAGTCGTGTGCTGCTGGCGGACCCTCATCCGGTCCCCCATGCTCGGGCAGCATAGGCGCGTTCATGCCCTCAACGCCCAGGCGAGCGCGGCAAGCAGCACGGCACCGGCAAAGACGGCCTGCTGGGCGACGGCGCGGGCAGCGTGCACATCGCCGGCCTGCACGGGGCTCCCTTCGGCATTCAATGCATAGACGCCGGGCTTGGACAGCCGCCGGCCCAGCCGCAGTGCCATCGCCGCCATGGGCCAGCCGCTGTTGGGCGACGGCGTGCGCCGGGCCTCGCGTGGCAGCCGGGCGAAGGAGGGCGGCATCAGTACCAGCGCCGTCAGCCGGGCCGGCAGCCATGACAGCAGGTCGTCGGCCCGCGCCGCCCATTTGCCGCACCATTCGCGCGCGTCGCGGTAGCCCCACATCGCGTCCGCCGTGTTCGCAAAGCGGTAGATGGCCGCGCCCGGCAGGCCGGCGATGGCAAACCAGAACAGCGGCGCGATGACCGAGTCATTGAGGTTCTCGGCCAGTGTCTCGATGGCCGCTTCGCGCACCTCGGTCTCGGTCAAGGCCGACGTGTCGCGACTGACCAGGCGCGACAGCCGCGCGCGTCCAGCTTCCAGCGATTCATTCAATGCAGCTTCCACGGCCAGCACCTCCTCGGCCAGCATGCGCCAAGCCAGCAGTGGCTTGAGCAGCAGGCCGACAGCCAAGGCAGCGCCAACGAGGCGCAGCGGTGAATGCCAAGGCTGCAGCAGGAGCAGCACCCAGCCCTCCAGCCACAGCGCGATGAAAGCGACGATCGCGGCGCCGACGAGCCAGGCCAGCGCGCCGGCGATGAAGCCGACGGCTGGCGGTAGCTTCGTCAGCTTGAACAGGCCAAGATAGCGCCCCATGCCGACGACAGGATGGGCCCAGCTCGGCGGCTCGCCCAGGCGATCCACCAGCAGGGCCACCATCATGGCCAGCGGCAGCAGCAGGTTCATACGCCCAGCGGTGGCAGGCGGGCCACCAGGCCGCCCTTGAGTCGATCAGGCCGGCGGTCCCAGGCCAGCAGGCCGTCACCCGGCTCCGAATGTTGGGCGGCCACCGACAGCAGCGCGTCGACGCTGGCGGCGTCGGGCGCGAGCTGCCCGAACAGATAGCTGTGCTTGCCAGGGCCTTGCAGGGCCGCCGTGCAGCTCTGCTTGCAGGCAGCCATGCAGGCTTGTCCCCGAACGGGCAGTGGCCAGTCGCGCGCCAGCGCCTCGTTCTCGACGGCTTCCAGCAGAGCCTGGCCCTGGCCATCGGCGCAGGTGGTGCAGATGATGAGGGCGCTCAATCCTCGATCCCCCGCTGCGCCGGCACGCCCGCCTTGTAGTGGTGCTTGATCATCGCCATCTCGGTGACCGTGTCGGCCAGCTCGATCAGTTCGGCCGGCGCGCCACGCCCCGTCAGCACGACGTGCACATGCGGCGGGCGCTCGCGCAGGCAGGCCAGCACCGTCTCCAGCGCCAGCCAGCCGTAGCGCAGCGGGTACATGATCTCGTCCAGCACGACGAGGAAATGGTCGCCCGCACGGATGACCGATTCGGCGCGGCCCCAGCCCTCGCGGGCGAGTTCGGCGGAGTGCTCCAGGTCCTTGCTCTTCCAAGAGAAGCCGTCGCCCAGGCCTTCGATCGGCACGCCCAGTTGCTCGAACACGCGGTGCTCGCCGAAGCGGGCGCTGGGTACCTTCATGAACTGGTAGATGCGCACCGGTTTGCCGCGGCCATGCGCGCGCAGTGCGAGGCCAAAGGCGGCGGTGCTCTTGCCCTTGCCGTCGCCGGTGTGGACGATCACCAGGCCACGGCGCTCGCCGCTGGGGATGACGCGTTCGCGGTCGACGGGAGGTTGTTCGATTTCCATGGGTCAGCCCCTGAAGAAAGCCGCTATGGCCTCCGGGTTGGACGGGAAGTAGTGGTGCACATAGCTCGCCCGCAGCGAGCCCTGCTGGTAGAGGGCCTCGGCGGTGTTGCCGCCGTTGGGGTTGCTGGCGGTGGCGATCGGCGCCAGCGGCGTCTCCAGCGTCGAGTAGTGATAGCTGTGGCCGCGCAACGGGCCTTCGGGCCAGGCGATGGCCTGCAGGCCCAGAGCCGCGAGGCGGTGCTGCACATGGGCGCGGCCGGGCATGACGCCGACCATGCGGTGAGTATCACCGGCCGCGTCGGTCAGTGAGTCCAGCAGGGCCAGCATGCCGCCGCATTCGGCGAGCAGCGGTTTACCTGCGGCGACATGGCCGGCCAGGGCTGCGGCCAGCGTGGGGTGGGCACCCAGCGCCTCGACATGCAACTCGGGGTAGCCGCCGGGCAGCCACAGCGCATCGCAAACCGGCAGGGCCTCATGGCGGATGGGCGAGAAGAAGGCCAGCTCGGCACCCAGGGCGCGGAGCAGGTCGACATTGGCTGCGTAGATGAAGCCGAAGGCGGCGTCGCGGGCGATGGCAATGCGGCGGCCCTGGAGCAGCGGTGGCAGCGGCGGCTCAGTGTTCGCCTCAAAGGCCTGGGGCTTGAAGGCCAAGCCAGGCCGCAGCCCGGCTTCCCAGGCATCGGCCCAGGCATCGAGCTGTGTATCCAGCCTCGGCTGCTCAAGCGCCTGCACGAGGCCGAGATGGCGCTCAGGCAGGATGAGCTTGGGCTCGCGCGGCAGCGCGGCAATCAGCGGCAGGTCGTCCGGCAGGCCTTCGCTGAGCATGCGCCCATGCGCCGCGCTGCCGATGCGGTTGGCGATGACGCCGCAGTGGTGCAGTTCGGGCCTGAAGCGCTGCAGTCCCGTCGCCAGCGCCGCGAAGGTCTGGGCCATGGCCGAAGCGTCGATGACGCAGACGACGGGCAGCCCGAAGGCGACGGCCAGGTCGGCGCTGCTCGGGTTGCCGTCGAACAGGCCCATGACGCCTTCGACGAGGATGAGGTCAGCCTCGCGCGCGGCCTCGGCCAGCAGGGCCTGGCAGTGGGCGAAGCCGCCCATGAAGAGGTCGAGCTGGTAGACCGGGCGGCCGCTGGCGCGCTCGAGGATGCTGGGGTCAAGGAAGTCCGGCCCGGTCTTGAAGACGCGCACGCGCTTGCCGCGCCGTGCATGGCTGCGCGCAATCGCCGCAGTGACGCAGGTCTTGCCCGATCCCGAGGACGGGGCGCTGATGAAGAGGGCGGCGCAAGAGGTCATAAAGGCAGGGCGACCCAGCGGCCCTCGATCTGTGCGATGTGCAGGCGGGGACCGAAGACGCGTTTCAGCGCCGCATGCGTGGCTGCATCGGCCGGTGCGCCGGTGTGCACGATGCGGCCATCGGCCATCAGCACGAGATGGTCGGCCTGCAGCGCGAGATGCAGCTCGTGCAGAACGCTGACGACGCTGTGGCCGGCGGCGACGCGCTCACGCACCAGGGCCATCCATTCGGCCTGGTGGGGCGGGTCGAGGTGGGCCAGGGGTTCGTCCATCAAGGTCAGCGGCGCCTGCACCGCGAGGGCCCGGGCCAGCAGCACACGCTGGCGCTCGCCGCCCGACAGAGACCCCAGCCGGCGCTCGCGCCAGGCCCAGCTCTGCGTGGATTCCATCGCGGTCTGCACGGCGACATGGTCTGCCGCGGTGGGCGGCGCCAGCCACGGCCGGTGCGGCAGGCGGCCGAGCTGCACGACGTCCTGGGCCGTCAGGTCGTCGGCGCCGGTCTCCTGCTGGCCCATCCAGGCCAGTTGGCGGGCGCGCTCGCGGGACGGCCAGTCATTGAGCGGCTTGCCGCCGAGCAGCACATTGCCTTCACAACGCTGCAGGCCGGCGATGGCGCGCAGCAGCGTCGACTTGCCGGCGCCGTTGGGGCCGACGATGGCCGTCCAACGGCCCTGGGGCAAGGCAAGATCGATGTCGCTGATCAGGTCGCGGCCGTCGATGCGGACGCGGGCGATGCGGGCGTGCAGGGCATTCATCGCTTGGGCGCTTCGCGTCTATGCATCAGCACAAGAAGATAGACGCCGCCCAGCAGCGCGGTGACGAGACCGACAGGCAGCTCCTGCGGTCGCATCAACCCGCGTGCGATCACATCGGCCACCAGCAGCAGGGCGCCGCCGGCCGCGGCCGACATCAGGATCAGCCGGCCGTGAAGCATGGGGCAGAGGCTGCGCACGAGGTGGGGTGCGACCAGGCCGACGAAGGCGACGATGCCGGTCTGCGCGACGGCAGCACCCGTGGCCAGCGCAAAGGCCAGGATAAGCAGCAGCCGCATCAGGCCCATGCGCACGCCCAGCGACGCGGCGGTGGCCTCCCCCAGCGTCAGCGCATCCAGGGCCGGGCTGGCCAGCAGGCCGATGACGAGGGCCGCGATGCCACTGGCGGTCATCACCGTGACGCTGCTCCAGCCCAGCAGGCCGGTGTTGCCGAGCAGGAAGGCCTGCATGGCGCGCAGGATGTCAGGCGCCCACAGCGTGGCCAGGCCCGTGAGCGCATTCAGCACGACGCCGACGACGACGCCGGCCAGCAAGAGGCGCAGCGTCTGCTCGACGCCGCGCGCCAGGATCAGCGTCAGGCCCACGCCAACCAGCGTGCCGACGAAGGCGATGCCGGTCAGTCCCACATGGGCCAGCAGCGACGAGGTCTGGGGCGAGATGCCGGTCAGCGCCAGCGCGATGGCCACCGCCAGGCCGGCGCCCGAGGCGCTGCCCAGCAGATAGGGATCGGCCAGCGGGTTGCGGAACAGGCCTTGCGACATCGCACCGGCCATGCCGAGCAGGGCGCCGGCCCACCAGGCGCCCAACGAGCGCGGCAGGCGGATCTCCCACAGGATGATGCCCATGCTGTCGTCGCCGAGGTCAGCCCAGCCGGTGCTGCCGACCAGCACGCCCCCCAGCACGCCGCCGGCACCAACGAGCAGCAGCAGCGTCAGCAGCAGCCCGGGGCGGATGTTCATCACGAGGCGCCCTTCTCGCGCAGGCAGCGGGCCATGATCTGCGCCGCCTCGGCCATGCGCGGCCCCGGGCGGGTGAGGATGTCGCCCTCCTCGGGCTTGAAGATGCAGATGCGGCCGCGCTTGACGGCGTCGATGCGGTCCCAGCCGGGGCGCTGGGTCAGGCCTTCGGAGCCGCGCTGGCCGATCATGATCAAGGCCGGGTTGGCCTTGACGACGAACTCGGGGTTGATCTTGGGGAAGGGGCCGAGCGACGCCGGGATGATGTTGCCGGCGCCGAGCTTGGTCAACGTCTCGCCCATGAAGGAGGACTCGCCGGCGGCCCAGATGCCGGGGGCGACCTCGAAGTAGACGCGCACGCCCCGCGCCGACGCTGGCACGCTGCTGGCCGCCGCGGCGACGCCGGCCTCGATATGGCGCCAGACGCGCTGGGCGTCAGGCACGCCGAGCACCTGGCCGATGATGTTCAGCACGCGCTGAACGTCCTTGTAGCTGCGCGGCTCCAGAACGACGACCTTGAGGCCCAAGGCGCGCAGCCGCTCGGCCACGCGCGAGGACACGGCCACCAGCACGACATCGGGCTTGAGCGACGCGATCAGCTCGACATTGGTGTCTTCCATGCCGCCGACCTTGGGCAGGGCGTTCACTGAGGCGGGGAAGTTGGAATAGCGGTCGACGCCGACCAGCCGGGCGCAGGCACCGAGTTCGCAGACGGTCTCGGTCAGCGAGGGCAGCAGGCTGACGATGCGCTGCGGCGGCGTGCTGATCTGCGTCACCTGGCCGAGGTCGTCCTTGATGTCGATGGCAGCAACCGGCAGCGCAATGGCCAACAGCAGCAGGGCAAGCAATCTACGCATGGTTCGAATCCTCGACGGGTCGTGTCCAGGCCTGGCCCGCGACCATCAGTGTCAATCGGCCGCACAGGCGCGCGACGTCCTGGTTCAGGCGGCCAAGCTCGTCGATGTAGTCGCGCACCTCTCGACCCAGCGGCGACACGCCCCAGCCGACCTCGTTGGAGACGAAGACGACGGGCGACTTCAAGCGTGGCAGCAGATCCAGCAGCGCGGTGCGCTCGGCCTGCCAGCCGGCCGCATCGGGCGCGCCGCTCATCGGCATCAGCCAGTTCACCAGCCACAGCGTCAGGCAATCGACAACGACCAGGGTGTTGGCGTCGTCGACCTGTTGAAGGGCCGCGCTCAAGGCCAGCGGGGCTTCGACAGTCTCGAAACCTGCCGGCCGTGAGGCACGGTGATGGGTGATGCGCTCACGCATCTCGTCGTCAGCCGCCAGCGCGGTGGCGATGACCACCACGCGGCCGGGCCAGCCCAGAGCCAGCTTCTCGGCCCGGCGCGACTTGCCGCTGCGCTGGCCGCCGACGATGAGTTCGTATGTGCTCATCAGCGCGAGCTTAGAGGGTGGGGCTCCAGCGCAGGCTGATCAGCGCCGTGCGCGGCGCCGACGCATAGCCATAGGCCGTCGACGTCTCGCGGTCGAAGGCGTTGTCCAGGTTCAGCTGCAGCTTGAGATCCTTGCGGATCTTGTACTGCGCGTTGAAGTTGACCAGGCCATAGCCGCCCAGCTTGCGCGTGTTGGCGGCGTTGTCCCAGCGCGCGCCGGAGGCCTGCACGCTGCTGCCCAGCACCCAGTCGCCCAGCTCGGTGTCGGCACCGAGCGTGGCCAGGCGCTTGGCGCGGCGGGCCAGCAGCCGGCCGGTGCTGGCGTCAATGGGCGTCTGGAAGTCCATCGTCGCGCGCAGGCTGACCGGGCCGGCCTTGGTGTTGCCGGCCAGGGTCACGCCGCGCAGGCGGGCACTCGCCACATTCTTGTAGCAGCCGTACTGGTAGTTGCAGGTGCCAGCCTCGCCAAAGATGATCAGGTTGCTGACGCGGTTGCGGTAGGCCGTGGCGCTCAGCTCCGTGTCGCCGCTGCCGTACTTCAGGCCCAGCTCGACATTGCGGCCGCGCTCGGCCTCCAGCGGCTTGGCGCCGGGCTTGCTGAGGTCGGGGCCGTAGACCGTGCCTTGCTGGTAGAGGGTTGGCGCGCGGAAGGCGTTGCCGATGGAGCCGACGACGCGCAGGCCGCTGACGATCTCGTAGCCGGCCAGCAAAGTGCCAGTGTCGGCGCTGCCGAACTGGCTGTCGTCGTCATGGCGGGCATGGGCCTGCAGGCTGAAGGCACCGGCGTTGAGCAGATAGCCCGCGCCGATGGCATTGCGGTGGCGCTTGCCGACGCCGGCGGTGAGGAGGCCGCTGTTCTCGAGTTGGTCCTCGATGCGCTCGCCCAGGAAGTTGATCTGCTGGCCCAGGCCGAGCTGGTAGGAGCCGGTCAGCGCCAGGTTCTTGACCTTGGTGATGGTCAGATAGGGCGAGGGGTCGGTCTGGTAACGGTCGCGCGATTCGCCATAGCTCAGCTGCGTCTGCACGGCCGGCGCCCATTGTGCCGTCCAGGCCAGGCGGGTGGCATCGGTGTCCTGCACCGTGTGGTCGTCCACCAGCGGCTTGGACCTGTCGGCGTCGTACTGGCCGTTGATGTGGTTCCTGATGACGATGAGTTCGGCGCGATGGCCTTCGGCCAGCTGGGCGCCGATGCGCGTGGTGCCCTGGTATTTGTGCCAGCCGTCGCGGTCAGGGACATAGCTGAAGGCGCTGTCGGTGGTGGTGGAGTTGAAGCCGTCGCTCTCCTCGATGGCGCCGGTGAAGGCGAAGTCGATGATGCCTTGGCTGCCGAACAGGCCGCCGTCGGCCTTCATCGTGCCCTGGGTGCCCAGGCCCACGCCGAAATCGGCGCTGATCTTGCCGCCGCCATTCCCTCCTGCTTTACGGGTGAAGATCTGCACGACGCCGCCGACGGCATCCGAGCCATAGATGGCGCTGGCCGGGCCCTTCAGCACTTCCACGCGCTCGACCTGCGAAACCGGGATGCCCTGCCAGCTGGCGCCGCCGGTGGACTGCGAGTCCATGCGCACGCCGTCGACGAGAACCAGGGTGTGGCGCGTATCGGCGCCGCGCAGGAAGAGGCTGGTCGTGGACGCCGCACCGCCGTTGCGGACCATCTCGGCACAGCCGTTGTTGCGCAGCAGGTCGGCCACGCTGGCGGCGGCCTGGCGCTCGATGTCGGCGCGGGTGATGACGGTCAGGTCGGCCAGCACCTCCGACAGGCGCTGCGGCGTGCGCGCTGCGGTGGTGACGACGGTGTCGAGCTTGTTCTGGGCGTGGGCGGACGAAGCCAGGGCCAGCACGGCCAGGGCGAGCAGCGACCGACGGGCCGCGAGGAGGGAATGAGACATGAGAGGAGACGCGAACGAACACCCAGCCGTGCTGACCCCCGCAGCAAGGCTGAAAAACGGCCGCCGCGCAAGTGCGCGAGGCGGCCCCGTCGTTGGCCGGTATCCGGGCTGATGGACTTGAGTCCTGCTCGACGCCTTCCCGGTGCACGCACCAGTGGCTATGTGGTCGAACAGTGAGGCGCCTAGGCCTCGTCCACTTACCGTTGCGGGGACAGCTCAGGTTAGATCTGCGGCGTGACCGCTCGTCCTCCTGATTCCCGTTGAACTGCAGCCGCCGTGAAGGCGGGCGCGAGCACCAACGGCGCGGATTCTATCGATGGCCGCTGGCGGCGGTGGAGGGCTTGTGCGGTTTGGCCGTCTTCGGCGGCTTCAGATGGGTGACTTGTGGGGCGCTGGCAGCCTGGGCGGGCGGTGGCGGCGCCTGCAAGCCGACTGCCTGAGCGCGCAGGTGGCGGGCTTCAGCCTCGCTGGCGCGGCGAGACTGGGCCAGGACCGCAGCCTGCCGGGAGTCCGCGAAGTGGCGGTCGCGCGCCGCCTTGCTGTCGGCGGCGCTGGGCTGGTCGTAGTCGACGCTGCTGGCCGCGCTGCCACCGGGGCAGGGCGAGTCGCGCAGGTCGCGACCGTCGAGGCCGCAGCGGTAGACCTGGGCGCGGCGCGTCTGGGTCTGCGCCAGAACAGGCAGTGCGAGTGCGAGGGCCAGAATCAGCAGCAGAGGCTTCATGAGGCCGGAGTGTCTACTGGCGGCTGGGGTTTGGGCGGCTTGGGCCGCGGCGGTTTGGCGTGAATTTTGGCCAGCGCCTTGTCCATGTCGCCGCGCAACATCAGCTCGACGGCGCCGTAGCTCTTCTCGATGCAGTCCTCCACCGCCTGGCGCTCGGCCAGCGGCGGCTTGCGCAGCACATAGCCGGCCACCTCATCCTTGTGGCCCGGGTGGCCGATGCCCAGCCGCAGCCGCCAGAAGTCCCCGCTGCCAAGCTGAGCCCGCATGTCCTTCAGGCCGTTGTGGCCGCCGTCGCCGCCGCCCTTCTTGAACTTCATCTCGCCGGGCGACAGGTCCAGCTCGTCGTGGATGGCCAGGATCTCTTCCGGCGCGATCTTGAAGAAGCGCGCCAGCGCCGCGACCGACTTGCCGGACAGGTTCATATAGGTCATGGGCTCCAGCAGCCAGATGGGACCGCTGGCGCCCGGCGCCTGGTTCACGCGGGCCACTAGGCCGTGATAGGCCTTGTCGGGCGCCAGGCTCACCTTGAGCCCGCGGGCCAGGCCGTCAATCCACCAGAAACCGGCGTTGTGGCGCGTGTCTTCGTACTCGGCACCTGGATTGCCCAGGCCCACCATCAGCTTGATCATGACCATGATCGTAGCTTTGAGACCCAGCAATGCTGCAGCTACATTCGGCCGGGAAACTTGGCTGCAACCAGGAGTGGACCGAATGCAGAACAAGGAATCCAAGGGCAGCAAAACCTGGATCTGGGTCGCGGTAGTCGTCATCGTCATCGCGGGCGCGGCGTGGTGGTGGAAGGGCCGGGGCAGCGAAGGCGGCGCTGACGGGCCGGCAGGTGCGGCGTCCGCTGCATCCGGTGCCGGCGGGTCGGGCCGGCCCGCGGGCGGGCGCTTCGGCCGCAGCGGGCCGCAGCCGGTCACGGTGGCCGCCGTGCAAAAGCGCGACATGGCCGTCGTCGTCGACGCCATTGGCAGCATCGCCTCGGCCAACACTGCTGTGGTGCACGCCAAGGTCAGCGGCGAGCTGAAGGCCATCTATTTCCACGAGGGCCAGCCTGTGAAAGCTGGCCAGGTGCTGGCGTTGATCGACCCCAAGCCCTACGAGATCGCCCGCGACCAGGCCCTGGCCACGCTGGCCCGCGATCAGGCCCAGCTGGAAAACGCCCGCGCCGACCTTGCCCGCTACAGGGACCTCGTCGCCAAGGAGGCCGCGCCGCGCCAGCAGCTCGACACCCAGCAGGCCCTCGTGCGCCAGTTGGAAGCCACCCTGCTGTCGGACCAGGCGGCGGTGGACAACGCCAAGCTGCAGCTGTCCTACACCCGCGTCACCGCGCCCATCGCCGGCCAGGTGGGCCTGAAGCAGGCCGACCTCGGCAACAACATCACGCCCGGCGACGCCAACGGCCTGCTGACCATCGCCCAGATCCAGCCGGCCGCAGTCGTCTTCGCCGTGCCGGACGCGCGCCTGCCTCGCATCCGCCAGCAGCTGGGCGACAAGCAGGCCTTGCCTGTGCAGGCCTGGGACCGCGAGCGCCGCACCAAGCTGGCCGAAGGCCGCGTTGCCAGCACCGACAACGCCATCGACGCCACCACCGGCACCATCAAGGTCAAGGCCCTGTTCGACAACAAGGACGGCGGTCTCTTCCCCAACCAGTTCGTCAATGTGCGCCTGCAGCTGGACACGCTGAAGGGCGTCCTCGTCGTGCCGACGGCGGCCGTGCAGCGTGGCTCGCAGGGCATCTATATCTACGTCGTGACCGACGGCCAGGTGGCGCTGCGCAAGGTGCAGACCCTGGCCACCGACGGCGATTTCACCGCCGTGCAGGGCGATCTGAAGGAGGGCGACCAGGTTGTCACCGACGGCGCCGACCGCCTGCGTGATGGCGGCAAGGCCGAGGTCATCAAGGTGCCGGCCGCTGGGGCTTCCGGCCCGGGTGGCCGCGGTCGTGGGCGTGGTGCTGGCGCCGGTGCGGCCAGCGCAGCAAGCGCAGCAAGCGGCGCGGGTGGCAATGCAACTGCGGCCAGCACCAGCGCCAGTGCCGCTGACGGCGAGCGCCCGCGCTGGGCAGACCGCGTGCCGCCCGAGATGGTCGAGAAGCTCAAGGCCATGAGCCCGGAGGACCGCCGCACCTGGATCCAGCAGCACCGCGCCTCGGCTCCTTCCCAGTGAGGAAGCTGTGAACGCACCCCGCACGCCCGCTCATCCCGCCGCAACGCCGCCACTCGGCGTTGCAAATGCTCGCCGTAGCCCCTGCTACGGCTGTGCTTTGCGCCTTGATTGGCGACGCCGCGACGGCCTGCTCGGCCGCGCGGAGTCCATTCACAGCTTCCGATGAACCCGTCACGCCTTTTCATCGCGCGGCCGGTCGCGACCTCGCTGCTGATGCTGGCCATCGTGCTGGCCGGCGCGCTGGCCTACCGGCTGCTGCCGGTGTCGGCCCTGCCCGAGGTCGACTACCCGACCATCCAGGTCACGACGCTCTACCCCGGCGCCAGCCCGGACGTGATGACGTCCTCGGTCACCGCCCCGCTGGAGCGCCAGTTCGGCCAGATGCCGGGCCTGGCGCAGATGTCGTCCACCAGCTCGGGCGGGGCCTCGGTCATCACGCTGCGCTTCGAGCTCAGCCTGGCCCTGGACGTGGCCGAGCAGGAGGTGCAGGCGGCCATCAATGCCGGCAGCAACCTGCTGCCCAGCGACCTGCCGATGCCGCCGGTCTACAGCAAGGTCAACCCGGCCGATGCGCCGGTGCTGACCATCGCCATCAGTTCCGCGACCCTGCCCATCACGCGCGTGCACGATCTCGTCGAGAGCCGCCTGGCGCAGAAGATCTCGCAAGTGCCGGGCGTGGGCCTGGTGGGCATCGCGGGCGGGCGGCGGCCGGCCGTGCGCATCCAGGCCAATCCGGGCGCGCTGGCCTCGCTCGGCCTGTCCATCGACGATGTGCGCACGGCCATCTCGGGCGCCAACGTCAACCAGTCCAAGGGAAGCTTCGACGGCCCGCTGCGCGCCTCGACGCTGGACGCCAACGATCAGCTGCGCAGCGCGTCTGAATACGCCAACCTCGTCATCGCCTACAAGAACGGCAATGCGGTGCGGCTCAAGGATGTGGCCCAGCTGGTGGACGACGCCGAGAACCTGCGCCTGGCCGCCTGGGCCGGCCAGGCCAGCAAGTCCAGCGTGTCGGCCGTCATCCTGAACGTGCAGCGCCAGCCCGGCGCCAACGTCATCGAGACCGTGGACCGCGTGCGCGCCGTGCTGCCCCAGCTGCAGGCCAGCCTGCCGGCGTCGCTCGACGTGCAACTGCTCAGCGACCGCACGACCACCATCCGCGCCTCGGTGACCGATGTGCAGCATGAGCTGCTTTTCGCCATCGTGCTGGTCATCGGCGTCATCTTCGTCTTCCTGCGCAGCCTGCCGGCCACCATCATCCCGGCCGTCGCCGTGCCGGTGTCCCTGGTGGGCACCTTCGGCGTCATGTACATGGCGGGGTTCTCGATCAACAACCTGACGCTGATGGCGTTGGTGATCTCCACGGGCTTCGTGGTGGACGACGCCATCGTCATGATTGAGAACATTGCGCGGCATATGGAGGAGGGCGGTGAAGCCGTCAGCCCATACGACGCAGCCCTGACTGGCTCCAAGCAGATCGGCTTCACCATCATCTCGCTGACGGTCTCGCTGATCGCCGTGCTGATCCCGCTGCTCTTCATGGGCGACGTGGTCGGCCGCCTCTTCCACGAGTTCGCCATCACGCTGGCCGTGTCCATCCTGATCTCGGCCTTCGTGTCGCTGACGTTGACGCCCATGATGTGCGCGCGCCTGCTCAAGCACGAGCACGACGAAGACCACGGCTGGCTGTGGCGCCGCGTGGGCAAGGCCTTCGACGACATCATTGCCGGCTATGGCCGCATGTTGAACTGGGTGCTGGACCGCTCGGCGGCGACGCTGGTCGTCTTCATCGCCACGCTGGGCCTGACCGGCGTGCTCTATCTGCTCGTGCCCAAGGGCTTCTTCCCGGTGCAGGACACCGGCCAGCTGCAGGGCATCACCGAGGCGGCGCAGTCCACCTCCTTTGGCGCCATGGCCGAGCACCAGCAGCGCCTGGCCGAACGCGTGCTGAAGGACCCGGCGGTGGAGAGCGTGTCGTCCTTCATCGGCGTGGACGGTGGCAACACGACGCTGAACCAGGGCCGGCTGCAGATTTCGCTCAAGGCCAAGGAGGGCCGCGGCGCCAGCGCCGCCGAGGTGGCGCGACGCATTGCGGACGCGGCCGCCGAGGAGCCCGGCATTGCGCTGTATCTGCAGCCCGTGCAGGACCTGACCATCGAGGACCGCATCGCCAAGACGCAGTACCAGTTCACGCTGTCTTCGCCGGACTCCGCCGAGTTGAGCCGTTCGACGACGGCCGTGCTGGAGCGGCTGCGTGGCCTGAAGCAGATCGTCGATGTGGCCAGCGACCAGCAGGAAAAGGGCCTCCAAGCCTATGTCGACATCGACCGCGACGCGGCCGGCCGGCTGGGCGTCAGCGTCGCGGCCATCGACAGTGCGCTGTACAGCGCCTTCGGCCAGCGGTTGATCTCGACCATCTTCACGCAGAGCAACCAGTACCGCGTCGTGCTGGAAGTGGCGCCCGAATACCGCCAGGGCCTGGACGGCCTGAAGCGCCTCTATGTGCCCGGCGCGGGTGGCGTGCAAGTGCCGCTCAGCTCGGTGGCGCGCTTCAGCGAGAAGCTGGCGCCGCTGGCCGTCAACCATGTGGCGCAGTTCCCGTCGTCGACCCTGTCTTTCAACCTCGCGCCTGGCGCCTCGCTCGGCGAAGCGGTCAAGGCGGTCCGCGCCGAGGTCGATGCGTTGCAGCTGCCGCTCAGCGTCGAGACGCGATTCGAGGGTGCGGCCCTGGCCTTCCAGGCGTCCCTCACGAGCACGCTGCTGCTCATCCTCGCGGCTATCGTGACGATGTACATCGTGCTGGGCGTGCTCTACGAGAGCACCATCCACCCGCTGACCATCCTGTCGACGCTGCCCTCCGCCGGCCTGGGTGCGCTGCTGGCCCTGCTGGCCTTCCGCCTCGACCTGGACATCATCGCCATCATCGGCATCGTGCTCTTGATCGGCATCGTCAAGAAGAACGCGATCATGATGATCGACTTCGCCTTGGAGGCCGAACGCGATCATGGCAAGACGCCGCGCGACGCCATCTTCGAGGCCTGCCTGCTGCGTTTCCGGCCCATCCTGATGACGACGATGGCGGCCCTGCTGGGCGCGCTGCCGCTGATGCTCGGCACCGGCGTGGGCAGCGAGCTGCGCCACCCGCTGGGCGTCGTCATGGTCGGCGGCCTCATCGTCAGCCAGCTGCTGACGCTGTTCACGACGCCGGTCATCTATCTGGGCTTCGCATCGGTGGCCGCGCGCCTCAAGCGCCGCGGCCAGGCGAAGGAGGCCGTGGCGTGAACCTGTCGCGCGTCTTCATCGAGCGCCCCATCGGCACGGCGCTGATCACTTGCGGCCTGGCGCTGGCGGGGGCCATCGCCTACCTGCTGCTGCCCATCGCGCCGCTGCCGCAGGTCGAGTTCCCGACCATCTCGGTCAGCGCTTCCCTGCCCGGCGCCAGCCCCGACACGATGGCCGCGACCGTGGCCACGCCGCTGGAGCGGACGCTCGGCAGCATCGCCGGCGTTACCGAGATCACCTCGTCCTCGTCGCTCGGCAGCAGCCGCGTCACGCTGCAGTTCGACCTGAGCCGCGACATCGACAGCGCCGCCCGCGACGTGCAGGCCGGAATCAATGCCTCGCGCGCCCTGCTGCCCACGGGCATGCCGAGCAACCCGAGCTACCGCAAGGTCAACCCGGCCGACGCGCCCATCATGATCGTCGCGCTGACGTCCGACACGCTGACGCGCGGGCAGATGTACGACGCCGCCTCCACCGTGCTGGCGCAGCGCTTGTCGCAGGTCGACGGCGTCGGCCAGGTCAGCGTCGGCGGCGGTGCGCTGCCGGCGGTGCGCATCGAGCTGGACCCGAACAAGCTGTCGGCCCAGGGCATCTCGCTGGACCAAGTGAGGGCGGCCGTCGTCGCCACCAATGCCAACCGGCCCAAGGGTCAGCTGGAGAGCGGCGACCGCACCTGGCAGATCATCGCCAACGACCAGGCCCGGCTCGCCAGCGACTACGCACCCCTGGTGCTGAGCTACAAGAACGGCGCCGCCGTGCAGCTGCGTGATGTGGCCTCCATCGAGGACAGCGTGCAGGACCTGCGCAACGACGGCCTGGCCAACGGCCGCTCGGCCGTGCTGCTGATCCTGAACAAGGCGCCCAGCGCCAACATCATCAAGACCGTCGACACCGTGCGGGCCCTGCTGCCGCAGCTGCGCGCCTCGATCTCGCCGGCCATCAATGTCGACGTGGTCATGGACCGCACGTCCACCATCCGCGGCAGCATCAAGGAGGTGCAACGCACGCTGGCCATCTCCTTCGGCCTGGTCATCGTCGTCGTCTTCATCTTCCTGCGCCGCTTCCGTGCGGCGCTGCTGCCGGCGGTGGCCGTGCCGGTATCGCTGGCCGGCACTTGCGGCTTCATGTATCTGCTGGGCTACAGCATCGACAACCTGTCGCTGATGGCGATGACGGTGGCGACCGGTTTCGTCGTCGACGACGCCATCGTCGTGCTGGAGAACATCTCGCGCCACATCGAGCGCGGCGTGCCGCCGCGCGAGGCGGCGCTGAAAGGCGCGCGCGAGATCGGCTTCACCGTCGTTTCCATCTCGCTGAGCCTGATTGCCGTCTTCATCCCCATCCTGGCCATGGGTGGCATCGTCGGGCGGCTGTTCCGCGAGTTCGCCGTCGTGCTGTCGGTGGCCATCCTGGTGTCCATGGTCGTGTCGCTGACCACCACGCCGATGATGGCCGCGACCTTGCTCAAGCCCCATGCCGAGGCGAAGAAGGCCGGCCGCGTCGGCCAATTTCTCGGACGCCTGCAACGCGCATTGATGCGCGGCTACCGCCGCAGCCTGCGCTGGACGCTGCGCCACCAGCCCGTCGCGCTGCTGGTGCTGGCCGGCGTCGTCGCGCTGAACGTGCATCTCTACATGACCATCCCCAAGGGCTTCTTCCCGCAGCAGGACACCGGGTTGATGACTGGCGGCGTACAGGCCGACCAGGCCTCCTCCTTCCAGTCCATGCAGCTCAAGCTGCGCACCTTCCATGACATCGTGCGCGCCGACCCGGCCGTGGCCAACGTCACCGGTTTCACCGGTGGTGGCCAGCGCAACAGCGCCAACATGTTCATCAGCCTGAAGCCCCAGGCCGAGCGTGAGGAGAGCATCGACGCCGTCATCAACCGGCTGCGCGGCAAGCTGGCCAAGGTGCCCGGCGCCAATCTCTTCATGGCGCCCGTGCAGGACATCCGCATCGGCGGCCGCCAGGCCAACGCCTCGCTGCAGTACACGCTGCAGTCGGACAGCCTGGAAGACCTGCGCACCTGGGAGCCGCGCATCCGCCGCGCGCTGACCGAGGTGCCGGAGATCACCGACGTCAATACCGACCAGCAGGACAAGGGCACGCAGACGTCCCTCGTCGTCGACCGTGACGCGCTGGCACGGCTCGGCATCACGATGGGCGGCTTCGACAGCACGTTGAACAACGCCTTCGGCCAGCGCCAGGTCGGCGTCATCTACAACCCGCTGAACCAGTACCGCGTCGTCATGGAGCTGGCGCCCGTCTGGCTGCAAAGTCCGCAGACCCTGGACCGGCTGATGCTGACCAGCAGCGCCGGCCAGCAGGTGCCGCTGTCGGCGGTGGCGCGCGTCGAGACGACCAACACGCCGCTGTCCGTCAACCACCAGAGCGGCACGCCGGCCAGCACCATCAGCTTCAACCTGGCCGAGGGCGTGTCGATGTCGGATGCGGTCGTCGCCATCAATGACGCCGTGGCGGGCAGCGGCGCGCCGGTGTCGGTGCGCGGCAGCTTCCAGGGCACGGCCCAGGCCTTCCAGGCGTCCCTCAAGTCCCAGCCCCTGCTCATCCTCGCGGCCATCGTGACCATCTACCTGGTGCTGGGCATGCTCTACGAGAGCCTCATCCACCCGATCACCATCCTGTCGACGCTGCCCTCGGCGGGCGTCGGCGCATTGCTCGCGCTGATGGCCTTCAAGACCGACTTCACCATCATTGCGTTGATCGGCGTCATCCTGCTGATCGGCATCGTCAAGAAGAACGCCATCATGATGCTGGACTTCGCCATCTCGGCCCAGCATGCGGCCGAGGAGCGCGGCAGCCGGCTGTCGCCAGGTGCTGCCATCTACCGCGCGGCGCTGCTGCGGCTGCGGCCCATCCTGATGACGACGGTGGCCGCTGTCTTCGGCGCCGTGCCGCTGGCCCTGGGCCATGGCGAAGGCGCTGAGCTGCGCGTGCCGCTGGGCATCTCCATCGTCGGCGGCCTGCTGCTGAGCCAGCTGCTGACCCTCTACACCACGCCCGTCGTGTTCTGCTGCATGGACAGGCTGAGCCGCAAGAAGCGCGCGCCTGCTCGTGCAGCTGTCATCCAGACCGCGACCTAAGCCATGCTGAAGACTGCCCTTGCTCCCTTGACCATCGCCCTGCTGCTTGCCGGCTGCGCCGTGACCTCGCAGCACCCGCCTGCTGAAGCCCCGCCGCCCGAGCACTTCACGGGCTCGACCGAATGGCGGCGCGTGGCGCCCGAGGTCGCCGTGCCCGAGGCCTGGTGGACGATGTTCAAAGATCCGGTGCTGGACAGCCTGCAAGCCGACCTCGTCGTCGGCAACCAGAACCTTGCCGCGGCCCTGGCCCAGGTTGCATCGGCCCGCGCGGTGCTTGCAGCCAGCCGCTCGGCCATTTTCCCCACGTTGTCCGTTGGCGCGGGCAGCACCCGATCCGCCACGGCCGAGAACGGCAACGGCCAGCGCACCGTGTCGACCAACAACTCGCTGACGGCCAACGCGGCCTGGGAGATCGATCTCTGGGGGCGCCTCGCCGAAGGCGTCAAGGCCGCCGGCGCGAACTACCAGGCCAGCCAAGCCGATCTGGCCGCGCTGCGCCTGTCGGCGCAGGCGACGCTGACGCAAAGCTATTTCGCGTTGCGCACCGCCGAGGCGCAGCAGGCGCTGCTGGAGCGCACCGTGACCGCCAACCAGCGCGCGCTGGAGTTGACCGAGGCCCGCTATGCCGGCGGCGTCGTCGCGCAGACCGATGTGCTGCAGGCGCGCACCCAGCTGCGTAGCGTGCAGTCGCAGCTCAGCGACATGCGCACCGAGCGCGCGCAACTTGAGCACGCCATCGCCACCCAGGTCGGCAAGCTGCCGGGGCAGTTCCAGCTGCTGCCCAGCTCTCGCCTGCCCGAGCTGCCGCCGGTACCCGACCTGGTGCCGTCGACGATGCTGGCCCAGCGCCCCGACATCGCCGCCGCGCGCGCCCGCCAGACGGCGGCGTATGCGCAGATCGGCATCGCCGATGCGGCCTTTTTCCCGTCCATCGACCTGTCGGCCAGCGCAGGCTACCGCGGCTCGTCCTGGTCCAACCTGATCTCGGCGCCCAATCTGCTGTGGAGCATCGGTGCGGCCGTGGCGCAGCCGATCTTTGACGGTGGTCAGCGCAAGCTGGCGTCGGCCCAGGCGCGCGCCTCGGCCGATGCTGCCACCGCCAACTACCGGCAGGCGGTGCTGACAGCCTTCCAGGAGGTCGAGGACAACCTCGTGCAGTTCGCCGAATCCGGCGCCGCGCTGGCCCTGCAGCGTGACGCTTTCGAGGCCGCCCAGCGAAACCTCGACATCGTGCTGGCCCAGTACCGCGCCGGCACGGTCAGCTTCCTGAACGTCAGTGCTGCGCAGAGTTCGCTGCTCTCGGCCGAAGCCAACCTGCTGTCTGCGCGCAACCGCCAGTTGGTGGCGGCCAATCTGCTGCTGAAGAACCTGGGCGGCCGGCTGCCGGCGCAATGAAAAAGGGCTCCTTGCGGAGCCCCTCGTCTTTGGCTTGAAGCCTCGAAGAAATTACTTCTTCTTCTTCTTCTTGCCGTCGTCGACCACCGGAGCGGCGGCAACGATGACTTCTTCAGCAACCGGCGCGATCGGCGTCGCGATGACGGGGTTCGGCTTGCCGTGCGTCACGACCTTGATGCCTTCCGGCAGCTTGATGTCGTTGACGTGCAGCGAGTGACCCTGGGTCAAGCCAGACAGGTCCACCTCGATGAACTCGGGCAGTTGCTTGGCCAGGCAGGTGATCAGCAGTTCGGTCACAACGTGGTTGACCGTGCAGTGGTCGGTCTTGACGGCCGGCGACGTGTCTTCACCGATGAAGTGCAGCGGCACCTTCTTCGTGATCTTGGTCGTGGCGTCCACGCGTTGGAAGTCGCAGTGCAGGACTTGCGGCTTGTACGGGTGCATCTGGAAATCGCGCAGCAGCACTTGCGTGGTGGCGCCAGCCAGTTCCATGTCCAGCAGCGAGCTGTGGAAGGCTTCCTTCTTGAGGGCGTGGAACAGCGCGTTGTGATCGAGTTCGATCATGACGGGCTCACCAGCGCCAAAAACGATACCGGGCACTTTGCCGGCCACGCGCAGGCGGCGGCTCGCTCCGGTCCCCTGCAATTTGCGCTCAAAAGCGACGAACTTCATGGTTTTCTCCAAAAAGAGAAACGGCACCCGCGACCAGGCGCCGTTGGGAATGCGGCCTTGCGACCGCGGCGAAATCCCCGATCAGAAGTTGTTGTTCTGCTCGGAGAAGAGACTGGTGACCGACTCGCCGTCGGAAATACGGCGGATGGTCTCGGCGAACAGGAAGGCCACCGACAGTTGGCGGATCTTCTTGCAGGCCTTGGCCGCGTCGGTCAGCGGAATGGTGTTGGTGATGACGACTTCGTCCAGCTGCGAGCTGGCGATGCGCTCGATGGCCGGGCCCGACAGGATGGGGTGGGTGCAATAGGCGAACACGCTCTTGGCGCCACGCGCCTTCAGCACATCGGCCGCCTTCACGAGGGTGCCGGCGGTGTCGATCATGTCGTCCATGATCACGCAGTTGCGGCCGTCGATCTCGCCGATGACGTGCATCACTTCGGACACGTTGGCGGTTGGGCGGCGCTTGTCGATGATGGCCAGGTCGCAGCCGAGCTGTTTGGCCAGGGCGCGGGCACGCACCACGCCGCCGACGTCCGGCGACACGACGACGAGGTCGCTGTAGTTGCGGCTCTTCAGGTCCGACAGCAGGACGGGCGACGCGTAGATGTTGTCGACCGGGATGTCAAAGAAGCCCTGGATCTGGTCGGCGTGCAGGTCCATGGTCAGCACGCGCTCGACGCCGACGGTTTCCAGCAGGTTGGCGACGACCTTGGCCGAGATCGGCACGCGGGTGGAGCGCGGGCGGCGGTCCTGGCGGGCGTAGCCGTAGTAGGGGATGACGGCGGTGATGCGGCGGGCACTGGAGCGCTTGAGCGCGTCCGCCATGATCAGCAGCTCCATCAGGTTCTCGTTCGTCGGCGCGCAGGTGGGCTGGATGACGAAGACGTCGCGGGCGCGCACGTTCTGCTGGATCTCAACGGCGACTTCACCGTCCGAGAAACGCCCGACGACGGCCTTGCCCAGCTCGAGACCGAGATGGGTGGCCATTTCCTGAGAGAGGACCGGGTTCGCGTTGCCGGTGAAGAGAACCGTGTTGAGCAGCACTGGGCTTCCTTGAGTCAGTGGCCCGCTGAATGCGCAGCCGGTTCAGCGAAGTACGGAAAACATTTGGCAGGGGAGGAAGGACTCGAACCCTCGCATGTCGGAATCAAAATCCGATGCCTTGACCAACTTGGCGACTCCCCTACACAGGACCCGGCCGAGCGGCCGAACCCTATAAACCTTTGTCAGCCGGCCCAGCCCGCGAGCGGGTGTTGAGCCAGGCTGTGGCAGATTCGACCGGTCCACTCCGCAGGTCTGGCCCGCAGTAATGTCGCCAGGGACTGGTCGTCATTGCCATCTTTTCCATTCCCGGCGAGTACTGAAAACACTGCAGCGCCTGAGCCCGTCATTCGGGCGTTGCCGAATTGCTTCGACATGCACGCTACCGCGTCTTGCACTTCACTGCTGATACTTTCGGCGGCGGGCTGGAGGTCGTTGTGACCAAAGCCATTCACCAAGTTTTCTGCAGTTCCAGCCAGGGCGGGAAAGCCCGCGACTATAGCCAGGTTTTCAGACCTTGCCAAGAGTTGGCTTGAAAAGATGTCCTTGGTTGCCAGCCCGGCCGGGCCCTTGAGCACGGCGAAGCGCTGCTCGGGCAAGGTCAGTGGATGCAGGATTTCGCCGATGCCTTCGACGAAGGCCGGGCCGCCGCCGAGGAAGAAGGGCAGGTCGGCGCCGAGCTTGAGCCCCAGGGCCAGCAAGCGGTCGAGCGGCAGACGCAGGTCCCAGAGCCGGTTCAGCGCCAGCAGCGTGGTTGCCGCATCCGACGAGCCACCGCCCATGCCGGCACCGGCGGGCAGCCGCTTTTCCAGGTGGATGTCGGCGCCGAGCGTGCAGCCAGTCTCGGTTTGCAGCAGGCGAGCGGCACGCAGGCAGAGATCATCGGCGGGCAGGGCGCCTGCGAGCACATCATGGCGATGCAGCCGTCCGTCTGCGCGAATCTCCACGTGCAGCGTGTCCGCCCAATCGAGCAGCACAAAGACTGACTGCAGCAGGTGGTAGCCATCAGGCCGCTTGCCGACCACATGCAGAAAGAGGTTGAGCTTGGCGGGCGCGGCCAGGTCGTACAGCGCCTTCATTCGCCGCTGTCCAGCCGGGCGCGCAGCGTGACGGTGGGTTCGGCCAGGCGCGTGGCGACGAGGGCGGGCAGCTTGGGTTCGATGCGCCAGCCCAGTTGCTCGAAGCCGCTCGTCGTCTTGCGGTGTGGCGCGGCGGGCCAGGGTCGGGCTTGCAGCCAGTCGAACAGCGCAGCAACCGGCACCGGCTCGCTGAGCAGCTCGCGGGTCAATGCGTCGAGGTCGTCGAAGCGGCGCTCGTCGCCGGGCGTCTGCAGCGTGACGCGGCCGGGCTGCCAGTTCGCGCGGGCTACCAGGGCGCCGAGCGGCGATGTCAGCTCCAGCCGCCCAGCCTGCGGGCCGCCGAACAGTTCGAAGCTGGCCGCACCGCCGGTGCCACGGTTGTGCGCATCGCCGGCCACCGTCACGCTGATGCGGCCGCTGAGCCGGGACTCCTGGCCAGCGGGCGGCGCCTGAGGCAACTGCGCGCAGCCGGCAATGGCGAGCGCGAGGAGCAGGGCGGCCAGCCTCATCGCGGCTTGACCTTCAGCCGGTCCAGTGCCTCGCGCAGGGCCTCGTTGCCAGGTTCGCGCTGGGCGGCCTCTGCAAAGACGCGGCGGGCTTCATCCTGGGCGCCGCTGGCCCACAGCACCTCGCCGAGGTGGGCGGCGATCTCGGCGTCGGGGCGGGCGGTATGGGCCTGGCGCAGCAGCTTGGCGGCCTCGGGCAGGTTGCCCAGGCGGAATTCGACCCAGCCCAGGCTGTCGACGATAAAGGGCTCGCCCGGCGCCAGCTTCAGCGCCTGTTCGATGAGCTCCTTGGCCTCGGGCAGGCGCAGATTGCGTTCGGCTAGCGAATAGCCCAGGGCGTTGTAGGCGTGGTGATAGTCGGGTTTGATCTCGATGACCCGGCGCAAGAGGCTCTCCATTTCATCGAAGCGGCCCGCCTTCTCGGTCATCATGGCCTGTTCGTAGACGAGATCGGCGTCGGCGGGAAAGCGGGTCGTGGCAGTCTTGAGGACGGCCAGTGAGGCCGTGTAGTCGCGCTGCTCGCGCATCAGCTGGGCTTCGGCAAGCAGCGCGGCGCGGGCTTCGGCATCGCTGGCATCGCTCGCCGGTTGCAGCAGCTTGCGGGCCTCAGGCAGCTTCCCTTGTCGAGCCAGCAGGCTGGCGCGGCGGTAGCGCAGTTCCAGTCCGTTGCCGTCCACCTTTTGCAGTGCCGCCTCGGCGGCCTTGAGGTCGCCGCGTTGCTCGGCTGCCTGGGAAAGCATCAGCCAGGCCTGCTGGCGGCCCTCGGCGCGGGCCTTGATCTCGGCATCGGTGCCCGAGGCCGGCGTGTCCAGCCGCTTCAGGGCTTCGCGCAGGGCGGCCTCAGCGGCGGCGGCATGCTTGAGCTCCAGCTCGGTGGCGCCCAGGGCCAGCCAGGGGGCGGGGTTGTCGGGTGTCGCCTCGGTCAGCAGGCGGAACTCGCGCGCGGCATCGGCCGGGCGCTGGGCCAGGATCAAGGCGCGGGCATAGGCCTGGCGCAGCGCATGCTGCTCGGGCGTCTGCTGCAGCCTGGCGGTGATCAGCCCTTCGGCCTGAGGCTCCGTGGGCATCAGGTCGACGGCCAGTTGCATCGCGTCGTCGTTGTCGGGCACGAGCTGGTTGAGTTCGCGGGTCAGCCCAAGTGCTCGCGCGTTCTCGCCGGCATTGATGGACAGGCGGGCCTCGGTGTAGAGCGCGGCGGGCTTGAGCGGGCCGGCCTGGGCCTGCAGCACCGGGCGCAGGGCCATGAGCACGGCCTTGGGGTCAGGCGAGCGCTGGAACAGGCGGGGCAGCGCGAGGATGAGCCCGGGGCGCTGCGGAGCGGGCGCAACGCGCAGCAAACTCGCCAGCGGCGTGGGTACTTCGGCGGGCTTGTTCATGACGGCCAGCAGCTGCACGCAGTTCTGCAGCGCCTCGGCCGAGGTTGGCACGGTCTCGGCCCAGGCGCGTGCGGCCATCAGGGCCTGGTCACCCGCACGAGCCTGCACGGCGATGTTGACGACGCGCTTGAACAGCTCCTCGTCGCCGGTGCGGCGCGCGGCGTCCAACAGCACCTGGAAGGCGACACCGGCCTGGCCGCTCTGCAGCTCGAGTTCGCCGATCAGCAGCTGATAGAACAGCGGCGCGTCCATAGCCGAGTTCGTCGGTGCCTCGGCGGGAGTGGCCGGCGCGACGGCATCCTGGGCGTGGGCTTGCAGGGCGGCGAACAGGGCGGCCGCGGCGATCACGCGGCGAGTGGGCAGGGGCATTCGAACTCCGACTGAACAGGGCCTGATTATGATTTCCGTCTCATGCCCGAGTTACCCGAAGTCGAAGTCACGCGCCGCAGCTTTGCCGGTGCCATCCAGGGGGCCCGGGTGACCGGCCTTCGCCTGGGAAAACCCTTGCGCTGGCCACTCGGCGTCGACCCCGAAACACTGCTCGGCAGCCGCGTCGGCAGCACGCAAAGAAGGGGTAAATATTTGTGGCTGCCGCTGGAAAAAGGCGATGCCGGGCCGCCCCAAATCGCCTTGCTCCCCTCGGGGGGCGGGCTGGGCGCCGCTCAGCCCTTGGGGCCGACAAGTGCCGGGGGCTTGTTGATGCACCTGGGAATGTCCGGTTCGCTGGCCTTTCTCGACACGACACCCGCGCCCGGCGCGCATGATCATTTCGACCTGCACACCGACCATGGCCTGCTGCGCCTGACCGACCCGCGCCGCTTCGGCGCCGTCGTCTGGGGCGCGTCGCTGGACGCAGAACCGGTGGCGACGCTGCTCGGCAGCCTGGGCCTGGAGCCCTTCGACGAGCGATTCGACGGCCTGCACCTGCATGCGGCACTCAGCGGCCGGCGCGTGTCCATCAAGCAGGCGCTGCTGGCAGGCGACATCGTCGTCGGCGCGGGCAATATCTACGCCTGTGAGGCGCTGTTCATGGCCGGCATCGACCCGCGTCTGCCCGCCGGCAAGCTGAGCCGCCCGCGCGCCGACAAGCTCGCCGCGGCCGTGCGCACGGTGCTCGGCCAGGCGCTGGAAGCTGGTGGCACGACGCTGCGCGACTTTCGCGACGCCCATGGCGTGGCCGGCAGCTTCCAGATGCAGGCGCAGGTCTATGGCCGCGAAGGCGACGCCTGTCGGCGTTGCGGCACCGCCATCAGGCGCATCGTGCAAGGCGCACGTTCCACCTTCTTCTGCCCCCAATGCCAGAAACGATGAGGCCAGAAGCGCTGGGCGCCGACTTCGGCAAGACCGTCGTCGCCTGGCAGCGCCGCCATGGCCGCAACACGCTGCCGTGGCAGAACACGCGCGACCCCTACCGCGTCTGGCTGTCGGAAGTCATGCTGCAGCAGACCCAGGTCGCGACGGTGCTGGGCTACTACGAACGCTTCCTGGCGCGCTGGCCCAAGGTCACCGACCTGGCCGCGGCGTCGCTGGACGAAGTGCTCGCGCAATGGGCCGGCCTGGGCTACTACAGCCGGGCGCGCAATCTCCACGCCTGCGCCAAGGCCGTGGCTGAGCTGCATGGGGGCGAGTTCCCAGGCACAGCTGCAGCCCTGCAGACGCTGCCCGGCATCGGTCGCTCCACTGCCGCAGCCATCGCGGCCTTCTGCTTTGGCGAGCGCGTCGCCATCCTGGACGGCAATGTCAAGCGCGTGCTGTCGCGCGTGCTGGCATTCAGCGGCGATCTCTCCAGCAGCGCCGCCGAGAAGAAGCTGTGGGACCGTGCCACCGAGCTGCTGCCCGAGCGCGACGTTGACCGCTACACCCAGGGCCTGATGGACCTCGGCGCGACGATCTGCAGCACGCGCTCGCCCGACTGCCTGCTCTGCCCCGTGCAGCCCATGTGCCGCGGGCAGCAGGAGGGCGATCCGACGCGCTTCCCGGTCAAGACCAGGAAGCTCAAGCGCGGCCGTCGCGAGAACTGGTGGCTGTGGGTCGAGAGCGTCGAGGGCCGGGTCTTGCTGCAGCAGCGACCTGACACCGGCGTCTGGGCGGGCTTGTGGACGCTGCCGATGTTTGATGACGAGGCCAGCGCCCGAGCGGCCCTGCCGGGCGGCGAGCTGGAGACGCTGCCGCGGCTGCAGCACGCGCTGACGCACTTCGATTGGGTGCTGCACACGCTGCGGGCCGAGGCAGTTGAGGGTATGACTCCTGGCGGCACTTGGGTGGCGCGGGAGAAACTGGTGGATTACGCGCTGCCTGCGCCGCTGAAGAAGTTGATCGAGGGAGACTGAGCCATGAAACCACACATCAAGAGCGGCATCGAGTACGCAGTCATCACCCTGCTCGTCGCCGGCCTGTGCCTGTGGCAGATCATCAGCAGCACGCAGGACGGCGAGCCGTCGGCGTCCAGGCTCGTCCTGCTGGGTCTGGGTCTCGTCGTGGCGGGCACCATGCATTGCGTTTTCATGATGCAGCTGGTGCGCCGTACGGGCCGCGCCTTCATGCCTTGGTTCATTGCCATCGTCGTTTTCATGCCCATCGGCACCGCCGTGCTGCTCGCCTTGCTGCTGGGCGAGGCCGAGCCGTCTGAAAGTTGACAAAACAGGGGTTGCACACGCATTGCCTGCCCACGGCGAAAGGGGCACAGTCCCTCGAACAACGACAAGGGGACAGCCGTGGATGGACTGAAGAATCTGCGCGTCGGAACGCGCCTGGGATTGGCGTTCTTCGTGTTGCTGGCGCTGATGCTGGCGATGGCCTTTGTCGGCACGTTGCTGGCGAAGTCGATCAACTACTACGCCGAGTACTACCCCGAGAACATCCTGCCGTCGCTGCGCATCATTCACCAGATCGACGGTGCGATCTCCGACGCGCGGAGGTACGAGCAGCAGCACATCCTGACGGACGACGACAAGCAGAAGAAGGAACTCTCTGGCCAGATCGTCAAGGCGCGTGACGACGTCCGCCAGCGGTTGAAGGACTATGAGCTGCTGGCCGCCGACGACGAGGATCGTGGGCTGCTGAAGACGGTGCGCGAGGGCGCCGAGGCCTATTTCGCGGGCCAGGAAAAAGTCCTCAAGGCTTCAGAGGAGAGTGCCGCCGACCCGACCCAGGGCACGGCAGCCCGGGAGATGAATGGGGCCGCCCGCACCGTCTTCCTGCCGCTGCGCCAGAACGTCGGCAAATGGTGGGACTACAACGAGAAGCTGGCCGGCGTGACGACCGCTTCCGCCGAGAGTGCCTACCGCCGCGTGCTGTGGATCTTCGGCATCGCATCGCTCGTGGCCCTGGTCATCGGCGTGTTGGCGGCCCTGTCCATCACCCGTTCCATCACCGGCCCCGTGCAGCGCGCTTCCGACGCGGTCAGGGCCGTGGCGGCCGGCGACTTGACACAGCGCCTGCAGAGCAGTTCGCGCGATGAACTCGGCCAGTTGCTGACCATGCTGGACGAGATGACGCAGAACCTGGCGCGCATGGTGTCGGGCGTGCGCCTGGGCTGCGACCAGCTCAGCGTCGCCGCGGCCGAGATCGCCCAGGGCAATGCCGACCTGTCGGCGCGCACCGAGAGCCAGGCCTCCAGCCTCGAGCAGACGGCCGCCTCCGTCGAGCAGATGGCCGCGCAGATCAAGGCCAATGCCGACAACGCCCGCCAGGCTGACCAGCTTGCCAACCATGCTTCCGAAGTGGCCGGCGCCGGCGGCACCGCTGTCGGTGAGGTCGTCACGACGATGGACGCGATCTCCACCTCCAGCCGCAAGATCTCCGACATCATCGGCACCATCGACGGCATCGCCTTCCAGACCAATATCCTCGCGCTGAACGCGGCGGTCGAGGCAGCGCGGGCGGGCGAGCAGGGCCGCGGCTTCGCCGTCGTTGCCGGCGAGGTGCGCCTGCTGGCCCAGCGCAGCGCCGAGGCGGCCAAGGAGATCAAAAGCCTCATTGGTGACAGCGTCAGCAAGGTCGAGAGCGGCAGCGCCCAGGTGCTGGCCGCGCGCGAAACCATCGGCCAGATGGTCAACGAGGTGCGCAAGGTGACCGACCTCGTCGGCGAGATCACCGTCTCCAGCCGAGAGCAGAGCGAAGGCGTGGGCCAGATCAACGCGGCCGTCAGCCAGCTCGACCAGGCCACGCAGCAGAACGCGGCCCTGGTGGAGCAGACGGCGGCCGCGGCCGAGAGCATGCGCATGCAGACGGCCAAGCTGGCCGAGGCGGTGGCGGCCTTCCGCGTGGATGCGGGCGCTGCGGCGCCAGGGCCACGCGGCACGCCCAAGCCGGCAGCGCGACCCGCCACGGCGCCCCGCGCTGCGACTCCCAAACCTGCACCGCGCCCCGCGGTTCAAGCCAGGCCCGCACCAGTCACAGCGGCGCCCAAGCCAGCCCCCGCGCCCAGCCAGGCCGAGGGCGATTGGGAGACTTTCTAGAACAGGCCGGCGAGCCGCTGCACCGCGGCCTCGCTCTGGGCCCGGTCGGGGCGCTGGTCTTCATTGCCGAAGTCGTGCTCACCCATGGCCGCGACCAGCAGGCCGTCGCGGCGCGGCAGCACGACAAGGTTCTGGCCGCGATAGATCAGCGCGTAGTCCACCTCGGGCTGTGGAATGAGTCGAGCCGTCTGGCCGCGCACCGGCGTCATGCTGGAGTCGCCCAGCAGCTTGCGCGCACCGTCGCCCGTGCAGTTGACGATGACGCGCTCGGGCAGGCGGGCAAAGTCGCGCGGCTGCCGGAACTCGCGCTGCACCAGTTCGCCGCCGTCGCGGGCAAAGTCGTCCAGCAGCAGGCGCTGGTAGGCCGGGATGTTGAAGATGAGTTGCGTGAAGCGGCGTGCGTGCGGTTTGCGAAAAGGATGCTCCGCGGCCGAAAGAGCCTTGCCCTGCGGACGCAGGTCGGCGATGCGCGACGACAGCTCCGGATAGTCGGGCTCGCCGATGTGGCCGGGCAGGGCCTGGTCGAAATCCTCGTCGGCGACGACATAGCCGTCATGCCATTCGACGGGGCCGGAGGGCAGGCCGAGATAGCTCTGGTGCACCTTGAACGAGGCACGCGCCATGGCTTCCCAATCGGCCGTCCAGGCCTCGCTGGCGTGTTCGCTGGTGACGATGCGCGAGTCCGGCGTCCACAGCCCGGTGGCGGCCGAGGAGTGCACGCGGGGTGGTCGGTCCTTGGCGTAGAGCCTGACCTTGTAGCCGGCCTGCTGGGCGGTGCGCGCCGTCGTCAGGCCGATGGCGCCGCAGCCGATGACGGCGATGCGCTCACCCGGGCGACCGCCGCGCGACTGGATCAGCGCCAGTGCGCGCTGGGCCGAACCCCAGGACAGTGACCAACCGCTGCCGCCGTGGCCGTAGTGGTGGACGACGGTCTTGCCGAAGCGTCTCTCGACCTCGATGCGCGGCCCCTGGGCGCGAAAAGGGCGGATGCCGACGGCGATGTCGACGATGCGGTCCACGCTGGCGCGCATCACAGCCGGCGCCGCTGGGGCTGCGAAGTCCAGCGCAAAGGCGGGCCAGGACAGGGCGGCGCTGCTGGCCGCAAGCAAATGACGGCGTTGCACGATCAGAAGGCTTGGCGAGCCAGCGACTTGCGGATCAGTGCCGCGTCGCGCAGGCGATTGGCCGAGCCGTCGGCGTCCAGCAGCACCACGGTCACCGGGCGCTTGCCGTTCAGGATGCGCATGGCCAGGCAGCGGCCAGCTTCCTCGGTATAGCCGGTCTTGGAGACGCGGATGTTCCAGCCCTTGGCGCCGACCAGCCGGTTGGTGTTGCGCACGTCGCGCTGGCGGCCGTCGACCGGCACCTTGGCCTTCTTGACGCTGGTGATGCGCTCGATCTCGCCGTAGCGCGCCGCCGCTGCCGTGATGGCCGCCATCTCGGTGGCGGTCGAGGTATTGGCCGGCGACAGGCCGGTCGGGTCGGTGATGGCTGTGCGCTTCAGGCCGAGCGCGCGGATCTTGGCCTGCATGGCCTTCTCGAAGCCGGCCTCCCCGCCGGGAAAGGTACGCGCCAGCGCTGCGGCTGCGCGGTTCTCGGACTCCATCAGTGCCAGTTCCAGCGCGGCCTGCCGGCTCATCTGCGTGCCGACGCGAACCCGCGAGCGGCTGTGCTTGAGCGTGTCGACGTCGTCGCTGGTGATGCGCAGCTTCTCGTTCGGGTCCAGCTTGGCGTCGAGCACGACCATGGCCGTCAGCAGCTTGGTCAGCGAGGCGATCGGCACGACGGTGTCGGCGTCGCGAGCCATCAGCACCTTGCCGGTGGCGTCGTCGATGACGACGACGTGCTTGGCATTGACGGGCAGGCGCAGCTGTTGAACCGGCGGCGCCTCGGCCTCGATGGCCACGGGGCTGGGCGGCGGCTCGACCGGCTCGCGGCCCTTGGCCTGCACGACGAAGCTGGTCGCGGCGATCAGCAGCGCCGGCAGGGCCAGCTTCCAGCCAGTCGCCTGGGGGCGCGGCGCGAGCAGGCGCTCGATGCGGGCAAGCAGGTCGCCGCCACGAGCGGCGAGCGCGGGAGAGGGGGTCATATCGGAGCAATCCATTTCAGAAAGGGCGTGCAGGGCCAGGGCCAGGCGGCGTGAATCACCGAGCAGCTCGGCCGAGATCTCGTCGGCCACCAGCTCGCGCTCATGACGCATGCGAGCCGACAGCCACCAGACGACGGGGTGAAAGAAGAGCAGGGCCTCGACGGCGCTCTGCAACAGGTTGGCCGCGTAGTCCCAGCGCCGCACATGGGCCAGCTCGTGCGCCAGCAGGGCTTCGATCAGATCTACCGGGAGGCGGGAGAGCAGGGCGGCAGGCAGCAGCACGCAGGGCCTGAACATGCCCAGTGCGATGGGGCCGGCCAGGTCGGGCAGCAGGCGCAGCGGGACGGGTCGCTTGAGGCCCAGGCGTCGAGCGAGAGCGTCCAGCCGCGCCTGCCATTCGGCCGGTGCCGGCATACTGCGCCGCCGCGCACGGCCGACCCAGGCCAGGCCCAGGGCCAACCTCGCCAGCATCAGCGCCGTGCCCAGGGCCCAGGCGCTGACCAGGGCCGGCATCTGCTCAGCAAGCGGCGGCAGCTCGCCGATGAATTCGGCGTCGGCGGGTGCGAGGTCCAGGCACTGGGCCAGCGGCAGGCCCAGGCAAAGCCCCAGGCCGGCCGCGCAGACGGCATAGCGCCAGCGTGCCGCCGCGCCACGCATCAGCGCCAGCAGCAGGGCCACGGCGGCGCCGACGACGACGCCCTGCCAGACGAAGTTCACGAGGGCCCAGCCCCAGGCAATCATGGCGATGTCCAGGCTCATCTGGCTTCATCTCCCTTTCCAGCCAGCAACTGGCGGATCTCCGCGCGCTCCTTGGCGCTGACGTGGTTCTTCAGGGCCGCCAGCACCAGCGCCTTGCCAGAGCCGGCAAAGGCCTTGCTGATGAAGTCCTTCATCAGGGACTGCTGCAGCTTGTCCTGGGCGTGCACGGGGGCGTAGAGCTGCGGGCGCTGGCTCTCGTCGCGGGTCAGCAGGCCCTTGCCGTGCATCACCTGCAGCTGGCGCAGCACGGTGGCATAGGTGGCGTCGGGCCGCTCGGGCAGCAGGGCCTCGTGCACGGCCTTGGCATCGGCGGGGCCTAGGCGCCAGAGCACGCGCAGCAGGTCCAGCTCGGCCGCCGTTGGCTTGGAGGAAGGGGTTCGACTCATGGGTTCAGAATAAACGTTCTAGAACGCGATGTCTAGAACATTTGTTCTGAACTTCCCACCGGGCCGAGCGAGGGGCTCTACCTTGCGTCCAGCTCGCGGTGGCGCTTCAGCACATGGCCGTGGTGGCTGAACTGGCGCGCCAGCATCTCGACGAGATACACGGAGCGGTGCTGGCCACCGGTACAGCCAATGGCCACGGTCAGGTAGCTGCGCTGGTCGGCCGCGAAATTGGGCAGCCAACGTGACAGGAAGCCGGCGATCTGGCCCATCATCAGGCCGACCTCGGGCTGGGCTGCGAGATAAGCCGCCACCGGCGCATCGCGGCCGTTGAGCGGGCGCAGCTCGCGGTCGTAATAGGGGTTGGGCAGCACGCGCACGTCGAAGACGAAGTCCGCGTCGCTGGGCACGCCATGCTTGAAGGCGAAGCTCTCGAAAACCAGGGTGAGCTTGGCGCCGACGTGCGGGCCGACCAGATCACCCAGCCAGGCACGCAACTGCGCCGGGCGCAGCTGGCTGGTATCGATGACGGTGGACTCGGCCTTGAGCCCGCCGAGCAGTTCGCGCTCCAGCTTGATGGCGTCCAGCAACAGGCGATGGCTGTCATCGGCCGCGCCTTCCAGCGCACCGAAGCCGGTGTCGCGGTCCTCGCGCAGCGGGTGAGGCCGGCGTGTCTCGGAGAAGCGCCGCATCAGCGCCTCGTTGTTGGCGTCCAGGAAGATGGAGCGCACCGGCACGCCGGTGGCTCGCAGGTCCTTGAGCAGCGGCAGCATCAGCGGCAGCGAACTCGCCGAGCGCACGTCCACCGCGATGGCGACACGGCGTTCACCGCGTTGCTGCTCCAGGCGCAGGAAGTCCAGCAGCAGCTCCGCGGGCAGGTTGTCCACGCAGAAATAGCCGGCGTCTTCCAGCGCGTGCATGGCCACCGACTTGCCACCGCCGGACATGCCGGTCAGCAGCACGACGTCGCCGTGCAGATCCGTGTCCATGCTCATGACCGGGCCTTGCGCGGCTTGGTCGCCGTGGACGCGTCCAGCATCTCCTGCGCATGCGCCAGGCTGGTGGACGACAGGCGCTCGCCGCCCAGCATGCGGGCGATCTCGGCCACGCGGGCTTCGCCGGCCACGGGGCTGACGGAGCTGACGGTGCTCGTGCCTTGCAAGGCCTTGGCGACGACGAGATGCCGGTCTGCGCACGCGGCCACCTGGGGCAGGTGGGTGACGGCCAGCACCTGGCGCTGGCCGGTTGCCGAGTGGCCGAGCTGCTTCATCAGCCGGCCCACGGTCTCGGCGACGGCGCCACCGATGCCGACGTCGATCTCGTCAAAGATCAGCGTGCCGGGCGCGTTGTCGGTTGCAGCCTGGCTGGCCGTCACCGCAATGGCCAGCGCGATGCGCGACAGCTCGCCGCCCGAGGCCACCTTGGCGAGCGGCCGCGGCGTGCTGCCGGCATGGCCGGCGACCAGGAATTCGGCGGATTCGACGCCAAAGCTCTGCGGGCCGTCGGTAGGGTTCAAGGCGATGTCGAACTGGCCGCCCGCCATGCCGAGCTGCTGCATCGCCGCCGTGACGGCGGACGCAAGCTGGGGTGCCGCCTTCTTGCGGGCGCGGCTGGCGGCCTGGGCCTCGGCGTCGAAGGCCTGGCGCGCGGCGGCGAGGGCCGCCTCGAGGAGCGTGGGGTCGCTGGCGGCGTCAAGCTGGGCCAGCTCGGCGCGCCATTGCGCGAGCAGGGCCGGCAGCTCGTGAGGCTGGCGGCGGTAGCGGCGCGCCAGCGTCATCCAGGCCGACACGCGCTCGTCCAGCTCCGCCAGGCGGTTGGGGTCGAGATCGGCCTTGTGCAGATAGGCCGACAGCGTGTGGCTGGCGTCCTGCAGCTGGGCCTGCACGTCGCGCAGGGCCTGCACGGCGGGCAGCAGGCGGGCGTCGTGGTCGAGCACGCGTTCGAGCTGGTCCAGCGCGCCGCCGGCGAGGGACTGGGCGCTGGGCTCGGCCTCGTCCAGCGCATCCAGCGCCGACTTGGCCGCGTCGATGAGGGACTGGCCGTGCGACAGGCGCCCGTGCTCGGCGTTCAGCTCCTCCCACTCGTCCTCGGCCGGCGCCAGGCCGTCCAGCTCGCCGATCTGCCAGGCCAGCCGCTCGCGCTCGCGCAGTGCGTCGGCCTGCTGGCCCTGGGCCTTTTGCAGCGCCTCGGCGGCTTGCTTCCATGCGGCGTGGGCGCGGCCCAGCGGCACAGTGTCCAGCCCCGCGAAGCCATCCAACAGCTCGCGCACGGCGGCGGGGCGGGTCAGGCCCTGCCAGGCATGCTGGCCGTGGATGTCGAGCAGATGGTCGGCCAGTTCGCGCAGCTGCGTCAGCGTGGCGGCGCCGCCGTTGATCCAGGCGCGGCTTTTTCCCGCGGCGTCGATGACGCGGCGCAGCAGCAGCGTGTCGTCGGTGTCGAAGCCGGCTTCGTCCAGCCAGGCGCGCAGATGCGCCGGCGTGTCGAACTCGGCGGTGATCTCGGCCTTGGCCGCACCCTCGCGCACCACGCCGGCGTCACCGCGGCCGCCCAGCGCCAACTGCAGCGCGTCGATGAGGATGGACTTGCCCGCGCCGGTTTCGCCGGTCAGCACGGCGAAGCCGGGCTCGAAGTCGAGCTCCAGCGCAGGGACGATGACGAAATCCTTTAAAGACAGGTGGCGCAGCATCTCAGTGGTCGCGGTGTTTCGGGCCGAGCGCCGGGCCGCTCCCTAGCCGGCCCGCCATGGCGGTGTGCTTGCCGGCCGATCCGGCAAGCATCGCCGTCCCCTCGGGGGACCGGCTGAGCTGCCCGCGTCCAGCGGGGCGAGATCGGACGAGGGGCTTCATACATACCAACGCAGTTTGCGTCGCAGAGTCGCGTAATAGCTCCAGCCCTTGGGGTGGAGGAAGCGGACTTGGTGCTGGCTGCGCCGCACGGTGATGGTGTCGCCGTGCAGCAGGCTGGCGAGGCTTTGCATGTCGAAATTCACCGACGCATCGCGGCCGGCGACGATCTCCAGGCGCACCTCGCCCAGGTCAGGCAGCACGATGGGCCGGTTGGACAGCGTGTGGGGCGCGATCGGCACGATCAGCCAGCCGGCGATGCTGGGGTGCAGGATGGGCCCGCCGGCCGACAGCGCATAGGCCGTGGAACCGGTAGGCGAGGCGACGATGAGGCCGTCGGCGCGCATGTTGGCGACGAACTGCTCGCCCACCTCGATCTTCAGCTCCACCATGCCGGAGCTGCCGCCGCGGCTCACGACCACGTCATTGAGTGCCAGGCCGGAGAAGATGGACTCGCCGTCGCGCCAGACCGCGCCTTCCAGCATCGCCCGGGGTTCGACTTCATAGTCGCCCGCCAGCACCGGCGCCAATGACTCGCGCCAGCGTTCGATGGGAATGTCCGTGATGAAGCCCAGCCGCCCCTGGTTGATGCCCACCAGCGGAATGCCGTGGCGAGCCATGTCCCGCGCGAAGCCGAGCATCGTGCCGTCACCGCCGATGACCACAGCCAGGTCGCATTGCCGGCCCAGCTCGTCGTTGGACAGCGCGTCGTAGTCCGACAGGCCGGTGTTGAGCGCGGTGTCCGCTTCCAGCGAGACATCCAGGCCCTGGCTGCACAAAAATTGGGCAATCTCCTCCAGCACCGGCCCGATGCCAGGCGCTTGATGCTTGCCCACGATGGCGACATGTCTGAAGCGCTCGGCCATGCGGCAAATTACACCACAGGGGGTTTGCACATCCCGGGCAGAACAGCGCTGTCCATAGAATGCGGGCATGCTCGACGAGCGATCTAAATCCCTGCTGAAAACCCTGGTCGAACGCTATATCGCGGACGGGCAGCCGGTCGGCTCGCGCACGCTGTCCAAAGCCTCGGGCCTGGAACTCAGCCCGGCGACCATCCGCAATGTGATGGCCGACCTCGAAGAACTCGGCCTCATCGCCAGCCCCCACACCAGCGCCGGCCGCATCCCCACGGCGCGTGGCTACCGCCTCTTCGTCGACACCATGCTGACGGCCCAGCCCGGCCTCATTGGCGTGGATGCCGCCCGGCTGCAGCCCGACCAGCCCCAGCGCGTCATCGCCAGCGCGGCGCTGATGCTGTCCAACTTGTCGAGCTTCGTGGGCGTGGTCACTTCGCCGAAGAAGGCCAGCGTCTTCCACCACATCGAGTTTCTGCGCCTGGGCGAGCGCCGCGTGCTCGTCATCCTCGTTGCACCCGATGGCGACGTGCAGAACCGCGTCATCTTCACCGCACAGGACCTCAGCCAGTCCGAGCTCGCCGAAGCCAGCAACCGCCTGAATGCCAGCTACGCCGGCCTCACGCTCGAAGCCGTGCGCGAACGCCTGCGCCATGAGGTGGATGAGCTGCGCGGCGAGATCGCCGGGCTGATGAGCGCGGCCGTGCAGGTCGGCACCGAAGCCATGGTGCAGGAGCAGGAGCAGGTCGTCGTCTCCGGCGAGCGCAACCTGCTGGCCGTGCAGGACTTCAGCCACGACATGGGCAGCCTGCGCCGCCTCTTCGACCTCTTCGAGCAGAAGACGCAACTGATGCGCCTGTTGGACACGTCGAGCCGCGCCGAGGGCGTGCGCATCTACATCGGCGGCGAAAGCCAGGTCGTGCCCTACGAGGAACTGTCCATCGTCAGCGCGCCCTACGAGGTCGACGGCCAGGTCGTCGGCACGCTCGGCGTCATCGGCCCGACGCGCATGGCCTACGACCGCATGATCCAGATCGTCGACATCACGTCGCGGATGGTGGGGCAGGCGCTCAGCCAACGCTGACTAGAATCTGCGCCTTCTCTCCGGGGCATTTGCTCAGTCAGCGGCGGCCGGGAGCGAAATAGAAGTTGTTGTATCAGTGGGCCGTTAGCTCAGTTGGTCAGAGCAGAGGACTCATAGCGAAAGTTGTGCACCGGGTGGCGAAAGCGCCTGCGTGAATGGCGTCAAATTCGGCGAACCCTGACGGCCGCAAGGCACAAGGCAACGCCGAGCCAAGCCCCGCGAGGGGAAGGTGTAGAGACTAGACGGCGCCCGCCTACAGGCCTTCACGGTCCATGGCGAAGGCATAGTCCAGGGAGTCCAGAAATGGGCACAAACCGGAATCCTTTGGTCGCAGGTTCAAGCCCTGCACGGCCTACCACTAGACAATAGCCTGGGAGGGCGCATGAGCAGCGGCTGGGACCTGACTCATGAGGTTCCGATCGAGTTTGACGCGCTGGTGAACGAGGTGCATGCATGAGCGGACTCCTTCCCGGCAGCGACGATGCGGGGCCCAGCTACAACGGCATCCACGGCGACATCGTCGCTCTTCTGGAGGCCGCCCGTCATGCCGCCGCACGCAGCGTCAATGCGCTGATGACGGCCAGCTACTGGGAGATCGGCCGACGCATCGTCGAATTCGAGCAGGGTGGGCGGGGCCGAGCTGCTTACGGCGACGCATTGATCAAGCGCTTGTCTGAAGACCTGACTGCCCGCTTTGGGCGCGGCTTCAGCCGCCAGAACCTCTGGCAAATGCGCGCTTTCTACCTTGCCTGGCCTGCCGAGCAGATTTTGCAGACACTGTCTGCGAAATCCTCTAGCCTGCAGATTCTCCAGACAGTGTCTGGAGAATCGATGGGCCTACCTGCACTGGCCCAAGCCTTCCCGCTGCCCTGGTCGGCCTATGTGCGCCTGCTGTCCGTCAAGTCCGAAGCCGCGCGCGCCTTCTACGAAACCGAGGCCCTGCGTTGTGGCTGGAGCGTGCGTCAGCTCGACCGTCAGGTCAACAGCCAGTTCTATGAGCGCATCGCCCTGTCGCACAACAAGGCGGCCATGCTGCGCAAGGCTGAAGCTGCCGAGGCCGGCGATGTCATCACTCCTGAGCAGGCGCTCAAGGACCCCTTCGTCCTGGAATTCCTCAACCTCAAGGACGAGTACTCGGAATCAGACCTAGAAGACGCGCTTATCCAGCACCTGGCCGACTTCCTGCTTGAGCTGGGCGACGACTTCGCCTTCGTGGGCCGGCAGCGGCGCCTCCGGCTGGACGACGCCTGGTTCCGTGTCGATCTGCTGTTCTTCCACCGCCGGCTGCACTGTCTGCTTGTCATCGACCTGAAGATCGGTAGATTCAGCCATGCCGACGCGGGCCAGATGCACATGTACCTGAACTACGCCCGCGAACACTGGATGAAGCCCGGCGAGAACCCGCCCGTGGGCCTGGTGCTGTGCGCCAGCAAGGGGAGCAACGAGGCGCACTATGCCCTGGAGGGCCTGCCCAACAAGGTGATGGCCGCCGAGTACCAGACCGTACTGCCGGACGCCAGGCTGCTGGAAGCGGAGCTGGACAAGACGCGGCGGGAACTGGAGGGGCGGGGTGTCAGCCGGGGTGATGTGGAGGCCGGCGAATGAGGGCTTGGACCATGACAACACAGGGTGGCGTTGCGCCCATCATCCGCAGAGCGGTAGACATCCGGCCTGACCGCTCCTATCCCTAATTGGGCATTCGCTCCTTCGGCAACCGCACACTGAGACTGGAGAAGCTTATGACTCTCGAAGTGCCATTGCCGTCCTTGCCTGTTCAGCAAGCATTCAATCAGCTCCATGCCCAGGTCACCACCACCCTGAAGGCCAAGCGCACTGCCATTCGCCAGGAGAACGCGATATTGCTGCCCGATACGCTTGAGCGACTGTTTAACACATCGACACAGGGCGCGAGCCATGGCCAATGACGCCCTCGCGCAGTCAGATGCGGAAGCGCTGCTGAAGATGGAGAAGGTGCCAGCACTGCAGGGCGCCTTCCAATTTCCCGACCTTGGTGGTCGCATCGAAGTGCCCTTGATCTCGCGTGATGAGCGAGAGCAATTCTCCTTGGATATCAACCGCAAGCGCATAGCTCTCACCACGGGCTATCAGGCGCGTGGAAGGCAGGTCGTCGTGCTGGCCCGGCTCGACTTTGCCGCACCGCATCGCAACCCGGATGGCACTGAGGTGGGCGTGCCTCACCTGCACGTTTACCGAGAAGGCTATGGCGACAAGTGGGCCGTGGAGGTTCCGGTCGGAATGCTCAGCCAGCCCGACGATGCGTGGCAGGTTCTCCAGGACTTCATGACCTACTGCGGAGTCGTCGAGCGGCCCAATATCGTGCGAGGGCTGTTCTCATGAAAGCAACGGACGACCTGATCCGTAGCTACTACGACTGGCTGAAGGCCAAGACGGCCTGGCGAGAAGTCAATGGCTGGGTGGAGATCACCACGCCGTACCTGGATCGTCACAACGACTACATCCAAATCTACCTTCGTCAGCAGGGGCAAGAGTGGATGCTGACCGATGACGGCTACACACTCGCCGACCTGGCGCAGTCAGGCTGCGAAATTGACACCCCGCGCCGCAAGGCACTGCTGGCTGCCACGCTGAACGGCTTCGGTGTGCAGCAAAACGCTGATGCGCTTGAAATCAAGGCCACGGAGGACAACTTCCCACTTCGCAAACATAGCCTGGTGCAGGCGATCCTGGCCGTGAACGACCTGTTCTACGTGGCCCGCGCCAACGTCGAGAGCTTCTTCTTTGAAGACGTGGCCTTGTGGCTGGACGACGCCGATGTGCGCTACACGCCTCGGGCGAACTTCGTCGGCCACAGCCGATACAACCACCAATTCGACTTCGTCGTGCCCAAGTCCAGGCGCGCACCTGAACGAATCCTGCGTGTCATCAACAACCCCAACAAGGACAACGCCCAAAGTGCGGCCTTTGCGTGGGTCGATACCAAGGATGTCCGTCCGGCGGATTCCCTGGCCTTCGCAGTTCTGAATGATCGAGACCATAAGGTGAGCGAGGCCGTCCAGGACGCCCTGCGCAGTTACGACATCACGCCGATAGCTTGGAGCAAGCGAGAAGAGTTCAGGGAGCGCTTGGCAGCGTAAGGCTCGATGAGCAAGCCAGCTGGAAAGTCTTCGCTGTCATGGGCCGATGCCAAGGTCGAGCTGACTGAGCCCGCGGACCTCCATGCGCTGCAAGCCGAGAACGTGCGGCTCGTAGCGCTGCTGGAGTCGCACGGCATTGCGTGGCACGCGTCGCCCACAGCCGCGCCGCAACCGATGCTGACTGCTCCGGTGCCTGCGCCTGCGCCAGAAACCCCGAAGGCTATTCTGTCCACGGCTGAGAAGGTGGCGCTGTTCAGGCGCCTCTTCAGGGGCCGCACCGACGTCTATCCAGTCCGCTGGGAGGGCAAGACCTCGGGCAAGTCGGGCTACGCACCGGCTTGCGCCAATGAGTGGCGGGCCGGGGTCTGTGAGAAGCCCCGCATCAAGTGCGGCGACTGTGGGTACCGGCTGCCGGTGCCGCTGTCGGACGCTGTGATCTACGACCACCTGGCAGGCAAGCAGACCGTGGGCGTCTACCCGCTGCTGGAGGACGATACCTGCTACTTTCTGGCCGTCGATTTCGACGAGGCAGATTGGCAGCACGACGCCCAGGCGTTCATGCTGTCATGCGACGAGTTGGGCGTGCCGGCCGCGCTGGAGATTTCACGTTCGGGGCAGGGCGCGCATGCATGGGTTTTTTTCGCCGGCCGTGTGTCGGCGCGCGATGCCCGGCGCCTCGGTACAGCCATCATCAGCCACACCTGTGCGCGCACCCGGCAGCTCAGGCTAGCGTCTTACGACCGCTTGTTTCCCAACCAGGACTCGATGCCCAAAGGCGGCTTTGGCAACCTGATCGCGCTGCCTCTGCAGAAGCACCCACGCGAGCGCGGCTGCAGCGTCTTCGTGGATGCCGCGCTGCGGCCGCACACCGACCAGTGGGCGTTTCTCGCTGGGATCCAGCCTATGGCGCCGCACGACATCGAGCCGACTGTTCTGCGCGCCACCGGTGGCGTTCATCCGCTGGACGTGACCTTCATCGACGACGAGGACCTGGCAACGCCCTGGAAGCGCCAGGCCACCAAGACAGGCAAGCTGGCCGGCACCATGCCTCGGGCCTTGACCGTGACGCTGGCCAACCTGGTCTACTTCGAGAAGAGCGCGTTGCCCCAGGCCTTGGCCAACCGCCTGATTCGCTTGGCGGCCTTCCAGAACCCCGAGTTCTACAAGGCGCAGGCCATGCGCATGTCGGTGTGGGACAAGCCGCGCGTCATCGGCAACGCCGAGAACTACCCGCAGCACATCGCCTTGCCGAGGGGCTGCCTGGACGCAGCACGCGCTTTGCTGAAGGACAACGGCATCCATTGCGACCTGCGGGACGAGCGATTCCCAGGCGAGCCTATCCAAGCCGACTTCGTCGGCACCTTGCGACCCGACCAGGAACTGGCCGTGGCCACCATGCTGCAGCACGATGCCGGCGTGCTGTGCGCGCCCACCGCCTTCGGCAAGACGGTGACGGCAGCGGCCATCGTCGCCAGGCGCGGCGTCAACACATTGGTGCTGGTTCATCGCACCGAGTTGCTGAAGCAGTGGCAGGAACGCTTGCAGGCCTTCCTGCGCGTCGGGAAAGGCGTGATCGGCGCCATTGGCGGCGGCAAGGCCAAGCCCACCGGCCATATCGACATCGCCGTGATGCAGTCGCTGTCCCGCCAGGGCGAGGTCAATGCACTGGTCGAGAACTATGGGCAGATCGTGGTGGACGAGTGCCACCATGTCGGCGCCACCTCGTTCGACGCCATCCTCAAGCAGACGAAAGCCAGGTTCGTTCTGGGTCTGACTGCCACGCCGATCCGCCGCGATGGCCAGCAGCCCGTCATCTTCATGCAGTGCGGGCCGATCCGGCATACGGCTGCAAGGCCTGCCAGTGCGCCTCACGACTTGGAGGTGGTGCCGCGATCACGCTTTGCGCGCATCGACTTGGCCGCGACAGCAGGCATCCAAGACGTGTTCCGCCACTTGGCCAATGACCTGGCCCGCACGCAGGCCATCGCCGCAGAAGCCGCAACGGCGTTTGAGCAAGGCCGCAAGGTGCTCGTGCTGACCGAGCGCACCGAACATCTCGACGCAATCCTCGTGGCCCTGAACGCGCAGGTGCCGCCGCCGTTCGTGTTGCATGGGCGAATGTCGAAGAAGCAGCGCGCCACCCTCGTTGCCGCGTTGGATGCGCTGCCACCTGACGCGCCGCGCATCCTGCTGGCCACAGGGAAACTTGTCGGCGAAGGCTTCGACCATCCGCCGCTGGACACCTTGGTGCTGGCGATGCCGGTTTCCTGGAAAGGCACGTTGCAGCAGTACGCAGGGCGCCTGCACCGCGAGCACGCCAGCAAGTCAGACGTGCGGATCATCGACTTCGTCGATACCGGCCATCCAGCGCTGCTGCGGATGTGGGACAAGCGGCAGCGGGGCTATCGCGCGATGGGGTACCGCATGGGCGTCGAGAGCGGCGGTGATCAGGGCGACTTCATCGATGCCCGAGCCCCAAGTACCGAGAGCTTCGGTACACCTGCGGTACATCCATCAGCTCTTGGCGCTTTCGCTCAAATCCGCTAAGTTACTGTCACCAAAGTACTTTCAGCTCTTCCAGGCTACGCAGGGCTTCGGTACACTTCCTTAGGTACGCACTGTGCCGCGCAAACTCATAATCCTTTGGTCATTGGTTCAAGTCCAATACGGCCTACCAACAAAATCAATAGGTTAGCTTCAACATCTGGCCTGCTGTAGGTAGGTGGTGTCAACGAAGTGTCAACGCCTGGCTGTTGAGGGTGCAGCAGGGCGGCTGTCCCTCAATCTCGCCGATCGGACGTCGGTCGGATTTCCGCTGCAGGCTGGTCGAGGCATTCGATAGTGAATGGTCGAACGACGGCGACTCCAACAAGCAGTCAGTGGGCCCATGCGGAAATGTGTGGCTGGTAGTCACCCGGAATCGGCGTCTAGCAACAGGCTGACGTCGCGGCACCAACGAGCACCAGGGTGGGTGGCCATCAATGACCGCTGCCGATCCCCACCATCGGCCCACATGCAGCCATGCTCGCGTCACGCCAGCGGCTGATCAGTGCGGCTTGGACGCGAACTTGCGACACCAAGCGGACATCCTTTACGCCAATCCCCTTCCGAATACGGCTTGTATTTGCAACTCTATTCGCAATCGACCTGGTTTGTTTCTACGCTTTAAAATCAAAGGCTTACATAAACTTCTACGGCCTAGACGGGAATTGCCTTAGCAGCTTTAACGTGTAATAATTCAACGCATAAAACGTGTAATGCCACAGCGGCTTTTACGCTAGTTGCCACAGCACCTCGGACGTGCCGCACCCACATGGCCAGTCCTAACGTCAAACTCGCGACATCGCTTCAGAAGCTCCACGACCTTCAAAAGCAAGGCCGCGTTGTCGTTCGCACCGCTGATCTGTCGCGGACACACCTTGAGCGCTTGGTCGAGAGTGGGCGTCTTCGTCCGATCATCCGCGGCTGGTACATGCCCTCCCGGCCCGAGGAAGACCTTGGCGACACAACAACCTGGTTCGCCTCAATGCGGCACTTCGTTCGCGGCTACTGCGACGAACGCTTCGGCAGCGATTGGCACATCAACGCCGAACTCAGCCTGAAACTGCACACAGGCTCGAGCACGCTTCCGCGTCAGATCCAGGTGAACGCGCTCAAGGGCACCAATAACGCACTAACCTTGCCAGCAGGGACGTCCGTGTTTGACCTGCGCGTCAAGGAGATGCCTCCAGCAGACCAACTCGGCGAGGCCCAGGGCCTGCGCGCTTTGTCGCTGGAGGCTGCCCTTGTGCGAGCTACGCCGAATGTCTGGCAGGCTGATGCGCTCACCATGCAACTCGCGCTCGGCATGCTGAAGGACACCTCCGCCCTCAATCGAATCCTTCTCGACGGCAACCACACGACCATCGCCGGGCGCATCGCCGGCGCTCTCCGCGCCGTTGACCGCGCGGAGCTGGCTGACGGAGTGCTCAAGACAATGAGGTCAGCCGGCCATAGCATCGTCGAGCAAAACCCATTCGACGTGCCGGTCCAGTCTGCTCGAACACTTCCGGAGTCACCGTACTGCGCGCGAATCAAGGCCATGTGGGAGCTGATGCGGGAGCAGGTCATGAAGGCCTGGACAACCCCCGTGCGCACGCAAGGCACGCCGCAGGAATACCTGGACGAAGCTGAGGTGCGATACCTGGCCGACGCCTATCACTCGCTGTCCATCGAAGGCTACCAAGTCACTCCGGAGATGATCGACCGTGTGCGCAAGGGCACCTGGGGCTCGGGCGATACGGAACGCGATCGCCAAGAACGTAACGCGATGGCTGCCAAAGGCTACTTCGAAGCGCACAAGGCTGTGCGCGCGAGCCTGCTGCGGGTGCTGGAAGGCCAGAACCCGGGAGCACGCCTACGAGGTGACCTTCAAGACTGGTACTTGGCACTCTGGTCCCCATCCGTCCAGGTCGGGCTGGTAAAGCCTTCAGAACTCGCGGGTTGGCGCGGCTCGCAGGTGTTCATCAAGAACGCCAGACACACGCCGCTTCCACCTGAGGCTGTTCGCGATGCGATGCCGCTGCTATTCGACCTGCTCGAAGCCGAAACCGAGCCCTGCGTGCGAGCAGTGCTCGGGCACTTCGTCTTCGTGTTCATCCATCCTTACATGGACGGCAATGGACGGCTGGCTCGGTTCATCATGAACCTCATGCTGGCCACCGGCGGATGGCCGTGGACAGTCGTCACTTTGGATATCCGCGACGAATACATGCGAGCGCTTGATGCCGCGTCGTCGGACCAGGACATCAAGCCATTTACCAGGCTGCTGAGCAGCTTGGTGCAAGCCCAGTTGATCGAAGGGCCGAAGCGGCCTGCCTCCAGCTAGCCTGTCTTCGACCATAGCTCCGCCTGCTTACTGCATGCTGTGTCGTGCTCCAGGCTATTCAGGCTCAGCGGCACCAGCCAAAGTGTCAGCAGCATGATGTGGCTAGCGCTGGATCAAACACGCCAGCCGACCTGTCGCTGTCGGCCACCCCGCAGTAGACACCGGGGTCTGGGTATGTCCGCTTTTCTGTCACCAATTCGCTTGCCACTGCAGCCTCCCGCATTTGCAAGTGTCAACGCTTCTTCTTCAACGCTGACTCCCAATCCGAATAGTGGTGCTCCATGCCGTTCGATGCAGCTGTTAGAGCCGCTTCCGGCATGCCAACAAGTTGGATTGCGACATTCGCCCTTTCAGTTTTGATGCGACCAAGCACCAGATCTTCGGCCGCAGAGGCTAGCTTGATGAGGTCCTCCGCGTGCTTCGGGCCGCAGAGCACTGCTGACCGGTGATAGGAGCTCCTAACCAGCCTGACGGCTTCACCGTTTTGGAATTCGACGTGCGCTTCTATCCGCCCCTCATCTAACGGCGCAACGCAGTGGGACACGTATTTGTCCCGAAGTTCCTTGTACGTTTCGTGCAACTCGGCAAGCCCAAATTCCGCAGCGTCAGCATGCGACAGCGCGGTGCGCTTTTGACTGCCGAAACACTTGAAATAGCTAACGACGGCCCCTTTGACGACGCCGTCGACGTGCTGAGCAATGAAGTTGGAGTCCTTGCTCATTCGCAGGGCCAGCTGGCAGAGGTCAATCACTTGACCCAACTCGTATGCCACCGAGTGCAGATCAGTAAGCAAGTCGGCAATCTCCGCCGGCAAATACACAGCTTCAATCGCCATAACGGCACACCCATCGAGACAGTTTATATGCCCTGTCGCTCGGCACGCCAAACGGCGGACAACTGTAGAGGTAGCGCATCGGCTTCCCCGACTCATCGACCATCACCGCCATGTCGAAGTCGGAACCGCGCACCACGCTCAGCGCAGCCTCATTAACGTGTGTGTCGTCGTAGTTCATTTGAAATCCTCCGGCGCGCATTCGGCGACGCTGGCCGGCACGTTGCCTGGCTGATCCAGCTCGCGCCGAGACTTGCCCATAGTGGGCGGGAACTTGGCCTTGGCTCGGGCTTCTTGCTCATCGACGGGCTCGCGGACGGGGTCGCACCACCACACCTGCGGCACAGGCTTTGGGCTCTTGGCGCTGAAGCCATGGTCCTCATAGCCGAGCACCATGATCTGACCGTCCCGAATCTTGACTCGGGCTCGGTCGAGCTGCCGCCCTGTGGACCCGCCCTGCCGTACATACGGACGAGGGCGCGCCGAAAGCTTAAGAGCAGGACTGTTGCTCAGGCCACCGAGCGCAGCGACATGGCGGCCTTGGTGGCATCGAACGCCACTCCTGCCTGTTCCAACATCCACGCTTCGATGCGTTCGTGATGCGTGCGCAGCAGGTCCAGCGGTCGAACGGTGTAGTGCTTCTCTGTGGACCATTCCCGCGATCGCCTGTCGGAAGACGACCTCGCGGTTTGGCGAGGTCGGCGCCCTGCTGTATCGCGAAGGCCAGCAGCGGCGCAGTCAGTAAACCGGCGCCTAGCTACTGAACTGCTCGTTCCCCGCCACGCCCAGCTTCTTGACGCTGTGCCGCTGCGCGGAGGCCATCACGGCAGCGAAGGCGCTGTAGTCCACCAACTTGTTCGGCTTGATGTGCACCTCGGGCTGCGCGGCCTCGGCAAGGGCGCCGACTTCCTGCATCTTGGCGTCGACGGCGGCGCGGTTGGCCAGGGGCTGGTCGTCCCAGTAGACCGTGCCGTCGAAGTCGATGGCGACCGTGTGGATGACCGGCTTGGGTTGTGACTTGCCGCCCAGCCCGATGTCCAGGCTGATCGAATGCAGCTGGGTCGGGATGGTCAGGATGAGCATCACCAACAGCACCAGCATCACGTCGATCAACGGCGTCGTGTTGACGTCCATCAAGGTCTCGGCTTCGCCGCTGCCTGCCATCGCTGCAACGTTCATTCCCATGTCGGTCTCCCTCGGGTTGCTGCCATGCGCTCACCGTGACTGGCAAGCGCTGGCACCGATGATGCCCAGCGGACGCCATGAAGACAACGGGAGCCTGCCGCCCTGTTGCTACCGACCCTACTGCACGAAGCTGACCCTCAGCTTCCCATTCACCACCTTCACATCCCTCACCGCCATCTTCGCCAGCGCACCCTTCGCCGTGCTCGCATCGATGGTGTAGACGGGACGAGCCTGCAGCTGTGCGTTGATCATCCCCGGCCCTTGCAGCTTCACGATCGCGGCGTACTCCTCGGGCAAGCCGGCGAACTCCAGCGTCGTGATCTGCACGTCGTCCAGGAAGAGCTGGCCCTCGGCCGGCACATAGCGCGGCCGGCCGGAGAAGCCGACGCGGCCGATGCGCTCGCGGGTGCCCAGCACGACCTTGGCGTCGGCGGTGAGGCCGATGCGGTCCTCGCCCTCGGTCAGCACGACGACGGGGTTGGACAGGTCCAGGCAGGCGATGAGGAGCTTGCAGTGATGCGTCGGGAAGCGCGGCGCGATGCGGGCCTGCAGCTCGGCCTGCTCGATGTCGAGGTGGCCGTCGGAGATGCGGCTCAAGACGGCACAGGTGGCCAGCGGCAGGACGGCGAGCAGGGTGACGGTGAGAGCAAGAAGGCGGCGGTTCATGGCGTCAAAGGCTTCAAGGCGCCGCCGAGTTTGCCCTCGTCTACCCAGAGGGGGCGTAAGTCAGTGTTCGTTCAAATACGAATGCAAATGATTCGCATTTGAGTGCTAGCATGGCTGCTTATGCGTGCGTTACTGGTTCTCCTGCACCGCTGGTTCGGCCTGGCGGCGGCGGTTTTTCTGTTCATCGCCGGGCTGACCGGGTCGGTCATCGCCTTCGACCACGAGCTGGACGCCGCGCTCAACCCACAGTTCTTCGAAGCCAGCAGCGCGGGGCCGGCCCGCCCGGCGTTGGAGCTTGCCGATGCGCTCGAGGCCGCCGACCCGCGACTGCGGGTGCGCTACCTCCCGTTGCAGGCGGAGGCCGGCCACTCGCTGCTGGCCATGGTCGAGCCGCGCGATGCGGACAAGCCGTTGGGCTTCAACCAGCTCGCCGTCGACCCCGCCACCGGCGCCGTGCAGGCCCGCCGGCAGTGGGGCGCCTTGTCGCTGTCGCGCGAGAACCTGCTGCCCTTCCTGTACGCGCTGCACTACGGCCTGCACCTGCCGGAGTCCGGCGGCATCGCCTGGGGCATCTGGCTGATGGGCCTGATCGGCCTGGTCTGGGTGTTGGACTGCTTTGTCGCGATCTACTTGTCCTTCCCCAGCCGGCGCCAGTGGCGCAAGTCCTTTGCCTTCCGCTGGGCCAAGGGGGGCCACGCGCTGACCTTCGACCTGCATCGCAGCGGCGGCGTGTGGCTGTGGCTGCTGGTGCTGGTTGTGGCGCTGACCTCGGTGGCGATGAATCTGCGCCAGCAGGTCGTGGTGCCGCTGGTGTCGGCGGTCTCGCGCATCACGCCCAGTGCCTTCGAGACCCGCCAGCCGAGCGCCAAGCCCATCGCGCCGACGCTGACGCGCGCCCAGGCCCTGGCGGCCGCCCAGGTCCAGGCGCGCGAGCGCGGCCTGAATGCGCCGGCGGGCGGCATCTTCTACGCCGCGGAATATGGCGTCTACGGCGTCGGCTTCTTCCAGCCCGGCAATGACCACGGCGACGGCGGCCTGGGCAACCCCTGGATCTACATCGACGGCCGCGACGGCCGCCCGGCCGGCGCGCTGATCCCGGGCGAGGGCACGGCGGGCGACCTCTATCTGCAGGCCCAGTTCCCGATCCACTCCGGTCGCATCCTCGGCCTGCCCGGCCGCATCCTCGTTTCGGCATTGGGGCTGGCCATCGCCGTGCTTTCCGTCACCGGCGTGTTGATCTGGCTGCGCAAGGCCCGCGCCCGCCGACACGCGCCCCAAGCGCCTTCCGCTCCCGCCCTGCGTCCTTCAGAAGCATGAAATCAAAGACCGTCCTGATCCTCTCCCCGCTGACCCTGGCCGCGAGCGCCGCCCTGGCGCAGCAGACCCCGGTGGAGGCCGCCGGCGCGACCCTGCCCACCGTGCGCGTGCAGGCCAAGGCCGCGGACGACGAGAAGAGCAGCAGCGGCGCCACGCGGCTGGAGATGACACTGCGCGAGACGCCGCAGTCCGTCACCGTCATCGGCCAGCAGCAGATCCGCGATTTCGGCCTCACCGACGTCAACAAGCTGCTGGACCTGACCCCGGGCGTGCTGGTCGAACGCGTCGAAACCGACCGCACCTATTTCAGCGCGCGCGGCTTCGACATCCAGAACTTCCAGGTCGACGGCCTCGGCCTGCCTTTCGCCAACGGCGCGCAATGGGGCGCGCTGGACACCGCCGCCTTCGAGCGCGTGGAGGTGTTGCGCGGCGCCACCGGCCTGCTCGCCGGCACGGGCAACCCGTCGGCCACGGTCAACTTCATCCGCAAGCGCGCCGCCAGCAAGGCCTTCGCCGCCAGCGCCGCGCTGACGCTGGGCTCGTGGAACCAGCATCGCGTCGAAGCCGATGTGAGTGGCAGCCTGAATGGCGACGGTTCGCTGCGCGGCCGCTTCGTGCTCGCCGACGAAGACAAGGACAGCTGGCTTGACCGTTACAGCCAGCACCGCAGCCTGGGCTACGGCGTGCTGGAGCTGGACATCGGTCGCAACACCCTGCTGACTGTCGGCCTCAACGCCCAGCGCAGCAAGGCCGACAGCCCGATGTGGGGCGCGTTGCCGATGGTGGACAGCACCGGCAAGCGCATCGACTACTCGCGCAACACCAGCTCGGCGGCCGACTGGGCCTGGTGGACCAACCGCGACACCGAAGCCTTTGCCGAACTGAGCCACGACCTCGGCGGCGGCTGGCAGGCGCGCGCCACCGCCTCGCGGCGCAGCCGCAGCACGCCCAGCGAGCTCTTCTACGTCTATGGCACGCCCAACCCCGGCGGCGTGCCGGACAGTGGGCTGTACGCCTACCCCTCGGCCTTCGACGGCAAATACGTGGACAGCGTCGCCGACGTCTACGTCTCCGGCCCGTTCAGCCTGTTCGGCCGCGAGCACCAGCTGATGCTCGGCCTCAACGGCGGCCGCCAGACGCTCAGCGAGCTCTCGCTCTACGCCGGCAATATCGGCGCGGCCGTGCCCGGCCTGCAGGGTTGGAACGGTGCCTTCCCCAAGCCGGCCTTCGGCGCGTCGACCGACGGCTCCGACGTGTCGCGCCGCCGCGAGAGCGCTTACGCCGCCGCCCAGTTCAGCGTCAGCGACGCGCTCAAACTGGTGACAGGCTTCAACGCCACCCGCGTGCGCAACAGCGGCATGAGCTACGGCGTCGAGCAGGCCTACAGCCACAGCGCCGTCAAACCCTATCTCGGCGCCGTGCTGGACCTGAGCGCCAGCACCAGCGCCTACGCGAGCTACGCCGAGGTCTTCAACCCGCAGCTCGAAGCCGACATCAACCGCAAGCCGCTGGGCCCGCTGGAGGGCAGCAACCTCGAGGCCGGCATCAAGACCGAATGGCTCGATGGCCAGCTCAACGCCAGCGCCGCCGTCTTCCGCACCCGCCAGCAGAACGTGCCGGTGCAGGCTGGCACCCGCCCCGACTTCAGCGCCTATTACGAGGGCATCACCGCCACCAGCACCGGCTATGAGCTGGAGCTGTCCGGCAAGCTGACGCCCGACTGGCGCATTGCCGGCGGCTGGACGCAGCTGCGCCTGAAGGGCAGCAGCGGTGAAGACGTCAACCGCTACATCCCGCGCCGCGTGCTGCGCCTGAGCTCCACCTACCAGCTGCTGCCCCAGCTCAAGCTCGGCGCCGCCGTGCGCTGGCAGAGCGAGATCAGCGACCCGGCGCAGGTCGTCAGGCAAAAGGCCTACGCCGTCGTCGACCTGAACGCCGGCTGGGAGTTCAACAGGCAGTGGAGCGCCGGCCTCGCCGTCAACAACGTGGCCGACACGACCTACCTCGGCAGCCTGAAATGGGACCAGGCCTACTACGCCGCACCGCGCAGCGTCAGCGCCACCTTGAGCTGGAAGTACTGACGATGTAGGGGGTGGTCGCCGCGCTGAGCGCATATCCATCTGCGCAAAGCGGCGTTCCCTCTTTGGCGGGCGGTGCCTAGAGTGCCGGGCAATGACACGCCTGCTCACCTTCCCCGACTCCCAGCACCAGGTGCTGTCGATCCGCGCCAAGGCGCTGGTCTTCGACGACCCGGCCTCGCGTGCGCTGCTGGCCCAGGCCGAGCGCGTGGCGGCGAGCGACGCCACCGTGCTGATCATTGGCGAGACCGGCACCGGCAAGGAGCTGATCGCCCGCCACATCCACAACAGCAGCGGCCGCCGCGGCCCCTTCCTGGCCGTCAACTGCGGCGCCTTCACCGAGCAGCTGGTCGAAGCCGAGCTCTTTGGCCATGAAGCCGGTGCCTACACGGGCGCCACCAGCGCGCGCGCGGGCTGGTTCGAGGCCGCCGCCGACGGCACGCTGTTCCTCGACGAGGTGGGCGACCTGCCGCCGTCCGTGCAGGTCAAGCTGCTGCGCGTGCTGCAGGAACGCCAGGTCGTGCGCATCGGCTCGCGCAAGCCCATCGACGTGCGCGTGCGCCTCGTGGCCGCCACCAATGTGCGGCTGGAGCAGGCCGTGGCGGCCGGCCACTTCCGCGCCGACCTCTACTACCGACTCAGCGTCGCCACGCTGCAACTCGCACCGCTGGCCCAGCGGCCGGGCGACATCCTTGCACTGGCCGAGCATTTCATCGAGGTCTACAGCCGCCGCCTCGGGCTCACGCAGGTGCGCCTCAGCGCGGATGCGCGCGACGCACTGCTCGGCTACGCCTGGCCCGGCAATATCCGCGAGCTGGAAAACGTCATCCATTACGCGCTGATCATCTGCCGCGACGGCAGCATCGCCCGCGAGGATCTGCAGTTGCATGCGGTGGCGCGGCCCGGGCCGGCGGTCGTTGCGCCGCCGGCGGAAGCGGTGGCCGAGGAGGTGCTGGAGCGCGTTTTCGATCGGCTCTTCGACGAGGCGCCCCAGGCGCTGCACGCGCGCGTCGAGTCCGCATTGGTCCGCGCCGCCTACCGCCACTGCCACCACAACCAGGTGCATACCGCGGCGTTGCTGGGCATCACGCGCAATGTGCTGCGCACGCATTTGAAGCGCCTGGGCCTGTTGGCGCCCGCGCGTAACGCCGCGCCGCAGCTTGCCCATGAGGCCATGCCCGCGCGTCTTCACGCCGCTGCATGAGCTAACGCGAAAAGCTTAGTTCGCGCTTCGCAGGGCGCTGCGCACACTGCCCCGGTCCCTCTGCTTTACTCCACACACGCCGATGAACGCCTCCATCTTTGCCCGTCGCGCCCTCGCCCCGCTCGCCCTGCTCCTCATCGCCAGCGCCGCCCAGGCCCAGGGCGACAACCCCTATGGCGTCGGCGCCGTCTGGGAGAAGAGCGACGCGGTCACCAAGGTCGTGCTCTTCACCCTCGTCGCGATGAGCGCGGGCAGCTGGTACGTCATCATCACCAAGCTGCTGCAGCAGGCCCGCCTGGGCGTGCAGTCGCGTGCCGCGCAGCGGGATTTCTGGAGCGCCGGCACCGTCAAGGCGGGCGCCGAGAAGCTGTCTCCGAAGAGCCCCTTCCGCTACATCGCCGAAGCCAGCCTCGAGGCCACGCAGCGCCACCACGGCCTGCGCGCCAAGGTCGACTTCGCTGACTGGGTGGACCTCTCCCTGCACCGCGCCACCGAGCGCGTGCAGCGCCAGCTCTCCACGGGCCTGAGCCTGCTGGCCACCGTCGGCTCCACCTCGCCCTTCGTCGGCCTGCTGGGCACGGTCTGGGGCATCTATCACGCGCTCACCGCCATCGGCGTGGCCGGCCAGGCCTCCATCGACAAGGTGGCCGGCCCGGTGGGTGAGGCGTTGATCATGACGGCCATCGGCTTGTTCGTCGCCGTGCCTGCCGTGCTGGGCTACAACGCGCTGCTGCGCCGCAACGCACTGGTGCTGGACGACGTGCGCGACTTCTCCGGCGAGCTGCACTCGGTGCTGCTGGGTTCGGCACACGAAGAGCCCGCCTCTGCGGAGCAGCCGGCGGGCCTGAGCCCCGCCCTGGCCTGAGCACTGCGCCATGGCCATCCAGATTGCGCAGGGTGCCGACGAGGCGGTCTCGTCCATCAACACGACGCCGCTCGTCGACGTCATGCTGGTGCTGCTCATCATCTTCCTCATCACCATCCCGGTCGTGAACTTCTCGGTGCCGGTGGAGCTGCCCAAGCAGCGCAACGAGGTGCGCGAGAGCGAGCCCAAGGACGTGGTCATCACCGTCTCACGCGATGGCAAGCTCTACTGGTTCGATGCACCCGTGGCCAGCAAGGACGCGCTGTTCGAGCGGCTCAAGGGCATCGCCCAGCAGCAGCCCCAGCCCGAGGTGCATGTGCGCGGTGACGCCGGCAGCGACTACGCCCCCGTGGGCCGCGTGCTGCTGGCCGCCCAGCGCGCCGGCATCGCCAAGGTGGGCTTCATCACCGAGCCGCCAGCGAGGGCGCTATGAGTGCGGGACCTCTGCGCAAGGCGGCCCGCGCGCGCCGCCAGGTCACGTCGGCCCTGCCGGTGCCGGACATCAACACCACGCCGCTGATCGACGTCATGCTGGTGCTGCTGGTGATGCTCATCATCACCATCCCGGTGCAACTGCACAGCGTCAAGCTCAACCTGCCGATCGCACCGCCCAGCGCGCCGCCGCCCACGCCACCCGAGGTCGTGCGGCTGGACATCACGCCGGATGCCGTGCTGTGGAACGGCGAGGCCATCGCCGACCAGATCTCGCTGCGCGAGCGCCTGGACGCCGCCGGCAAGCAGGCCACGCAGCCCGAGGTTCATGTGCGCCCGCAGCCCGGTGCCAAGTACGACAACTTCGCCGCCGTCATGACGGCGGCCCACCAGGCCGGGCTGACCAAGCTCGGCGTGACCGGCAGCGAGCAGTTCCTGGACGACTCGCAGTAGGAGAGATTCATGAGTGCAGTTCTTTCACCGGGCATCTCCGGCGGCCTGACGCTGGACGACACCCGCCCCGCGCCGCGCCGTCTCGTTGCGCCTGCGCCTCTTGCTACGGCAGCGCCGCTGCGTTCACAGCTCAAGCCGCCTGCCGGCGCCAACCGCGGCACCGGCATTGCCCTGGTCGTCGGCCTGCACATCGTGCTGGGCTGGGGGCTGACGACCGGCCTGGCGTCCAAGGCCGTCGACGCGATCAAGAAGCCCATCGAAATGGCCCTGCTGCCCGAGGTGCTACCACCACCCCCACCGCCGCCGCCGCCGCCCAAGGTCGTCAAGATCGAGCCGGTGCAGAAGGTCGCTCCACCGCCGGCCTATGTGCCGCCGCCCGAGGTCGTGCCCGTCGTCGCGCCACCGCCCGCGCCCATCCAGGTCGTGCAGGCGCAGCCGCCGAAGGAAACTGTTGTCGTGGCGGCAGCACCCGCGCCTGTGCCCGCACCACCGCCGCCCGCTGCGCCCGCCGTCATCAAGCGCGAGATCAGCCTGGCCTGCCCAGGCTACGAGGCCGTGCTGGCCTCCGCGCTGGAAGAGGCCATCGACCGCGTCGGTCTCAAGGGCACGGTGCAGACACTGATCAAGATCCGCGGCAACCAAGTCGTCGACGTGCTGCCGCAATCAGGCCCCAAGGAGTACCACAAGTACGTTCAGGCCGCCGTCAAGCGCATGCGCTGCACGGCCGGTGGTGCCGATGAGGTGCAGGTGTCCCTGCCCGTCATATTTTCCTGACACGACGGGCATGCAAGGTAACGCGGCGGCGCGCCAATGGGGCGCCAGCAGCCGGCTGAAAGAGGTTCAGTGGCGGTCTGCGCGCGCCGGCAGGGCGGCCATGCTGCCGCTATCCCCGGATGGAGTGGCGACAGCGTTTGCGTCGCTGGGCTCGAGGTCCCCAGCGCGCCGGTCACGCAGCACGGAGCGAGCTTCGTAGAGGCAGTCGGCGCGCGACTGGATGGTGTTGCCGGACAGGCAATTGGCGCGTTCCTGTTGGTAGATTTCCGTGGCGCTCTGCGTTTGTGCGGTGATGGGCAACACGATCGCGACCACGGCCGCTGCGGCAACAGCCGTGCGGACCGGCGTCTGCCATGAAGTGAATCGGCGGATGCTCATGACGTACTCCTGGTGGATCAGGCACTGATCGGGCTTCGCCAGCCCGGCAGTGCCGGTACCGTTGCTGGCTGGGAAGCGGGGCAATCCAAGTGCCGGCTGCGTCTGGCGCCGGCCAGATCTGGTGCTTTCCGGTTACTCGCAATGACTTGTTGACGCCTTTTGCCGCGGAGCCGCCTGACGACGTTGTTGACGTTCCAGGTCGCGACCCGCACGGCGTTACCGCTTGCTGGCTTTCAAGTGAGCCTCGACGGCTGCGGCGTCGTTGCCGACTGCCTTCACGGCCGCCTTGAGCGCGTCCGGCGTCACGCCGAACTTCGTGGCCCAGTCGCGCACCTCGTAGTCCTCGCTGAGGCTGATGCGGCTGCGATCCTGGCCGCCGGTCTTGGTCTTGTCGTCTGACATGGAAGTCTCCTGGAATGCCCATGAAACCGCCATCGTGGTGCCGTTGGAGCGAGGCGCATGAAGGACAAGTCCCCGCCGTGCTGCAAGCGTCGGCCTACGCCATGCAGAGTCCGCAGATTAGGGATGCGGCGGCGGGATGAGCCGGCGTCCTACAACCCAGCTTGGATGGGACGCCCAGGATGGCATTCGCTGCGACTGCCGGAGCGTGCCATGACCCAGAGTTTTGATCGGTCCCGGCTGGCCGAAATTGCCGAAGCGCCGCCGATGCCTCGGGTGGCTTTCCCAGGCCGGGAGGAGATCGCCGTCATGCGGCGAAGCCTGCGGCGGATACGGGAACTGTTGAAACGCAAAGGCCGTGAGTCGCGAGCGTCCCGCCGCGAGCGGGAGCCGGCCGCAGCGGCGCGCCGCCTGGTCTCGGTGGGCTGAAGCTTCGCGTTACCAGCGTTCGGCGGGAAACGTCGGCGCTTTCGGTGTGGTGCGGTCCTTGGCCAAACGTTCCAGGGTGCCGGGCTCCAGGCGGTCCCATCGAACCGCGTCTTCACCGCGCCGCGGCTCGGCCGTTTGAGCCGGGTTGCCCGGTATCGAGGCCGGCGCAACCGGCTGGGTTCGCGCGGGTGCACCCGCGACGGCGCTCGTTGCGACCGCGCAGCCTGCGAGCAGGCCAAGGGCAGAACCTGGGAGATCGAACTTCATTGCGGGCTCCTTCGCTGGGTGCGGGACAGGACACCAAAGCCGGGGAATGCGCGCGCCCAGAACGCCAGCTCGAAGATACCGCCGAGGGCCAGCAGGGCGGTGGCGCCGCTATCCAGCCCAATGCCATAGCAGGCCAGGGCGGCCAGCAAGAGGGCGGCGGTCACGAGGCGGTGTTTCATGGCATCCCGATGCAACGCTTGAGATGGCCATGCTAACGCGACGCCGCCTGCATGGCCGTCATCCAGCGTGAGTTGGCTGCCCACGACCAAGCGGGTAGAGTCAGCGGCGATTGCGGGAATCCAAGGGGCTTGCATGTTCCGTGGGCTCCCACTGATATCTGGCGCCAGGGAGGCGAACAGTTAGCCATGCAATATCTGCCCTCCAGCTATGCCCCGTGGGTGGTCGCTGCGTCGTTGCTGATCGCCAGCTTTGCGTCCTATGTTGCGCTTGATCTGGCCAAGCGGGTCCGCACCCGTGACCGCGGCGTCGCCGTGAATTGGTGGGTCGGCGGCTCGCTGGCGATGGGCACCGGCATCTGGTGCATGCACTTCGTGGGCATGCTTGCCTTCTCTCTGCCGATTCCGCTCGGCTATACCGTGGTGCTGACGGTGGCATCGTGGGTCGCCGGGGTCGCCGTGTCGGCCATCGCCCTGTTTGTCGCGAGCCAAGGCGAGCTCACCTGGCGCCGCCTGGCCGGTGGTGCCATCGCGATGGGGCTGGGCATCTGCGCGATGCACTACACCGGCATGGCGGCGCTCGACATGTCGCCCGGCATCGTCTGGAATTTGCTGTTGGTCGCGGCATCGGCGCTGATCGCGATCGCTGCGTCGGCGGCGGCGTTGTTGATCTTCTTCTGGCTGCGCAAGATGGGGGAAAGGCGCGGCATGGTCTTCCAGCCCCTGGCCGCGCTGGTGATGGGCATCGCCATTTGCGGCATGCACTACACGGGCATGGCGGCGGCGAGTTTTCCGGCCGGCACCGTCTGCCTGAGCGCTGACGCGTTGGCAGGCCCGCAGCTCGGGATGATGGTGTCGGTGTCATCCGTCGCGTTGCTGGCGATGACCTTGTTCACTTCGACCCTCGACGCCCGCATGCGCAGCTCGCTGAAGGTCGCGAACGTGAAGCTGGAAACGGCCAACGAGGAGCTGCGCCGGCGTGCCTTCCAGGATCCGCTCACCGGCCTGCCCAATCGCATGCTGTTCGAGGACCGCCTCACCCACGCGCTGCAGCGCCATGCGCGCAACGGCGAGCAGATCTCGGAGCGCAATGCCGGCAAGGTGGCCGTGCTGTTTGTCGACCTGGACGGCTTCAAGCCGGTCAACGACTCGCTCGGCCATGCCGCCGGCGATGCGGTGCTGAGGGAGGTTGCCGTGCGCCTGCGTTCAGCGGCCCGCGACGCCGACACGGTGGCGCGCATCGGTGGCGACGAGTTCGTTCTGCTGATGGAGGACGTCAGCAGCCTGGTGGACTGCGTCAGCCTCGCCCGCCGCCTGATCGAGGCACTGGCGGCACCTCTGGAGATCGGCGGCCGCCGGGTTGCCTTGTCTGGATCGGTTGGCATCGCCGCCTACCCTGATCACGGTGACGGCGACAAGCTGGTCATGCATGCGGACGCCGCGATGTACACCGCCAAACGCGCCGGGGGCAGCACCTATGCGCTGTACGAGGCGCATATGGACGAAGGTGCGCAGGAGCAGCTCAATCTGCTGAACGACCTTCGTCATGCCATCGAGCATGAGCAACTGCAGCTCTATTACCAACCCAAGATCGATGGCCAGCATGGCCAGATCCGCGGTGTCGAAGCCCTGCTGCGCTGGAATCATCCGGAGCGCGGCCTGCTGGCCCCGGGTCTGTTCATCCCTCTCGCAGAGCGCTTCGGCCTCATCAACGGCCTTGGCAGCTGGGTCATCGAAGAGGCCTGCCGGCAGATGCATGCCTGGGCCGAGATCGGGCTGCACATGCGCGTGGCGATCAACCTGTCGGTGCATCAACTGCGCGAGGAAGATCTGGCGGCGCGGATCGAAGCGGCCCTTTCCAGGAACTTGGTCGAACCCTCCCAACTGCTTTGCGAAATCACCGAATCCGTCGCGATGGAGGATCTCAAAAGCACGCAGCGCGCGTTCGAGGAGTTGGCCCGGATCGGCGTTTTTCTCTCCATCGACGATTTCGGGACCGGCTATTCCAGCCTGAGCTATCTGCGCCAGCTACCCGCCCGCCAGCTCAAGATCGATCGCAGCTTCGTTGCCGACGTCGAGACCAGCAGCGACGCCAAGGCCATCGTCAGCGCCGTCATCCAGTTGGCCCATGAGCTGGGGTTGCGCGTCGTCGCCGAAGGTGTGGAGACCAAGGGGCAACGTGACATCCTGCTGGCGCTGCACTGCGACGAACTGCAGGGCTATTTCCTGGCGCGGCCCATGGCGGCCGAGACGCTGCAGGCCTGGACCGAAGGGCAAAAGCCCGCCGGCACGGCTGATTTCTCACCCTCTGTATTGGGTGGTCATCTCATGATGGAGGCCAGGGCCCTGGGCGCGATGGGCTTGCAGGACAACACGGCGACGCCGTTCTGACGACAACCGGGCAGCGCGGCCTCAGGCGTCGAGCAGCGTGTTCAAGATCTCCAGGCAGGCCTGGGCGGTCCGGTTGTCGGCGTCCTGTTCCTCATGCCATGCAGAGACGGAGACGGCGACGATGTTGTACGCGCGCAGGGCGCCAAAGAAGTCGGCCATGTCCGCGGCACTGGGGCCGCGCTGGACGTGGTATTTGAGCGCAGGCATATGGGCCGGGTCGTCGATGATGTCGGTGTCCCAGTGCAGGTAGATGCGCTCCTGCGGTTGCAGGTGTGCCAGCACTTCGTCGAGCGGGCAGCGCAGGATCTGGGAGCCGAGCAGGGCTTCGCGCTCGCCGGGGTCGAGATCGCGGGCATCGGCGAGAACGATTTGCTGTTGTGGATAAGCCTGCACGCCGATGGTGGCCAGGCAGGCGCGTGCCGCCTGGCTGCGCGGGTCGAGATCGTGGTCGACCCGTCCGACGAACAGGGCCAGGGGCATGCCGCCGATGTACTGGGTCTGGCTGCTTGACCAGGTGTGGAAGTCGCCATGGGCATCCAGCCAGAGCACACGCTCGGGCGGCTGGCCGGCTTGCTGCAGCCCGGCCAACATGCCTAGGCTGGAAACACAGTCGCCGGCGAGGCTGACTGGCCGACGACCGCTACGGGCCAGCGCGGCGACGCGCGCAGCCAGCAGGGCGTAGAGGTGCCCCAAGCTGTCCAGCTTGGCGATGGGATCGTCGATCCGCGTCGCATGCTGCCGTGCCGGTGCCAGCACTTCCCAGGGATGGCGGTCGATGTCGAGCACGCGGCGCAGGCCGTCGCGGCGCTGGCCCATCAGGTAGGGCAGCAGAAGCCTTGCATTCACAGCCATCTGTCGGGCTCCATGGGATAGCCAAGCCTGTCCATCATCTCGCGCACCTCGGTCCGCTGAGCCAGGTCCAGCAGCAAGGCGCTTCTTTTGTGCCAGCGTTTGGAGCTCGGTGGTTCGGTGGCCATCTTGATGGGCAGCGCATCTGGCGGGGCCATGGCGGGCAGGCCCAGATGGTCGGTGATCAACCGCAGCGTTGCGATGGGGTTGTCGACGAAGTCTTCAAAAGACACGCGCAGGGTGCAGACGCCGCTTTGCAGGATGGCTTCGTGGATGGAGTACCACTGGTTCAGGCACACCTCTTCCAGCTTCGCCCGGGTGAACTGGCGCCAGTTGGGTGGCAGGTCGAACTTCCACCACTTGCGGCCGAAAGCCACGGTGTCGGAATAGCCGGGGATGGCGAGTTCGCAGCCGATCTTGCTGAGGTCGTGGGAGAAGAATCCCAGCGGGTAGAGCCAGCCGTCCATCAGGCCGTTGATGGACTGCGCGAAACCCCGGGTCAGATGCATGTAGCTCACCTCGGCGTTGGGGAACAACTGCTCGTACATGCCGATGCGGTAGGCGTCGGACGGCGCCTTGAACAGCAGCACCGATTCCCGCACATCGGCCGGGCCGAAGGGCCGCCGCTTGAGCGTGGGTACCACGAAGGGAGGCTCCTCGATTTTCAAGGGTTCGTCGAAGTGCCGGCCGTCGCCGCGGTTGGCCTTGCCGTCGTAGTAGCTGATCCGCCAAGGCTCGTCGCTGAACACGGTGGAGAGCACAAGTTCCTGGAGCTCGGTTTCGCTGCGACGCTCGCCGCCTTCGAACTGGCCCAAGGCCGCCTCCAGCGACTGTTCCAGGCGCCGCTCGGCAGCGGTGTCCAGGAAACGCGACGGGAACTGCAGCAGGAGCCGGTTCTTCCACTTCCTGAGCAGCAGCTCGGTATCGAGGAGGTCCGCCGAGGCAAAGGAAACCTCGTCCAGAATGTTGCTGCTCAATTCCTCGACATTGGCCACCCGCTCGATGCCATCGCTGTCGGAGTTCTGATTGAAGCCGTTGCCCGACAAGGCCAGCAACGGGTCCAGTTCCCCATCCAGTGAAGCGATGCTCGGATGCAGGGCCAGTGCCTCCTTGAAGAGGCTGGATCCGCCGCGCGAGCCGCACAGGATGACGGCCACCCTGCGGACCCTCGTTCTCAGGCCTGAGCGCGGGACGGCGCGGCGCGCCTTGATGGCCAGTAGCAGGCTGTCCATGGGGGGCGATGCGTCAGGTTCCTGGAATCGATCAAGCCCAGGTCATCTCGTAGACGAAGAACTGCTGGCGCCCGGTTTCGTCCGTGGCTTCGCTGGCCAGCTCCCTGGTCTGCAGGCCCGCTGTTTGCGCCAGGCGCTTCATGGCCTCGATTTCGCCGAAGTTGGACTGCACGAAATAGATGCGCCCTTTGGGCTTCAAATGCCGGCCCACGCCTTCGAAGAAGCGCGTGTTGGTCTTGAAATCGGTGTCCCACTGGGACATGGCCACCACATCGTGTGCCGGCTTGTTTCGAAACGGCAGATTGGCGGTGATGACATCGAACTGCTCGTCGCCCAGCGCCTCGAACAAATTGGACTGCAGCGCTGTCATGGTGCCGGCAAAGCCGTGCATCTGGGCGTTGTGGGTGGCGCTTTGGATGGCCGCCGGGTTGATGTCCACGCCCACCACCCGCCCGGCGCCCTGATAGCAGGCAAAGATGCCGATGACGCCCGAGCCGGTACCCACGTCCAGCACGGTTTCGCCTGGCGCGACCGTGAAATTCCTGACCAGCGGCAGGCTGTCGGCGAAGGGCCAGAAGGTGTCGGGGTAGACCAGGAACTCCTTGTCCAGATAGCGGACTTTGCGGCCTTCCGGCGGCACGGATTTGAAGAGTTGCTGCCGCTGTGCCTGCCACTGGTCTGTGTAGCTCGTCAGGTCCATCTGCCACCTCCAGGGCCAAAGCATTGCCAGATTTGCTTGAACTGGCAACGGAGAAATCTCCTATGCCGCAGTTTGGACAAGTTAGGTCATACGTCACGCAACAGGCCTTGCAAGACGCTAGCCGTGCCCGTACTCTTCGTTCAAACGAGCTTAGACAACACACTTAACCCGTTATCCATGTGGCCTACATGGCCTTGGCGTGGTGGGTGCGGGAGGACCAAATGAGCGCTCCGACCCCGGCGGGTCGCGGTCTGAACCGCCGTCTGAATCGCCGTCATCTGGCAGGCCTGGCCTCACTCGCCGTGCTTGCCACGGCGTTTGGCCTGAGCCGGCGCCGGTCCGGCCCGCCCTTGGCGCCCGAGCGGCTCTCGATTGCGCTTCCCCAGGCGCCGCATGCCGGTCTTATTCACATCGCCGCGGCACGGGGCTTCTTCGATGAACGCGGCTTGGCGGTGACGGTGCTGCCGCAAACCCATGGCAAAGCTGCGCTGGCCGAGCTCCTGCGAGGCGGCGCGGACCTCGCCGCCGCGGCCGACGTGCCCATCGTCATCGAGGTGCTCAAAGGTGCGCCGCTGAGCATGGCGGCGGCGGTGGCGAGCGCCTCCAACGAACTGGCCGTGCTGGCGCGTCGCGACCGCGAAATCAGCTCACCGGCCGGCCTGCAGGGGCGCCGGGTGGGCGTCACCCTCGGTACCAGCGGCGAATACTTCCTGTGGGCCTTCATGGTGCGCCATCGCCTGGCCCCGCAGTCGCTGATCCTCGTGGACCTGCCGCCAACCCGCCTGATCGCCGCGCTGCGCGACGGCAGCGTGGACGCCATCGCCGCCTGGCAGCCGGTCCGGCATGAAGCCGAACTGGCCCTGGGCAGCGCCATCATCTCGTTCAGTGCACCCGATGCCTATGCCCAGAACTACGTGCTTGTCGGCCGCAGCGAATTCATGTCCACCCGCGGCGAGGCTTTGCGCCGACTGCTGCTGGCCCTGCTGGATGCCGAGCGTTTCGTGCAGCTCGACCCCTTGCAGGCGAAGGCGCTGCTGGCAGCACGCCTGAAGCTCGACCCCGAGGCGCTCGAGCCGGCCTGGCAGGCGCTGGATCTGGAGGTCGATCAGCAGCAGGCCCAGTTGGTCACGCTTGAAGACGTGGCGGGCTGGGCGATGGCGCGCGGTTATGCGCCCACGCAGCCGATGCCGAACTTCCTGTCCCATCTGAGCCTCGACGCCTTGCTGGCCGCGAGCCCGGGGCGGGTGACGGTGGTGCGATGAAGATCAGCAGCAAGGCCCGGATCGCCGCAGCGCTGATGTTCGGCGCCATGGTGCTGATCGCCGCCAGCATCGGCTGGGCGAACACCCAGGTCAGTGCCGCTGTCAAGCAGCGCCGCCACAGCGCCGCGATCGCCAGCGCGCTCAACGACATCCGCATGGTCACCTTCGAATACCTGCTCAACCGTCGCGAACGCGCCCGATTGCAGGAACAGGCGGTCTGGCAGCGTCTTGAAGGCCTGCTTGCATTGCCGACCGGCCTTGACGATGCCGCAGCCAGGACACTGGCCGAGCTGCGCGCCAACGGCGAGGCCAGCCACCGCTTGTTCGGCGAAGTTGTGCCCACGCGAGCTGCCGGTGGCGTCGCCGACGAGGTCCAGCAGCGCTTCGAGGTCCAGATCTCCAGCCGGCTGCTGATCCTGCAGCAAAGAAGCCTCGTCGACGCGGCCAAGCTGATTGACGATGCGGGCGTTCGTATCGACGAGACGCAACAGCGAGTGGTCCTCGTGACGGCCGCGGGACTGGTGTTGATGGCGCTGATCACGGGGGCTGCCGTCTGGATGTTCCGGCGCGACGTGCTCCGCCCGATCGCGCGGCTTGAGCAGGCCACTCGCGAGGTGGCCGCCGGCAACTGGTCGTTCGAGCTCGATGTCGGCAGCGCCGATGAACTCGGCGAGATGGCGCGCCACTTTGACGCGATGACGCGCGCGCTGCGGGATTCCTTTGGCCAGCTCGAGCTCAGCAATCGGGAACTCGTCTCGCTGAACAACGAGCTCGAGTCATTCAGCTACTCGGTCTCGCACGACCTGCGCAGCCCCCTGCGCAGCATGGATGGCTTCTCGCTGGCTTTGATCGAGGACTATGGCGATCAGCTCGACGATGAGGCCCGTGACAGCCTGCAGCGCATCCGCGCCGCCAGCCAGCGCATGGGTCGCCTGATCGACGAGCTGCTGGGCCTGGCGCGGGTGACGCGAGCCGAGCTGCGCATTCAGGAGGTGGACATCAGCACCATGGTCCACGAGATGGCGGCCACACTGGCCCGGAGTCAACCCGAGCGCCAGGTGCGCTGGGAGATCGACGAGGGCATCAGGGTGCAGGCCGACCGGGAGCTGATCCACATCGCGCTGCAGAACCTGCTCGAAAACGCCTGGAAATTCACGGGCAAGACCGCCGACGCCGTCATTCGCGTGGGTATGCGCCATGAAGGCAGGGACCGGATCTGTTTTGTTGCCGACAACGGTGCAGGCTTCGACATGGCCTACGCCGATCGCCTGTTCGGCGCCTTCCAGCGCCTTCACCACGAAAGCGATTTCCCGGGCACCGGCGTCGGCCTGGCGATTGTTCAGCGTGTGCTGCGCCGCCATGGCTGGCCGTTATGGGCCCAGGCCAGCCTAGGCAGTGGCGCCACATTCTTCTTCCGTATCCTGGAGCAAACCGATGAGCGACGAGAGCAAGGTCATCCTGCTGGTTGAAGACAACCCGGACGATGTCGCGCTGACGCTGCGCGCATTCAAGCGCAGCCATCTGATGAATCCGCTGGTTGTCGCCCGTGACGGCGTGGAAGCGCTCGATTTCCTGTTTGCGCGTGGTGCCCATGCCCATCGTGCTGAGGCGGCGCTGCCAACACTGATCATCCTCGACTTGAAGCTGCCCCGACTGGATGGGCTGGGCGTGCTCAAGGCGATGCGCGCCGACCCCCGCACGGCGTTGCTTCCGGCAGTGATCCTGACCTCGTCGAAGGAGGAGCAGGACATCGTTTCGGGCTACAAGCTGGGCGCCAACAGCTATGTGCGCAAGCCCGTCGACTTCACCGAGTTTCTCGAGGCGGTCAAGGTGCTCGGTATCTACTGGCTCGCACTCAACCAATTGCCGCCGCGGCCGGCGTCGTCATGAATCAACGGCCGATCAGGGTTCTTGCCGTCGAGGACTCGGAAAACGACGCCCGCCTGGCGATGCGCCTGCTGCGCCGCGCAGGCTTCGCGCCTGATTTCCACCGGGTCCAGGATCTGGCGGCGCTGCAGTCAGCCCTTGTCCAGGGCCCGTGGGATGCGGTGATCTCCGACTTCAGCATGCCGGGCTTCAGCGGCCTGGAAGCGCTCACCACCTTCCGCGCGAGCGGTCTGGACATCCCCTTCATCTTTGTCTCCGGCACCATCGGCGAGGAAACGGCGGTGGTCGCGATGAAGGCCGGTGCCAACGACTATGTGATGAAGGACAACATGAGTCGGCTTGCGCCGGTGCTCGAGCGCGAGCTCGTCCAGGCCGCTCGCCGGGCCGCGCATCGAGAGGCGGAGGCCGAGTTGAGACGCTTCGAGGCGCAGCTCGGCGAGGCGCAAAAGATGGAATCCCTCGGGACGCTCGCAGGCGGCATCGCCCACGACTTCAACAACATCCTTGGCGCGATCCTCGGCAATGTCGAACTCGCGCGAGGTGAACTCGAGGCCGACCATCCCGCGCTGACGATGTTGGGCGAGATCCAGAAGGCCGGCCTGCGCGCACGCGACCTTGTTCGTCAGATCCTGACCTTCAGCCGCCGCCAGCCGCAGCAATTGCGCAACGTCGCGCTGCGGCCGATCGTCGATGAGACCTACGGCTTGCTGCGCGTGACGCTGCCAGCTGGCGCTGAACTCGAATTGAGCCTGAGCGATGAGCCTCTGCATGTCGATGGCGACGCCACTCAGCTGCAGCAGGTGCTGATGAATCTGAGCACGAATGCCTGGCATGCGTTGCGTGGTGAGGTCGGCAAGATCGTCATCGGCCTTGAGGCGGTGCATCTGGACGCAGCCACAGCCCGGGCATTGTCGGGGCTGGTTGCCGGTCCCTATGCCCATCTATGGGTGAGCGATACGGGCATGGGCATGGACGCCGCAACACGCGAGCGGATCTTCGAGCCCTTCTTCACGACCAAGCCGACGGGTCAGGGCACGGGCCTGGGCTTGTCGGTCGTCCATGGCATCGTCGTTGCGCACCAGGGCAGCATTGCCGTGGACAGCGCCCCCGGCCAGGGCTGCACCTTCCACCTCTACCTGCCTGCCGTCAATCCGCCGCTGCCGTCGATGAGCATCGAGCGCATGTCGGATGCGCCGTCCCTCGGGCATGGCGAACACGTGATCTACCTGGACGACGATGAGACCGTCGTGCTGGTCGTCGTGCGCCTGCTGGAGCGTGCCGGCTACCGCTGCAGCGGCTTCACCGAGGCAGCCGCTGCGCTTGCGGCCCTCGGCGACGCACCCGATGCAGTGGACTTGTTCGTGACCGACTACAACATGCCTGTCCGTTCAGGCCTCGACGTCGCACGCGAGATCGCCTCCCTCCGCCCTGGGTTGCCTGTGGTGATCAGCTCAGGCCTGATCACCGACGAATTGCGCGAACAAGCGACGGCCGCGGGCGTGCGCGCCGTGCTTGAAAAGGAAGACACCTTCCGCGACCTGACCGCATTGGTTGGGCGGCTCCTGGCCGCGGCCAGGTGAGCTTACCGGTGGTGCGTGCGCCGCTCCTTCGTTTCGCGTTGGACAACACATCCATTGGCCGGCGAGATCACCGTCTCTTGAAGGATTCCCGCGATAGATTTCGCGCAAAGCGCATAGATGTCCCGGTGATGACCAAGTTCTTCAGCGGCCTGAGGGCTCCGCCTTTTCCGCGGGTTGGATGTGTAGACCCGAAAGCGCAGGCAATGCCAGCAGGAGTTCGCGCTGCTCATTGCCAACGCCATACAGCAGGCGCAAGCGCTGCGGCGCCGGTGTGACGGGGAAGAACGCGCTGCGCCGCAGTTCGGCGCCAGGGGCGAGGTCGGCTGGCAACTGGAAGCCGCGCCGCTTGATCTCATACTCGATCACCAGGGATTCGGCGTTGACCTTGCTCTGGGTTCGATAGGCTGAAATGCCGCCCACCAGCAGGGCCAGAGGCAGGATCGGCGCCATCACGGTGTAGCCGGCCGCACTTGCCAGCACCAGCACACCGGCCACTGCCCCGCTGGAGCCAATCACCACGATGCGCCCGGCCGTTTTCATGGCGTCGACGTTGCGCGTCGTCTCGCTCTTGAGCTGATCGGGTGCGGTGGTGTGGTTGACGTTGTCGAGGACGTCGTTGGCGAGCGAGATCGAGCGCAGTTGGACCGGTGTACTGCTGTCGTTGCGCACGGCCAGCGCGTACTCATCCCAGTCGGCTTCGCGCACCCAGCTGGCCGCATCGTTGCGGACGATGACTTGCTGCACATCGAGCTTGATGCCGTCCGCCGTTTCGGCGCGCCAGCCAAGTGCCGTCGTGGCGTCGAGGGCAGGGGGGTGCAGCAGTCGTGATTGGCCGGCGCAGCCACCGAGCAGCGCAGCGACGGCGCAGGCGGCGACCCTGAGGAATCCTGCGACGAAGCTTGCGGGTGGCTGCATGTGCACCTTCGAACGGAATCCATCGGGCCGCATGCACTATAGGCGTGGGCGGCCGCCCTCGCGGTGGCGACGCTTGCGGTAGATTCGCTTCGCCCCCCAACGCCCATCGACATGAACCGCCTGCATTCCGAGTTGCATCGCTTGTACCTTTTGACCTCGCCGGATCTGGGCGGGCATTTGATCGATGGTGCGGGCCAGGTACGGGCAATGGTCATGGAGCTGACTGGCCCCGCCGACTGGGATGTGCTGTCCAAGGTCTGGCGCGGCGTGCAGGCCGATCTTGAGCTGCCCGCCCCCGCCATCGCCGTGTCGGGCAGCGACGGGCTGCAGCTGTGGTTCTCGCTGCAGGAGCCGATCAGCGCATTGCGTGCGGCGGCGTTTCTCGCCCATCTGCAGGCACGCTACCTGGCCGGCATCGCGCCGGCACGCCTGCGGTTGAGTCCATCGGCAGCCGGCCAGACCTTCGACGCAGCGCTCGTGCCGGCGCAGCAGGACGCCACGGAAAACTGGTCCGCCTTCGTCGCGCCCGACCTCGCCCCGGTGTTTGCCGACACACCCTGGCTGGACATCCCGCCGGGCATCGAAGGGCAGGCTGACCTGCTCGCGCGGCTGGAGAGCATCAAGCCGGACGCTCTGGCCGCCGCGATGCAACGGCTGCAGCCCGTGGTCTCTACCGGCTCATCGCCCGCAGCTCAACCGTCGAGCGCAGATGTGGAGCCCAAGCGCTTCCTGCAGCAGGTGCTGAACGACGAGACGGCCGCGCTGGCCTTGCGGGTCGAGGCGGCGAAGGCGTTGTTGCGCTATGCCGAGCAGCCAGGCTCCCGGCAGAACGACTGAACCGCCAGCAGCACCATCGCCGCCGCCCGCTCGTCGCGGCCATTCACGATGGGCCGCTGCAGATAGAAGTCCAGCGTCGGCCCGGCCGGCGTGCCGGCGCAGACATCGCGGAAGCCGCCGGTTGCATCGATGCGCGACTGCATGCCCGCCCAAGCGCGGGTGATGGCCGCATCCACGGCATCGGCTGGCAGCCAACCGTGGCGGCGCGCCAGGGCAAGTGCCGCCAGGCTCATCGCCGTCACGGTCAGCTCGGGCTGAGCGTCAGGGTGGTCCAGCACCTGCCGCCACAGGCCATCGGCGCCTTGCAGCGGCAGCAGCGCGCGCAAATGGCTTTGCAGGCGGGCGAGCAAGGGCGGTGCGGCGCTTGAGCCTTGCAGCGGGCCGGTGAGCGCCATAGCGAGGGCGAGTGACGCGAAGCCATCGCCGCGGCCCCATGCGACCGGCGAGCCCTCGGCATGGTTGAAGAGGCCATCCTGCCGTTGCAGTCGCTCCGACAGATCCAGCAGGGCGGCACCCAACGCGTCGGCCGCGCGGGCGCGCTCCGGCGCAGGCAGCAGCGGCGCGGTGCAGTCCAGCAGCAGCGTGGCCAGGAACATGTCGTCGGTCCATGGGCGCAGGCCGGTGAGCTTGGTGTCGGCCAGCACTGAGCGAAGGGCCTGCGCGGCCAACGCGCCGGCCGCCGTGTCGCCGTCGAGCGTCGCCGCTTCCGCCAGCGCGGCATAGCCGGCCAGGCGCGGCCAGTCGGTGGGCATGGCATAACCCGGCGCGTTGACGGCCTCGCGCAGGGCTGCCGTGGCGGTGCGCGCCGTCTCGTGCTGGCCAAGATGCCTCTGTGCCGAGACCAGCAGGGCGTTGACGTAATGGGGCGTTGGCGTGGCGACGTACTGTGAGGCGATGGACAGCGCCAGGCGCCGTGCGTCGCTCGCTGGCGGCTGGGCCGCCGGGCGCGCGTTGGTGGCGACGGCGCCCAAGGCAATGCAGGCCTGGCGCCGCCTCACAGCAGCGTGGTGGCCAGGCCGATCGCCGCGCACAGGCCCAGCAGCGGCATGACGCCCAGCTTGAAGCGAAACAGCGCAATGCCGGCGCCGACGGCGATGAGGGCCGAGACCGCGTCGAAGCGCCCGCCAAAGCCCTGGGGCCACAGCACGTGATACGCGAAGAACACGGCCAGGTTGAGGATGACGCCGACGACCGCCGCCGTGATGGCCGTCAGTGGCGCGGTGAACTGCAGCTTGCCGTGCGTGGACTCGATGACCGGGCCGCCGGCCAGGATGAAGACAAAGGACGGCAGGAAGGTGAAGAAGGTGACGACGCTCGCCGCCGCGGCGCCGGCCACGAAGAGCGAGTCCGGCCCGAAGAGCTGCTTCACCCAGCCGCCGACGAAGCCGACGAAGGCGACCACCATGATCAGCGGCCCCGGCGTTGTCTCGCCCAGGGCCAGGCCGTCGATCATCTGCGTGCCGGTCAGCCACTGGTGCTGCTCGACCGCGCCCTGGTAGACATAGGGCAGCACCGCATAGGCGCCGCCAAAGGTCAGCAGCGCGGCCTTGGTGAAGAACCAGCCCATCTGCGTCAGCGCGCCTTGAAAACCGTGGGCGGCGACCAGGCCGGCCATGGCGGCCAGCCACAGCCCGAGGCCGATAGCGAGCACGCGGGCCAGGCGGCTGCGGCTGAAGCGGGCATGGGGTGGCGTCGGCGTGTCGTCGTCGATCAGCGCCGGGCCGTAGCCCTGCTTGGCCGCCCCGTGGCCGCCGCCGAGGGCGAAAACTTGCGGCGCCAACCGGCCGCCGATGTGGCCGATGAGGGCAGCGGCCAGCACGATCAGCGGGAAGGGTGCGTCCAGCGCAAAGATGGCGACAAAGGCGGCGGCAGCGATGCCCCACAGCCAGCCGTTCTTCAGCGCCCGCGTGCCGATGCGGTGGGCCGCATGCACGACCAGGGCCGTCACCGCGGGCTTGAGGCCATAGAAGAGGCCGGCCACGACGGGCAGCTTGCCCCAGGCCATGTAGACCCAGGCCAGCGCGACGAGGATGAAGAGGGACGGCAGCACGAACAGCGCGCCGGCGACGATGCCGCCCCAGCTGCGATGCATCAGCCAGCCGATGTAGGTGGCGAGCTGCTGGGCCTCGGGGCCGGGCAGGACCATGCAGTAGTTCAGCGCATGCAGGAAGCGCTTCTCGCTGATCCAGCGGCGGCGCTCGACCAGCTCGGTGTGCATGATGGCGATCTGCCCGGCCGGCCCGCCGAAGCTGATGAAGCCGAGCTTGAGCCAGAAGCGGAAGGCTTCCCAGAAGCTGACGGGGCGGGGCGGCGAGTCGATGGCGGGGCTCCGGGCTGAAGACGGTCAGCCGCAATGTAGGGCCTGTTCAACGGGCCTGCGCCTTCGCGATGCTGTCGCGCAGCGAGGCGGCGATGTCGCTGTCGGCCGGCACCTCGGCCAGCACGCGGCGCCAGTAGCCCACAGCCGCCGCCGTGTCGCCGCGCTCATGGGCGGCGCTGCCGAGCAGGGCCAGCGTGGGCACATGGTGCGGGTCGAGCTTCAACGCGCGTTGCAGCAGCGCCTCGGGCTCACCAGCGAGGCCCCGGCCTTGCACCAAAGCGAGGGTGACGGCGTGCTGGCTCAAGGGCTGCGGGTCGGCGGGGCGCAGGCGTTCGAGTTGCGCGTAGGCGGGCAGGGCGTCCTGCGGGCGGCCCAACTGCTCGTAGGCGCGGGCCAGCAGGGCCCAGCCTTCGGCGTCGTCGGGCGTGCGCTGCAGACGGTCGGCCAGGCGCTGCACCATCTGCTGAACGGGGTTGGCGGGCAGCGCAGGCGGCGGGTTGATGGCGTCGGGTCGGCCGAGTTGGACGTAGAGCAGGCTGGCAGCGAGCGGCAGGGCCAGTCCCAGGACTGCAGCGGTGCGCCATGCGCGTGGGCTGTTGGGGCCCAGCAGGGCCGGCGCGAGAGGCAGCAGCGAGGCCAGCGTCAACACGACGGCGGCGAGGATGAATAGGCTCACCGCGGCTCCTCGCGCCGCCGGCCCTGGCGCAGATAGACACCGGCACCGATGGCCAGCAGTGCCAGCGGCCCGAACCAGAGCGGCGCCGTGCCGGCGTGCAGGGCGGGGCGGTAGAGCACCTGCTCGCCATAGCGCTGCACCAGCTCCTCACGCAGCTCGACTTCGCTGCGGCCGGCGGCCAGGCCTTCGCGCAGCTGGCGCTTCATGTCGACGGCCAGCGGCGCGCTGGACTCGGCCACGCTCTGGCTCTGGCAGACGACGCAACGCAGCTCCTGAGCCAGACGTTCGACGCGGGTATCGAGGTCTTCAGCCCGGGCATTGAAGGCCGCGGCCAGCAGCAGGGGCGCGACGAGGCTACGCACGCTTCAACCTCGCGATCAGGGGCAGCAGGCGCTTGTTCAGGTCCTCCGCCGTGACCGGCCCCGTGAGCCGCAGCCGCACGACGCCGCGACGGTCGATGACAAAGGTTTCGGGCACGCCGGTGATGCCCCAGGCCAGGCTGCCCTTGCCTTGCGGGTCCAGCCAGGTCAGCGCATACGGGTTGCCGTGGCGCTTCAGGAAGGCCAGGCCCAGCTCGGGCGTGTCGCGGTAGTCCAGGCCGACGACGCGCACGCCGCTCTGTTCGGCGAGCTGACCCAGCACCGGCAGCTCGGCGCGGCAGGGCGCGCACCAGGAGGCGAACACATTCAGCACCCAGACCTGGCCTTGCAAAGCCAGGCTTTCGCCGTCCAGGCGCTCGAGGTCGAGCACGGGAGCAGGTTTGCCGATCAAGGGCGAAGTGGGCTCCGCCAGGGCATCTCGGTTCAGGCCGCGTGCGAGCAGCGTAACGAGGGCTGCGCTGGCCAGCAGCGGAACGAGGGTGGCGAGCTTGGGTTTCATGGCGTCGAGAGCGCGGGGACGAAGTTGGGCTGCAACTCGGCGCGCGGGCTGCGTCCCCGAGCGAGTGCGCCCCAGAGGCCGCCGACGGCCATCAGCAGCGCGCCGATCCACACCCAGCTCATGAAGGGCTTGATCTGCAGGCGCAGCGCCCAGCGCCCGTCGACATCGGCATCGCCCAGGCTGACGTAGACGTCGCGCCACGGGCCGCGCGAGATGGCCGCCTCGGTCATCGCAGACTGCCGACGGGTATAGACGCGCTTCTCCGGCGACAGCGTGATGACCTCACCGCCGTGTTGCCACACCAGCTTGGCCCGGGCGGCGCGGTAGTTGGCGCCGTCCACGGCCTCCAGCCTTTCGAAGCGCAGCAGATGGCCTGCCACGCGCACCTGCTCGCCAGGCGCGAGTTGCAGGTCATGCGCCTGCTCCAGGCTGCGCACCAGCGTCACGGCCAGCACGAAGACGGCGATGCCGGCATGCGCCAGCCACAGCGGCAGGCTGTGCCGCCAGGCGGCGCGCTGGTGCCAGGCGAGTGACAGCGTGCCGCCGAGCGCCCACAGGCCGGTGGCGATGCCGGCAGCCAGCCACAGCGAGCCTTGCAGTGCGACGGCCAGCACCGCAGCGCTCGCGAGCGCGGTCAATGCCAGCGGCAGCAACGGCTTCACGGCACCCAGTGCCGCCACCCGCCAGCGCGCCAGCGGCCCGACGACGAGCAGGGCGACGAGGGGCAGCATGATGGGCGGGAAGACGGTATCGAAGTAGGGGGCGCCGACCGACAGCTTGGTGCCCGAGATAACTTCGGCCGCCAGCGGGTAGAGCGTGCCCAGCAGCACGGTGCCCGTGGCCGTGGCCAGCAGCAGGTTGTTCAGCAGCAGCAGCGATTCGCGCGAGCCGAAAGCGTAGCCCTCGGCCGCGGGCAGGCGGCCCACGCGCAGCGCGTACAGCGTCAGCGACCCGCCCACGGCCAGCGCCAGCAGCGCCAGGATGAAGAGGCCGCGCGACGGGTCGCTCGCGAACGCGTGGACCGAGCTGACCACGCCCGAGCGCACGAGGAAGGTGCCCAGCAACGACAGCGAAAAAGCCAGCAGCGCCAGCAGCAGGCTCCAGCGCAGGAAGCCCGGCCGCTTGTCGGCCACGGCCAGCGAGTGGATCAGCGCGGTGCCCAGCAGCCAGGGCATGAAGGCGGCGTTTTCGACCGCATCCCAGAACCAGAAGCCGCCCCAGCCCAGTTCGTAATAGGCCCAGAAGCTGCCGAGCAGGATGCCGCCCGTCAGCGCCGACCACGCGGCCAGCACCCAGGGCCGGGCCCAGCGCGTCCAGCGCGCGTCGGGCGCGTCGTCCAGCAGGGCCGCCACCGCGAAGGCGAAGCCGACCGCGAAGCCGACATAGCCCATGTAGAGCAGCGGCGGGTGGGCCGCCATGCCGGGGTCCTGCAGCAGCGGGTTCAGGTCGCGGCCCTCCAGCGGCGCGGGCAGCAGCCGAGCAAAGGGGTTGGACGTGAAGGCGATGAAGGCGAGGAAGCCAGCCGCCACGGCGCCAAGCACGCCCTGCACGCGCGCCGCGAAGGCGGGCGGTAGCTTGCGGCTGCGGGCGGCCACCAGCGCGCCCCAGGCCGCCAGCATCCACACCCACAGCAGCAGCGAGCCCTCGTGCCCGCCCCAGCTCGCCGTGATGCGATAGCCCAGCGGCAGCTCGTGGCTGGCGTTGGCGGCGACGTAGGCGACCGAGGTGTCGAGCTGGATGAAGCTGGCGACCAGCGTGGCGAAGGCGGTGCTGACGAGGCCGAAGCCGACGGTGGCCAGGGGCCGCGCAAGAGCCATCCAGCGCGTGCGGCCGGACTGTGCGCCCCACAGCGGCAGTAGCGCCTGCGCGAGTGCGACCGCCAACGCCAGCAGCAGTGCGAACTGGCCGAGTTCGGGCGTCATCTTGCGCTCGCTTGTTTGAGCGCCGCGGCAGCCTCGGGCGGCATGTAGCTCTCGTCATGCTTGGCCAGCACCTCGTCGGCGACGAAGCCCAGGCCGGCCAGCTTGCCCTGCGCGACCACGCCCTTGCCTTCGCGAAACAGGTCGGGCAGCGGGCCGCGGTAGCTCACGGCGACGTCGCGTGCACCGTCGGTGACCGTGAAGCTCATCAGGCCGTCGGCGCCGCGCTGCACTGAACCAGGCGCCACCATGCCGCCGAGCCGAAAGCGCGTGCCGGCCGACGCTTCACCGCGCACGATCTCGCTGGGCGTGACGAAGAAGACGAGGTTCTGGCGGAAGGCCTTCAGCACCAGGCCTCCGGCCATTGCGAGCAGGGCCAGCATGGCGAGCAGGCCGAGGAGGCGGATGTGGCGGGGTTTCATCGGCGGAGGGACCACAGCTCGACGGCGATGCCTAGGGCCACGGCCGTGAGTGAAGCCCAGACATAGAACGCGTGGGCGCCGAAGAGCTCGCTCATGTCAGGCTCCCAAGCGCACGTGGCCAGCGCGCCTCGGACTCGACCCGGGCCTGCAGCAGCCGCCTCGCCCGCGCCAGCACGACAGCGCCGGCATAGGCCCAGAACCCCAGCGTCGACAGCAGCAGCGCCGCCAGCATCTCCGGCGCGATCGCGCTGCCGCGCGCTGTGATGGAGGCGCCCTGGTGCAGGGTGTTCCACCAGCTGACCGAGAAATACAGCACTGGCAGGTTCAGCGCGCCAACCAGCGCCAGCAGCGCGCCGGCCTGGTCGCCACGACGCGGGTCGTCGGGCGTGTCGACCGCCGAGGTCAGCGCGATGAAGCCGACATAGAGCAGGGCCAGCAGCAGGGCCGAGGTGAGGCGTGCATCCCAGACCCACCAGGTGCCCCAGGTCGGCCGGCCCCAGAGCGAGCCGGTCAGCAGCGTCAGCACGGCGAACAGGGCGCCGGTGGGCGCCAGCGCGCGCATCAGCACGAAGGCCAGGCGCGTCTTCCAGGCCAGGCCCCACAGCGCCCAGAAGGCCATGGCGCCGTAGCAGACCATGGCGATCCAGGCCGCCGGCACGTGCAGGTAGAGGATGCGGTAGGCCTCGCCCTGCTGGGCGTCGGTGGGCGCGATGAAGAGGCCGAGCGTGAGGCCCGCGGCGATGCCCAGCGCAGCCAGCAGCCACAGCGCGGGCAGCAGCCGGCCGGTCAGCGGCAGGAAGTGGGCGGGGCTGGCATAGCGCCAGAGCGGGTGCGGGGTGGTCATTCAATCCAACATCAGTGAGAGAGCGGCCGAGGTGGCCCAGGGGGCGAGGGCCAGCAGCACGGCCAGCCAGGCGCCGAGCAGCAGCAGGGCGGTGTCTGCATTCGCACCGCCTTGGGCCGCCGCAGTGCCGAAGACGAGCACCGGCACCTCCAGCGGCAGCAGCAGCAGGGCCAGCAAGCCGGCGCCGGCGCGCGCATGCAGCACCAGCGCCGCGCCCAGGCCGCCGAGCAGCGCCAGCGCGGGTGTGCCGAGCAGCAGGCTCAGCGCGAGTGGCGTCGGGTTTTCGATGCCGAAGGCCAGCGCCAGAAGCGGCGTGACGAGCACCAGCGGCAGGCTGCCCAAGGCCCAGTGCACGGCCAGCTTCAGCGCCACGGCAAAAGGGCGTGGCAGCGGCGCCAGCCACCATTGCTCCAGGCTGCCGTCGGCGAGGTCCGGTGCGAACAGGCGCGGCAGGGCCAGCAGGCTGGCCAGCAGTGCGGCAATCCACAGCAGGCCCGGCGCCAGCTCGCGCAGCCTAGCCGGCTCGGGCCCGAGACCCAGGGGAAACATGGCGGCCACGCCGACGACGAAGCCCAGCGGCGTCAGCCATTCGGCCGGCTGGCGCCAGGTGCTGGACCACTCCCGCCGGGCGAGCGCCGCGGCGGCCTGCAGAGCGACGCCCATCAAGGCCTCCCGAGCTGCAGGCTGCGGACGCTGCGCTTGAGCGGCAGGGCCTGGTGGCTGGTGAACACGACGCTGCCGCCTTCATCCGCATGCCGATCCAGGCGTTGGGCGATGCGATCGGCCATCGCGGCGTCCAGCGCGGCGAGCGGCTCGTCCAGCACCCACAGCGGTGCAACCCGGGGAAGCCACAACTGCGCCAGGGCGACGCGGCGGCGCTGGCCCTCGGACAGCTGGGCCAGGCGCAGCCCGGCGGCGTCGTCCAGGCCGACCGGCGCGAGTGCCGCCAGGGCCTGTCCTTCAGTGCAAGGACGCCCGGCCAGCGCGGCGCTGCTGCGCAGCTGTTCGATGACCGACAGCACGTCCTTGAGCCCGGGCCGGTGGCCGATGTAGAGCAACTCGCGCTCCACATGCACCCGCCCCGCGCGCGGCGCGCTGAGGCCGCAGATCAGCCGCAGCAGGCTGGTCTTGCCGCTGCCGTTGGCGCCCTGCACCCACAGCAGCTGGCCGGGATGCAGGGCCAGGTCCATCTCTTCGAACAGCGGCCGCGCCCCACGCGACTGGCCCACGCGCTGCAGGATGAGCACGGGTGGCGCAGAAAGGGAAGCGAGGGCGAGAGACATGCCCGCCACTCTAGGCAGCGGGCCATGCGGCGCCAACGAAGCAAAACGACTGAGCTATTTCAGTTGGCGCTGCTTTTCGCGCTCAAGCCGTCAGGCTTCGGGGCGCGGGATCAGAGTCCGGCGCGCCGCAGCCACGCCTCGGCGTCGGTCGGGTGAATCTCGTCCGCAGACCGCAGGTTGCGCAGCACGCGGTAGCGGCTTTCGATGCCCACCAGCATCAGCACCCGTTTGCCGGCATGCGCGTGCACGGCGTCGCGCAGCCGATCGGCGTGGTGCTGATCCCACTGGGCCTGCACCTGGGCAGCCTCCTGGCCCACCAGGCCCTCCTCGATCTCCCGCAGCGCAGCCACCAGCCGGTCCGTCTTCTCGCTGTTCACGTCGGCAGCAGAGCTCCACCCGCTGGCCAGCGCGCGATACGTGGCCTGCTTCAGCTCGTCGAGCGCCTTGGCGCCGGCCGGGTTCCGCTCACCGAAGGCCTTGTAAGCCTGGCCCACCGAGCCCGTCAGCTGATTGAACAAGGCTTCGTCCGGTTCCGATCCCAGAGCCGGGATGCCGGTGGCATCGAGGTAGGGAAAGATGACGTCGAGGTACTCGACCTTGCCGGGCCAGACCTTGCGGGTGCGCAGTTCCTTGGGTGTGACGTCCAACACCAGCACATCGGGCTTCACGGCCTCGATGACCTGGCGGAGCACGGGCAGGCCGTAGGCTGGCACCAGCTTGTGCCGCGAGTACAGGGTGGAGACAACGAACACCTCGCCTTGGGTCGCGAGCGCTGCCCTGGTGGCAGCCGGCGCAGCCGCCAGCACGCCGAGCAAGACCCGTCTCGACCAGTCACGCCTCATGGGGTTCATGCAGATCCTGTGCCATTGAAGGCATGCAATCTAGGTCGGCGCGCGCATGAGGCATGGCCCATGCGACGAAACGGGCTGTGGCGCGATGGGCTTGGCTTATCCGCCTACAAACCCGCCGCCCGCGCCGCCAGCGTACCCAGCTCGCCATACAGCGGCAGCACATTGGTGCCTGCGGTTGGATGCACGCGGTTGGACAGCAGCACGAAAAAGCTGCGGCTCGTCGGGTCCAGCCAGAAGGCGCAGCCGGTGAAGCCGGTGTGGCCAAAACTGGTGGGCGGATAGAGGCTGCCGCGCGGGCGCGCATAGGGCGAGGCGATGTCCCAGCCCATGCCGCGCTGCTCTGCGAGGCCGGGCGGGGACTGCGGCGTCGTCAGCAGGGCCACGCTTTGCTCGGACAGCAGGCGTCGGCCGTCCTCGCCCACGCCGCCGGCCAGCAGCATGCGCGCGAAGCGGGCCAGGTCCGCCGTCGTCGTGAACAGGCCTGCATGGCCGGCCACGCCGCCCATCTTGCGGGCGGTCGGGTCGTGCACCTCGCCGCGCAGCACCTGGCCACCGGGCAACTTCTCGGTCGGTGCGACGCGTGAGGCGTCCATGCGGCGCAGCGGCAGATAGCCGCTGTCCATCATGCCCAGGGGCTGGAACAGGGCCTGCTCGGCCAGGCGTTCCAGCGCCACACCACTGGCGCGTTCGACGATCAGGCCGAGCAGGATGTAGTTGACGTCCGAGTAGCGGAACTGCGCGCCCGGCGCAGCGGCCAGGGGCAGGCCGCAGGCGATGCGCAGGGCGTCGTCCTTACCCGCCCAGTCGCCGGCGCCATTGCGGGGCAGGCCGGAGGGCAGGCCCGAGCTGTGCGTCAGCAGCAGGCGCAACGTGATGGCGGCCTTGTCGGCGCCACCGCAGCCCGGCAGATAGCGCTGCAGTGGCGCCTCGAGGTCAAGCTGGCCGCGCTCGCGCAGCAGCTGCACCAGCGTGGCGGTGACGACCGGCTTGGTCAGCGAGGCGGCGTCGAAGATGGTGGCCTCGTCCAGCGGCTCGGGCGCCGGCTCGACGGCACGCTGGCCGTAGGCGCGATGGTGGCTGCCGTGGCCGACGCGCTCGACCCACAGCGCGGCGCCTGGCAGCTGGCCCTGGGCGATGAAGCGCTCGACGGCCGCGTCGGCTTCGGCGAGCGGTTGGGGTGCGAGGCTGGGGTGGTGGGCGCAACTGACCAGCAGGGCGGCGGCCAGCAGCCCTGCGATGGTGAGGGCAGGTCTCATGGCCGGGATTCTCAGGGCCCGGCGGGCCCGCTCAACCGCGTCGTGCGGCCTCGATCTTGGCGATGTCGATCTTCTGCATCTCCATCATGGCCTCGAAGGCCCGCTTGGCAGCGGCGGTATCGGGGTCGCTGATGGCATCGATGAGCGCGCGCGGCGTGATCTGCCACGACAGCCCCCAGCGGTCCTTGCACCAGCCGCATTGGCTTTCCTGCCCACCATTGCCGACGATGGCTTTCCACAGGCGGTCGGTCTCGGCCTGGTTGTCGGTGGCGATCTGGAAGGAGAAGGCTTCGCTGTGCTTGAACATCGGGCCACCGTTCAAGCCGATGCACGGGATGCCGGCGACGGTGAACTCCACGGTCAGCACGTTGCCCTGCTTGCCGTCGGGGTAGTCGCCCGGCGCGCGGTGGACAGCGCCGACGCGGCTGTCGGGGAAGGTCTCGGCATAGAAACGCGCGGCGGCTTCGGCGTCACCGTCATACCAGAGGCAGATCGTGTTCTTGGCAGTCATGGGCATCTCCTGGTTGGGCGGCCAGCCTAGGCGGGGCCTGACGGAAAGTTGATCCCTAGGAACAGCCGCGTTATGTTGCGCGCCATGAAACTCCGTCGCGCTCTTTTGGCAGGTTCGATTCTTGCCACGCTGCTGGCCGTCATGTCCGCTTCACACGCCCAAGCGCCAGCGCCTACCCAGGCCGGCCTGCAGCTCGTGCAGGCCACACCGGCAGCACAGCGCGGTGAGCTGCTGCAGCCCTTCACCGAGGCCGCCCGCAGCGACTGGCACTACACGCCGCGCCGCCGTGACGGCATCGCCTTGAAGGCGATGTCTCCCGCGCAGCGCGAGGCGACGACGGCCCTGCTGCGCACCGCGCTGAACGAGAGCGGGCTGGACAAGGTGAGGGCGCTGATGGCGCTGGAGATCGCGTTGCGCCAGATCGAAGGCTCGGGAAGCTCTCGCGACCCCGAGAACTACGCCGTCGCGCTGTTCGGCGAGCCCGGCGCTGCCGGCTGGGGATGGCGCGTCGAGGGGCATCACCTGTCGCTGCACTTCAGCCTGAACGGCGACCGCTATGTGTCGACGCTGCCGCAATTCTTTGGCGCCAACCCGGCCGTCGTGCCTGCCGGGCCGCGGCAGGGCTTTCGCCTGCTGGGTAGCGAGGAAGACCTGGCCCGCCAATGGCTGGCCGGTCTGGCGCCGGCACAGCGTTCGCGCGCCATCTTCAGCACCCGCCCCTTTGGCGACATCGTCAGCGGCAATGCCGCGCGTGCCAGGCCGCTGGACGCCATGGGCCTGCCCTTCGCGGACATGGACGCCGGCCAGCAGGCCCAGGTGCTGAAGCTGATCACCGCCTTGGCCGACCACCTTCAACCCGATCTGGCCCAGGCTCGCCTGGGCCGCGTGCGCGCCGCGCCGCTCGACGGCATCCGCATGGGCTGGGCCGGATCAACGCAGGCCGGCCAGCCGTTTTACTTCCGCATCCAGGGCGCCAGCTTCCTCATCGAGTTCGACAACTCGGGTGGCAACCACATCCATTCGGTGTGGCGCGACTTCGACGGCGACTTCGGCCGCGACGTGCTGGGCGAGCACTACCGCAAGGCCGAGGGCAGTGCACATCGCCACCGGTCGTCTACTTCACCTTGACCACCACCTTGCCCTTGGCCCGGCCTGTCTCGACATAGGCCAGCGCGTCGTTCGTCGATTCGAACGCAAAGACGCGGTCCACGACCGGGCGTATCGCGCCGGCGTCGACCAGGCGAGTGATCTCGCGCAGCTGTTGCCCGCTGGCCCGCATGAAGAGGAACGAGTAGTTCAAGCCCAGGCGCGCTGCCGCCCGCCTGACGCCGGCGCTCAACAGGCGCACGACGAGGCGCACGAACCAGGGCGCGCCCAGGCCCTTTGCGAAGGCAGGATCGGGCGGGCCGGAGATCGAGATGAGGGTGCCGCCGGGTTTGAGTACGCGCAGGGACTTGTGCAATGCCGCGGTGTCCTGGCTGTGCAGCACGACGTCGTAGTCCTGCAGCACGCGCTCGAAGTCATCGTTGCGGTAGTCGATGACGACATCGGCGCCCAGGCGCTTCACGAGCTTGATGTTGGCGCTGCTGGTCGTGGTGGCGACGGTGGCCCCCACATGCTTGGCCAGCTGGATGGCGAAGCTGCCGACGCCACCGGAGCCGGCCTGGATGAAGACTTTCTGCCCCTTCTTCAGCTTGGCCCTCTCGATGAGGGCCTGCCAGGCGGTCAGGCCCACCAGCGGCAGCGACGCGGCCTCTTCCATGCTGAGCGCCTTGGGCTTGAGCGCCAGGGACGCCTCCTTGACGGCCACGTATTCGGCGAAGCTGCCGATGCGGAAGTCATCGGGCCGCGCATAGACCTCGTCGCCCGGCTTGAAACCTTGCACGCGCGGCCCGACTTCGGTGACGACGCCGGCCACGTCATGGCCCAGCACCAGGGGCAGGCGGTAGGGCAGGATGAGCTTGAACTCGCCGCTCCTGATCTTGGCGTCCAGCAGGTTCACGCCGGCGGCGTGGACCTGGACCAGCACCTCGTCATCGCGCAGCGTCGGAGCCGGCACCTCTGCCGACCGCAATGTGCGGTTCTTGCCGTAGCGGTCGAGGAGAAAGGCTTTCATGATGCGCTCGCCGACGATACCGCGTCGAGCTGCAGATCGCGCCGGATGCCGGCGTCCACCAGGCCGGCGGGCGCGAACCGGCGCAGCAGTCGCAGGCGGCTCGCGAGCCCGCCGGCCGTGTAGCGGAGTTGCGGCTGAGCTGCGCTGGCGGCTTTCAGTACGACCTCGGCGACGACGTCGGGCTGGTCCGCGGTCGTCATCACTTGCCTCACCCTCTCGCTCACCGCCACACGGGCCTCGCGGTATGCATCGAGCTTGGCATCGGGCTCCAGGAAGTTGGCGTCGAACGGCGTCTTGGTGTAGGCCGGTTCGACGACCGAGACCCGGATGCCGCGGGTGCGCAGCTCGTGGTCGAGCGACTCGGAATAGCCTTCGATCGCGTGCTTGGTTGCGGCGTAGAGCGCGCCGTAGGGCATGGGCAGGAAGCCCAGCACGGAGCCGATGTTGATGATGCGGCCGCTGCCCTGGCGCCGCATGTGCGGCAGGACGGCCCGCGTCATGCGGACGATGCCGAAGAAGTTGGTGTCGAAGATGGCCTGCGCCTGCTCGATGGAGCTTTCCTCCGCGCCGGCCGGCGCGACGCCAAAGCCGGCGTTGTTGATGAGCAGGTCGATGCGGCCGTGCAGCGCCATCACCTGGTCCACTGCGGCCTGGACCGAGTCGTCCAGCGTCACGTCCAGGGCCAGCATCTTGAACCCGCGCTGCCCCGCCTGCCGCCCCTGCCGGCTGGTGCCGTACACGGTGTAGCCCGCCTTCGCGAGCCGCTCGGCGGTGGCCTGGCCTATGCCTGAGGAGGCGCCCGTCACGAGGGCGATCTTGTTGTTCGTGTTCATGGTGTTCTTTCGTCCGCGTGTGGAGGTCAGGAGCTCGCCGGCGTACGCGGTGCGCGGCGGGTCAGGAAGGATTGAGGCTTTGTTCGCATGATGTTCGTCATATTAAAAGGCGAGCAAAAGGCCGACTGCGTCGGTGAGGGTTCAGGGATGGCTGGGGGCCAGGCGTTTCAGCGCCGCGTCGAGCATGCTGCTCGACAGTGCAGGTTCGTCAACGGCGCGTGCCAGCAGCAGGGCGCCGACCATGGTCGCCAGGGTCACCAATGCGTGTTCATGCGCTGCGGGTTGCCCCCAATCAGGCGACTGGCGCGCAATCAGGTCCACCATCGCCTTGATGTGGCGGGTGGTCACCCTGCGCACCTCGGGAGCCTGGCGGGACGTCTCCGAGCCCAGGGCCGCCAGTGGGCAGCCGAGTTCCACCTGTTCGACGTGGGCCTTGGAGAGGTAGGCGTGCAGCATGGTCTCCAGCGTCTTGTCGGGCGGCGTGTGGGCCACGACGTCAGCCACGGCGGCGGCTGCCTGGGCACAGGCCAGCCCGGCCGCTTCCGCCAGCATGGCCTCCCGGGACGGGAAGTGGGCGTAGAAGGCACCATGGGTCAGGCCCGCCTCCTTCATGATGTCGGCCACACCCGTGCCGTCATAGCCGCTGCGGCGGATGGCTCGCGCCGCGGCCGACACGATGCGCTCGTGCGAGGCCTCCTTGGCCGCGGCTCTGGCGTTGCTTGCTGTATTTCGCATGACGATCATCATACGTCATGCGATCCGGAGCTGTCGTGATTTTTCTGGCGCTTGCCTCAGGCCGGGACCGTTCGCCGGCCCCGCAGTGCCACGCCGACCCCCATCAAGCCGGCCACCAGCATCGCCCAGCTGCCCGGCTCGGGCACCGAGGTGACGGTGAAGTTGTCGAAGCTCGCGTCCATGCCCTGGCCGAACAGGCGTTCCGACACCGGGATGGAGACGGCCAGGTCCGGCCGGTCGGGGTGCTGGAAGGGGAAGGCGTCGAGCAGGCTGAAGAGGCCGTGGCCGATGGTCAGGTTGTGGATCTTGCCGGCCAGGGCCTCGCCCGGGCCATAGGACGGATAGACGCCGGACCAGTTGGCGCCCTGCTGGTCGAGCGGGATGCCGACGTTGTCGACCTGGGACACCAGTGCACCGTCGAGAAAGTAGCTGACGCTGCCGGCATCGCTGTAGCTGATGGAAGCCATGTGCGGCCCGGGGCCGATGTCGATCTGCTTGATGATCTGCGTGTACATCTTGTCGATGCCGACGTAGCCCGGATCGCCCGGCAACAGCGCCGGGTTGGTGACCGACGACGGCAGGCGCTCGATCAGTGTGAAGGCGGTCGAGCCGGAGATGAACCAGTCGAACAGCTGGCCGGTGGAGAAGTCGATCATGTTCATGACCGCACCAGCCTGCTGGCCCTCGAGGGCCGTGGCCGAATAGGGCAGGCCGCTCTGGATGTAGCTGCCGCTGATGACGCGGCCCGCCGCCTGGGTGTTATGGGCCGTGGCGCTGATGGTGGAGGAGAAGGTCAGCGAGCCGCCGGTGGGCACGGCGAAGGCCTGGCTGCTGGTGGCGATGTACTTGAGGTGGTCGTAGACGCTGAAGTCATAGCCCGTCTGGAAGACCGGGGCCTTGATGGCGAAGCTGCCGCCCGAGAAGTCGCGCGTGTCGCCGAGGGCCATTTCGCCCAGGCCATAGGGGTTGACCCATTTGGCGCCATAGCTGGCCAGGGAATAGCCGGGCGTGTCGAAGCTGTCGTAGACGACGGTACCCGCCGTAGCTGGCGTTGCGGCCAGCGCCAACCCCGCAGCCAACACCAAGGTCGTGCGCTGCATGGCCGCGCGGGTCCAGTGAGTCTGGCTTGAGTTCATGAGTGCCCCTTGAATGAAGCTGCGTTGCTTCGCGGCTGACGATCAGGCCATGGAGTGGCGATCGGTCCACAGGGTTTCCCAGGTCAAGGGCGGTTGCTCATCAAGATTGGGGATGCCAGGGCGATGATCCGATGGTGGATCGGGCGGCTGGGCGGCTGAAGACTTAACCGCAGCTCATACCTCATGACGGTTTGGTCATTCAATCAGTCGCCAAGTTGACTGCCACGCCCGCCGCTCTGGCGTTACGGTTGAGACTTCCTTGTTTGTCTCCTCCTCCCGCAAGGGTGGATTCAGCCCTTCGAACCGGTGCGCCGGTCGAAGGGCTTTTTCTTTGCCTGAGGGCCTTGCGTGCAAACCGCATAACTGTTCGCGTTTTGCTTCGTTTGCCGAAGAAGCCCTGAACCCTAGCCTTGCTCGGTTTTCGCATGAGAGCCGACATGAGCACCGTTGCTTTTGAAGAACCCGAAGTCCTGGCCCGCGCCCGCGAGGCTGCCCAGGCCGCTGTGCTGCCCTTCGCAGGCAGCGTCGCACCGCGCGATGCCTGGGCCCTGGTCCAGGCGGGCCGCGCCGTCCTCGTCGACGTGCGCAGCGCCGAGGAGCGCCATTTCGTCGGCCATGTGCCGGGCAGCCTGCACGTGGCCTGGGCCACCGGCACCTCGCTGAACCGCAACCCGCGTTTCGCCAAGGAGCTGGACGCCAAGGTGGGCGGCAAATCTGGCAACGAGCTGCCGGTGCTGCTGCTGTGCCGCAGCGGCAAGCGCTCGGCGCTGGCTGCCGAGGCGGCGACCAAGGCCGGGCTGGCCAATGTCTTCAATGTGCAGGAAGGCTTTGAAGGCGACAGCGACGATCACCAGCAGCGCGGCCATTTCAATGGCTGGCGTTTCCACAGCCTGCCCTGGGTGCAGGACTGATGGATACGGTCGACGAGCTGTCGAGCATCGTCTCGGCGCTGCGTGGCGCGCGCCGGCGCTGGCGCGAGGAGCACCGTCGCTGGGACGCCGGTGGCCGCGAGCTGCCGTCGCGCGAGCTGCTGGCGGTCGTCGTGCAGCAACTGGCCGGCGCGCTGTTCCCGATGCGCCTAGGGCCGCCCGACCTGCAGCCCGAGGGCGAGGACTACTACGTCGGCCACACGCTGGGCGCGGCGCTCTCCAGGCTGCGCCAGCAGGTGGCGCTGGAACTGGGCCACGACGCGCGGCTGCGCGGTACCGAGGTGCCGACCTTCAACGACGCCGCCGAGCGCGTGGCCCGCTTCGCCGCCCGCCTGCCCGTCGTGCGCGAACTGCTGGACAGCGACGTCATCGCCGCCTTCCAGGGCGATCCGGCAGCGCGCAGCGTCGACGAAGTGCTGCTTTGCTACCCGGGCCTGCATGCGCTGATCAGCCACCGCCTTGCGCACGAGTTGTACCGTCTCGGGCTGCCGCTGATTGCTCGCGTGATCGCCGAGCTCGCCCATGCGCAGACCGGCATCGACATCCACCCTGGCGCGCAGATCGGTGCGGGTTGTTTCATTGACCATGGCACCGGCGTCGTCATCGGCGAGACGGCCGTGCTGGGCCAGCGTGTGCGCATCTATCAGAACGTCACGCTGGGCGCCAAGAGCATCCCGACCGACGAGGCCGGCCATGCCCACAAGGGCCAGCCGCGCCACCCCATCGTCGAGGACGACGTCGTCATCTACGCCGGCGCCACCGTGCTCGGCCGCATCACCATCGGCCGCGGCTCGGTCATCGGCGGCAATGTCTGGCTGACGCGCAGCCTGCCGCCGCAAAGCCGCATTTCCCAGGCGGCCTCGCAAGCCGATCCGAACTCAGCCTTCCAGGCGCTGAGCGCCTGATTTCCTCACCCCCACCCACCGCCCCCAGGAGCCCTTTTCCCATGGCTGACACCCCTCAACTCGCGCTCAGCGACACCGCCGCGCGGCAGCTTGCGAACGCGACAAAAACCGTCCCGCAGCTCTCCACCATCACGCCGCGCTGGCTGACGCATCTGCTGCAGTGGATTCCGGTCGAGGCCGGCATCTACCGCCTCAACAAGGTGGCCGACCCCGAGGCCGTCAAGGTCGCCTGCGCCAAGCGCGACGAGGCCGAGCTGCCCGTCACCTTCGCCGACTACGACGCCGCGCCACGCGAGTACTTCCTGAACGCGGTCGCGACCGTGCTGGACGTGCACACCCGCGTGTCCGACCTCTACAGCAGCCCGCACGACCAGATCAAGGAGCAGCTGCGCATCGTCATCGAGACGATCAAGGAGCGCCAGGAGTCCGAGCTGATCAACAACCCCGACTACGGCCTGCTGGCCAATGTCGCGGACGAGCAGCGCCTGTCCACCCTCACCGGCGCGCCCACGCCGGACGACCTGGACGACCTGCTCGGCAAGGTCTGGAAGGAGCCCGCCTTCTTCCTGACCCACCCGCTGGGCATCGCCGCCTTCGGCCGCGAGTGCACGCGGCGCGGCGTGCCGCCGCCCACCATCAGCCTGTTCGGCAGCCAGTTCCTGACCTGGCGCGGCATCCCGCTGATTCCCAGCGACAAGGTGCCCGTCAACGACGGCAAGACCAGCATCATCCTGCTGCGCGTGGGCGACAAGCGCCAGGGCGTGGTGGGCTTGTATCAACCCGGCCTGCCGGGTGAGCAGGGGCCGGGCCTGTCGGTGCGCTTCATGGGCATCAACCGCAACGCGATCGCCTCCTACCTGATCAGCCTGTATTGCTCGCTGGCGGTGCACAGCGACGACGCGCTGGCCGTGCTCGAAGACGTGGAAGTGGGCAAATACCATGAGTACCCTGACACCTACCGCTGACGTGGTCGAGAGCCCATTCGACGTCGCGGCGCTGGGCCGGTTGGCCAACGAGTTGTTCGGCAGCTTGAATGCAGGGTCGCTGCCTTCAGCGCAGCCGGTGCAGTCCGCTGGTGGCCTCAATGTGCCCGCCAACCCGCTGCCGCCCGGCTTGCCGAGCGGCCCGCTGCCCCAGCCCACCACCACCCAGTTCGGCGGCTTCGGCGCAGCGGCGCCCGGCCTCAACCTCGCGCCCACCGGCCCGGATCACGTCGCCGCATTGCTGCGCCCGTCACCCGCCCGGGCACCCCACGCGCAAGCTGGCAATGGCGTGCCCGACGTGCTGCTGACCAGCGTGCCCGGCATTGACGGCCGCGCCGGCGGCCAGCTGCTGGGCGTACCTCAGCAGATCTCGCCGTCGCAACGCGAAGCCGTGCCCTCGGGCTACTACTTCGTCGAGCCTTCGAGCGTGTCTCAGCAGCCATCGCTCTACGTGCTGGACCTGCAGCCACGCCACCCCGGCGCCGCAGGTCATCACGCTGGCGAACTGCCGAACAAGCATGTGCTGCAAGGCCAGCGCCAGCCCTTCGACGTGAACGCCATCCGCCGGGATTTCCCCATCCTGTCGGAGCGCGTCAACGGCAAGCAACTGGTCTGGTTCGACAACGCCGCCACGACGCAGAAGCCCAAGGCCGTCATCGACCGGCTGAGCTACTTCTACGAGCACGAGAACAGCAACATCCACCGTGCTGCCCACACTCTGGCCGCGCGCGCGACGGATGCCTACGAAGGTGCCCGCAAGACGGTGGCCAGGTTCGTCAATGCGCGCTCGGCGGATGAGGTCATCTTCGTGCGCGGTGCCACCGAGGCCATCAACCTCGTGGCCAACACCTGGGGCGAGCAGCACATCGGTGCGGGCGACGAGATCGTCGTCTCCCATCTGGAGCACCACGCCAACATCGTGCCCTGGCAGCAGCTCGCCGCGCGCAAGGGCGCGCATCTGCGCGTGATCCCGGTGGACGACACCGGCCAGGTCATCCTGAGCGAGGCGCAGAAGCTCATTGGCAGCCCGCGCGCCAAGCTGCTCGCCGTGACGCAGGTCAGCAATGCCCTGGGCACGGTGGTGCCGGTGCAGGAGCTGGTCGGCATGGCGCAGCGCCAGGGCGTGACGACGCTGGTGGACGGCGCGCAGTCGGTCTCCCACCTCGCGGTGGACGTGCAGGCCATCGGTTGCGACTTCTTCATCTTCAGCGGCCACAAGATCTTCGGCCCCACCGGCATCGGTGCGGTCGTCGGCCGCAAGGAGGTGCTGGACGCGATTCCGCCCTGGCAGGGTGGCGGCAACATGATTGCCGACGTGACCTTCGAGCGCACGGTGTTCCAGCCGGCGCCGGCGCGCTTCGAGGCTGGCACCGGCAATATCGCCGACGCGGCCGGTCTGGGCGCCGCGCTGGACTACGTCTCGCGCATCGGTCTGCACCACATCGCCCGCTACGAGCATGACCTGCTGGCCTACGCGACCGAGGCCATCCGCCCCATCCCGGGCGTGCGCCTCATTGGCACCGCGGCCGACAAGGCCAGCGTGTTGAGTTTCGTGCTGGCGGGCCATGAGACGTCAGCGGTGGGCAAGGCGCTGGCGGAGGAGGGCATCGCGGTGCGCTCCGGCCACCACTGCGCCCAACCCATCCTGCGCCGGTTTGGCGTGGAAGCGACCGTTCGGCCATCATTCGCGTTCTACAACACCTGCGACGAGATCGACCATTTCGTGTCGGTGGTGCGCCGGTTGGCGAGGGCTTGAATGATGAGTACGGACACGCTCACCCGAGTCGAGATCCGCCCACTGCCCGACAGCTTTGCCGCCGAGGTGGTGGGCCTGGACCTGAGCCAGCCGCTGGCGGACGAAGACTTCCGCCGCATCCACCGCGCCCACCTCGACCACCATGTGCTGGTCTTCCGCGACCAGCGCATCACGCCCGAGCAGCAGATCGAATTCAGCCGCCGCTTTGGCGCGCTGGAGATCCATGTGCTGCACCAGTTCCACCTGAAGGGCCACCCGGAGATCCTCATCGTCTCCAACATCGTCGAGAACGGCCAGCCGGTTGGCCTCGGCGATGCAGGCTACTTCTGGCATTCGGACCTGTCGTACAAGGAGAAGCCCAGCCTGGGCTCCATGCTGCTGGCCCAGGAGTTGCCGGAGGAAGGCGGCGATACGCTGTTTGCCGACCAGCACGCGGCCTGGGTGGCGCTGCCGCCCGAGCTGAAGCAACGCGTGCGCCACCTGAAGGCTGAGCACTCCTACCTCGCCAAGTACGAGGAGCTGCGCGAACGCAGCCCGTGGCGGCCCAAGCTCAGCGACGAGCAGGTCGCACAGGTCAAGCCTGTCGTGCAGCCTGTCGTTCGCACCCATCCGGAGACGGGGCGCCTCGGCCTCTTCGTCAGCGAGCACTTCACGACCCGCATCGTCGATGTTTCCGAGGACGAGAGCCGCAATCTGCTGGCCGAGCTGTTTGCCTACGGCACGCGGCCCGAACTGCAGTACCGCCACCAATGGCTGCCCCACGACATGGTGTTCTGGGACAACCGCTCCGTCACCCACCTGGCCGCCGGCTGCCCACCGCAGATGCGTCGCCGCCTGCACCGCACCACCATCGAGGGCGACAAGCCGTTCTGATCATGCTTGGCGCACGCTGATCGCGGCCGAGTTCTTCTTCGGCGCATCATCGGGCAGCGGTGGCCTGGACTGGTACATCTTCCAGAGCCGCAACGAGCCGCTGACCGACCGCGTGTTCGCCGGCCTGGCCACCATCGTGCTGATCAGCTGGCTGATCGAGCGCTTCCTCTTCGACACCGTCGAGCGGTTGACGGTGAGGCGTTGGGGCGTGCAGCGCTGAGTTTGTCAGCCGGCGCGTCTGCGCATGCGGAGCCCGAGTGCGAGCAGTCCCACCGTGAGCAACGCCCATGCACCGGGCTCCGGGATGGGTGCGTTGCCGATGCCCGCGCTGAACTCGAATGCGTAGCCCGGGCCGACGCCGCCGGCGAAGGTGAACACGGGGTCGATATAGGCGGTGGCAATGGCCCAGGGCCCCGACGAAGCGCCGGCGAAGGCGTCGGCAACCAGCGTCACGCGGTAGATATGGCTGGGCTTGAGCAACAGCGCGACGTCGTGGTCGAAGCTCTGATTGAAGCTGCCCTGCAGCGCGCCAGTTTCGATGCCGTCGCTGAAGACCGGCTGTAGGCCGAGGCTCACGTCTTCCAGCAGCCATTGCGCCTTCATCGCAAAGCCGGCGAAGGGGTCGACATTGTTCGACGAGCCCAGCACCCGCCCGGCCACGGCGGCGTTCACGCCCACATCCGCATTCGGGTCCGCGCCCGGTGGGGCGACGACCTGCATCTGGTAGGTCAGTTGCGCGCTGGCCCGCCCGGTGAAGCCGGGGCCAACCCCGACCTCGGCGTACAACGATGGGCTGGGCAGGGGCGATGCGTCGAGCCGAACCTGGCCGCCCGGGCCGAGCAGCGGGAAGCTGCCGAAGCCGTCGACCTGAATGGCGGCTGGTGGTTCGAAGTTGAAGGACACCTTGCCGGCCACGGCGGCCGGCGCAAGGGTGTTGGCCTGAACGATGCCGGCCGCGGCCAGCAACAGGGCGCCCGACAGGGCCAGCGCGATTCGCGAGGTGGGCATGAGCGCCTCCAGGCTTGGCAATGACAAGTGGCGAAGCGTAGGCCTGTGGGGGTGTGGGCGGCAGCCTCAGGTTCTAGGGGGCTCATGCAGGCCGGCGTCTGCCTTGCGTCCTGGAACTTCACACTGACCTCATACCGACCTCACCGAAGGTCTGCACAGTTCAGGTCATGGCAGCCCTGCGCGAGGCAGCTCAACACCCGAGAGGAATCAAGAGGATGACGACCGGAAAAAACGACGCACACTGGGTCGAGGTCGTCGACGGAGAGGGTCTTTACCCTGTCAAGATGCTCGGCCCCTATGCCACTTCACGCTTGGCAGACAAGGCGCATCGCGGCGTCATGCGCTTGCTGAATGTCGGGCGATACACGGTCGCGGTCGTGTCGCAGCAGGATCTCGAAGGCCGCAAACAGAGCGATGAGATCACCTCATGAGCCTCTCGGCGAGCCATGGGGTCGCCGCCTCCACCGGCCCAATGCGCCGGTGAGGATCGGGAGATTGACTTCGTCTGGAGATCCCTACTGCGCGTTCACCTTCAGCCAGTTCAGATTCCACTCCTTGCCGATGGATTTCAGGCGCAGGGTGTGGTTGCCGGCCGCCATGGCGAAGGGGGTGCTGGTCTGGGTGGCCCAGGTCTGCCAGCCGCCGGTGTTGGGAACGGCCATGACATCGACAGCTTTGGCGCCATCAACCCAGACTTCAAAACCGGTGCTGCCATTGGCGCTCGCCAAGCGGTAGTCGATCGTGAAGTTGCCAGCGGCGGCCACGTTGATCTTGAATTCGATGTAGTCGTCGGGATCAAAGTAGCCGACGTCCTGGCCGCCGCCGGTGTCGGTGCAGGTCTCGGTCTGGACGCCGTTCATGCCCGTGAAGGCCTCAGCCTGCAGGGTCGCAGGTACCGGCACCGCGAGGACGGCGGTGCTTGCGGCGTCGCTGTAATAGCTTTCGTTGGCCGCGGTCAGTGCAGTCACCACGTAGTAATAGGTCGTGCCAGTGGCCGCGGTGGCGTCCGTGTAGGTGGCGGTGGTGACTTTTTCGGCGAGCTTGGCGAAAGCGCCGCCGGCGCCGATCGCGCGATACACGTTGTAGCCTGTGACCTTGGCATCGGTACTTGCGTTCCAACTGAGCGCGTTGCTGTTATTGCCTTCGGTCAGCTTCAGGCTGCTGGGGCGCGCCGGCAACTGGAACACTTCCGGCGCGGTGCTGCTCACCATCCACTGGGCCAGGCCTGAGTGCACGTCATACGCCTGAGTGGCGTAGCTCTTGAACAGGGCTTCAATTTCAGCCACGGTGGCGGTGGTGAAATCCACCTTGCCATTCATGTCGATGACGTCCTTGCCCTGCACCGGCTCCTTGTCGAGCAGGTACATCTCGGCCCAGGTGTTGGCACTGCCGTTGTCCTTGAATACGCCGTTCAATGCATAGGTCTGGCCGCCTTCGAGGATGATGGCCTGGTAGACGCCGCCATTGATTTCGCCGGTGATGCCGTCCGGGCGGGTCACGCGCAAGACGGCGCCTTCGCTGCCGGTCGGGCTCTTGCCCGCGGCCGATGCGTTGAAGTCCAGGTTCAACTTGCCGCTGATGGTCAGCTCGGTCCAGCCGGTGTTCGAGCCGAAGCCGCCGTTGGTGATGAGCTCGGCATTGGTGGCGGTGTTGGTGATGCTGATCTTGTCAAAGCTCACATCGGGATTGCTGCCTCCCGAAGCGCCGCTCTTGATGACGAAGTAATAGGTCTTGCGGCCGGTGCCGCCCACCTTGATGGTTGCTGCCTTCACCGCGCAGGCATTGCTGAAGCCGGAATCCCAGCCCGCGCAATCCCAGGTGCTGGCCTTGGCCACCAGGCCCACGCCGGTGTCGAAGTTGCTGTTGACGGCGTTGGTGACCATGCCCCAGGTGCCTTTGCCTGAGCCGCCCGCCGGGCTGACCAGTTTGTAGGCCCAGGAGGTGGACGCCCAGCCGTAGCTGGCATAGGTGTCGTAGGTGGCACGGCCGATCTGGCCGCCCAGGTCCAGGCCCGCACCCTGCCAGGGTTGAAACTCACCCACGAGCAGAGGGATCTTCAGGTCGCTGACCTGCTTGTTGTAGGCGCAGACACCGGCGGTGCCCGCCGACCCGCAGCGCAGCCAGTCGCGGTGGATCGCGTAGGGCGAATCGCCAGGCCTGTCACCAAACAGGCCAGGGTAGGGGTGGATCTCGAAGGCGACGTTGGTGAAGCCCTTGGCTGTCGGGTTGCCATAGCCGTCGATGCTGCCGTAGTGGCTGGGCAACAAGACGATGTGCTTGTCGTCGATGGCGCGGATGGTTTTGTACAGCTCCTCGACGCGCGCCACCATGGCTTCGGCGGTGGAGCCCCAGGGCTCGTTGAGGGGATCGTAGGCCGCAACCACAGGCTCGTCCTTGTACCTGGTCGCGATCTGCTGCCACAGCCACTTGGTGCGCTCCTGCGCTTCGGCATCGGTCCAGTATTTGTTCTGGCCGGCGCAACCCGTGTGATCGTTGGGCGTTTGGCCGCCGGGAGCGCCGTGCAGGTCAAGGATCACGTAGATGCCGCGCTTCCTGGCCTCGGCGATGCTCCAGTCCAGATACTTCCAGGCGTCCGCGCGCAGGGCCTTAGGCTTCTTCTCGTCTTCGATGGCGCTCCACAGGATGGGCAGGCGGACGATGTTGAAGCCGAACGCCTGCAGTTGGTCCCAGTCGCGCGTGGTGATCCAACTGTCGCGAAAGAGCTTGATCAGGCGCTCCTTCTCGTCATAGCCAAAGCGCTCGGTCAGCTTGGCTTCGAGGGTGCATTGGTCGGTCACGCCATTGCCGCCCTGGCCCATCATCCAGAATTCCTGCACCAGCCAGTTGCCGAGGTTGGTGCCCTTGAGCAAGACCTGCTTGCCGCTGGCGTTGACCCACTGGGTGCCGTCGGTTTTCAGCAGGGTGAGGCCTTCGCTGGTGACAGGAGGTGTACTGGGTGATGGAACGGTTGCGTTGCTGCCGGAGCCTCCACCGCCGCCACAACCGGCCAGCAGCGCCGCGCCCATCACGCCGCCGAGTAAAGCGTCACGCGCGGAACTGCCCAGGCGCGAGGCGGCGCCTCCCACGAACCATCGTTTTGCCACGTCTTGTCTCCGTTTATAGATTGGAACCGGTTCCAATCAAGTATCCAAGACGGGCTGAGATCCTGTCAACAATGCGTGGGGGAGCGTCCTTGGGGGCTGGACACTTTCAGTATTTTCCCGGGTTGATGAATGGAAGCGGTTCCATTATCTGCGTGGCGCAGAATGACACGGCCACATCTACAAATGTCCAGCACCATGGTCATCCGAGTTCTCTGCGCAGACGACTTGCCCTTGATGCGCCGCATGCTTGATCTCCTCGGGCGAGCTTTTGACGACGTGTCGACCTACTCAAGGTGGCAACCGGAAGACGGTTATCTCAGCCAACTGCTGAGCAGCCAGACCTTCATCGCGATCTGCGCGCTGGATGGAGACGATGTGGTGGGCGGACTGACAGGCTACGTGCTGCCCAAGTTCGAGCAGCAGCGCTCGGAGTTCTACATCTACGACCTGGCGGTGTCCGAGCACCATCGGCGGCAGGGCATCGCGACAGCCATGATCCGAGAGCTGCAGCGGCTCGCAGCGGCTCGAGGTTTCTACGCCATCTTTGTGCAGGCCGATCACGGCGATGACCCGGCGATTGCGCTTTACAGCAAGTTGGGCGTCCGGGAAGACGTCCTGCACTTCGACATCGAGCCTGCAGACCGAAAAAAAGAAACCCGCCAGCGGCGGGTGGGTGACTGACAGCAGCGCGGGTTTCAGACAAGCCAGACGGCCGTCTGGGCTGCGGCTACCGCCGTTTCGGCCGGCGCGCTGCGATGCCCTTCGACGACGACGCGCGGCAGCTTGGCGACCACCATCGCATCGGCACGCTTGCCGACCACAACCACGCGCTCCAGCTTCACGATCTCGGTCGCAGGCGTCGCGGTGTGGTTGGCCAGGCCCACGCCCATGGCGGCAGCGGCGGCCACAGAGGCGATGGCGATGACGAAGGTCTTGGCGGCGGTGTTCATGGTGGGCTCCGGTGGGGTTGGCTGTGTCAGTGATTGCAGTGTCTGCAGACGCGCCCCTCGCCGCGAGCGGCAGGCGATGAATCGCCGGCGCGCGCGGATGAACTGCGGATTTGTGGGACGGACGGGTCGGCTCGACCGGGCCTGAATCCTGTTGAAACACTCTTGGCGGGAGCTGGCTCCTAACATGGCTCTTCCACTCACCCGGCACTGGAACACCCATGGAAACCCAGGAACTGCACCGCGGCCGGCTGGTCGATCACATCCAACTCGTCGTGCGCGACCTTGCCGCCAGCCAGCGTTTCTACGAGGCGGTCTTCAAGGTGCTGGAGATTCCCATCGGTGGCACCGGCGACAGCTTCTTCTGGGCGGATGAACTCTTCGTTTCGACCGCCGACAGCAAAGCCGCGCAAGGCGACCTGACCGGGCGCGTGCACCTGGCTTTCCAGGCCAAGGGCAAAGCCGCCGTCGATGCCTTCCACAAGGCCGCGTTGGCGGCTGGCGGCAAGGACAACGGTGCGCCGGGCGAGCGGCCCTATCACCCGGGCTACTACGCCGCCTTCGTCATCGACCCCGACGGCAACAACATCGAGGCGGTCTTCCATGGCGTGGCCCAGCGCAGCGCGGACTCGGTCAAGTTGACTTTCTAGCCGTTCCGGCTGCCGCCAAGCCCTGCCAGCGCCTCGGCGATCTCGCGTGTGCCGCCGGGCCGCACGACACGCGCGACCTCCCGCCCGTCCTGCAGCATCACCAGCGTCGGCCACAGCTTGATGCGGAACGAGCGGCCCAGTGGCCGCCCGGGGCCGTCCTCGATCTTCAGGTGGCGCAGCGGTGCGCCGGCATGTGCTGTCAGCGCGTCGCCGATGGTTCGCTGCGCGGCCTGGCAGATGCCGCACCAGTTGGCGCCGAATTCGAGCACGGTGCTGCCAGCCATGGCGTCGACCTCGGCGCGGGGTGGTTCGTCACTGGAATAGGGAGGGCTCATCGGGATCTCCTGCAGCCATGTCGACCAGCCACGGCAAACGCGATGCCTAGCTAGGTCAAGCCACGCAACTCCCGCAACGCGACCGACAGCATCGCCGCGTCCGGAGCCGGCACCGCGCGCAGCTCACCCAGCAACTGCTCCGCGCGTTCGATGGTGCGGCCGTTGCTGGCCTGCCAGGCCTCGACCAGGGCGTCGGGCGAATCGTGGTTGCCGCCGCCGGCCAGCACCGCGCCGGTGATGGAGCGCTGCAGGCCCCACAGATCGTCGAGCATGGCGCCCTTGGCGAGCATCTGCCAGTGCTGGTCGCCGGGCAGGGCGGTGATCTTGTCGCGCAGCCACGGCATGCCCAGGCGGTTCGCAAGGTCGAAGTAGATGGCCGCCACCAGCTCCACCGGCCAACGGGCGCTGCCGGCGATCTCGGCGATGTCCAGCGTCGCGTACAGCGTGCCGAAGGTGACCACGCGCTCGGCCAGTTCACGCGGCACGCCGCCGGCGATGTAGCTGGCCGCCGCGGCGTCGACGCGCGCACGCTCGTCGGCATCCAGCAGCTGCGGCAGGCGCGCGGCGAGCTTGGTGACGTTGGACGTGAAGTGCTCGATGGTGGCGCCCATGTCGTCCACCAGCCGGTTGGAGCGCAGGAACCACTTGGTGCCGCGCTCGAGCTGGCGGCTGGTGTCGATCAGCATGCGCGACTGCAGCTCGTCGGCCACCTTGTTGTCCAGCGCCTCGATGCCCTGCCACAGGCTCACCATGCCGAAGATCTCGCGGCTCAGCAGGTAGGCGCGCACGATCTCGAAGGCGCGCGCGCCGGTGGTCTCCAGCAGGCGGTGCACGAAGGTGCTGCCGACCCGGTTGACCATGCTGTTGGTGACGTGCGTGGCGATGATCTCGCGCTTGAGCGGGTGGCGTTGCATATAGCCGCTGAACTTGTCCTGCAGCAGCGCCGGGAAGTAACGCACCAGCGCCGTCGACACCCAGGGGTCGTCGGGCAGCGTGGAGCCGAGCAGCTCGTCATAGAGCCAGATCTTGCTGTAGGCCAGCAGCACGGCGCGCTCGGGGTTGGTCAGGCCCTGGCCCTTGCCGCGCCGGTCGGCGATCTCCTCGTTGGACGGCAGGTATTCGATCGCGCGGTCCAGCCGGTCGGCCTTCTCCAGGTACTGCATGAAGCGCGCCTGCGCGTCCATCAGCTGCGGCGCCATGTGGCTGGTGACCGAGAGCACCTGGGTCTGGAAGACGTTGTCGCGCAGCACCAGCGCGGCGACGTCGCCGGTCATCTGCGGCAGCAGCGTGTTGCGCTGCTTGTCGGTCAGCTCGCCCTCGCTGACGGCCAGGCCGAGCAGGATCTTGATGTTGACTTCGTGGTCGGACGTGTCGACACCCGCCGAGTTGTCGATGGCATCGGTGTTGATGCGCCCGCCGGCGAGCGCGTACTCGATGCGCCCGCGCTGCGTGCAGCCCAGGTTGCCGCCCTCCGCAAACACCTTGCAGCGCAGCTCGCCGCCGTTGACGCGCAGTGCGTCGTTGGCGCGGTCGCCGACCTGGGCGTGGGTTTCGGTTGCGGCCTTCACATAGGTGCCGATGCCGCCGTTGTAGATGAGGTCGACCGGCGCCTTCAGGATGGCGTTGACCAGCTCGGTCGGCGTCATTGTGTCGGCGGTGATGCCCAGCGCCTGCTTCACCTCGGGCGTGATCGGAATGGACTTGGCGCTGCGCGCATGCACGCCGCCGCCGGCCGAGATCAGGCTGGCGTTGTAGTCGGCCCAGGATGAGCGCGGCAGCTTGAACATGCGCTCGCGCTCGACAAACGAGCTTTCCGCATCGGGGGTCGGGTCCAGGAAGATGTGACGGTGGTCGAAGGCCGCCAGCAGGCGGATGTGGCGCGACAGCAGCATGCCGTTGCCAAACACGTCACCCGACATGTCGCCCACGCCGGCCACCGTGAAGCCGGTGGTCTGCGTATCGACGCCCATCTCGCGGAAGTGCCGCTTGACGGACTCCCAGGCGCCGCGTGCCGTGATGCCCATGGCCTTGTGGTCGTAGCCGACCGAGCCACCGGAAGCGAAGGCGTCCCCGAGCCAGAAGCCGTACTCCTTGCTGATGCCGTTGGCGTAGTCCGAGAAGGTCGCGGTGCCCTTGTCGGCGGCGACGACCAGATAGGGGTCGTCCTGGTCATAGCGGCGCACCTGCGGCGGCGGCACGATCTTGTCGCCCACGCGGTTGTCGGTGATGTCCAGCAGGCCGCGCAGATAGTTCTGGTAGCAGGCCACGCCTTCCTTCATGAAGGCCTCGCGGTCGCTGGACGGCGGCGCCTTCTTCAGCACGAAGCCGCCCTTGGACCCCACTGGCACGATGACGGTGTTCTTCACCATCTGCGCCTTCACCAGGCCCAGCACCTCGGTGCGGAAATCCTCCGGCCGGTCCGACCAGCGCAGGCCGCCGCGCGCCACCCGGCCGCCGCGCAAATGCACGCCTTCGAAGCGGGGCGAGTAGACAAAGATCTCGAACATCGGCTTCGGAGCGGGCAGGCCCGGCACCTTGGACGAATCGAACTTGAACGACAGGAAGCTGCGCCGCTGGCCTGCCGCATCGCGGCGCCAGAAGTTCGTGCGCGTCGTGGCGAGCATCAGCGCCAGGTATTGGCGCAGCACGCGATCCTCCGACAGGTTCTCGACCTGTTCCAGCGCGGCCGTGATGGCCTTGACCTGCTCCGCGGCCTGGGCTTCGGCATTGGCGCCACCGGCCGGGTCGAAGCGCAATTCGAAAAGACGGGCTAGCTGGGCGGCGATCGGCGCGTGCGCGGCCAGCGTGGCCTCGATGAAGGACTGCGACAGTGCAAAGCCGATCTGCCGCATGTACTTGGCATAGGCGCGCAGCACGACGATCTGTTCGGCCGTCAGGCGTGCCGCCACGACGAGGCGGTTGAAATCGTCGTCCTCCACCTCGCCACGCAACACGGCGGCGAAGGCGTTCTCGAACACCTGGTGCAGCGCGGCCACTTCGACCTCGGCGTCGGCGCTGCCCATCAGCCCGAAGTCGTGGATCCAGATCGGTGTCGAGTCCAGCGGCGCGATGCGATAGGGATGCTCGTCGAGCACCTTCATGCCCATGTGCTCCAGCATCGGCAGGCTGTTCGACAACGTCAGCGGCTCGCCGCGGCGCAACAGCTTGAAGCGCAGATGGCCGGGCGGCGCCTCGAGCGGGCGGTACAGGTTCATGCCCAGCGGTTCGGCATCAGTGAGCCGGGTCATCAGCTCGACGTCGGGCACCGCGGCGCGGGCCTCGAACTCTTCCCGGTACGAGGCGGGGAAGGCGCTGCCGAACTGGCGCAGCAACTGGATGCCGCGGGCCTCGCCGGTCGCCTCAACCAGCGCCGTCTTCAGGTCGTCGTCCCAGCGCCGCGCGGCCGAGGCCAGGCGCGCTTCCAGCTCACGCACATCGAAGGCCGGGATCTGGCCCGGCTGGGTGCGTATCGTCATCTGGATGCGCGCCAGCACCGATTCCGACAGGTGCACGTTGAACTCCGAGCCGCTGCCGTTGAAGGCCTGCAGCAGGATGGCCTGCCACTTCTGGCGCAACTCGGTCGTGTAGTGCTCGCGCGGTGCATAGATCAGGCAGGACAGAAAGCGCTGGAACGGGTCGCGCCGCACGAACAGGCGAAAGCGCTGGCGCTCGCCCAGGTGCAGGATGCCCACCGCCGTCTGCAGCAGGTCGTCGTTGCTGGTCTGGAACAGCTCGTCACGCGGATAGGTCTCGAGGATGTTGATCAAGGCCTTGCCGGCGTGGCCGCCTGGCGTGAAGCCGGCGCGCGCGACCACGTCGGCCACCTTGCGCCGCAGCAGCGGGATGTCGGCCGGGTTGGCGCTGTAGGCGGTGGAGGTGAACAGTCCCAGGAAGCGGTCCTCACCGACGACTGCGCCGTCGGGGCCGAAGCGCTTGACGGCCACGTAGTCCAGGTAGCCCGGCCGGTGCACGGTGGAGCGCGCAGTCGACTTCGTCACCACCAGCAGCTCGGGCCGGCGCACCTGGGCACGCACCTCGGCCGGCAGGGCGGCAAAGGCGGCCACCGCATCCAGCGAGGCCACGTCGTGCAGGATGCCCAGGCTCGAATCGGGTATGACGGTCAGTACGTCCTGCCCGTCGACACTGGCCAGGCCGTGGCGGCGGTAGCCCAGGAAGGTGAAATGGTTGTCGCCCAGCCAGCGCAGGAAGTCCAGGCCCTCGGCCAACTCGTCGGCCGGCAGCGGCGGCGCCTGCTGCTCCAGCTCATCGACGATGTCCTGCATGCGCTGGCGCATGGCGCGCCAGCCGGCCACGGCAGAGCGCACATCGTCGAGCACGCGGCTCACGTCGGCCGCGAGGGCGTCCAGCCGGGCCGGCTCGGGAATGCGGTCGACCTCCACATGGATGAAGGATTCGCGCACACCGTCGGCCGCCATCCCCTGCAGCGTGCCGTCGCCGTCGCGGTTCACCGCCATCAGCGGATGGATGATCAGGTGCAGCGTCAACCCGTGGCGATTGACCTCCATCGTCACCGAGTCGACGAGGAAGGGCATGTCGTCGTTGACGATCTCGATGACGGTGTGGGTCGACTGCCAGCCGTGCTCGGCAATCGTCGGGTTGAACACCCGCACCCGCGCGCGGCCGACCTCGCGCTTGCGGGCAAAGCTCCAGTGCGACACCGCTGCGCCGTACAGGTCGGCCACCTGGCGTTCGGCCAGCTCCTGCGGGTCGACCTGGCCGAAGTAGCGCTGCACGAAATCCGCCAGCGTCTCGCGCTGGTCGGCGCTGGTCTTGGCGCGCACCAGCTTGACGACTTCGTCCATGCGCTCGGCCCGCGGGCCCGAGGGGGTTGTCTGCACCAGCATGCTTGTCTCCTGCCGCTTTGTTTGCATCAAGTCGCCGGGCATGGTCGCGCGCTAGCAGCGCCGTGCCAAGTGTTGACAAGCGGAGGTTACGCCTGCCTGGACACGCTTCCAGCGCATCTTGGGTCGTGGCACCATGCCAGCCACCCGTCACCCCCAGACCCAGGCATCGCATGCACCGTCGCGTCCTCCTGCTCTCGCTGCTCATCCCCTTGCTGGCGAACGCGCAGCCGGACCGCCTCGTGCCATCCAGCCCGGTGGACGCGGTGGCGCTGTACGTGATCCCCACCGACGGCATTCCCGAGCAGTTCGCGGCCGGCGTCGCCCGATCGCTGACCCAGGAAGCCGGTGTGTGGGTCAAGGCCTCGCTACTGATGCCCTCGGGCGTGGCCGACCCCATCCCCGGCACCCAACAGTACGCGGTCGAGGACTATCTGGCCTTTGGTACAACGCTCGCGAAACGGCTGCAGGACGCCGGCCCGCGGACCTATTTCATCGTGGTCACGGACCGGGACATCAACTCGCGCGAGCGCAACTTCCGGTTCCAGTACTCGGCCCACAGCCCCATGGCCCGCACTTCGGTGCTGTCCCTGGCCCGACTGGGAGCCAGCAAGGACGGCAAGCCCGCGTCGGCGGAGCTCATCGGTCTGCGCCTGCAGAAGATGCTGATGCGCATCGTCGGCGAGATGAAGCTGGGCTGGACGCGGACCACCGACCCAACCGACCTGATGTATGCGCCGATCATGTCCATCGACGACATCGACCGGATGAGCCTCACGCACACGATGAAGGTGCGGGGAGTCGCCAAGTGAAGCCGACCGCGGCCTGTAGAACGGTGCTTGTGTCAGCATCGCCCGTCGACCCCTTGAATCCGCAGGAGCAATGACGATGGCCGGCCACCGTATCTTCAGCATGCCCTTTGCCAGGGTGTACCCGCTGTACATCCGCAAGGCCGAGGCCAAGGGCCGGACCAAGGATGAGGTCGACCGCATCATCAATTGGCTCACCGGCTATGACGCCGCAGGCTTGCAGCAGCAACTTGACCAGTCCACGGACTTCGAGACCTTCTTTGCCCAGGCGCCGGCACTGAATCCCAGCGTGGCCCTCATCAAGGGCGTGGTGTGCGGCATCCGGGTGGAAGAGATCGAAGACCCGCTGATGCAGAAGCTGCGCTACCTGGACAAGCTCATCGACGAACTCGCCAAGGGCAAGGCGATGGAGAAGATCCTGAGGCAGCCGTCGTGACGGGTGCAATCCGGCAGGGCGCTCCCAGGTCCGTTGACGCGTTCTCACACAGCCTCGGCTGATAGCGGACCCGCCGCTTCAGTCAACGCTTCCAATAGAAGCGCCGTGTGACCCTCTGCACCCCCAGGCAAGAAATCATGAAGGCTATGCTTGGATCAAGCACCTGCGGCAACGCCCAGTAGGCATTGGCCTCATCGTTGGGGTAAGGGCAAGAAGAACGCTGGCCAGGATGCCGGCCAAGAACGGCGGCGCAAACGAGTGCGAACGAGTTATTCCCAACATTGCACGCACCAACCCGACCCGGTTCAGTACGAACAGCAAAGCACAGAGCGCCAATAAAGGCTGGAAGCGGGCATCTCGCGCTACTGGTCCGAAGGCCGTTCAAACGTGCTGCCCAATGCGCGGCGCTTGGCACGCAGCCTCCGGCTGCGAAGACCAACTGCTCCTGCGAAGCCCGCCATCAGCGCGAGCGCCAGGCCAGCCCACACCAACCAAGTCCGATGCCTAAGTTGTAGCTGGTATTCCTGCTCACGCTCCGCCAGTAGCTTCAAGTGGGACAACGTCGTTTTATACGCCGGCAAATCCCACTGGGTTTCTGGCACCCAAACGCCAGGCACCTCGCCAATTTGCTTCGAGATCGCAGCGACGGCTGGAATCACTTCACTCGCGTCCAGACGACGCGACCCGAGCACCGCCGTGGCATGAGGCTGCACGAGCGCATTAACCCACCACTCTCCGCGCTGTTCAAAGAAGAGCACGTAGGTCTGACCAACGTTGAAAGTGCCTATCCCACAGAGGCTGCCGCCGCCTGTTTCCACAATGTGGCCTGAATACTTGCCCTTAAGCACGTGCTCAACCGACACGGTTGCCAAAGACACTCCTGCTTCACGCTGCACCGCAATGACTTTCGCCTGAAGCACGACCGCAGCTTGGCTCAGCGCAGTCTCCACCGTGGGCGGGCGCCAACTTGGCAAAACGCTGCAGGCAGCCGCCTCCTGCGACAGACTTAGCAGCGAGAGCAACGTGACCAGGATCATGCGCATGGGGTTCTCGGCTCCTTGTGCTGCTGATTGTCCGCAGTCGCTAAGCCGCCCTCCACGGTTTCAATCACGGGCAAGGCCAAAGATGTCAGCGAATGCGGCTCCATGCGCTTCCTCCCCGCCGCCAATAGATACTTGGCCCAGCTTTGATGGGCAGTGAAGGCATGGGCAAGGTCAGGATGTGGGTGACGGCTGGTTGGTTGGCCACAGCCAGCGTGCAAGCACTGGCGCAGCCGGTCGCGTGCGGGCCGTACCGTGTCGCCTTGTACGAATATGGTTCGCTGGCCTTTCGGCGTGCGGGGCTGAGCACGGCGGGCATAGACGTCGACATCGTCGATGAAGTGGGCCGTCGGACCGGCTGCAAGTTCGAGACCTTTGTGGACTCCAGGGTCCGCACCTGGGCCGACCTGGCCCATGGCGGCCTCGACATGACGGTGTCGGCCATCGAGACGGATGAACGCAATGGTTTTGCGCGGTTTGTGATCTACATGAGCGGGCGCAACCGGCTGCTGGTTCGAGAAGGCCTGCCCTATCCGGCGCCCACGCTGAAGACGTTCGCCGAGCACGGCGAACTGCGCCTGGCGGTCGTCAAGGGATTCAGGCATGGCCCGCAGTGGGACCAGTGGATCGCCAAACTGCGCCAGCAGGGGCGGGTGGACGAGTACGCCGACGCCAACATGGCGGCCAGGCTCGTCGCGCTGGGGCGTGACGCGGCCTTTCTGTCCGAACCTGTCGTGTGGGGGCGAATTCTTGCGGACAGCAAGCTGGAGGGCCGGGTCACGGTCATCGATGCCTTCCCGGACGACAACTACGCTGCGGGCTTCGCGCTTTCCAAGGCCAGGGTCCGCGAAAGCGACGCCCGCAAGATCCAGGATGCCGTCGCGGCCATGCGGGCGGACGGCACCCTTTACAAGATCTTCAGCGCTTACCTGCCCCGTGCCGAGGCGCTGAGTTCCCTGCCCTGAACCGGTCGGTCCATTGAAGAAGGCGATGGCGGGCGCCACCGGCCTTTACATCTTCAGTTGGCCGCGAAGCAGTAGAGCAGGCCCGCGCCACCCGTCGCTACCAGCTTGGGCTGGCTGCAGCCGCGGCTGGCGTGGGCGGAGTTCCAGGAGGCATTGCCGCCGCCGGTGCGATCGAAATGGCCGAGCTGCACCGAGCCATCCTCGGCGCCCGACGAGTAGTTGCGGCAGGTCTTGTCGGCACCCTCGGGGAAGGCACGGCCTTCGGGCGTGGAGCCGGTGACGATGTCGTGCTCGTTGGGCGTGTCGCCAGCGGCTTTGGGACGCTCGCCCTTTTCGGTGAGTGCCGTGTTGCGGGTCAGGTTGCTGCCGAGTTGGGCCTGCTCCAGCGTGTCGCCGTGCAGGTGAGCCACGTCGCGGGCGATGACCTGGCCGCGCACATTGGTCCATGGGCCCTTGCCGATGCGGTCGCGGGCGTTGACAGCGCCGGCGCCTTGCGTGCTGAGGTAGGCGCGCCAGGTCTTGTAGGGGTTGCCCACGGACTCGGCGAGCTTCTGGCAATGGGCATCGGCGCCTTGGAGGCCGCCGTAGTTGGCACCGTTGCCGCCGCCGGTGCTGGTGACGAAGAAGGTGAAGGGTGGCGGCGGCGGCGCGCTGGCGGCCGCTACAGGCGGGGTCTGGGCCTGGACGCCGACAGCGGCGAGCAGGGCGGCGGAGCAAAGTAGAGCCTTCATCAGTTGCTGTTCCTGTAGTCGTCGTGGCAGGCCTTGCAGGTCTTCTGCAGGGCGGCGAGCTGGGCCTTGATGGCGGCCACGTCCCCGCCCTGGGCGACGCGGGCGAGTTCATTCGCTTCCTTGCCGAAGGCGGCCTGGGCGGCGGCGGCGCCGGCGGCGTCGCTGAAGAGCGTCGGCTTGACGCTGGTGTCATGCCAGCCCTTGCCGGTTTCGGTGGAAGCCGGGAACAGCGAGGGCAGGCCGCCGTTGGCAACCGCGGCAATCGTGTTGGCTGCGCGGATGACGTCGTCCTTGTTGTACGTGCCGTCGACGTTGGCCTTGACGCGGCCGGTGTTCCAGCCGATGACCTGGTAGGCCGACTGGCGCCACTTGATGAGCTGCTCGGGCTTGGGGGCCTGCTGGGCCTGGGCGGTGTTGGCGAGCAGTGCGGCTGTGATGATGAGGAGTCGTTTCATCGTTGTGGTGGGTGGTTGGGGAAGGGATCAGCGGCCGGCCAGGCGTTCGACCTCGGCAAGCGCGGCGGCCACGTTGGCCGCGGGCGCCAGGCCGCCGACGGTGGCGACGACGCGGCCCTCGCGACTCAGGACAAAGCTGGTGCGCTCGGCGCGAGCGTGGGTGATGTCCTGGCCCTTGGTCGTCTTGCGGCCGGGCGGTGTCGCGGTGGTGGCGATGTCGAAGGCGCGGGCGATGTGGCCGTCGGCATCCGAGGCGACGGCGAGCTTGCCGGCGCAGGTCTCGGGGTCGGCGGAGAACTCGCGCAGCCGGGCTATGCCGTCGCCGGATACGCCGATGACGGTGGCGCCGGCGGCCGTGAAGCGGGCCAGGTTCTCTGCGAATTCATGGGCCTGCAGATTGCAGCCGCCGGTGAAGGCCGCCGGGTAGAAGTAGACGACGACGGGGCCTTTAGCGAGGGCATCCTTGAGTTGCAGGTCGACGGTCTTGCCGGCCAGGGCTGCGGTGGCCTGGAAGTCGGGCGCTGCGTCACCGGGCTTCAACGCGGCGTGGGCGCTGGCGGCGAGCGCCAGCAGGGAAAGGGCGAGGGTCTTTTTCATGGCAGGGGCTTGTAGGGGTCGTGGCAGTCGTTGCAGGCGAGGGCGATGGCGCGCGCGGCGCCCTTGGCGCTGGCGACATCCCCAGAGGACAGCGCCGTGGTGATGGCGGCGGCCTGGCGCTCGCCTTCGCGCGAGAAGCCGACCGCATCGGCGGCCGGGTAGTCCTTCTCGAAGAAGGCCGTCATGTCGGCATAGAGCTTCTGCAGGGCCTGGGCATCGACCGCGGCCTCGTCGTGGCGGCCGGCGCCGAGGGCCTTTTGCACGCTGACCGACTTGTGGTCGATGGAGCGCATCCAGATGCCGAGGTCCAGCTTGGAAGCGGCGTGGCAGAGCGGCGCGACGAGCAGGGCGATGGAGATGAGGAAGGGAGCTTGCTTCTTCATTTCTTGGTCTTGTAGACCTCGTGGCAGGCCTTGCAGCTGCGCGTCAGGTCGCTGAGTGCGTCTTGCGCGGCGTCGTAGTTGCCGGCCTCGACGGCGGCGGCAATGGCCTGCGCGTGGCCCTGCGACTTGCGCGCGAAGTCGACGCCGCGGGCCGCATCGGGCTGAGCCGTGTAGTGGGCGCCGACCTGCTGGAAGAAGCGCGCGAGTTCACGCGCCTCGTCCAGGGCCTTGCGGTTCTGCAGGCTGACGTTGGAGTCGAGATCGCGCAGCGTGTCTTCGGCCGTACGCATCTCGTCGGCGGTGAGCTCGGCTTGGGCGGCGAGGACGGTGGTGGCGATCAGCAGGGGGATGAGGGCGGTTAGCGCCGGGTACGTTTTCATTTGTTGGATGTCTTTGCAGAGGTCCTTATGACTCGTGTGCAGTGCCGCGGGAATCCGCCCCGCGAGGGCGGGTAACTTTTCTCTGACGCGCCAGAGAAAAGTCACCAAAAGAGGAGCACTCAATGCAATCCGCACTCGAGCAGGATGGAGCGCTCGCGTTGCTCGGAACTGGACGGCGCCTTCACGCGACCCGCTGCGCTCTCGCTGCTGTCCTTGTCACCAATCGCCCGAGCGACGCTGTCTTCGGTTTTCTGGTGAGCCCGGCGTGCAGCCGCGCGTTAACGGGCGGGATGTGGCGATGTTTGGTGCTCGTCATAGGGACAGCAGCGAGAGCGCAGCGGATCGCGTCGGGGCGCGGTGCAGGTGGGCGTTTTCGCGCGCCGTTGATGGTGGCGTGGCGAACGAGTGCGGTTCAGGGCCTCTTCTTTGGTGACTTTCTTCTGGCCCCGCAGAAGAAAGTTACCCGGCCGCCGGGACGGACTCCCGGCAATGCACCGGTGAGCAGCAATACACGCCAAACCAGACTAAGCCAAGATCTCCTTGATCACATCCCCAAACACGGTGGTCGCCTTCTCCGCCCGCCCTTGATGCGCAAACACCAGCTTCTTGTGGTTCAGCCCCAGCTGATGCAGCAGCGTCGCCTGCAGGTCATACGTATCGATCACCCCGGTCTCCGCACGCAGCCCGATCTCATCCGTGCCGCCATACGTCCCCGGCTTGATACCACCCCCAGCGATCCACTGCGTGTAGCCCCACGGGTTGTGATCCCGCCCGTTGCCGCTCTGCCCATACGGCGTGCGCCCGAACTCCGACGCCCAGACCACCAGCGTCGTCTCCAGCAGCCCCCGCGCCTTCAGGTCCGCCAGCAGGGCGCCCACCGGTTGGTCCACCTGCTTGCACATCACCGCGTGGTTTTTCTCCAGGTTGTTGTGGGCGTCCCACGAGTCCACGCTGTTGTCCGGCGCGCCCGAGATGACGTGGATGAAGCGCACGCCGCGCTCCACCAGGCGGCGGGCGCGCAGCAGGGCCGTGCCGTACTCGTCGGTCTCCTTGGTGCCGATGCCGTAGGCCGTCTTCGTGGCCGCGGTTTCCTTGGCCAGGTCGACGGCTTCCGGCGCCGAGACCTGCATGCGGTAGGCCAGGTCATAGCTCTTGGCGCGGGCGATCAACTCGGTGTCGCCGGGGTAGCGCTCGGCGTGCTCGCCATTCAGGGCGCGCAGCAGGTCGAGCTGGGCGCGCTGCTCCTTTTCCGTGATGCCGTCGGGGCGGGCCAGGTGCAGGATGGGCGAGTCGCCCTTGCGGAAGGGCGTTCCCTGCAGGGCGGCGGGCAGGAAGCCGCTGCTCCAGATGACGGCGCCGCGGCCGCCGCCGGCCGAGCCCACGCCCGTGGGCAGCACGACGAAGGCCGGCAGGTCGGGGTTGGCCGAGCCCAGGCCGTACTGCACCCACGAGCCCAGGGCAGGGCGGCCAGGCACCAGGCCGGCGGTGTGCAGCTTCAGCGACGCGATGACGTGGGTGCTGCCCTCGGTCTTGCTGCCCTTCAGGAAGGCGATGTCGTCGGCCTGCTTGGCGATGTGGGGCAGCAGGTCCGACACCCAGGCACCGCTTTCGCCATGCTGCTTCCAGGTGCGCTTGCTGGCGTAAAGGTTGCCCACGCCGCCGTCGGTGGCCGTCTTCAGGTCCTTGCCGAAGCTGTCGGGCAGCGGTGTGCCGGCCAGCTTGATCAGTTCGGGCTTGTGGTCGAACAGGTCCAGCGTGCTGGGCGCGCCGGCCATGTGCAGCCAGATGACGGCCTTGGCCTTGGCCGGGTGGTGGGGCTGGCGCGGCAGCGTCGGGTCGAAGAGTTCGCTGGCGAAGGCGGATGAGATGCCGCCGAAGCTGCCAGCGCCGAAAGCGGCGAAGGTGGCGGCACCGGCGTGGCCGAGGAAGTGACGGCGGGAATGATCGTGAGAGTGGCTCATGGGCTGACCTCTTTAGAAGCGATAGGTGAATTCGTTGGTGTTGACCAGCGTGTGGACGAGGTCGACGAAGGCGGCGGCGCGGGCCTTGTTCTGGCCCTTGACGGAGGCGCTGGCCGTCGGCGTGGCGGCCACGGCCGTGCCACCGCCGTCATCCGCAGCGTCGTCGCCGCCATCGCCCTTCCTGCGCTTGGCGGCTTGCTGATCCAGATAGGACAGGAAGGCCGTGCGCTCGTAGCGGTCGGGCTCGCGCTTGTAGGCCGCCTTGTAGAAGCCGTCGATCTGTCTGGCGAGCTTGGGGTCGACGCCCCAGCCCTCGGGCAGATGCGGCTTCTTGACCTCGCCGGCCTGGGCCGTCTGCAGGGCTTCCTGAGCGTTCAGGAAGGCGACCAGCTTCGTCTTCTCCGCGGCCGTGGGCTTGCGCGAGAACAGGATCTCGTAGACGCGGTCGATCTGCGCGGACTCACCTGCAGGCGCCTCCTGGATGACACGGCCGGCCAGAGCCTGGCTCCAGCCCAGCACGAGGTCGCTGTTGACCAGGGCCAGGGCCTGTGGCGCCGTCGTCGTCACGTCGCGCTTGAAGTGAGGGGACTGTGGGTTGGCCCAGTCGAAGGTCTCCAGCAGCGGATAGGGCGAGTTGCGCAGCACGAAGACGTAGAGGCTGCGGCGGTTGTGGTCGCGCGGGTCCTCGGACGTCTGCCAGCGGTTGCGCTGGCCGCCGATGTCGAAGTTGGGCGGAATGGGCGGGTAGACCGACGGGCCGCCGCGCTTCTCCTCCAGCAGGCCGGACGCGGCCAGCAGCGAGTCGCGCAATTGCTCGGCCTCCAGGCGCTGGCGCGGGAAGGCCCACAGCAGCTTGTTGTCCGGGTCCTGCTTGACCTCACGAGCCTGGCTGGCCTGCCGGTAGGTGCTGGACAGCAGGATCTGCTTGTGCAGCGTCTTCACGCTCCAGCCGTTCTTGACGAAGTCGGCCGAAAGCTTGTCGAGCAGCTCGGGGTGGGTGGGCTTGGTGCCGGTCTTGCCGAAGTCGGCGCTGGTCTCGACGATGCCGCGGCCGAAGAACTGGGCCCATTGGCGGTTGACGAAGACGCGGGCGGTCAGGCCGTTGTCGGGGCTGACCAGCCAATTGGCCAGGGCCGTGCGGCGGCCCGACGACGTGGCCGTCGGCGCAATCTTCAGCGAGGCGTCGGTCAACAGGGCGGGCAGGCCGGGCTGCACCTCCTGCAGCGGTCGGTCGTAGATGCCCTTGAAGAGGACCTTGGTGGGCGGTGCGTCGTTGCCCAGCTCGACGATGGTGGAGACATTGCCCGGATCCTTGGGCTTGAGGGCGTCGAACTTCTTCAACTGCGCCGTCAGCACCTCGTACTTGGCGTAGGCCTCCTTGTCCTTGGTCTTGAGCTGGTTCTCGGCGTTGCGCGTGCGGCCCGACAGGGTCCACAGGTTGCGGTGGTAGATCCAGCGGTCGTAGGCATTGCGCTCCGATGCCGGCTTGTTGATGGACTCGCGCGTGGCCGGCACGAAGCCCGACAGGCGATCGGTCTCGAGCTTCTCGATGATGGGCTTGAGCAGCGCGTCGCGCTGTTCGCGGATGTCCTTGGTCGCGTCTTCCCACTTGGCCAGCTGGGCGTCGTAGTCGGCCTTGGCCTTGCCCGTCAGCGGCGAGACATCGTCCTTCCAGCTGGTGTTGGCGAAAAAGGCCTGGAACTCGTAGTACTCCTTCTGCGTGATCTTCTCGGTCTTGTGGTCGTGACATTGGGCGCAGCCCAGCGTCGTGCCCAGGAAGACGGCCGAGACCGTGTCGGTCAGGTCGTTGGCGACCTCCTGCTTCTTCAGGTTCAGGTCGCGGGCGTTGATCTCGTCGGGCAGGTTGCGCAGGAAGCCGGTGGCGATCAGGGCCTCGGTGCGCTCGGGCCAGAGTTCGTCGCCAGCGATCTGTTCCTTGACGAAGCGGTCGAAGGGCTTGTCGGCGTTGAAGGCGTTGACGACGTAGTCGCGGTAGCGCCAGACGTTGGGCCGCGTGCCGTCGGTGTTGTAGCCGTCGCTGTCGGCGTAGCGGCTCAGGTCCAGCCAGCGGCGCGCCTGGCGCTCGCCGTAGCGCGGCGAGGCCAGCAGGCGCTCGACGAGCTTTTCATGCGCCTTGGGCGACTTGTCGGCGACGAAGGCGTTGACCTCCTCGGGCGTGGGCAGGATGCCCCAGGCGTCGAGCGTCGCGCGGCGGATGTAGGCGTGACGGTCGGCCTCGGGCGAGGGGGCGATGCCTTGCGCCTCGAGCTTGGCCAGCACGAAGGCGTCCAGCGGCTGGCGCACCCAGGCCTTGGCCTTGGTAGCCGGCGTGGCGACTTGCGTGTTCAGCGGCGTGTAGGACCAGGGGCGCTCGCTGCCCTTGGTGAAGCCGCCGGGCGGCGCGTAGTCCTCGGCGGGGCTGAGGGTGGCAACGCCGGCCAGCAGGGCGGCGAGAGCAAGAGGGGCGATCCGGAACTTGGGCACGTAGGTCTCCCGGGGAAATGGCAAAGACGGAACTGAAGGGGTCAGCGCAATAAACGCGCCAGCGAAAACGGCGCGAATCGGGCCAAAAGAAGGGCAGATTTGCGGTGGCGCCAACAGCGCTGTTGAAACGCTGTTGACGGATCGACAGCGCTTACAACCTGGCCATGAACTGGATGCCCACGCTGCGCGGGATGGCCGGCGTGTAGCTGGTGCTGCTGATGGAGCGCACCGTGTCGTCGTTGAACAGGTTCTTGACGATCAGGCTGACGTTGAAGCTCTTGTTGCGCGTGCCGAAGCCGATGCCGGCGTCCACCGTCGTGCTCTTGGGCACGATGGAATAGGCCGAGAGGCTGACGTCCGAGTAGTAGGACGAAGAGAAGGCCACGTTGCCGGTGTAGTTGACCTCCTTGTCGCCCCAGACCGGCTGGCGGTAGTCCACGCCGATGTTGCCGGTGTACTTGGCCGCGCCCGCCAGCGGCCGGCCGCTGATGTCGGTATAGGGCGCGGAGCCGGGGTAGGCGTCCTCGATGCGCTGGGCGGCGTTCGGGAAGGACTTGTACTTGGCGTCGTTGTAAGCGGCCGAGAAGCGCACCGTCAGGTCGCGGATGCCGCCGTAGACGCCGTCGATCTCCAGGCCCTTGACCTCGACCTTGGGCGCGTTGCCGGTGGCGCTGGTGTAGTAGCGGGTGCCGTCGTTGGTCTGCGTCGTCGTGTAGACGTCCAGCACGCGCACGCTCTGCTGGTAGTTCTTGATGCGGGTCTGGAAGACGTCGGCGTTCAGGATCAGCGTCTTGTTGAACAGCGCCGACTTGAAACCCAGCTCGAAGCTGTCGGTCTTCTCGGGTTCGACGGGCGAGGACACGCCGTTGACGAACTGCGCGATGCCAGCCTTCTCGCCGTGTTGCAGCGAGGCATAGCCGGTCAGGTCGCGGTTGAACTTGTAGCTCGGGCTCAGCACCCAGGCCGGTTGCGTCTTCTTGAAGGGCTCGGCCTCGGTGGTGGGGAAGAGCACGCCGATGTTGGCCTGGCGGATTGCCTTGGCATCGGCGACCTGGCGGCGTTGCGCGGCGCTCAGGGCAGCGTAGGTCGGCACGTTGAAGTACTTGGCCGCCGTGGCGTTGGCCAGCGCGATCTGCTCGGCCGTGTTGCCGGCGGCGAGGTCGCCCGTCGCGTTGGTTGCGAAGCCGCCCAGGGCGACGCCGTTGACGCTGACCGGGTTCAGCTCGGGCGCGCTGCCGTCGCTGGTGATGCGGCTGGTGCCGGTGTTGCGGCGGTCCTCGCGCGTCAGGCGGGCGCCGGTGGTCAGCGTCAACGCCTCGCTGAGGTGCCAGTTGGCCTGGGCAAAGATGGCCGCGCTCTTGTTGCGGATGTCCTGCACGCCGGTCGGGCTGTTGTAGGAGGCCTTCACATTGGCCAGGCTGTTGCGCAGCAGGTCGCGGCCGGCGGCGTCGGCGTCCAGTCGGGCGTACTGCGCGTTGTTGGCGAACCAGGCGCCGGCGTCGTTGCCCCACCAGCGGCGGTAGTCAGCGGTGTTGTCCACCTTGATGAAGTACAGGCCCGCCTGGTAGTCGACGAAGCCACCGGGCGCGGACGTCAGGCGCAGCTCCTGCGTGGCCTGGCGGTAGTCGTTCCAGAAACCGCCGGCATTGCGATAAACGTCGAAAGGCGTCGCGTCGTCGTTCACCGCGTCGAAGTGATAGCTCTTGTAGGCGGTGATCGACGTCAGCGTGTGGCTGCCGAGCTGCCAGTTCAGGTCGGCTGTGGCGCCCGAGCTGCCGGTCACCAGCGGGCGCACCGAGTCGGTGGTCAGGAGGTTCTGGTAGTCGGCGAGGGAATAGCCGGTGTTGTCCTTGAACCAGCGGCGGCCCAGGCGCTGCTCGTTGGTCACCGTCGTGATGGGGGCGCCGTTGGAGTAGGTCGTCGGCGGGTTGATGACGGGGAAGCTGCGGCCGTTCGTCGTCTCGCCGGCGCGCGGCTGCAAGTCGAAGGCGAAGCGGGCCTTGAAGTCGGGCGAGGGCGTGACGAGGAACTGCACGCGGCCGGAGATGCGGTCGGTGTTGGTGTAGCTGACATCGCGGTTGTAGGCGTTCTTGATGTCGCCGGCGCCCTTGTTGGCGGAGAAGGTGCCGCGCCAGGCCAGCAGGCCGTCGACGATGGGGCCGCCGATGGCGGCGGTGGCGAACAGGCCGTCGCGCTGGCGAAAGCCCAGTGTGAAATCGGCCGTTGGCGTGAAGCTGGGGCGCTTGGTGGTGAAGATGATGTTGCCGACGCTGGCGTTCTTGCCCAGCAGCGTGCCCTGCGGGCCGCGCGTGACCTCGACGGTGTCGATGTCGACGAAGTCGAAGCTCGACGTCAGCGCGTTGTAGGCGTAGGAAACGCCGTCCACGATGATGCCCACGCTCGGGTCCTGGGCCTCGGTCTGGCCGATCTTGCCGATGCCGCGGATGGAAATGGAGCTGGTGCGCTGGTTGCCGAGGTTCCAGCTGACGTTGGCGGCGCGCTTGGTGATGTCGTCGATGCCGACCGAACCGAGGCGGTCCAGCTCGGCGCCCTGGATGACGGAGATGGACAGCGGCACGTCCTGCAGCTTCTCGATGCGGTTGCGGCTGCGCACGGTGACGGCCCCGAGGGCCTGGGTGTTGTCCTCGGCCGGCGCGGGCGCGGCGGCTTCCTGGGCGAGGGCACTGCCAGCAGCGAGGGCGGCGATCAGCGCGGTCAGTGGATGCGGGCGAAAGCGATGTTGGGTCGTCATGGAATGGAGTGATCGATAGGGCGGGGTCGGGCACTTCATTGCAGGGAGCGTGCCCAATACGCTGGGCGTCTAAGCAATTGCGCTTCGCGTTGGCAGGCGGCGTTTTGGCGGTTTTCATGGCCCCGTTGCGAGTCGTGCGTGTGATCGCGCAGTGGGTGCTGTTGCTTGTTGAACAGCAGGTCAGCAAATCGTGCGGCCTGGAACACAGCCACAGAGGCACAGAGGCACAGAGAAATTCATGCCTGTCCTCTGTGTCTCCGTGTCTCTGTGGCTTGTTTGCGTTCTGGCACGGAAGCTGCGCTGTGGGCGAGGTCTGCCACTCCTTTGACCTCATCATGAAAACACTGCACGCACTGGCCGTTGGCGCTCTGCTTAGCCTGACCGCCGTCGCTCACGCCCAGACGGCCGCTTCAGCGCCGGCCGCAGCCGCCGAATGGAAATACAAGACCCCGCGCCTGAAGGCGGCCGAGGTCGACGCCCTGCTGGCCCAGCCGGACAAGCTGCTGGTGCTGGACCTGCGCCGCCCCGACGAGCTGATCAAGTACGGCAGCTTCCCGGCCTTCCTCAACATCCAGAACAAGGATCTCGAAAAGCACCTGGCCTACTTGCCCAGGGACCGCGCCATCCTGACCGTCTCCAACCACGCCGTGCGCGCCGGCCGGGCGGGCGACCTGCTGGCCGAGAAGGGCTATCGGGTTGCGGGTGCGACCGGCAGCGAGGACTACGAGCAGGAAGGCGGCAAGGCCGTGGCCCATATCCAGCCCCCGGCGCCACGCGCACAGGCGGCTGCCGGAAGCACCGATGTCGCCGCAGCTCGCCAGCCCTGAAGGCACGGGCGAGGTCCCGGTCTGGGACCTGCCGCTGCGCGTCTTTCACTGGGCCCTGGTGGGCCTGGTGTCGGCGGCCATAGCGACGGGTCTCGCCGGTGGCGCCTGGATGAGCTGGCATGCCCGTGCCGGCCAGGCCATTGCGGCTCTGCTGGTGTTTCGCCTCGGCTGGGGGCTGTGGGGCACGCGCTATGCACGCTTCGCGCAGTTCTGGCCCGCGCCCACGCGCCTGTGGGCCTATCTGCGCGGGCGCTGGCAGGGCCTGGGCCACAACCCGCTGGGCGCGCTGTCCGTCTTTGCCGTGCTGGCGCTGCTGCTCACCCAGGTGCTCACCGGCCTGTTCGGCAATGACGAGATCGGCTTCGCCGGGCCTTGGTCGAGTTGGATCGAGGAAGACCTGAGCCTGAAGCTGACCGGCTGGCACAAGCTTGCGGCCAAGCTGCTCTATGCCTGGCTGGGCCTGCACCTGGCGGCCATTGCCATCCATGTCTTCATCTGCCGCCAGCCGCTGCTGCGAGCGATGTGGCGGGGCCATCAGCCCGGCGCTCCGGCGGCCGCGGCCGAGCGGTCACGGCTGGGCTGGGTGCTGCTAAGCCTTGGCCTGGCGGCGGCGGCCTGGAGCCTGCTGTGGGCGTCGGGGCGTTTCTAAGCCAGCGCACCGCTCAGCACCGCCTGCAGCAGAAGGTGGTGGTTGCGGGCCACCGCCTCGGCCGGCAGTGGGTGGGTGGGCGGGGCGAGCGGCATCGGCAGCGCCGCATCGCCACTGAGATCCTGCCAGGTCATCAGCGCCGCCAGCATCTGCAGCGGGTGGCCCGGCGAGGCGATGCCGTTGAAGACCGGCACGCCGGCGTCGCGGTCGAGCTGGCGCAGGTCGGCCTCGGCCACGCCCTGGCATTCGATGGCGTCATAGAGCTGGCCGAGCAGTCCGGCCATGTCGCGCGGGTCGCGGCGGTCGGCCAGGCCGGGGCTGGTCGCGCGAACGCGCGCCACCTGCGCGCCGAGCTCGGTGGCGGCGAGGAGAAAGGCCTCGGCTTCGAGGCTGGCGTGGTCGTCGCTGAGCAACGCCAGGTTCTTGCCGCGCAGTGGCGCACCCGGGCCGGTGCCGCGCTTGAACTGCCGAGCCCGGCCGATCAGCGTCAGCAGGTCGTCGCGCGTCAGCCCTTCCAGTGACCAGAGAGATTTGTGTTTGAGCATGGCATTGGGTGCATGTCCGGCAAGGCTAGGCGGTACAGCGCGGACCGGGCCTGACGCAGATCAAGTACGCACGGCTGTTTACCAACGGTTTACCGAGCGTTACCCAGTGATGTGCGCCATTGCTCGGCAGTTGTTGGCCGGTTTCTACGCTGCTGTCCATTGCCACACGCCGCCCAGGACACCCCGAAATGCTGACCGCCACGATGACTCCCGCCGCCGCCCATCCCACCTTGCGCGCGCCGGCCGCCGCGCCCCAACGCATTGCCGACACGCTGCAGGGTCTGCAGGCCCACGTGGACATCAGCCGCCGCGTCCTGCACGCCGGCGACCGCGTCTACCGCACGGGCGACGCGTTCGCCAGCCTGCATGTCATCAACTCGGGCTTCTTCAAGACCCTCAACCTCGCCGCGGATGGCCGCGAGCAGGTCGTTGGCCTGCACTTCAAGGGTGATTGGCTCGGCTTCGACGGCATTGCGACCGGCCGCTACGGTTGCGACGCCATCGCGCTGGACACCGGCGAGGTGTGGAGCGTGCGCTACGACGCGCTGCTCGCTGCCTGCGCCCGCCATGCACCGCTGCTCGGCCTGTTGCATTCGGCCATGAGCCGCGAGATCAGCCGCGACCGCGACTCCCTGCTGTCGTTGTGCACGCTGTCGGCCGATGCCCGCGTGGCCGACTTCCTTCGCTACTGGGCCGACGCCATGGCCCAGTGCGGCCTGCGCAGCGACCAGATCACCCTGCGCATGACGCGCGCCGAGATCGGCAACTACCTGGGCATGACGGTGGAGACGGTCAGCCGCGCGCTGACCAGGCTGGCTCGCGAGCAACTGATCGCCTTCACCGAACGTGGCCGCCGCGATATCTGCATCCCCGACGTGGCGGCGCTGGGTGCCTACGTGCAACGCGGCGTCGCCCGGACGCTGCTGCAGTGACTCAGCGCGCCGCGCGAACCAGGGGAGTGGCAAGCGCCCGGTGGCGCAGTAAGGTCGCCGTCATCGAAGACACCCGGACGGAGCTTCCGCATGACATTGGCGTTGAAACTGCAATCGCGTTCCCTGGTGATGGTGGCCGCACTGCTCACGGCGGGCGTGGCCCAGGCGGCCTCGCAGGCCCCGGTGGCAGCCGAGAACGGCATGGTGGTCACGGCCCAGCACCTGGCCACCCGCATCGGCGTGGACGTGCTGAAGGACGGCGGCAACGCGGTGGATGCGGCCGTGGCGGTGGGGTATGCGCTGGCGGTGGTCTACCCCGCGGCGGGCAACCTTGGCGGCGGCGGCTTCATGACCGTGCAGCTGGCCGATGGCCGCAAGACCTTCCTGGACTTCCGCGAGAAGGCACCGCTGGCTGCCACGGCCAATATGTACCTCGACAAGGACGGCAACGTCATCAAGGGCCTGAGCACGCTGGGCCATTTGGCGGTGGGCGTGCCGGGCAGCGTGTCGGGGCTGGAGTACGCACTGGGCAAGTACGGCACGATGAAGCGCGCCGCGGTCATCGCGCCGGCCATCCATTACGCGGAGCTGGGCTTCGTGCTCGACCAGGGCGACATCGACATGCTGCACGCCGCCACCGACGATTTCCGCAAGGACCCGGCCACCGCGGCCATCTTCCTGAACAAGGGCGAGCCTTTCCAGGTCGGCCAGAAGCTGGTGCAAAAGGACCTGGCCACCACGCTCAAGGCCATTCGAGACAAGGGCGAGGCGGGCTTTTACAAAGGCCCTGTGGCCGCCGCCATCGTCGCCTCCAGCCAGGCGGGCAAGGGCATCCTGAGCGCCGCCGACCTCGACCAGTACAAGACGCGCGAACTGCCGCCTGTGGAATGCAATTACCGGGGCTATCACGTCGTCTCAGCGCCGCCACCCAGTTCGGGCGGCGTCATCATCTGCGAGATCCTGAACATCCTGGAGGGCTACCCGCTCAAGGAACTGGGCTTTCGCTCCGCGCAGGCGGTGCACTACCAGATCGAGGCGATGCGCCACGCCTACGTGGACCGCAACAGTTACCTGGGCGACCCGGATTTCGTCAAGAACCCGCTGGACCGGTTGCTCAGCAAGGACTACGCGGCCCAGCTGCGCGCCGTCATCGCGCCGAACAAGGCCGGCGTCTCCAAGGACATCAAGCCCGGCGTGTCGCCGCACGAGGGCAGCAACACCACGCACTACTCCATCGTCGACAAGTGGGGCAATGCCGTGTCGGTGACCTACACCTTGAACGACTGGTTCGGTGCCCGAGTCACCGCGGCCGGGACCGGCGTGCTGCTGAACGACGAGATGGACGACTTCACCGCCAAGGTGGGCGTGCCCAACCTCTACGGCCTGGTGCAGGGCGAGGCCAACCGCATCGAGCCGGGCAAACGGCCGCTGTCGTCCATGAGCCCCACCGTCGTCACCAAGGACGGCAAGACGGTGATGGTGGTCGGCACGCCGGGCGGCAGCCGCATCATCACCGCGGTGCTGCACACGATGATCAACGTCATCGACTACGGCATGGACGTGCAGGAGGCGACGGACGCGCCGCGCTTCCACCAGCAGTGGCTGCCCGAAGCGACCAACGTCGAGGCCTTCGCGCTGTCGCCAGACACGCGCAAGATCCTCGAGGGCTGGGGCCAGAAGTTCGCCGACCCGCAACCCGCCAACCACCTCGCCAGCATCCTGGTTGGCGCGCCCAAGCTGGGCGGCAAGCCGGTGGGCAAGAACCGCTACTACGGGGCCAACGATCCGCGGCGCAATTCCGGGCTGGCGGCGGGCTACTGAAGGGCCCTCACCGGCCCGCCCGACCCGCCGATACTTCCGGCTCCAAGAAGCCGCCCAAGCCCAAGCGTTGAAGCCTGCCGACACCACCACCCCCGCGCCCGCGCCTCAGCGCTGGCGCTGGCTGGCGGTTCTGCTTTTCGTGGTGCTGCTCTGGGGCGTCGTCGAGGTCACCGGCCTGCGCCAGCAGATCAGCCTGCAGGCCGTGCGCGAGGGTTTCGCCCAGCACCGGCTCTGGGGCTTTGCAGCCTTCACGGCGATGTTCGTGCTGGCCAACCTGGCACACATTCCCGGCGCCTTCTTCCTCGCCGCGGCGGTGCTGGCCCTTGGGCCGGCGTGGGGCGCGTTGACGACCTATGTCGCGGCCTGCATCGCCTGCACGGTGACGTTTGTCGTCGTGCGCGCCCTGGGTGCCGACGCGCTGCGTGAGCTGGACAACCGGCTGGCGCGCCGCCTGTTCGCGAAGCTGGACGCCCATCCCGTGCGCAGTGTCGTGCTGCTGCGCACGGTCTTCCACTCGGTGCCGGCGCTGAACTACACGCTGGCGCTGTCCGGCGTGCGGCTGCGCGACTATGTCATCGGCACGCTGCTGGGCCTGCCCCTGCCCATCCTGGTCATCACGACGCTGTTCGACACGCTCGCCGTCTGGATGGGGTGGGCCGCGCATTGACCCCGGCCTGGCAGGGCCTCGCGGCGCTGGCGATGATGGAGTGATGACCTCGTCCACCTCCCGCCAGCTCTGGCTGCTGGCCCTGGCCAATTTCGCCATCGGCATGGGCGCCTTCGTGGTCGTCGGCGTGCTGTCGCCGGTGGCGCTGGCCTTCGGCGTCGACCGGGCGCAAGCCGGTGCGCTGATGAGCGTCTATGCCGGCACCTATGCGGTCGCCTCGCCGCTGCTGGTGGCGGCCACTGGGAGGCTGGACCGAAGGCGGCTGATGTCCATCGGCCTGGCATTGTTTGCGCTGGGTGCCGTGATGGCCGCGCTGGCGCCCAGCTTTGCGCTGCTGCTGGCGGCACGCGCCGTGATGGCCCTGGGCGGCGGCCTGGTCACGCCGGTGGCCGCCTCGGTCGGCGTCGCGTTGGCCGGGCCGGGCCAGCAGGGCCGGGCCCTGGCTATCGTCTTCGGCGGGTTGACGCTGGCCCAGGTGCTGGGCATTCCGGCCGGCGCCTGGCTGGGCTATGCGCTGGGCTGGCAGGCGGCCTTTGTCGTCGTTGCCGTGCTGACCTTGCTGAGCCTCGCCGCTATGGTGGTGGCCCTGCCGGCCGGCATCGCGGTGCCGGTGGCCAGCCTGAAGAGCCTGGGCGCCGTGCTGCGCAGCGGCCGGCTGATGGGGGCAGTGGCCTTCACGGCACTCTTCATCGGCGCGCTCTATGTTTGCTACACCTTTGTGGCGCCGCTGCTGGAGTCCGTCTACGGTCTCAGCCGCGACGGCGTGACCGGCATGCTGCTGCTGTTCGGCCTGGGCGCCGTCGCCGGCAATGCGATGGGCGGCCGACTGACCGACCGCATCGGGTCGCGCCGCACGCTGGTGCTGCTGTGCCTGGCACAGTGCCTGCTGATGCCGGCGCTGACCCTGCCGACCTGGCCGCTGGCGGTGATGGGGGCGCTGGTCTTCACCTGGAGCGTGTTCGGCTGGAGCTTCATGGTGCCGCAGCAGGCGCGGCTGGCGGCGCTGGACCCAGCCCAGCTGCCGGTGCTGTTCGCGTTGAACGCCTCGGCCATTTATGTCGGTGCGACGCTGGGCGCCAGCGTGGGCGGCATGGTGCTGAAGGGGCTCGGCCTGCATGCGCTGGGCCTGTTTGGCGCCGCGCTGGCCCTGCTTGGTCTGGCGTCTTTGGCATTCCGTCGCTGACCTTGGACAGGGGCCGACGAGCACCGGATACTGGCTGTTCCACAAGGAGACACTCCCTATGAAGACTTGGCTGATCGCCACTCTCGCCACTTCCGCCATGTTTGCTGCTGCGGGCGCACAAGCTCACGACGCCGACCCGCTGAAGGCCGCCGTTGCCGCCGACAACCGCTTGGTGGGCAATGTCGCCCGCGATGCACAACGTCACCCCTACGAAACGCTGAGCTTCTTCGGCATCAAGCCGACCGACACCGTCGTCGAACTCGCCCCGGGCGGTGGTTGGTTCACCGAGATCCTTGCCCCCTATCTGCGCGAAGGAGGTCAGCTCTATGCGGCCGACGGCGGCAGCGCGCGCTTCAAGGCCAAGATGGATTCGATGGGCGTCTACGGCAAGGTCAAGATCACGACCTTCGACCCGGCCAAGGGCGTGTTTGACATCGCCCCGGCCGGCAGCGCCGATGCGGTGCTGACCTTCCGCAATGTGCACAACTGGATGAACGGTGGCACGGCCCAGGCCGTCTTCGACGCCGCTTTCAAGGCGCTGAAGCCTGGCGGCACGCTGGGGGTCGAGGAGCACCGCCTGCCGGTCTCGCGCACCCAGGACCCCAAGGCCCCGAGCGGCTATGTGCAGGAGGCCACCGTCATCAAGTTCGCCGAGAACGCGGGTTTCAAGCTTGCCGGCAGGAGCGAGGTCAACGCCAACCCCAAGGACACGGCCGACCACCCCGACGGCGTCTGGACGCTGCCGCCGACCTATGCGCTGAAGGACAAGGATCGCGCGAAGTACCAGGCCATCGGTGAGAGCGACCGCATGACGCTGAAGTTCGTCAAGCCCTGAGAAGGCATTCGCACCTTCTTCGCCCGCGCGTCCACTCATGAGACATGCCGTGATCGGATACGGCCGGCTGGCCAGGGCGCTGGTGCCGGCGTTCCGAGCGGCGGGCGAGGAGGTTGTCGTTGGTCGGCGCTCGCCGGGTGAAGGCGAGTTCGCAATGGCCGATGCCGCCCAGGCGGCCGACTGGGTCTGGCTGACAGTCCCCGACGATCAGATCGCCACGACCGCCGCCGCCTTGCCGTGGCGCGCCGGCCAACTGGGCCTGCATTGCAGTGGCGCGACGCCGCTGGCCGCGCTGGGCCCGGCGCCGGCCGCGGCAGGCTTTCACCCGTTGAAGTTGCTGGCGGGCGACGTGGGCCTTGCCGGCGTGCATGTCGGTATCGAGGCGGATGCAGCACACCGGCCAGCGCTGGAAGCACTCGCTCACGCGCTGGGCCTGGTGCCACTGGCGTTGCCGTCGCCGATGACAGCCCAGGCGCGGGCTGCCTATCACGCGGCGGCCAACCTGGCCGCCAGCGGCGTGCTGGCCGTGCTGGCCGAAGCCCAAACGCTGTGGGCGGCCGCTGGACTGGCGCGGGCCCAAGCCCTGCCGGCTCTGGTGCCGTTGACCCGCGGCGCGTTGGACACGGCTCTGGACCGTGGCCTGGCCGGTGCCGTCTCGGGGCCTGTCGCGCGCGGCGATACCGGCGTGCTGGGCCGCCATCTGCAGGCGCTGGCGTCTGCCGGGCTGGACGCCGACCTGCTGCTGGCCCTGGGCCGGCGCCAGCTCCTGCTGGCCGAGCAAGCCGGCCGCATGGACGTGACGCAGGCCGCGGCTTTGCGCGCACTGCTCGCGGCGCCCTGAATTGCAACCCGCGTGACAAAGGCCGCGTTCGGCCACCGACCGCGCAGTTGCGCACTGGGGAGGCGCTTCTAAACTGGTTGTAGCCCCGTCGCTGCTGCCGGGCCCATTCAGGGAGTTCCACATGTCCGACGCGTCCATCCAGGCCATGATCCGGGCCGACGCCGCCCAGATCCTGCATGACGTGGTTGACGAGTTGCCCGATGCGCGCGAGCGCCTGGCCTATGTGCGCAGCATGACCGAGCAGGCGGCCACCAAGGTGCTCAACCTGGTGGAAGCCGCCCAGGACGACGCCGAGGCCGTGCGCAAGAAGGGCCGCGAGCTGTCCGACGCGCTGAACCGCCTGGCCCTGTCCAGCAACATCAGCGCCGACCGCGCCCGCGCGCTGATGAAGCTGTGCGCCGCCTACGCCGCCGATGCCGCAAGCTTCGCCGCGCGCGAGAAGTCGCTGCACACCGAGATCATGATGTCGCAGGACTTCCAGGATCTCTCGGGCCAGGTCATCAACAAGGTCAGCAAGATGCTGGAGCGCGCCGAGCCGCCGCTCAAGGATCTTGTCCAGTCCCTGCCCGCACCGGCCGCTGCTGCCGTGTCCGCCGAGCTCGGTGGCGTGCAGACGCCCGACAAGGCGCTCAAGCAGGACGACGTGGACGATCTACTCGCCAGCCTCGGCTTCTAGTTCCAGCTCGCCGGGTCCAGCCGGTAGTAGCCACTGAGCTCGCTGTACAGCGCCGGGTGACCTGCGGCCAGCTCGATCGGCCGCTCGAAGAACAGCTCGCTGATCACCGCGAAGAATTCCGCCGGGTCGGTCGCACCATAGGCGTCGATGAGCCCCGGCTCGCCGCGGGCCAGCCGCCAGCGCAGTGCATCGAACTCGTTTTGCATCACCGTCGACCAGCGCCGGTAGGCCTCGGCTGACGGCAGTGCCGGCGCGCCATTGGCCGGGCCGCCCGCCTGGTCGAGCTGATGCGCGAACTCGTGGATGACGACGTTGTGCCCATCGCCCGGCGTGGCCGCACCACGCTTGACTTCATCCCAGGCCAGCAGCACCTGGCCCTGGCTCCAGCTCTCGCCGGCCAGCACGCGGCGCTGGTCTGACAGCACGCCGCCCGATTCGGTCACCGGCCGGTCGACGACGAAGGCGCCGGGGTAGACCAGCACCTGGCGCAGCTCCGGGTAGACGCCGCGCGCCGCACCCAGCAGCGGCAGGCAGGCCAGGGCCGCGACGGTGACGCGGATCTCGTCCGTCACGCGCAGGCCACGGCAGCCGAGGATGGGTTTCTCGGCGAGGAAGACCTGCATCAACCCTTTCAGGCGCAGTTGCTGGCGCGCCGGTAGCCGGGACACCAGCGGCACATGGCGGCGCAGCAGGCGCCGCCACGACTGCGGGAAGGGGCGGCTGGCGATGCGCTCGCGGCGGCGGCGCACCCACAGCGGCCACATCGCGATACCGGCGGCGGCGAGCAGGACGAGGCAAAAGCAGATGAACAGCGGCATGCTGGGCAACTGGGCCCGGCCGCACGCTTTGCAAGCCCCCCAGCGCCTGGGGTATGCCCGGCTCGCTTAACCTGCGGCCATGGCCGAGCCCGAATTCCGTCTGCGCGCCTGGCAGGTGCTGCTGGGTGGCATCTGTGCGCTGGTGCTGACCATCGGCCTCGCGCGCTTCGCCTACACGCCGCTGTTGCCGCAGATGCAGGCCCAGGCGGGCCTGGGCGTCGCCGACGGCGGGCTGCTTGCGGCCATCAACTACGCGGGCTATATGAGCGGCGCGCTGCTGGCGGCCTGGATCGAGAGCCCGACCTGGCGCCAGCGCCTGTACAGCTGGGGCCTGCCGACGGCTTTGGTCATCACCGCGCTGATGGGTTGGAGCACGAGCTTCGGCGCCTGGGCGTTGTCGCGCTATGTCGGTGGCCTGTGCGGCGCGGCCGGCATGCTGCTGGGCTCGGGCTTGGTGCAGGGCTGGTTGATCCGGTCGGGGCACCGGCCCGAGCTGGGTATCTACTTCATCGGCCTGGGGCTGGGCATCGTCGTGTCGGCCCTGGGTGCGATGGGCATGACGCAGTGGAATCTGAACTGGGCCCTGCAATGGCAGGGCTATGCCTTGCTCGGCTTGGTCTTCCTGATCCCGGCCTGGGCCTGGCGCCCGCCGGTGCCGCCGCCGGCCGCGAAAGCCGCGTCCGATGCAGCACCCAGCCGGCGTTGGATGGCGCTGATGGTGGCGGCCTATTTCTGCGCGGGCTGGGGCTTCGTCGTCAACGCGACCTTCACTGTCGCCATCGTCGAGGCTCAGCCGCTGCTGGCCGGACAGGGGCCTTGGGCCTGGCTGCTGGTGGGCTTGTCGGCGACGCCGGCTGTGTTCGTCTGGGATCGCATTGCGCGCCGCACGGGCGACGTTGGCGCGCTGCTGATCGCTTTCGGCGTGCAGATCTTCGCCGTGTTGCTGCCGATATTGGCCAGCGGTCTGGTGGCCGCGTTGGCGGGCGCGCTGCTGTATGGCGCGACCTTCATCGGTATCGTCAGCCTGACGCTGGCTCTGGTTGGCCGGCATTCACCCGCCAATCCAGGCAAGGCGATGGCCCGGCTGACGCTGAGCTATGGCATGGCACAGATCAGCGCGCCTGCGCTGACCGGTCGGATGGTCGAGGCCGGCGGCGGCTTCGATGTCGCGCTGTGGCTGACGGCAGCCGTGATGGCGGCCGGCATGGCCTGCCTGGCCGCGCTGCTGCGGGAATCGCGCTGAGCCTTTGCCTCAGCTGCCCTTGCCGGGAGGGGCGGAGCGTTGGTTGCGCACGGCCTCGCTGACGGCCTGGGTGCTGCGCTGCGCCGCCTCGCGTTCAGCGGCGGTGGTGCAGCGCGTCTTGGGCAGCATGCTGCCGGTGGGTGAGTCGCGCTCGCAGATGGTGCCGTTGTCGGCCGCAGCCTGGGCGCCGCTTTGGGCGGGCGGTGCTGTCGAAGCGCAGGCGGCCAGTGCGAGCGGCAGCAGCGTCAGGAAGATTCGTTTCATGTCGAAAGTCGGTTCGGGTGAAGCGCCGCAGAATACCGCGGGCCAGACCTCCTGATTCCCTCGTGATCCCGTGACATCAAGGCCGCTGTCAGCGATGCCGGCAGCGGCAACCCGCTCAGCAGGTTCGGCACCGACCAACACGCCGTGCAGTACGAACACGAGATGGGCCGGCCCAGGGTGCAGCGCGACCGAGACGCGTTTCATCGCCGGGATGGACTGCTATCTGAAGCCGCAGCAACAGTCCGCCACGGAGTAACTCTGTGTGACGCCGTCATCCGCCACGGGCTCGTGGCGGTTAGTGGGGCACGGCCGCGTATTTCGTGGCCTGGAGATCCTCATGAAACGACTGGCCCTGGCCATTGCCCTGATTTCTACCGCCCTGCTGTCGGGCTGCATCATCGTGCCGGCCCGCCACGGCGGTTACCACAGGGACGGCTATTACCGGGATGGCGGCCACCAACGTGACGGCGGTTACTACCGCGGCAGCGTCTACGTTCAGCCTGGCTCGAGGTAACCGAATGGGCCGTCTCCCTGAGGCGGCCTGGAGATTCCGATGAAACGACTCACTCTGGCGTTCGCCCTGGCTTCATCTGCACTGCTGTCGGCCTGCGTGGTCGTGCCTGCCCACCGGGCCGGCTACTACGACGGTGGCTCGGCCGTCGTGGTCGACGCGCCGCCTCCCGCACCCTATGCCGAGGTCGTGCCCGTCACGCCCTATACGGGCGCAGTCTGGGTCAATGGCTACTGGGGCTGGAACGGCGGCCGTCACCACTGGGTGCCCGGCTACTACGAGCGCCCGCGTGCCGGCTATCGCTATGAGCCTCACCGCTGGGAGAGCCGCGGTGGCCGCTGGCATTTGCGTGCCGGCGGCTGGATCAGGCTCTAGACGCGTTCGATGATGGTGGCGATGCCCATGCCGCCGCCGACGCACAGCGTCACGGCGCCGGTCTGGAGATCGCGTCGCTCCAACTCATCGAGCAAGGTGCCCAGCAGCATGGCGCCGGTTGCGCCCAACGGGTGGCCGAGCGCAATTGAACCGCCGTTCACGTTGACGCGATCCAGGTCCAGGCCCAGATCGCGCGCCGTCTTCATCGGCACCGCGGCGAAGGCCTCGTTGATTTCCCACAGGTCGATATCGGACGCCTGCATGCCGGCCTGGCGCAGTGCCTTCTGACAGGCTGGTGTCGTGCCGGTCAACATGATGGTCGGCTCGCTGCCGACGACGGCGGCCGCACGGATGCGCGCGCGGGGCTTGACTCCCGCCGCTTCGCCGCCGGCCTTGGAGCCCACCAGCACCAGGGCTGCGCCATCAACGATGCCCGATGAATTGCCGGCATGGTGGCGGTGTTCGATCACCGACGCCTGCGGGTATTTGCGCAATGCCAGGCCGTCGAACTTCGCGCCCAGCTTGATGAAGCTGGGGTTCAGCGCAGCCAGCGTGTCGATGGATGTCTGTGGGCGGATGGTTTCGTCCTCGGCCAGCAGCAGGGCGCCGGCTTCGTCATGCACCGGCACCAGCGCGCTCGCGAAGCGTCCTTCGGCACGCGCCGCGGTGGCTCGCTGATGGGAGCGCGCCGCGTAGGCGTCGAGCTCGTCGCGCGTGAAGCCCTCCAGCGTCGCGATCAGATCAGCGCTGATGCCCTGCGGCACGAAACCGATGGCGCTGACGACGCGCTCGTCCAGCATCCAGGCGCCGCCGTCGCTGCCCATGGGCACGCGGCTCATGCTCTCGACACCGCCGGCCACGACCAGGCGTTCGAAGCCGCTGGCCACCTTGGCCGCTGCGAGGTTGACGCTCTCCAGCCCCGAGGCGCAGAAGCGTGACTGCGTGACGCCGCCCACCGACTGCGCCCAGCCGGCGTCCAGCACGGCGATGCGGGCGATGTCGCCACCCTGCTCGGCGATGGGTGTCACGCAGCCAAGGATGACGTCGTCGACCAACGACGTGTCGAGCCGGGTGCGCTGCTGCAGGGCCTGCAGCACGCTGCGCACCAGCCAGATCGGCGTGGCCGCGTGCAGCGAACCGTCGGGCTTGCCCTTGCCGCGCGGCGTGCGGCAATGGCCGTAGAGATAGGCGTCGAACATGGGGGTCTCCAGGGGCCTCACATGGATCGCGAAGCCAGCTCTTTCATGATTTCATTGGTGCCGCCGTAGATGCGCGTCACGCGGGCGTCGGCCCACAGTTCGGCAATCGGCGTCTCCAGCATGTAGCCATAACCGCCGAAGAGCTGCAGGCAGGCGTCGGTCAGCCGCGAGGCGAGGTCGCTGCACCAGGCCTTCACCAGCGCCGCGCGGGCGGCGTCGAGCTCACCTTTCAGATGGGCCGAGATGGCGGCATCGAGCAGCGCGCGGGCGGCGAGCACGTCGCTCTGCGCCTGGGCCAGCACGAAACGGGTGTTCTGGAAGTTCCAGATCGGCTGGCCGAAGGCCTCGCGCTGCTTGGCGTAGGCCACCGTGTCGTCCAGCGCGCGTTCCGTCATCGCGACGGCCTGGCATGCGATGACGAGGCGTTCCTGCGGCAGTTCGCCCATCAACTGGCCAAAGGCCAGGCCCTCGCTTGACCCAAGCAGGTTGGCGGCCGGCACGCGCAGCTCATCAAAGAAAAGCTCGCTGGTGTCCTGGGCGTGCAGGCCGATCTTGTCCAGGCGACGGCGCGTCAGGCCCGTCGTGCCGGCATCGATCTCCGCGACGACCAACGACAAGCCCTTGGCACCCGGTGCGTCCCCGGTGCGGCAGACGATGACGATGAGGTCGGCGTTCTGTCCATTGGTGATGAAGGTCTTCTGCCCGTTGATGACGTAGTGGTCGCCCTTTTCGTCAGTGACGCGGCGTGCGCGGGTGCGGATGGCCTGCAGGTCAGAGCCCGTGCCCGGTTCCGTCATCGCGATGGCGCCAACGCGCTCGCCGGTGGCCATCGCTGGCAGCCAGCGCGCCTTCTGCCCGTCATTGCCGTGGCGCAGCAGATAGGGCGCGACGATGGCCGAGTGCACGCTGCCGCCGAAGCCGCCCAGGTTGGCCCGTGCAGCCGCCATGACGATGACGGCCTCATGGCCGAAGTCGCCGCCGCTGCCGCCGAAGGCTTCCGGCACGGCCGCGCACAGCAGGCCCTGGGCACCGGCTTCGTGCCAGGTGTCGCGCTCCATCAGGCCCGCCGCGCGCCAGCCAGCGGCGCGCGGTACCCAGCGCTCGCTGAAGAAGCGCGCGGCGCTGTCCTGAAGCAGGCGGTGCTCCTCGGTCATCCAGTTCGAGGGGAAGAGCGGAAGACTCATGAAATGCCGACGGCTTCTTCCAGCGTCGCGATCTCTTCCTCCACATAGGCCGCCAGCCGGCCCAGGTTGGGCAGGGCGTCGGTTGCAATCAGGCCGAAGTAAAGAGTGCCGGCATAGCTGAACAACGTGATGTTGAGCAGATGGGTGGCCGGCAGTGTCGACATGGGGTGCATCTCCAGCAACGGTGCGCCCTTGATGTACAGGCGCTCGGCCGGCCCGGGCACGTTGGACACCAGCGTGTTGCCCATGGGCGTGACAACATCGGCCAGCTTGAGCATGCCGGCGATCTGGCCGAGCAGGCCGGTCAGGATGGTGTAGGTCTCGACCGCCTCGGGCGCGACGGCGTCGATCATCGTGCGCACATTGCGCAGCGAATAGCCGACATTGCGCAGCCGCACATAGGCGTCGTCGGTGGGCGGCGACAGGTCGACCAGGATGATGCCGATCTTGTTGCCGCCGCTCTTTTCGCCTTCGCGGCGCAGGTTCACCGGCATCTGGATGGTGATGGGCCGGTCCAGCTCGATGCCCTCGTCGGCCAGGTAGCGGTGCATGGCGCCGTCCAGGCAGGTCAGGGCCACGTGGTTGAGTGTGGCGCGTGACACCTTGCGGATGGCGTCGATGCGCGCCATGGGCACGGCGGCGGTGGCGAACTGGCGGCCTGGCGTGGCATTGCCGGTGAAGGGTGTACCGCGGCTGGCCATGAAGGGCAGGGCGATGGCGTTCTTGGTCAGCTTGATGGCTTCCAGCGCCAGCATGGCCGTGAGCCGGCCGATGCCGACGGCGCGTTTGCTGTTGGCGGTGAGCTGCTTCCAGACGGTGCCGGCGACGGCCTGATCCAGCCGCTTCTTGCGCGACAGGCCGCTGGCGCGGCGCGCGTGCGACAAGGTCCAGACCGGCGTGACCGTGTCGTCGTCGGGCGTCGCGCGCAGGGACTCGACGCCCCAGCGCGTCATCGTGATGCCGTCGGCCACGGCATGGTGCATCTTGTAGTAGATGGCGAACTGCTTGTCCCACAGGCCGGCGATGACATGCACCTCCCACAGCGGCCGGCTGCGGTCCAGCACCGGTTCGTGCAACTCCGCGGCAAAGGCATAGAGGGCCTCGCGGTCGTTCTGGCCGGCCTTGAGCTTGTGGAAGAAGACGTGTTGCGCCAGGTCCACCGATTCGGCCGTGCTCCAGCTCGGCATCAGCGTGGGCGAGACGAAGTTGATGACGGCATCGAAGGGCGCTTGCACGTCGGTGTGGGTCAGGAACTCCTCATAGAGCTGCTTGGCGAAGTTGGCGCCGCCACCCTTGGGAATCTGGTGGATGTGCAGGCCCGCCACATGCTTGGGACTGGCCTCGCTTTCGGCGATGAAGAAGGCGAGGTCGAGCAGGGAGAGTCGGCTCATGATGTCTCGTGTCGTTCCGGGCGGCCCAGCATAGGCGCGCCGGTGAGACGGTCAAGGCCGGGAATTTACGCGCTTGTTTCCGCGTCCCCGCTGGAGGACTTTCGCTTGCCGCTGCGGCGTTCCTTGTCGGCCAGACGCGCGGCCTCTGCCTCGGCGGCCTTGCGCTCTTCCTCCTCTGCAGCGGCCCGGCGCCAGGCCGTCATCTCGTCAGGGGTTTCCAGCGTGATGCAGCCCAGCGCCCCGCCGCGGAAGTCCATCAGCAACGCTTCGGCGGCCTTGTGCATCAGCACGCCGCCGCCGCGCACCTTGGCGCCGCGTTTGGTGCCGATGGCCTCCAGCACGGCGTCGTCGGCGCCAAGCTCGGTGAGGCCGTAGCGCTGCTGCAGGCGCTCGGGGTAGTGGCGCTTGAGCACCGCAATCAGCTCCAGCGCCACCTCCTCCTCGTCGAAGGCATTGCGGCCGATGGCGCCGCTGGCGGCCAGGTTGTAGCCGCTCTGCTCGATGGCGATGCGCGGCCACAGCATGCCTGGCGTGTCGAACAGGTAGAAGCCGTTCTCCAGCACGAACTTCTGCTCGATCTTGGTGATGCCGGGCTCGTCGCCCGTCTTAGCGGCGCGCTTGCCGACCAGGGTATTGATCAGCGTGCTCTTGCCAACGTTGGGAATGCCGCAGATCAGCACGCGCAGCGGCTTGTGCATGTCGCCGCGCAGCGGTGCGAGCTCGCGGCAGGCCTTGATGAGGGCGCGCGCCGGCGCCTTGTCGCCGGCATCCAGCGGGATGGCGCGGGTGTGCGGCTGGGCGTTGTAGTAGTCCAGCCAGGCGGCGGTCTGGGCCGGGTCGGCCAGGTCCTGCTTGTTCAGTACCTTCAGCGACGGCCGGCCCGTCGTCAGTGCAGCCAGCAGCGGGTTGCTGCTGGAGCCGGGCAGGCGCGCGTCGAGCAGTTCAATGACCACGTCCAGCCCCGCCTTCACGCGATCCTTGATCGCCTGACGGGTGGAATTCATGTGGCCGGGGAACCAGTTGATGGGCATGCGCAGGGGAGGTGGGAACTTGGGAGGGCGGATTGTCGGTGGCTTACATCCGGTTGCGGCGATCTGCGCCGCATCCCCCAAGATCTGGGGGTAGTCGTTGAGGTGAATATGAGATTCGAAGGCGTACTGAGCGCGTGGAACCAGGATGCCGGCTACGGCACCATCCGGCCCTCTGGCGGGGGAGAGGAAGTCTTCGTCGGCTTGGCCGCGTTCCCGACAGACGGCGAGGGTCCTCGGATGGACGAGCCGCTGAGCTTTGAAATTGTCACGAGCCGTGACGGTCGCAAGCAGGCGGTGAATCTGAAGCGGCTGTCGCAGGCCCATCTCAGCCCGGCGCTGCGCGCATCGGCGGGCGGCACCCGCGTCCGCGCCCGTCAGGCCCAAAAGAAACGGCGCCTGGGCTTGCTGGCCGGGGGCGCCGTGGTCACGGTGATGCTGGTGGCGGGTGGGGTGCACTGGTGGCAGCCCGCGGACCGGACCGGCGAATTGCCGGTGATGAAGCGCTGAGGCGCTGCTCTCGGGCGCTGCTCATGCCAGCCGGCCTGCATGCCGGCTGTCCTGAAATCCGCGTCGCACAGTGCGCAGGCACTGTGCTCGGTCGGGTTTCAGTCCTCGTTCTTGAAGACGAGCTTGACTTCGTGAGTGGCCTTTTCGCCGGGCTCGAACTTCCACTCCATCAGCGCCGCCTTCACGGCGCGGTCGAAGACCCGCTTGGGTTCGGCTTCGACGATTTCGACGTCGCTGACCTTGCCGTCGGCTTCGATGGTCATCTTGGCCTTGACCGAGCCGGTGGAGATGCCCTTCTTGGAGGCCTCGGCTGGGAACTCAGGCGGCACCTTCTTGACGACCTTGGGTGCGGCCTGAGCGGCCAGGGCCAGCATCAGGCTGGCGGCCAGGATGGTGGCGGAACGCAGGAATGACATGGCGAGCCTCGGAAAGTAATTGATGGGGTCAGGCGGCGCGGAAGAAGCCGACCGCCTCGATCAGCCGCGTCGAGCTGTCGCGCAGGGCGTCGGCCGAGCGGCTGAGGTCGCCGACCAGGCTGGTGTTTTGCTGCGTGGCCTTGTCGAGCTCGTTCATCGCGCCGTTGACGACGCCGACGCCCGTGGCCTGCTCTTGGGCCGAGTGCGAGATTTCCTCGATCAGCTGACCCATGTTGTTGACTTCGTCGACGACGCTGCGGATGGTGACGCCGGCGTTGTTGACCAGCGTGGTGCCGTTTTCGACCTTGACGGTCGATTCCTGGATCAGCACCTTGATTTCCTTGGCGGCGCCGGCCGAGCGCTGAGCCAGCGCACGCACTTCGGCGGCCACCACGGCGAAGCCGCGGCCATGTTCGCCGGCCCGGGCGGCCTCCACGGCCGCGTTCAGGGCCAGGATGTTGGTCTGGAAGGCGATGCCGTCGATGACGCCGATGATGTCGCCGATCTTCTTGGAGCTGGCGCTGATCTCTTCCATGGTCTCGACGACCTTGGAGACGACGGCGCCACCATTGCTGGCGGCCTGGCGGGCCGTCACGGCGATGCCAGCCGCGCGGCGGGTCAGATCGCTGGCGCCCTTGAGCGTGGAGGCGATCTCTTCCACCGAAGCGGCGGTGTTCTGCAGGCTGGCGGCGGAACGCGTGGTGCGCTCGGCCAGATTGGAATTGCTGTCGGCAATGGAGCCGGAGTTCTGGGCCACCTCGCTGGCGGCGGTGGACACATCGCGCACAACGCCCGAGAGAGCCTGCTGCATGTCCTTCATGGCCTGCAGCATCTGGCTGAGTTCGTCGCGGCCTTCGACCTGGATGTCCTGCGTCAGATCACCGGCGGCAATGGCCTCGGCGGCCAGCTGGGCCTTGCGGGCCGGGGCGACGATGGAACGGGTGATGACGAGGCCGCCACCGATGCCGATGACCACGGCCACGACCAGCAGGACGATGGTCACCCAGACGGAGAAGCGGGCCAGTTCGACACCGGACGTGGCCAGTGCCTTGCCGCTTTCAAACTGGATGTCGACCAGCTTCTTCAGGCCTTCCTGCAGGGCCGCCTGGGCGGGGCGCAGGTCGGTTATCAGGCTTTCACGAGCCTCGTCGGGCGTGCCGTCGGTCTGGATCTTCTGAAATTTTTCGAGTGCAGCCAGGAACTTGGCCTTGTGACCCCGCACCTCGGCGATGGCGGCCTTTTCTCCGTCACCCGAGACAGCGTCTTCCAGGCTCTTGAGCTGCTTTTCGCCTTCTTCAAGCGCGTCGGTGACGGCCTTCTTCTGCTTCTTGATGGCACCAGCGGTATCCAGCAGCAGCAAGTCACGCACGGCGCGGGAAATGATGTTGACCTGGCTTTCCAGACCGTTGGCTGCGCCAATCTTGAAGAGGCTGGAGTTGGCGGTGCGGTCCAGATCCTTGGCCAGGCCGTTCGCATTCTTCGCGCCGTAAATGCCGATCCCCACCAGCAGCAAAATGAGCAGGCCAAAGCTCAAGGCCAACCGATGGCCGATGCGCAATTGCGTCAGGAAGTTCATCTGTTCAGGTCCTTGTCCGGTGATCGGGTATCGGCGGCGGGCTGCCGCTCTTGAATTCAACGACGACTGTAGGGCTCTCGGCCCTGTTTTTGACGGCCCTACCCGGGAGCCGCGCGCAGTGTGTCGCGACCTGTGACCATTTGCTACCTGCCTGCGGCAGGCTTGCGTGAAGTCGTTCACGTCGGCCCCCCGCGCCCAGGGGCTTGTGGGTTCAACGGGCCGCCACGGCGCGCAGCCTCAGCACCTCGACGGCATCGACTTCGCCGGCAGCGTGGCCGAAGGATGCCCGCAGATGGCTGGTCAGCGCGGCCAGGTCTTCGGCGCCCAGCACGCCCGCGAAGGGCGGCATGCCGTAGGGGCGCGGGTTGCCGGGCGTCGCCGGCGCGAAGCCGCCGCGCTCGATGAGGCGGATCAGGTTGGCGGCACTGGCCTGGGTGACCAGGCGGCTGCCGGCCAGCGCAGGGTAGGCGGGGGCACCGCTCGCGTCGCGCCGCCCCTGGCCCTGCTCGCCGTGGCAGGCTGCGCAGTGCTCGCGGTAGAGGCCGGCGCCGCGCTTGCGGCGGCGCGCATCCGGCTCGGCCGGCTCGGAGCGGGCAACGGCCTGCTCGGGCAAGGCACGCAGATAGCTGCTCATGGCGGCGAGGTCGGCATCGTCCAGCGCCGCGGTGCTGCCGATGACGACCTCGGCCATGGGCCCGAGCGCCACATGACCTTGCGCCTTGCCGTCGCGCAACCAGCGTTGCAGCACCTCAGTCGGCCAACGCTGCACACCGGCCTCGGCCGGGTCATGCAGCGAAGGGGCCACCCAGCCCAGGCCGGCCAGAAGGCCACCGCGGAAATCCGCTGCACCACGGTCGCCACCCAGGGCATCGCGGCCGGCGTGGCAGGCGCTGCAATGGGCCAGGCCCTGGCTGAGATAGGCGCCGCGGTTCCAGGCCGCGTCCCGGGCCGGGTCGGATTGATAGACCCCGGGCCGGAAGTACAAGGTCCGCCAGACGGCGACGGCCAGCTGGCTCCCGTAAGGCCAGCGCAGCTCATGCTCGCGGCGTGGCGCGGTCGCGGGCGGCTGGGCCTGAAGCCAGGCATACAGGGCGTCGGCGTCCTCGCGGTTGACGAGGGTGGTGTTGGTGATCGGGTGAGCCGGCACCAACAGCCGACCGTCGCGGCTGCGGCCGAAATGCAGCGCCTGCCAGAAGTCGTTGCTGGTCCAGCCACCCAGGCCGGTGGCGGCGGGCGTCAGATTGGATGAGAAGGCGGTGCCAAAAGGCGTCGGGATCGCCCGGCCTCCGGCCAGGCGTTCACCACCGCGGGCCGTGTGGCAGCCGGCGCAATTGCCCACGGCAGCGAGGTAGGCGCCGCGTTCCAGGCTGACGGGTGCGGCGGAGGGCGGCGTTGCGTCGCCCAGGGCGCGTTGCCAGGCCAGCAACCCGAAAGCGGTGGCAATGGCCAGCAGGGCCAGCAACGCGAGGCCGATCAAGAGGCGCTTCATGGCGGCAGGCCGCCGCAGCGCAACGGCGGCGGGGCAGCCAGGGTGGGCGCGGGATGCGGGTCGGCCGGCAGGGCCCGGCCGGCGAGGAATTGGGTGATCGCGTTGATCTCAGGCTCGGTCAGGGTCTTGGCGATATGCGCCATGCAATCCGGCGCCTGGGCGCGGCGCTGTCCGCTGCGCCAGGCGCCGAGCTGGCCGTTCAGATAGTCGCGTGACAGACCGAGCAGGCCCGGTATGGCGGGCTGAGTCCCTGTCAGGCGCTCGCCATGGCAGGCGGTGCAGGCCGGCAGGCGGCGGGCGGCGTCGCCGCGGTTGACCAGCGCCTCGGCGCGGGCCAGCTCGGTAGCCGGAAGGCCAGACTTCTGCGGCGGCGCATAGGGCAGGTCCAGCGATGCGAAATGACCGGCCAGCTCCTCCAAATAGGCGTCGGACAGTGGCGCGATGAGTTCGCTCATCAAACCGTAGTCGCGCCGGCCGTCGCGGAAGTTCAGCAACTGGTTGTAGAGATAGCCGGCCGGCTTGCCGGCCAGACGGGGGTAGTAGCCGTCGGGTGCGGCGCGCCCCTCCTTGCCATGGCAGCCGGTGCAGGCCAACGCTCGCTGCGCGAGCGTGTCAGGGACGGGCTGGGCCTGGGCCGCGAGCGCGGTCAGGGTCAGCAGCCAGGCGGCCTTCACCCCCGCGCTCCGAAAATGGCGCTGCCGACGCGCACCATCGTCGAGCCGGCCGCGATGGCGTCCTCAAGGTCTGCGCTCATGCCCAGCGACAGCGTGTCCAGGGCCAAGCCGGCCTGCTTCAACGTCTCGAACAGCGCGGCCATGGCCCGATGCTGCGCCAGCGCTTCGGGGCCGGGTTCGGGCACCGCCATCAGGCCACGCAGCTGCAGCCGGGGCAAGGTTGCGACCTCGCGAGCCAGCGCCGCCACGTCATCGGGCAGCAGGCCGCTCTTGCTGGCCTCGCCGCTGATGTTGACTTGCAGGCAGACATTGAGCGGCGCCAGCTCGGCCGGCCGTTGCTCGGACAACCGCTGGGCGATCTTGAGCCGGTCTACGCTGTGCACCCAATCGAACTGTTCGGCCACGGGCTTGGTCTTGTTGGACTGCAGCGGGCCGATCAGATGCCATTCGATCTGGCCGCGCAGATCGCTCAGCTCGCCGACCTTGGCCAGGCCTTCCTGCACATAGTTCTCCCCGAAGGCGCGGGCGCCGGCCTCAAAGGCCTCGCGCACGGCGTAGGCCGGGAAGGTCTTGCTGACGACGAGCAGACGGACCGCCTGGGATGGGCGGCCGGCCGAGGCACATGCCGCAGCGATGCGATTTTTGGTGGCTTGGAGGGAGTCGGAGATCGCCATAATGGTCCGAGCACTCCACAGATCATCATGGACATCACTCAGCTGCTGGCATTTTCGGTCAAGAACAAGGCGTCGGACCTGCACCTTTCGGCCGGCCTGCCGCCGATGATCCGGGTGCATGGCGACGTGCGCCGCATCAATGTCGAGGCCCTGGACCACCGCGCGGTCCACGACATGGTGTACGACATCATGAACGACTCCCAGCGCAAGATGTACGAGGAGACGCTGGAAGTCGACTTCTCCTTCGAGATCCAGGGCCTGGCGCGCTTTCGCGTCAACGCCTTCAACCAGAACCGTGGCGCGGGCGCCGTATTCCGGACCATTCCAAGCAAGATCCTCAGCCTGGAGCAGCTCAACGCGCCCAAGGTCTTCGCCGAACTGGCGCTCAAGCCGCGCGGCATGGTGCTGGTGACCGGCCCGACCGGCTCGGGCAAGAGCACGACGCTGGCCGCCATGGTCAACCACCTCAACGAGAACGAGTACGGCCACATCCTCACCATCGAGGATCCGATCGAGTTCGTGCACGAATCCAAGAAGAGCCTGATCAACCAGCGCGAGGTCGGCCCGCACACGCACTCGTTCGCGAACGCGCTGCGCTCGGCGCTGCGCGAAGACCCGGACTGCGTGCTGGTGGGCGAAATGCGCGACCTGGAAACCATCCGGCTGGCGCTGACCGCCGCGGAAACGGGCCACCTGGTGTTCGGCACGCTGCACACCTCGTCGGCCGCCAAGACGGTGGACCGCATCGTCGACGTCTTCCCCGCGGCCGAGAAGGAGATGGTGCGGGCGATGGTGTCCGAATCGCTGGTGGCCGTCATCTCGCAGAGCCTGTGCAAGCTGAAGGACGGCACCGGCCGCGTCGCGTCGCACGAGATCATGCTGGGCACCTCGGCCATCCGCAACCTGATCCGCGAGAACAAGGTGGCGCAGATGTACTCGTCCATCCAGACGGGCAACTCGCAGGGCATGCAGACGCTGGACCAGAACCTGACCGACCTCGTCCGCCGCAACATCATTTCGCCCGCCGAAGCTCGCTCGAAAGCGAAGTTTCCGGAAAATTTCCCGGGCTAGTCCCGGGGAATTTGACGTCACTCATGTGGCTCGCCACGTGAGTGACGGCAAAACGCCGCACACATAGAAAGCCATTCATGGAACGCGATCAGGCCTCCAAGTTCATCAACGATCTGCTGCGGCTGATGCTGTCGCGCAAGGGCTCCGACCTCTTCCTGACGGCAGAGTTCCCGCCGGCCATCAAGGTGGACGGCAAGCTGACCAAGGTCTCGCCTCAGCCCTTGACCGGCCAGCACACGCTGCAGCTGGCGCGGGCCATCATGAACGACAAGCAGGCGGCCGAGTTCGAGCGCACCAAGGAGTGCAACTTCGCGATCTCGCCGCATGGCGTCGGGCGCTTTCGCGTGAACGCCTTCCTGCAGCAGGGCCAGGTCGGCCTGGTGCTGCGGACGATTCCGTCGACGCTGCCCACCATCCAGTCGCTGGACCTGCCGGTCATCCTGCGCGAGGTGGTGCAGCACAAGCGCGGCCTGGTCATCGTCGTCGGCGCCACCGGCTCGGGCAAGAGCACGTCGCTGGCCGCGATGATCGACGAGCGCAACGAGACGACCTACGGCCACATCGTCACCATCGAGGACCCGATCGAGTTCGTGCATCCGCACAAGAACTGCATCGTTTCGCAGCGCGAGCTGGGCCTGGACACCGACAGCTGGGAGGCCGCGCTGAAGAACTCGCTGCGCCAGGCGCCCGACGTCATCCTGATGGGCGAGCTGCGTGACCGCGAGACCATGGAGCACGCGGTGGCCTTTGCCGAGACCGGCCACCTGTGCATGGCGACGCTGCACGCCAACAGCGCCAACCAGGCGCTGGACCGCATCATCAACTTCTTCCCCGAGGACCGCCGCCAGCAGCTGCTGATGGACCTGTCGCTGAACCTGCGCGCGCTGATCAGCCAGCGCCTGCTGCCGCGCCGCGAAGGCAAGGGCCGTGTCGCCGCGGTCGAGATACTGCTGAATTCGCCGCTGATCTCAGACCTGATCTTCAAGGGCGAGATCACCGAGATCAAGGAGCTGATGAAGCGCTCCCGCGAGCAGGGTATGCAGACCTTCGACCAGTCCCTCTTCGACCTCTACGAGGCCGGCAAGGTCACCTACGAAGACGCACTGCGCAATGCTGATTCGGTCAACGACCTGCGCCTGCAGATCAAGCTCAACAGCGAACGCGCTCGCAGCGGCGACCTGTCCAGCGGCACCGAACATCTGACGATTCTTTGACCCATTGCTCATGACCACCCGCAGCTACGACCCCGTCCCCGCCCGCCGCGTCGCCTTCCTGGGCCTGGGCGTCATGGGCCATCCGATGGCCGGCCATCTGGCGCGCGCTGGCCACCAGGTCACCGTCTACAACCGCACCCAGTCCAAGGCCGAGGCCTGGGTCAAGGAATACGGAGGTGCCTTTGCCTCCACGCCAGCTGAGGCCGCCCGGGGCGCGGAGTTCGTGTTCTGCTGTGTTGGCAACGACGATGACCTGCGCTCGGTGGCGCTCGGCGACGAAGGGGCACTCGCCGGCATGACCTCGGGAGCCGTCTTCGTGGACCACACCACAGCCTCGGCGGCCGTGGCTCGCGAGCTGCACGACGAGGCAGCCAAGCGGGGCGTCGCCTTCGTTGATGCGCCGGTATCCGGTGGCCAGGCCGGTGCAGTCAACGGTGCGCTGACCATCATGTGCGGCGGCGATGCGGCCCCTTTTGACATGATGAAACCCATCGCCCTGGCCTTCGCCAAGGCCGTGACCCTGCTCGGCGGCCCGGGCTCGGGGCAGCTTGCCAAGATGGTCAACCAGATCTGCATCGCCGGTGTCGTGCAGGGCCTGTCCGAGGCCGTGCGCTTTGGCCAGAACGCCGGCCTGGACATGGCCCAGGTGCTCGAGGTCATCGGCAAGGGGGCGGCCCAAAGCTGGCAGATGGACAACCGCGGCAAGACCATGGTCGAAGGCAAGTTCGACTTCGGCTTCGCGGTCGACTGGATGCGCAAGGATTTGGGCCTCGTGCTCGACGAGGCGCGCCGCAATGGCTCACGCCTGCCGGTGACGGCGCTGGTGGACCAGTTCTATGCGGACGTGCAGGCGCTGGGCGGGAATCGCTGGGACACGTCCAGCTTGATCAAGCGTCTCTGACCCAACAAAGCCACAGAGTCACAGAGGCACGGAGAAAGCCTCAGCGAATTCCTCTGCGTCTCCGTGCCTCTGGGGCTGTGCTCGGAGCTACTGCTTTTTCGGTGTGAGGCGAGCGAGTTCGTCTTCGCTGATGATCTCGAACGCCCGGATCACTTTCTTGACGCCGCCGACCTGGCGCGCGATCTCGGTGGCGCGATTGGCCTCGCGTTCGGTCACGCGGCCCATCAGGAAGACCTGGCCGCGCTCGACGACAACGTAGAAGGCATTGCTCAGCAGGTCGCGCGCGTCGATGAACGAGGCCTTGACCTTGCCCTGGATGACGACGTCGTTGGAGCGACCGCTCAGTGCGCTGTGCATCGTGACCGCAGTCTCGTTCAGCACCTTGGTGACGTTCTCGACGCCGGCGACGATGCGCTCCACCTGAGCTTGGTCGGCTTCGTTGCGGGCCTCGCCGGTGATCAGCGCGACGCGGTTGTAGCTGTTGACGTTGATGTGCACCTTGTCGCCCAGCTGCTCGCGGATGCGGGCGCCGGCCTTGATCTCGATGGTCTCGTCCTCAAGCTGGGTGGCCGAGGTGCGGCGGTCGGTGGCGACACTGACGCCACCCACCATCGCGCCGCCGATCAGCAGTGGCGCGCACCCGGTGGCAAGCGTGCTGGCGAGGATGGCGGCGGTCAGGGTGAGGCTGAGTTTTTTCATCGGGGTTCCGTCAAGGAGGTTATTCGTCGCTGCCGAGCAGTTGCAAGTCGACAGCGTCGACCAGCGCATGCAGCAGCACGCGCTGGGCTTCCACAACGCGTGGCTCGCGGCCGTGGCTGACGCGGATCTGGATATCGGTGTCCTGCAGCAGGCCGCGCCATTCGTCGGCGGCGCCCGGTGGCTGGGCGGTCAACGCGATGATGCTCATCTCCTGCGCATGGGCCACGGCCACGGCTGACTGCCAGGCGTCGCGCTGCTCGCGCAGGGGCTCGATCATGACGAGGACGTCACCCGGGTGGCCATGGGCCTGCAGGAGGCGCGCCAGGTCCACGCCCGCGGCGTCACGGGCCTGGGCGGACAAGCTCCAGGCGGCCAGGCCTGGCCTTTCCTGCTCGAAGCGGCCGGCCAGGCGGGCGGCCAGGTAGTCGGCGTCCATGCTGGCCAGGCCCTGGCCGGCACACAGGATGCGGCTGCCGCCAGTGACGGCGTCCACCACCATCTGCGCGGCCATCGCCAGGGGCCGCGCCAGTTGCTCGGCGGCTTGGTAGAGCAGGTCGGCGCTCTCGAAGAATTGCTGCTGGATGCGTTGCTCGATCATTGGGGCGGGATCATAGTCAGCGCAGCAGCAGTGTCGGTATCAACCCGCATCGAAGGCGGCCTGCAGCCAGGTGAGTTCAGCGCCATCGATGGCAACGACATCGAAGCGGCAGGGCGGCGGGCTGGCATGGCGCAGCAGATAGTGCTGGGCGGCGTAGATGAGGCGCTGCTGCTTCCTGACCGTTACGCTGGCGGCGGCGCCGCCGTGCGAGGCGTCGCCGCGCGCCCGCACTTCGACGAAGACCAGCGTGCCATCGCGGTCGAGCAGGATCAGGTCGACTTCGCCGGCATGGCGGTTGGGGCCGCCGCCGACTCGATAATTCCTCTCCACCAGGCGCAGGCCGGCGCGCTGCAGATGTGCAAGCGCCGCGTCCTCGCCCGCCAGGCCGATCTCGGCCCGGTCAGGTTTTGAACGAGAGCCCCACTTGAACATTGATGCCTCTGTGCTTCGTCAGGCCGCACAAGCCGCAGCCGGCGGCCAGCAGTATCCGGCCGCCACGCTCTATCTCGTCGCGACGCCGATCGGCAATCTGGCTGATATCTCCTTGCGCGCCATCCATGCCTTAAGCCTGGCCGATGCCCTGGCCTGCGAGGACACGCGCCAGGGCGGCGGCCTGCTGCGTCATCTGGGCCTGCACAAGCCGCTGATCGCGCTGCACCAGCACAACGAGCGTGAGGCCAGCGCCACGGTGCTGGCGCGATTGGCTGCCGGTGAGCGCGTGGCCTATGCGTCGGACGCCGGCACGCCGGCCATCTCGGACCCCGGCGCCGTGCTCGTGCAGGAGGTGGTCGCAGCCGGCTACCGCGTGCTGCCCCTGCCCGGGCCGAGCAGCGCGGTGACGGCCCTTAGTGTGGCTGGCGACACGGCGGCCCGGGGCTTTGCGTTTGCCGGCTTCCTGCCGACCAAGGCCGGCGAACGCCGCACGGCGCTGCAGGCGGTGCTGGCTGTGGAAGGCCAGAGCCAGGTCGTGTTCGAGGCGCCGCACCGTATCGTCGAGGTGATTGCACTGCTGGCCGAACTGGCGCCGACGCGCCGCGTGACGGTCTGCCGCGAGCTGACCAAGCAGTTCGAGAGCATCCACACCGCCGAGGCTGCGACGCTGCCGGCCTGGCTCGCGGCCGACGCCCAGCGCCAGCGTGGCGAGTTCGTCCTCGTGCTGCATGCCTTGGCGCCGCAGGCCGCGGCGGACGATGAACTGCCCACTGAGGCCCTGCGCGTGCTGGCCCTGCTCGTCGCCGAATTGCCGCTCAAGCAGGCCGTCGCCCTGGCCGCGCAGATCAGCGGCGCGCCGCGCAACCGCCTCTACGACGCCGGTCTGGCCCTCAAGCGCGGCGGCGACGAGTGAAGAGGCTGCCGGCCGCCAGGCCCAGGGCCAGCAACAGCGCGGGCGCGGGCTCGGGCACCGCGGCAGCGAGCAGATAGACATTGCCGTCAATGCCGACGGCATAGAGGGCGCCATTGCCTCCTTCGCCGAAGCTGGTCAGCGTCGAGCCGCCGAAGGGCGAGGCCAGTGGCGTGGCGGTACCGCCGTTCAGGGTCCAGATGCGGCCGGAGATGTAGTCGCCGAACACGTATTTGCCTTCGAGGCTGGCATCCGCGCCGCCGCGGTAGACATAGCCGCCAATGACGGTGGCATCGCCGTTGGCGCGGCCGTAGTCGTAGATCGGCTCGGTCAGGTTGGGCGGCGTGGGGTCGCTGATCCCGGGCGTAGCGATCGTGCCCTCGCGCACCCGCCAGCCGTAGTTGGCGCCGCGGCCGAGGCCCGAGGCAGCGGAAGCGAAATCCACTTCTTCCCGCGCGCCCTGGCCCACGTCGCCAATCCACAGGTCGCCCGTCTGGCGGTCGAAGCTGTTGCGGTAGGGATTGCGCAGGCCATAGGCCCAGATCTCGTCATTGCCGGCCACGCCGACAAAGGGGTTGTCCGTTGGCACCGTGTAGCCGCCCGCGGCGCTCGGTGTGATGCGCAGCAGCTTGCCCAGGTTGCTGGACAGGTTCTGGGCGTTGTTGTCGGGATCGTTGGAGCTGCCGCCGTCGCCGGTGGCGACGTAGAGGTTGCCCGGGTCCGCGGCGTTGAAGCCGATCCAGCCGGCCTTGTGGTTGCTGCGCCCGGCCGGCTGGGCCACCGTGATGACCGTCTTGGCGCTGGCCAGGTCCACGGCACCTGCGCCGTTGACGGTATAGCTCGCGACGACGGTGCTCAGCGTCGTCTTGTCGATGTAGTCGACATAGAAGCGGCCGTTGTTCGTGAAGCCGGGGTCGAAAGCCAGGCCCAGCAGGCCGCGCTCGCCGCCGGTGTCGACCTGCCCCGACAGGTTGAGCCAGGTCGAAACAGTGCCGCCGCTGTCCTGCACCTTGATGCGCCCGGTCTTCTCAACGATGAAGAGCCGCGAATCGCCGCTGGGGGCGGTCAGGAAGACGGGCTGCTCATAGCCCGAGCCGACCAGGGTGGCGGCGAAGGCAGGACCGGCAGCAGCGGCCAGGGCCAGCGTGGCGAGCGGGAAAAGCTTCATGCGGCGCTCCAAATCCGTGAAGGACGGATACGCCGCATGCTGTGCGGGGCCTCGCCTCGCCGGCCATCCCTAGCAGGCCACCGCCAGGGATGGATTTGTTAGCAGGCGTAATGCATGGGTCATCTGGCTCGACACGCGGCTGCGTTGCGTCACTGCTCCCGGGCGTTGTGCTTCTTGCGGTGGATGTCGCGGCTGGCGCCGTCTTGCATGGCGGTCAGGCGGCGGCGCTCTTTGGCGGTGACGGTGCCGTCGGCCTTGGCCTTCGCCTCGGCGTGGTCGACGCGAGCCTGTTCCTTCTCCAGGCGCTGGGTCTCGTGGGCCGTCAGGCTGCCGCTGGCGGCGCCTTGCGCGATCCGGGCCTGCTGGTTCGCCTCGCGCTGGTCGATGCGAGGCGTGTTGGTGCCGGGCGTCTGTGCGAAGGCGCTGGCACCGGAGAGGGTCAGCAGGGCAATCAGGGCTTTGTGAAAGGTCTTCATCGGGGACTCCTTGGGGACGTCGGGTTGCAAGGTCTGTCCACAACGACGCCTTTTTCCGCGCGGCTGACACCCTGCCGGTAAAGAAGGATGTCCATGTCTTCCAATGCCTGACGCCCGACTTCCTAGAATCAAGCCATGATCGCCGTCGAACCCACCCTGGCCCGCCTGGCCACCGCCCGCTCGCAACTGCTGGAGCCCTTCGGCCTGACCGAGGCCTCGCTCTCGCAGGCGTTGCGCCTCATCACCGAGCATCGCGTCGACGACGCCGACCTCTACTTCCAGACCACGCGCGCCGAGGGCTGGAGCCTGGAGGAGGGTATCGTCAAGAGCGGCAGCTTCAGCATCGACCAAGGCGTCGGCGTGCGCGCCGTGGCCGGCGAGAAGACGGCATTCGCCTACTCGGACGACATCTCGCTCGATTCGCTGCTGGATGCCGCGCGCACCGTGCGCACCATCGCCGCGGCTGGGCAGAGCAAGAAGGTCAAGGTGCCTTCGCAGGGTCGCGTGGCCGGCAGCCGCGAGCTGTACGGCGTGTCCGACCCCATTGCCAGCCTCGACAGTGCCGCCAAGGTCGCGCTGCTGGAGCGCGCCGAGAAGATGGCCCGCGCCAAGGATCCGCGCGTCGCGCAGGTCATGGCCGGCCTGGCCGCTGAGCACGAGGTGGTGCTGATCGCGCGTGCCGACGGCACGCTGGCAGCGGACGTGCGCCCGCTGGTGCGCCTGTCCATCACCGTCATCGCCGAGAGCAATGGCCGCCGCGAGGTCGGCTCGGGCGGCGGCGGGGGGCGTTTCGGCCTGGCCTATTTCACCGACGAGATGATCGCCAGCTATGTCGAGCAGGCCGTGCACGCGGCGCTGACGAATCTGGAAAGCCGCCCGGCACCGGCCGGCGAGATGGTCGTCGTGGTCGGCCCGGGCTGGCCCGGTGTGCTGCTGCATGAAGCTGTTGGCCACGGCCTGGAGGGCGACTTCAACCGCAAGGGCTCGAGCGCCTTTGCCGGCCGCATCGGCCAGCGCGTCGCGTCCAAGGGCGTCACGGTGCTGGACGACGGCACCATCCCCGACCGCCGCGGCTCGCTGAACGTCGACGACGAAGGCTGCGCCAGCCAGCGCAATGTGCTCATCGAGGACGGCATCCTGAAGGGCTATATCCAGGACGCGATGAATGCGCGGCTGATGAAGGTCGCCCCGACCGGCAACGGCCGCCGCGAGAGCTATGCCCATGTGCCCATGCCGCGCATGACCAACACCTACATGCTGGGCGGCAAGGACGATCCCAAGGAGATCGTCGCGTCGATCAAGAAGGGCCTGTACGCCACCAACTTCGGCGGCGGCCAGGTCGACATCACCAGCGGCAAGTTCGTGTTCTCGGCCAGCGAGGCCTACTGGGTGGAGAACGGCAAGATCCAGTACCCCGTCAAGGGCGCCACCATCATCGGCAACGGCCCGGACGCGCTGACCCGCGTCAGCATGATCGGCAACGACATGGCGCTGGACACGGGTGTGGGCGTCTGCGGCAAGGAAGGGCAGAGCGTGCCGGTGGGCGTGGGGCAGCCGACGCTGCGGATTGAGGGGCTGACGGTGGGCGGTACGGCTTGAAAGCTTGCCTTGGCGTCTCGCGAAAGCCCGCGTTCGTCGCCGTGCTAGATTCCACTCCCATGTCCCGCGCTGCTTACTTTAGCTTTTGGTTTTTTCCCCGCCCCGGCGGTGGAGAGTCCTGAGCGCGCGCGCTGAACCCAGACTCCCTACAAACCGCCGGGCCTCCAAAGCCCGGCGGTTTTTTGTTTTCTGAAAGGCTGATCCGATGAACGCCAAAGTCTCTTCCGTCGAACCCGAAGCCCAGCGCTGGTACTCCCAGGACGACAAGACCAGTGCCACCGACGACGAGCGCATCGTCGACGTCACGCCGCTGCCGCCGCCGGAACATCTGATCCGTTTCTTCCCCATCCGCGGCACGGCGATGGAGAACCTGATCGGCCAGACCCGCCAGCGCATCCGCAGGATCATGAACGGCGAGGACGACCGGCTGCTCGTCGTCATCGGCCCCTGCTCCATCCACGACCCGACGGCCGCCATCGAGTACGCCCGCAAGCTCAAGGAGCAGCGCGAGAAGTACGCCGGCACGCTGGAGATCGTCATGCGCGTCTATTTCGAGAAGCCGCGTACGACGGTGGGCTGGAAGGGCCTGATCAACGACCCCTACCTGGACGAGAGCTACCGCATCGACGAGGGCCTGCGCATCGCCCGCCAGCTGCTGCTGGAGATCAACCGCCTGGGCGTGCCGGCCGGCTCTGAGTTCCTGGACGTCATTTCGCCGCAGTACATCGGCGACCTGATCGCCTGGGGCGCCATCGGCGCGCGCACGACCGAAAGCCAGGTGCACCGCGAGCTGGCCTCGGGCCTCTCGGCGCCCATCGGCTTCAAGAACGGCACCGATGGCAACATCAAGATTGCCACCGATGCCATCCAGGCCGCCGCCCGCGGCCACCATTTCCTGTCGGTGCACAAGAACGGCCAGGTCGCCATCGTCGAGACGCGCGGCAACGCCGACTGCCACGTCATCCTGCGCGGCGGCAAGGCGCCCAACTACGACGCCAAGAGTGTCGCCGAGGCCTGCGCTGACCTGGCCAAGTCCAAGCTGCCGCAGCGCCTGATGGTGGACTGTTCGCACGCCAACTCCAGCAAGCAGCACCAGCGCCAGCTGGACGTGGCGCGCGACATTGCCGGCCAGATGCGTGAGGGCGGCAAGAGCATCTTCGGCGTCATGGTGGAAAGCCACCTGCATGACGGCGCCCAGAAGTTCACGCCCGGCAAGGACGACCCGGCCGCACTCGAATACGGCAAGAGCATCACCGATGCCTGCCTGGGCTGGGACGACTCCCTGGCCGTGCTGGACGTGCTGTCCGAGGCGGTTCGCGCGACACGGGCCTGATCGCACTGGCGCTTGAGTGCGGGCCCCCGAATCAAGGGGTAAATCAAGGGGTCGGGGGCGCGGCCCGGCGCGCCCGGGAGTAGCCTGAGCCTTTGGGCATCCTGAGGATCAGCACCATGCGACATCTACTGCTTGCGGCCGCTTTCTCTGCCCTGCTCGCCGCCCCCGCGCAGGCGGTGGTGGTCATTGGGTTCGAAGGCGTGAACGCCACTTATCCCAGCACCAGCTACGCCGACATCCTGAGCTTTTACAGCGGCGGCACCAGCAGCCAGGGCACGACGGGCGCCAATCTGGGCGCGACCTTCGCGAGCAACGCGGTGGCAGTTTGCCTGAATGCGCTGGGCGGAAGCTGCTCGAATGCCTCGCGCGGCGGCCTGTCGGTGACCTCGTCGCAGGGCGGTATGGGCATCGGCAGTGGCACCTCAACGTATTTCGACTTTCCCAGCGGCTTCAGCTTCGCGATCGGCTTCAGCTACGCGGTGGCGCCTGGCTCGGTGGCAACTATTTCTGCCTACAGCGGCCTGGGCGGCAACGGTGCACTGTTGGCGCCGCCGCTGGTGCTGCTGCCGGGCTCGCCAGGTTGCGCGGCCTACAACGCCAGCCGGTGCCCCTTCGGGCCGGGCGGGTACTCCTTCTCGGGCGTGGCGAAGTCGGTGGTGTTTACCGGGCAGCCGGGCAAGGTGGTGTGGGACGACCTGACCCTGGGCGCCAACGACCCGCAGTCTCCCGTGCCGGAGCCCGCAGCCTGGCTGAGCTTGATGCTCGGCCTTGCATCGCTGACTGTCCTGGGGCGGCGCCAAGCCCTGCCCCGGCCGCGTGACTGAGCGCGGGTCCTCCAGCAGTCGTCCTCGACCCGGATCGTCGGTCCACTGACACAATCCGGGCCATGCAAGCCCGGATCACCGTCATCTTCGCCACCGGCGCGCCGGTCGACATCCAGCTCGACGGCACCGAGGTGCTGGGCTTCGAGGCCGCCCGCCGCTGGCTGGACGAGAACTTCGTCCGCCTGGAGTGCGAGCCCCTGCGAGGCTCGGGCAAGGTGCTGCTGGCCGACAAGCTGGTGGGCGTCGCGCTGGCCGCAGGGCCGGCTGCGTTTGCCGATGCCGCCTGGGCGCTGGACTACGCCCGCGCGGCGGCTGGTTCGCTGTCCAAGGCGCTGATCAAAGTCGATGTGCCACGGCTTGCAGTTTCCTACTGACGCCCCCACTTGAACTCCTGCCGCGCGGCCCGACCTGAGGCCGCGTTTTGTTTTGATGGACACCTCACCATGACCAAGCAAACCCACGCCTTCCAGGCCGAAGTCAAGCAGATCCTGCACCTCGTCACGCATTCGCTGTACTCCAACAAGGAGATCTTCCTGCGTGAGCTGGTGAGCAACGCCAGCGACGCCTGCGACAAGTTGCGCTTCGAGGCGCTGGACAACGCGGCGCTGTTCGAGGACGCACCCAACCTGGAAGTGCGCGTCAGCTTCGACGAAGAGGCCAAGACGCTGACCATCAGTGACAACGGCATCGGCATGAGTGCCGAAGAGGCCGCCTCCCACCTGGGCACCATCGCCAAGAGCGGCACGCGCGAGTTCATGGCCAAGCTGGAAGGCGACCAGAAGAAGGACGCCCAGCTGATCGGCCAGTTCGGCGTGGGCTTCTACTCCGGCTTCATCGTCGCCGACCGCATCACCGTCGAGACCCGCCGTGCCGGTCTGCCGGTGGACCAGGCCGTGCGCTGGAGCAGCGAAGGCACCGGCGAGTACGAGCTGGAGACCATCACCAAGGCTGGCCGCGGCACCGACGTCATCCTGCACCTGCGCGACGGCGAGGAAGAGTTCCTGAAGACCTGGCGCGTCAAGTCGACCATCAGCAAGTACAGCGACCACATTTCGCTCCCCATCCTGATGAAGAAGGAAGAGTGGGACGCGGACAACGCCAAGCAGGTCGTGCTCGACGAATGGGAGCCGGTCAACAAGGCTTCGGCGCTGTGGTCGCGTTCCAAGAGCGAGGTCACGCAAGAACAGTACGAAGAGTTCTACAAGCAGATCAGCCACGACAGCGAGGCGCCGCTGGCCTACACGCACAACCGCGTCGAGGGCCGCAGCGAGTACACCCAGCTGCTCTACATCCCGCAGAAGGCGCCCTTCGACCTTTGGAACCGCGACAAGCGCGGCGGCGTGAAGCTCTACGTGAAGCGCGTCTTCATCATGGACGACGCCGAGGCGCTGATGCCGGTCTACCTGCGCTTCGTCAAGGGCGTGATCGACTCGGCCGACCTGCCGCTGAACGTCAGCCGTGAGCTGCTGCAGGAAAGCCGCGACGTGAAGGCCATCCGCGAGGGCTCCACCAAGCGCGTGCTGGGCATGCTGGAAAGCCTGGCCAACAGCGAGGAGCAGGCCGACAAGGACAAGTACGCCGCCTTCTGGAAGGACTTCGGCCAGGTGCTCAAGGAAGGCATCGGCGAAGACCACCAGAACCAGGAACGCCTGGCCAAGCTGTTCCGCTTTGCCTCGACGCATGCCGACGCCAACGTCAGCCTGGTCGACTATGTGTCGCGCCTGAAGGACGGCCAAGACGTCATCTACTACATCACCGCCGATTCGCTTGCCGCTGCCAAGCACAGCCCGCAGCTGGAAATCTTCCGCAAGAAGGGCATCGAGGTGCTGCTGCTGGTGGACCGCGTCGACGAGTGGATGCTCAGCCACCTCTACGAGTTCGAAGGCAAGACGCTGCAGTCCGTCGCCAAGGGCGCCGTGGACCTGGGCAAGCTGCTGGACGAGGACGAGAAGAAGAAGGCCGACGAGACGGCAGAGAGCCTGAAGCCGCTGCTGGACAAGCTGAAAGAAGCGCTGAAGGACCGTGCCAAGGACGTGCGCGTGACAACCCGCCTGGTCGACTCGCCCGCCTGCATCGTCGTGGAAGAGGGCGACATGAGCGGCCATCTGGCGCGCCTGTTGAAGCAGGCCGGCCAGGCCGCGCCTGAGAGCAAGCCAACGCTGGAGATCAACGCCGAGCACGCACTGGTGAAGAAGCTGGATGGCAGCGATCACTTCGACGACCTCGCCCAGGTGCTGTTCGACCAGGCCGTGCTGGCCGAAGGCGGTCACCTGGAAGACCCGGCGGCCTATGTGAAGCGCGTCAACGCGCTGCTGACGGGTTGACCGTCGCGGCGCTGCAGTTCAGCGCCAGGCCCGGTCCTTGAGTCCGGGCCGGTCTGGGCGCCGGCGGCCTTGCTGGGGCGCCGAGTCGGCCCTGCTTCTGCGCTCTTTACGTGGCTTTGTGACGGTTTTGCGACAGGTTCCGTGCCCCCGGGCTTTCGCCTCGGCCGGCTCGCGGCTACCCTCCTAGGGTTTCCACCGAGTTTGCGTCGTACATGGTTCCGAGTGAGTTCTGCGCCTCTGTTGCGGCCGTGCCAGCGGCCATGGTGACCCGACGCCTCGTGTTGAGGCCACCGCGGGAAAGCGATCTGGATACCCTGACGGCGCTGCATGCCGACCCAGCGGTGAACCGCTTCTGCGCCGCCGCGACGCCGCACGGCCGCTCGGCCACCGAAACCCAGTTGCAGGCCTGGCTTGCTCACTGGCAGACGCGGGGTTTTGGCCACTGGGCCATCGCCGAGCGCGAACAACCTGAGACGCTGATCGGCTTTGGCGGCCTGATGCACCGCAGCGTTGCCGGCCACGCCGGCCTCTACCTTTACTACCGCATCACGCCCCAGGCCTGGGGCCGCGGCCTGGCATCGGAAATGGCCCAGCATGCGATGAGCCAGGCTTTCGAACAGCACCACGAAAGTACCGTCGTCGCTGCCGTTTTGCCCAGCAATGCGCCAACGCGCAAGACGCTGGAGTGTCTGGGCCTGCGCATGAAAGGCACATTGGCCGATGGCCCCGGCAGCGCCGCTGCGCTGCTCTATGAGCTGGGTGCCGACCGTTGGGCTGCCCTGCCCAAGGTCGAACCTGAAGCCATCGCCTTCGCGGCCTGAGCCTGAAACTCAACCCGCAAACCGCCTCAGGCCGACGAGGTCCAGCACCCGCAGGCCGCCATATTCGATGCGGATCAGGTTGGCATCGCTCAAGCGGTGCAGCGCCTGGTTCACCCGCTGGCGCGACAACCCCACCAGATAGCCCAGCTCCTGCTGCGTGATGCGCAGCCAGTTGCCCACGCCTGGGTAGAGGGTCGGGTGGAAGAGGGCGGCGAGGTTGCGGGCGACGCGCACGTCGGGGTCGTGGATGCGGTCGGTCTCTCGCGCAGCGATGAACTGGCCCAGGCGTTCGTTCAGCTGGTCCAGCACGAAGCGGTTGAAGGCGATGCTGCCGTCGAGCAGCGCATGGAAGCTCTCGATGGGCAGGCCGGCCACGACGCTGGGCCGCAGGGCCTGGATGTTGTAGCGGTAGACCTCGCGCTTGAGCAGGGTGCCCTCGCCAAACCAGCCGCCCGGCGGGATGCCGGTGAAGGTGACGGCTGCGCCCAGCGAGTCGTCGTTGTTCATCTTCAGCAGGCCGTCGACGACGCCAAACCACAAGGTGGCTGGTCGGCCGATGCGGCACAGCCGCTCGCCGGGCTCGGCATCGCCGACCTCCAGCGTCGTGAGAGCGCGCTCGCGCAACGGGCCGTCGAGCAGCTTCAGCCAGGGGATGGCATCCAGCTCAGCCGGCGCTGGCCGGCGTGTGCGTTGTCTGAGCGGCAGCGGCGTGTTGGCCATGGGGGCGGGAAAGTCTGGGCCGTGAAGACCCCTAAATTGTCGTCGTACGGACAGATGGGCGTCAAAGTACTGACCAGAATGGGGCTCACAGACGCAGGCTCCAGCCCGCGCATTGGAGACAGGCTTGACGACCTTCCCCCGGCTCTTGCTCGACCACGCCGCCCGCCGGCCCGACGCGCCCGCGTTGCGCGAGAAGGCGTACGGCGTTTGGCAGACGCTGAGCTGGGCGCAACTGGCGGCGCTGGTGCAGGAGTTGGCGCTGGGCCTGGCTGCGGCCGGCTTGCGGCGCGGCGAGCACATCGTCGTCGTGGGTGAAAACCGCCCCCGCCTGTACGCCAGCATGCTGGCCGCGCAATGCCTGGGCGCTATTCCCGTGCCGCTGTACCAAGACGCCGTCGCCGCCGAGTTCGTATTCCCGCTGAACAACGCCGAGATCGCCTTCGCCATCGTCGAGGACCAGGAACAGGTCGACAAGCTGCTCGAGCTGCGCGAGCAGTGCCCGCAGCTCAGGCGCATCTGGTTCGACGACCCACGCGGCCTGCGCAACTACGACGAGCCGGGTCTGACCTCGTTGGACGAGTTGGCCGCGCGGGGGCGCGCCTACGCGGCCGAGCGCCCCGAGTTCTTCGCCGCGGAGGTGGCGGCCTGCCTGCCCGGTGACGTCGCGGCGCTGTTCTTCACCTCGGGCACGACGGGCAACCCCAAGGGCGTCATGCACACCCATGCGACGCTGATCGACCGCGCCCAGGCCGGCCAGCGCTTCGACAAGCTGACGTCCGACGAAGAGGTGCTGGCCTATCTGCCGCCGGCCTGGGTGGGCCAGAACATCTTCAGCTATGCGCAGTGGCTGGCCGTGGGCTATGTCGTCAACTGCCCGGAGTCAGCGTCCACCGTCAGCATCGACCTGAAGGAGGTCGGCCCGACCTACTACTTCGCGCCGCCGCGGGTCTTCGAGGGCCTGCTGACGACGGTCATGATCCGCATGGAGGACGCCTCAGCGCCAAAGCGCTGGCTGTTCGAGCGCTGCATGACGCTGGCCCGCCGCGTCGGCCCGCGCCTGATGGACAAGCAGCCGGTGGGCCTGCTGGACCGCCTGGCCTACGCCGTGGGTGACGCGCTGATCTATGGCCCGCTGCGCAACACCCTGGGCTTCTCGCGCGTGCGGGTCGCCTACACGGCGGGCGAAGCCATCGGGCCCGACCTGTTCAGCTTCTATCGCGCCATCGGCATCAACTTGAAGCAGCTCTACGGCTCGACGGAAACCGCCGTCTTCGTCTGCCTGCAGCCCGACCACGAGGCCCGCGCCGACACGGTGGGCGTGCCCATCGACGGCGTGGAGATCAAGCTGACCGACAGCGGCGAGCTGCTGGTGCGCTCGCCCGGGCTGCTCAAGGGCTACTACAAGAACGACGCCGCGACGGCCGAGGCGCTGACGCCGGATGGCTGGTTCCACACGGGCGACGCCGGCTTCCTGACGCCCGGCGGCCACCTGAAGATCATCGACCGCGCCAAGGATGTCGGCCGCCTGATGGGCGGCGCTTTCGACGGCGCGATGTTTGCGCCCAAATACGTCGAGAACAAGCTGAAGTTCTTCCCGCACATCAAGGAGGCGGTCTGCTTTGGCGACAAGCGCGACAAGGTCTGTGCGTTCATCAACATTGACTTCGAGGCCGTCGGCAACTGGGCCGAGCGCCGCAACCTGCCCTACGCCGGCTACACCGATCTGGCCCAGCGCGCCGAGGTCTATGAGCTGATCCTGGACTGCGTCGAAAAGGTCAATGCGGACCTGGCGCAGGACGAGCTGCTGGCCGGCAGCCAGATCAGCCGCTTCCTCGTGTTGCACAAGGAGCTGGACGCCGACGACGGTGAGCTGACGCGCACCCGCAAGGTCAGGCGCGGTGCGATTGCCGAGAAATACAGCGTGCTCATTGATGCGCTGTACGACGGCAAGGTGTCGCAGTACATCGAGACCCAGGTGAAGTTCGAGGATGGCCGCACGTCCATGGTCGCGGCGGATCTGCGCATCGTCGAGGCGCGCACCTTTCCGGCCGTGAAAGGCCAAGCCGCATGAAGAAGATCGGCGACGTCGTCCTTGAGGTGAAGAACATCTCGCTGGCCTTTGGCGGCGTGAAGGCGCTGACCGATATCAGCTTCGATGTGCGCGAGCACGAGGTGCGCGCCATCATCGGCCCCAATGGCGCGGGCAAGAGTTCGATGCTGAACTGCATCAACGGCGTCTACCAGCCGCAGCAGGGTGCCATCACGCTGCGCGGCAAGACCTTCAAGGGCATGAGCCCGCGCCAGGTGGCCGAGATGGGTGTGGCGCGCACCTTCCAGAACCTGGCCCTGTTCAAGGGCATGAGCGTGCTGGACAACATCATGACCGGCCGCAATCTGCGCATGAAGCGCGGCCTGTTCTGGCAGGCCCTGCACCTCGGCCCTGCGCGGCGCGAGGAAACGGAGCAGCGCGAGGCGGTGGAGCGCATCATCGATTTCCTCGAGATCCAGGCCTATCGCAAGACGCCGGTCGGCCGCCTGCCCTATGGCCTGCAAAAGCGTGTCGACCTCGGCCGCGCGTTGGCGATGGAGCCCAGCCTCTTGCTGCTGGACGAGCCCATGGCCGGCATGAATGTCGAGGAGAAGCAGGACATGTGCCGCTTCATCCTGGACGTGAACAACGAGTTCGGCACCACCATCGTGCTGATCGAGCACGACATGGGCGTGGTGATGGACATCTCGGACCGCGTCGTCGTGCTGGACTACGGCAAGAAGATCGGCGATGGCGCGCCAGACGACGTGCGCAAGAACGAAGACGTCATCAAGGCCTACCTCGGAGCAAGCCACTGATGGGCCCATTCCTCGAAACCCTGATCGGCGGCCTGATGGCCGGCATGCTGTATTCGCTGATCGCCCTCGGCTTCGTGCTGATCTTCAAGGCCAGTGGCGTCTTCAACTTCGCCCAGGGCGCGATGGTGTTGTTTGCAGCGCTGGCGATGGCGCGCTTTGCCGAGTGGATTCAGAAATACACAGGCCTGGACGGCAAGGTCGTCGTCAACCTGCTGGCCTTCGTGGGCGCGCTTGCGGTGATGGTCGTTGTCGCCTGGCTGGTGGAGAGGTTGGCGCTGTCCAAGCTCGTCAACCAGGAAGGCGTGACGCTGTTGATGGCCACGCTCGGCATCGCCTATCTGCTCGAGGGCCTGGGTCAGACGCTGTTCGGCAACGACATCTACAAGATCGACATCGGGCTGCCCAAGGACCCGATGTTCCTGTTCGAGGACGTCTTTCAGGGCGGCATCCTCGTCAGCAAGGAAGACCTCTACGCCGCGCTGATCGCAGCGGCATTGGTCGCGGGGCTGTCGCTGTTCTTCCAGAAGACCGCCACCGGCCGCGCGCTGCGCGCCGTGGCCGATGACCACCAGGCCGCGCAGAGCATCGGCATCCCGCTGTCGCGCATCTGGGTCATCGTCTGGAGCGTGGCGGGCTTTGTCGCGCTGGTGGCCGGGATGATCTGGGGCAGCAAGCTGGGTGTGCAGTTCTCGCTGTCGCTGGTGGCGTTGAAGGCCTTGCCGGTGGTCATCCTGGGCGGGCTGACCAGCGTGCCGGGTGCGATCGTGGGCGGGCTGCTGATTGGCGTGGGGGAGAAGCTGTCGGAGGCCTATCTCGGGCCCATGCTTGGGGGCGGCATCGAGTACTGGTTTGGCTATGTGCTGGTGCTCGTGGTGTTGCTGGTGCGACCACAAGGGCTGTTTGGGGAGAAGATCATTGATCGCGTCTAGGCCCAATCCAACACAGCCACAGAGGCACAGCGGCACAGAGGAAGTTCAAGTGCCGTGTCTCTCTGTGCCTCTGTGCCTCTGTGTCTCTGTGGCTTTGTTTCCTCATCAGTGAAGCGCTGACGCAATGCTCTACCGCGAAAACGGCCAGTTCAAAACCTCTTACTCGGCGGACAGCCAGATCCTGCCCATCCGCCAGGACCGCATTGCCATGGCGATGCTGCTGGCCGTCGCCTTCGTCGTCATCCCGATGGTGTCCAGCGAATACCTGCTGCGCGCCATCTTCATCCCCTTCCTGATCCTGTCCCTCGCCGCGCTGGGCCTGAATGTCCTCGTCGGCTACTGCGGCCAGATCTCGCTGGGCTCTGGCGCCTTCATGGCCGTGGGCGCCTACGTGGCCTACAACTGCCAGGCGCGTTTCGAGGGCATGCCGCTGATCGTGTCGCTGCTGGCCGGCGGCCTTGGCGCCACGGTGCTGGGCGTGGCCTTTGGCCTGCCGTCGCTGCGCATCAAGGGCCTCTACCTGGCGGTCGCAACGCTGGCGGCGCAGTTCTTTGTCGACTGGGCCTGTCTGCGCCTGCCCTGGGTCACCAACGGTTCTTCCTCAGGGTCGGTCAGTGTGGCGGGGCTGAGCCTCTTCGGCTTCAGCGTCGAGTCGCCGGCATCGCGCTACTTGCTGTGCCTGGCCTTCGTCGTCGTCTTCTCGCTGGCAACCAAGAACCTCGTGCGCGGCCACATCGGCCGCTCGTGGATGGCCATGCGCGACATGGACGTGGCGGCCGCCGTCATCGGCATCCGCCCCATGCAGGCCAAGCTCAGCGCCTTTGCCGTGTCGAGCTTCATCATCGGCGTGGCCGGTGCGCTGTGGGGCTTCGTGCACCTGGGCTCGTGGGAGCCGGCCGCCTTCGGCATCAACCGCTCGTTCGACCTGCTCTTCATGGTCATCATCGGCGGCCTGGGCTCGATCTCGGGTGCCTTCTTCGGCGCGGCCTTTATCGTCGTGCTGCCGCTGATCCTGGACAAGCTGCCCTACTGGACCGGCCTGCCCATCGACACGGCCACCGCCTCGCACCTCGCGCTGATGATCTTCGGCGCCCTCATCGTGTTCTTCCTCATCAAGGAACCACACGGCCTCGCGCGACTCTGGGCGACCGCCAAGGAAAAGCTCAGACTCTGGCCCTTCCCGCATTGATACCCACAACGACAAGGAGACAGCCCCATGAAGATTCTCATCACCTGCGCCGCCCTGGCCGCCCTGCAACTCTTCGCGGCCCCCGCGGCTGTGGCGCAAGCCAAGGAGCAGTTCTTCCCGTTGCTGGTCTACCGCACCGGGCCTTACTCGCCCAACGGCACGCCGTGGGCCAATGGCAAGCAGGACTACATCAAGCTCATCAACGCCCGCGACGGTGGCGTCAACGGCGTGAAGCTGACGTTTGAGGAATGCGAGACCGGCTATGCCACCGACAAGGGCGTGGAGTGCTATGAGCGCCTGAAGGGCAAGGGCGCGACGCTGTTCGACCCGCAGGCCACCGGCATCACCTTTGCGCTGACCGACAAGGTGCCCAACGACAAGATCCCGCTGATCACACTGGGCTACGGCCTGTCGGCCTCCGCCGATGGCGGCGTGTTTGCCTGGAACTTCCCGCTGATGGGCAGCTACTGGACGGCGGCCGACATCCTCATCCAGCACATCGCCAAGAAGGAAGGCGGCCTGGACAAGCTCAAGGGCAAGAAGATCGCGCTGGTCTATCACGACAGCCCCTTCGGCAAGGAGCCCATCCCGCTGCTGGAAGAGCGCAGCAAGATGCATGGCTTCGAGCTGGTGAAGATCCCGGTCACCGCACCCGGCGTGGAGCAGAAGAGCGCCTGGCTGCAGGTGCGCCAGCAGAAGCCTGACTACACGCTGCTGTGGGGCTGGGGTGTCATGAATTCCACCGCGCTGAAGGAGGCCCAGGCCACCGGCTATCCGCGCGACAAGATGTATGGCGTCTGGTGGTCGGGCGCCGAGCCCGATGTGAAGGACGTGGGCGAGGGCGCCAAGGGCTACAACGCGTTGAACCTGAACACCTCCGGCCAGACCCCGAAGGTCATCCAGGACATCCTCAAGCTCGTGCACGAGAAGGGCCAAGGTACGGGGCCGAAGGACGAGGTCGGCTCGGTGCTGTACACGCGCGGCCTGGTCATCCAGGCGCTCGGCGTGGAGGCCGTGCGGCGTGCGCAGGAGCGTTTCGGCAAGGGCAAGGTCATGACCGGCGAGCAGGTGCGCTGGGGCCTGGAGAACCTGGCGCTGGACGACAAGAAGCTGGCCTCGCTGGGCCTGACCGGCGTGATCCGCCCGATCAGCACCAGCTGCTATGACCACCAGGGTTCGACCTGGGCGCGCATCCACACCTGGGACGGCGCGAAGTGGAGCTTCAGCAGCGATTGGTACGAGGCGGACGCACAGATCATCAAGCCGATGGTGAAGGCGGCGGCGGACAAGTACGCCGGTGAGAAGAAGCTGACTCGCCGCACGCCGGCGGAATGCCAGAGCTGAGCCGCGCGGCGGCTCAGCTCTTCGAGCTGGCAATGCCCCGCTCCCACCCCTTCCCCGCCCTCCGTGAGGGCGGGGTGCTGAGGCCCCACCCCTGTCCCCTCCCCCACGGGGAGGGGCGCCACCCGCGAGAGCATCCATGCTGAGGAAAGAGTTGCGATGACAGCCCCCCTCCTGAACGTCAACGGCATCGAAGTCATCTACAACCACGTCATCCTCGTGCTCAAGGGCGTGTCCCTGCAGGTAGCCGAGGGCCAGGTGGTGGCCTTGCTGGGGGGCAATGGCGCCGGCAAGACCACCACGCTGCGCGCGGTGTCCAACCTGCTGGAAGGCGAGCGCGGCGAGGTCACCAAGGGCAGCATCGAGCTGCGCGGCGAGCGCATCGAGAAGCTGTCCACCTCGGCCATGGTGGAGCGCGGGGTGGTGCAGGTCATGGAAGGCCGCCACTGCTTCGCCCACCTGACCATCGAGGAGAACCTGATGACCGGCGCCTACACGCGCAAGGACGGGCGCGCCGCGGTGGCGGCGACGCTGGACAAGGTCTACACCTACTTCCCGCGCCTGAAGACGCGCCGCACCAGCCAGGCGGCCTACACCTCGGGCGGCGAGCAGCAGATGTGCGCCATCGGCCGCGCGCTGATGGCCAACCCGAAGATGGTGCTGCTGGACGAGCCGTCGATGGGCCTGGCGCCGCAGATCGTCGAGGAGGTGTTCGAGATCGTGCGCGACCTCAACACCAAGGAGAGGACGACCTTCCTGCTGGCCGAGCAGAACACCAGCATGGCGCTGCGTTATGCCGACTACGGCTACATCCTGGAGAACGGCCGCGTCGTCATGGACGGCGCTGCCAGCGCATTGCGCGAGAACGAGGACGTCAAGGAGTTCTATCTCGGCGTGGGCGGGGAAGGGCGACGCAGTTTCAAGGACGTGAAGAGCTACAAGCGAAGGAAGAGGTGGCTGGCATGAGTGACGACAACTGGGAGATGGCGCCGCCACCTTTTGATGCGGACTCGGCGCTGCTGACGATGAAGCGCTTCGCGCGCGACCAACGCGTGCTGGCCGAGCGGGGCGAAGGCTGGATGCTCGGCGCCGACGTGGTGCTCAAGCTAGCGGTGGAGGGTGCGACCGTCAAGGTCCAGCTCACCAAGCGCCCGGCGCGCACGCCCGAGTGGGACACCTTCACGCTGAAGTCGGCGACCGAGCTGCGCAAGTTGCAGGACGAGATCAAGCGCCGGCTCACGCGTTGGAAGGACGAGGAGTGAGCGCCGCGCCGGGCCGCCCCAAGCAAGCTCGCTCCCGCTTGGCGGGACAGGCCGTAGGCCGAAGGGTGCACCAATGAGCGACGAGTTCTTCGACGCGCTGGAGACGCGCGACCCGGCCGCGCGTGAGGCCGCGCTGATGGCTGCGCTGCCGGAACAGATCGCGCATGCCCAATCCAGCAGTCCGGCCTACACCGAGCTGTTGGTCGGCGTCGATGCGAACGCGATCACGTCGCGGGCCGCGCTGGCCACGTTGCCGCTGACGCGCAAGAGCAGCCTCGCCGCCGCCCAGGCCGCTCGGCGCGCACTGCGCTTGGGCGGATTTGCGGCCGGCATGCCGCGGCGCATCTTCCAGTCGCCCGGGCCGCTCTACGAACCCGAGCCCGATGCCGACGGCGCCGACCCCTGGCGCGTCGCCCGCGCACTGCATGCGGCGGGCATCCGCGCCGGCCAGCTCGCGCATGTGGGCTTCAGCTATCACCTGACCCCGGCTGGCGCCATGATGGAAGCGGGCCTGCGCGCCATCGGTGCTGCCAGCTTTCCCGGCGGCATTGGCAATACCGAATTGCAGCTGCAGGCCCTCCTGGACCTGCAGCCCGAGGCCTATGCCGGCACGCCCAGCCTGCTGCGCATCTTGCTCGAGAAGGCGGCCGAGGGCGGGCACGTGCTGCCTTATCTGCAGTGTGCCCTGGTCAGCGGTGAGGCCTGCCCGCCGGCGCTCGTTGCATGGTTTTCCGCACGCGGCGTCGATGCCTACCAGTGCTATGCGACGGCCGACCTCGGCCTCATCGCCTACCAGACCACGGCGCGTGAAGGCCTGGTCGTCGACGAAGGCGTCATCGTCGAGATCGTGCGGCCCGGCTCTGCTGAGCCTGTGCCGGACGGCGAGGTCGGCGAAGTCATCGTGACGACGCTGAGCGCCGGCTACCCGCTGATCCGCTTTGCCACCGGCGACCTCTCTGCCGTGCTGGCCGGTGCCAGTCCTTGTGGCCGCACCAACCAGCGCCTGCGCGGCTGGCTGGGCCGGGCCGACCAGTCGGCCAAGGTGCGTGGCATGTTCGTGCATGCCGGCCAGGTGGCCGAGGTGCTGGCGCGCTGTGGCCAGCGCGGCCGGGCCCGCCTCGTTGTCGACGGGGAGCTGGCCAACGACCGCATGTGCCTGCAGCTCGAGGCCGCGCCGGCCGAGGGCCTTGTCGAGCAGTTGCAGATGGCGCTGCGCGACATCACCAAGCTGCGCGGTGAGGTCGAGCTGCTGGCCCCGGGCAGCCTGCCCAACGATGGCCTGGTCATCGAGGATCGCCGCCCCGTGTGACGCGCGTTTGAAGGCCTCGGGCCCGACCTGAGCCTGAATCGGTGACAGGAAGGCCCGCATGGACTGAGCTTGGCGGGGCCACCACAGTCCGCCGCTTTGCCGGCCACCGCTGGCACCAGCCGAGGACGCGACATGACCCTTGCCCGCCATCTTCTGCCCACCCTGCTCGTGCTGCTGCTCGCAGCCTGCGGTGGTGGCAGCAACGACCCCCAAGTCTCTTCCCAAGCTTCCCAGGCCGAAAGCGAGCTGGCCAAAGCCGCCGCCGCGCGCCCGCGCGCCAAGGACCCTGACCATCACGAGTTTTCGGCCACGCTGTCCGCGCCCTTCGCGGTCACCGCCGCCAGCGGCGAGCGCGTGTTCAGCGTGCAGATGGACCACCCCGGCATTGCCGACGGCCAGGTCTTTGCGTGGGCGCTCAGCCTCGTCGACGCGCAGGGCCACGTGCTGCAGCGCTGGAGCGGCGAATCGCGCTATGCCGGTGCGCCGGTGGTGGCCAGCGTGCGCTGGGCCGGCCGCGGCACCGGCGGCACGGCACTGGCCGATGGCCTCTACCAGCTCAAGCTTGAGGCCGCCAGCCTCGACGCCGCCACCGCGCTGAGCCAGGGTGCGACCACCGGCCGCGCCGAGCGCCTGCTGGCCGCTGCCGCGCCGTTGGACCATGCCGAGCAGCAATGGCCGGTTGCCCTCGGCCAGCCGGCCAGCGTCGACCTGCCGCCCTATGCGGCCATGCCCACGGCCGCCGGCCGCGGCCTCGTCAAGGCGCAATCGGCACCGGCCATCAACAGCCTGCCCTACACGGTCTACTACGCCAATCTGCACAGCCAGACGAATGACTCCGACGGCGGCGGGGCACTGGGCAGCTGCTCGTCTTCGCAGCCCGCGCAGACGGGCGCCTTCGGCCCGGCAGACGCCTTCGCCTATGGCAAGACGGCGGGCCTGGACATCCTGATGTCGTCCGAGCACAACCACTACTTCGACGGCTCCTCGAGCACCAACGCCAGCGGCAGCGCTGCCACCGCCAAGAGCCGCTACCAGGCCGGCCTGTCCGCCGCCACCGCCGCGACGACATCGAACTACCTCGCGATCTACGGCATGGAGTGGGGCGTCATCAGCAATGGCGGCCACATGAACATCTTCAACAGCACCGAGTTGTTCGCCTGGGAATACAACAGCAGCAACCAGCTCTTCGGCGACCGCTTCACGGCCAAGAGCGACTACGCGGCCTTGTACGCGACGATGCGCCAGCTCGGCCTCGTCGGCCAGTTCAACCACCCTGACACGGCCGGCCAGTTCCTGGTCGGCGGCACGGCGCTGGGCTACAGCGCCGATGGCGACGAGGTCATGGTGCTGAGCGAGATCCTGAACAGCTCGGCGTTCTCGTCCAACACGACCGAGACCGAGACGGGCCTCAGCAACTTTGAAGACGCCTTCAACAAGATGCTGGAGCGCGGCTTTCACGTGGCGCCCGCCAGCAACCAGGACAACCACTGCGCCAACTGGGGCAAGTCGTACACCAACCGCACCGGCGTGCTGATCCCGAATGGCACGGCGCTCAGCAAGGCCAGTTTCATCGATGCCATCAAGGCCCGCCGCGTCTTCGCGACGATGGACAAGACGGCGCAGATCGCGCTGACCGCCAATGGCCACGTCATGGGTGAGCGCTTCACCAACAGCGGCACGCTCTCCTTGAGCGTCGGTTATGCCAGCAACAGCGGCAAGACGGCCACCAGCGTGCAGATCTACGAGGGCGTGCCCAAGCGCAATGGCACCGTCACACTGCTGGCCAGCAGCGGCACGGCCAGCACCACGCCGGCCATCGGCGAGCACTTCTACTACGCCAAGATCACGCAGAACGACGGCAAGATGCTGTGGACAGCGCCCGTCTGGGTCACGCAGTCCAACGGGCCGGTGGACACCACGCCGCCGACCGCGACGGCCAGCGAGAGCGGCACGTCCGGCACCGTCACGCTGTCGGCCACGGCGAGCGACAACATCGGCGTGGCGCGCGTGGACTTCGTCGTTGATGGCACGGTGAAGGGCAGCGACAGCAGCGCGCCCTATTCGCTGTCGCTGGACTCGACGACGCTTGCCAACGGCAGCCACAGCCTGGTCGCCCGCGCCTACGACGCCGCCGGCAACTCGGGCGCCTCGTCGGCCGTCAACTTCAGCATCAGCAATGCCAGCGCGGCGCTGAACGAGACCGAGTCCAACGGCACCATCGCCACCGCCAACGTCGTCACCAACCAGACGACGATCAGCGGCACCATGGCCACCACGAGCGACAAGGACTACTTCAAGGTCACGCTGGCCGCAGGCAAGACGCTGCGTGTCGACATGAGCTGCCCGGCGGCCTATGACTACGACATCTACTTGCACAACGCCAGCGGCACGACGCTGACCTCGTCGGAGAGCGCCACCTGCACCGAGTCCCTGAGCTACAAGAACACCGGCAGCTCGGCGCTGGCGGTCTACATCCGCGTGGGGGCCTACTCAGGCAGCAGCGGCACCCAGGGCTATACGCTGACGCTGAGCTACCCCTGATGGCGCTGGCTTGGGGCCATCCCGGAGACGCCGGGGGCGGTACTCTGCCTAAGATCGTGCGCACACATCCTGGAGACAAGCCCATGCGCACGACCTTGATTGCCCTGGCGGCCCTGCTGGCCGCCGGCACCGCTGCCGCCGACTATCCCGACAAGCCGGTCACCGTGATCGTGCCGTTTGCAGCCGGCGGGCCGACCGACAAGGTCGCTCGCGACCTCGCCGAGGCGTTGCGCAAGCCCCTGGGTGCCACCGTCATTGTCGAGAACGTCGGCGGTGTCGGCGGCACGCTGGGCGCCAACAAGGTGGCCAAGGCCGCGCCGGATGGCTACACGCTGCTGCTGCACCACATCGGCATCGCCAGCGCGACGGCCCTCTACCGCACGCTGCCCTACAAGACGCTGGAAGACTTCGAATATCTGGGCATGGTCAACGAGGTGCCGATGACGCTGATCGGCCGCCCCAATCTGCCGGCGGCCAACTATGCCGAGCTGGCCAAGTGGCTGGAGTCCAACAAGGGCAACATCAACCTCGCCCACGCCGGGGTCGGCTCGGCCTCGCATCTGTGCGGCCTGTTGTATCAGTCGGCCATCAAGATCGACATGACGACCGTGCCCTACAAGGGCACCGCGCCGGCCATGAACGACCTGCTCGGCGGCCAGGTCGACATCATGTGCGACCAGACCACCAACACCACCGGACAGATCGAGGCCGGCAAGGTCAAGGCCTATGCGGTGATGTCGGCCAAGCGCCTGCCCAGCGGCCCGCTGGCCAAGCTGCCGACGGCCGACGAATCAGGGCTGAAGGGCTTCAATCTTGCCGTCTGGCACGGCATGTATGCACCCAAGGGCACGCCCAAGGCCGTCATCGACAAGGTCAACACGGCGCTGCGCGCAGCCCTGAAGGACGCCGACTTCCACAAGCGCCAGGAGGCCCTGGGTGCGGTCATCATCAGTGACGCGCGCCTTGCGCCGGCAGAGCACAAGAAGTTCGTCGAGGCCGAGATCAACAAACTCACCCCGGTCATCAAGGCGGCAGGGATCTACGCCGACTGAGATGGAGCCCCTCGTCTGGTCTCGCCATGCTGAACGCAGGCGAGTCCAGCCGGTCCCCCTGGGGGACGGCGATGCTTGCCGGATTGACCAGCAAGCACATCGCCAAAGGCGGGCCTGCTTGGGAGCGGCCCGGCGCTCGGCCCGCAAGCCAGCAAGCAAGCGTTGTTTCGAACGTCGGCCGGGGCGGCGCTCAGCCTTGTGTGCGGGCGTGCACGCCGCTTGGCCGTCAGTGGGGGTGGGCCTTTTCGCGCTTGTTCGCGTACATGCCCTGGTCACTGCGGCTGAGCACGGTGCGCAAGGTGTCGGTCGGCAGGACTTCGGCGAGCCCCAGGCTCACCGAGACCGACAGGCCGGCAGCGATGGCGCTCCAGGCATGGCGGGACACCGCGTCCGCGATCCGCTCGGTCAGCGCTTGGGCTGCCTGCGCACCGGTATCGCGCAGGATGATGACGAACTCGTCGCCGGCCAGCCGCGCGGGAAAGTCCTTGTCGCGCACGCATCTTCGGATCTGCGCCGCGATGGCCCGCAGCACCGCGTCGCCCGCGTTGTGCGAATGGCCGTCGTTGATCTGCTTGAACTTGTCGACGTCGATCATGACGAGGCAGGCCGTGCTGCCCTGGGTGCGCACCTCCTCCAGCAGGCCTTGCAGCTGAAGTTCGAAATGGCGGCGGTTCGGCAGGCCGGTCAGGCCATCCTCGAGCGCCAGTTGCTGGAAGTGCGCGCGTCCGGCCTCGGAGGCGTGCAACTGCCGGGTCCGGCTGCGCAGTTCCAGCTGTCGTTCGACGTCGGCGACGCGGCCGCGCAGGCTGGCAGACCGGGCCAACTGCTCGCGCTCGGCCAGTTCGCGCAGGGCCTGCGCGGCCGCGGCGTGGTCGCCCGCGGTGGACGCCAGATAAGCCAGCTGGCCCAGGCCAATGCTGACCAGCCCTTCATGGTTCTGCGCCAGGGCGATGCGAATCATCTGCTCGGCGTGATTGCGGGCCAACGGCAGGTCATCTTCGGCCAAGGCCAGTTCGGACCCGGCCCAAAGCACGAGGGCTTGCAGCCAGGGCCGGCGGGAAGATTCCACCGCCTCGCGCAGCCGGCGCACCTGCGCCGCGGCACCCACAAGGTCGGCCTGCCAGATCAGCAGCATGGCCTTGTTGAAGGCATGGGTGAGGGCGCTGCTGCTGCGGCTGCCAATGCCGATGCTGGCCAATGGCGCTGCATCGTGCAGCAGTTCGTCGCAACGGCGCAGGTGTTCGCGCAGCAGTTCCAGGCTGGTCGTGCCTGCCGTGGTGGCGCTGCGTGCGCTGAGCGTGCGCATGACCTCGGTGGACCCCAGGTCGGCATGCAGCACATAGGTGTCAACCGGGGGATCGCACTGGTAGGCCAACTCGATGGCGCGCTGTGAAGCCTCGCTGGCCTCGGCGTAGGAGCGGCCGATGAACATGGCGACACCCAGTGCGTGGTGGGCCACGACCTGCTCCACGCTGGCTCCGTCGCCCGACGTGCCGGCACACAGCTTGACCGCCAGCAGGGCGCAATCGACCGAGGTTTCGTAGTAGCCCAGGCGTGCAGCGGCCATGGCTTGGGTGGCGAGTGCGCGGCATTCGCCCTCGGGCATCTCGGCCTGCTGGAACTGGAATGCCGCCTGGCGTGCGGATTCCAGCGCCGCAGCGAAATGACCCAGCAGGCGCAGCTCGACGCTGGCAATGCAGTGCGTGGCTTCCGCCTGGGCGGCCACGTTCCCTCGTTGAAGTGCGGCGTGGTGGGCGCGGCGCGCTGCATCCAGCGCGGCCTCGGCGCTGCCGGCATCGGCATGGGCCCTGGCTTGGGCCAGCGTGGCGTCGATCTGTGCTTGATCCATCCCTTGCCTCTGCTTCTGGTGGCGGGCGAAGCGGCGGAGTCTGAGGTGCGAGCGCGACGCTCCGGGGTAAACACGCTGTTGACTCGTCAAGTAATCACGGAAAGAATGCATGTAAACGTTTACATGACGACACAACGACCGACCCGCGCAAGCGGAGTTGGCACACGGATGAGACAACCGTTCCCGCCCGGCTTCCTTTGGGGCTGTGCGACTTCCGCCTATCAGATCGAAGGCTCGCCGCTGGCCGATGGCGCCGGCGTCAGCAACTGGCATCGCTTCGTGCGCACGCCGGGCCGTGTGCTCGGCGGCGATACCGGCGACATGGCTTGCGATCACTACCGCCGCATGAAGGACGACGTCGCGTTGATGCGCGAGCTGGGGCTCACGGCCTATCGCTTCAGCATTGCCTGGAACCGCGTGTTGCCTGAAGGTCGCGGCGCCGTGAATGCGGCCGGCCTGGGTTTCTACGAGCGCCTGGTCGACGAACTGCTGGCCGCGGGCATCCAGCCGATGGTGACGCTGCACCACTGGGACCTGCCCGCGGCGCTGGACGACCGTGGCGGCTGGCTCAACCCCGACATGCCCGACTGGTTTGCCGATTACGCGCAGGTCTGTTTCAAGGCGCTGGACGACCGCGTGCCGATGTGGGTCACGCTGAATGAACCCTGGGTTGTCGCCGACGGCGGCTTCATGCATGGCGCGCTGGCGCCCGGTCACAAGAGCGCCTTCGAGGCGGCCATCGTCGCCCACCGCCTGATGCAGTCACACGCCAAGGGCGTGCAGGCCTACCGCGCGACCGGAAAGAACAGGATCGGCCTGGTCGTCAACATCGAACCGAAGCATCTGCCGGCCGACGCCAGCGAGTACGACCGCCACGCCGCCGGGCTCGCCGACGCCTACATGAACCGGCAATACCTCGACCCGGCCCTGCTTGGCAGCTACCCGGCCGAGTTGCGCGAGGTCTTTGGTGAAGCCTGGCCCGACTGGCCGGCCGCCGAGGTCGAGGCACTCAAAGTCCCCGTCGACTTCCTCGGCCTGAACTACTACACCCGCGCCGTCGTGCGCTTTGATCCCAAGGCATGGCCGGTGCCGGCGGTGCCGCAGCGCCAGCCCGGCGGCATCTACACCGAGACCGGCTGGGAGCTGCACCCGCAAAGCCTGGCCGACACCCTCGTGTGGATGCACGAGCGCTACGGCGGCCTGCCGCTGTATGTGACCGAGAACGGCGCGGCGTTCTACGACCCGCCGGTGGCCATTGACGGCCGCGTTGACGATCCGCTGCGCGTGCACTATCTGCGCACCCATATCGCCGCCGTGCAGGACGCTATTCAAAGGGGCGCCGACGTGCGCGGCTACTGCGCCTGGTCGCTGTTCGACAACCTCGAATGGGCGCTCGGCTTTGCCAAGCGCTTCGGCCTCGTGCATGTGGACTTTCAGACACAGCAGCGCACCCCCAAGGCCAGCGCGCGCTTCTATGCTGAAGTCATCGCTTCCCACGGCGCCAACCTCTGACAGCAAGATGACGGTCACCCCCGCCACGATCAAGGACGTCGCCCGCGTTGCCGGTGTGTCGGTCGCCACCGTTTCGCGCGCGCTCAACGGCGCCGAGAACGTGCTGCCGCACACGCGCCAGCGCATCGTCGAGGTCGCCCGCGAATTGCGCTATTCGCCGTCGGGGGCGGCGCGCAGCCTCATCACGCGACGCACCGACACCATCGGCGCCCTGCTGCCCGATCTGCATGGCGAGTTCTTCTCCGAGCTGATCCGCGGCATCGACCAGGCCGCCCGGGCGCGCGGCCTGCATCTGCTGCTGTCGAGCTCCCACGACGATGCCAACGAGGCCGCGGCCGCGCTGCGCGCGATGAACGGCCGCGTTGACGGCCTCATCGTCATGTCGCCGCACGCCGACGACGATTTCCTGTCGCAGAACCTGCCGCCTGCCCTGCCGGCCGTGCTGCTGAACTCCGGCGTGCGGGGCGCGAGCCAGCGGGTCTTCGCCGTCGACAACTTCGGCGGTGCGCGCGCGATGACCGAGCACCTGGTGCGCAGCGGCCGGCGACGCATCGCTTTTCTCGGCGGCCCGCAGGCCAACTTCGAGGCGCGCGAACGCGAGCGCGGCTACCGTGCCGGCTTGGCCGTGGGGGCCGAGGCATGGCTGCTGGAGGGCGACTTCTCCGAAGCAGGCGGCCAGCGCGCCGCGGCCGAGCTGCTGGCCCTGCCGGCGGGCCAGCGGCCCGATGCCGTCTTCGCCGCCAACGACATCATGGCCATCGGCCTGCTGGGTGCGCTGCAGGCCGGCGGTGTGCGCCTGCCCGAAGACATCGCGCTTGCCGGCTTCGACGACATCCCCATCGCCCGCTACGTCAGCCCGGCGCTGACGACCATGCACGTGCCCATTGCCGCGCTGGGCGGCCAGGCACTCGATGCGCTGGCCGACACCCTGGAGCGCAACGCCACCGACGCCGGCGCCACCGTGATGCCGGTACAGCTCGTTGTGCGGCAGTCGTGCGGCAGCGCCAAGACCTGATCCCGTCCAAACCACAGCACAACACAGGAGACAAGGACATCATGAGCACCCCGACCCCCCGCACCAAACCCAGGCTTCTCACCCGCCATCTCTGCGCCGCCGGCCTGATCGGCGGGCTGCTGATGGCGGCCCTGCCCGCGCAGGCGCAGAGCGCCAGCGCCACCGTGCGCGGCACCATCACAGCGGCTGGCGCCACGGCGCCGGCAGGCACTGATGTCGTCGCCGTCAACAAGGCCAACGGCAATACCTACCGGACCAAGACCCTGCCCGACGGCAGCTATGTACTCGTCGGCCTGAACCCCGGCAACTACGAGGTCCGGGTGGCCGGTGCTGCCACCGGCAGTGTGGTTACGCTGTCCGTCGGCCAGAACGCGACGCTGGACCTCGGCAGCACGGACGCCAAGCTCGGCACCGTCGTGATCCAGGGCAGCGCGCAGCGCCAGGGCGTCATCGATTCGCAGGTCGGCACCACGGTGTCTAACAAGATGATCGAGGCCATCCCGCAGGCCACGCGCAACTTCCTGTCGGCAGCGGACTTCGCTCCCGGCGTGCGCTTCGACACCGACGCCAGCGGCAATACGCGTCTGCGCGGTGGCTCGCAAAACATTGACGCTGTAAACGTTTTCATCGACGGCGTCGGCCACAAGAACAACATCCTGCGCGGCGGCCTCACCGGTCAGGACACCAGCCAGGGCAACCCCTTCCCGCAGACGGCCATCGCCGAGTACCGCGTGCTGACGCAGAACTACAAGGCCGAGTTCGACCAGGTCTCCAGCGTCGCCATTTCCGCCGTCACCAAGTCCGGCGGCAACGAGACCCATGGCAGCGTCTACGTCAACCGCACCGGGAGCAACTGGACGTCGCTGAGCCCCATCCAGGAGAGGGACAAGGCGAATCACATTGATCCCCCCTCGTACAAGCAGATCGAAGGCGGCTTCAGCATCGGTGGCGCCATCAAGCCCGACACGCTGCACTACTTCGTCGCCTACGACGGCAAGTCCATCGACAAGCCGCGCCAGTTGACTGCGATGAACCTGGAAAAGTACCCCAACAGCCCCGGCATCGTCCCCGCCATCGCTGCGCAGCAGGGCTCGTTCAAGGGCCAGTTCAAGGAGCATCTGCTGTTCGGCAAGCTTTCGGCCGAGATCGATGACCGCCAGCGGCTGGACCTGTCCACCACGCTGCGCAAGGAAACCAGCTACTCGGTCGACGGTGACCGCTTCGCGCCGAGCACGGCCATCAACAACAACAACAACGAGTACCGCGTCGACCTCAGCCACGAATACACCGGTGACACCTGGCTCAACGAGGCGCGCGTCGGCTGGGAAAGCTCGAAGTGGAACCCGCAGTCGGACTCCACCGATCCGCTGGTGCGCTACAAGTACTCGCCCACCAACGCGATCAACAACGTCCAGGACGTCTTCTTTACCGGCGGCTCGCCCAATGCGCAGGACCGCCGCCAGAGCGGCATCTACCTGAAGGACGACCTCAGCTACACGGGCCTTGCCGGCCATGTCATCAAGGGCGGCGTCCAGTTCAAGGCCATGAAGTACGACCTCAGCGGCACCGCCTTCCGTGTGGCGGCGATCGACACCGTGCTGAACACGACGACCGGCCAGCCCTACTTCAACGGTCTCAGTTGCACCGGCACCAACGTCAGCAGCAGCGGGCTGTCCAGCGACCAGTGCAACATCCGCCTGCCCATTCCCACCGCGTCGGCGAACTTCAAGAACAACCAGTACGGCATCTATCTGCAGGACGACTGGAAGGTCAGCAAGCAGCTGGAATTGAACCTCGGTGCGCGCTGGGACTATGAAGACAACATGCTGAACAACAGCTATGTGACGCCAGCCGACCGCATCGCCGCGCTGAACGCGCTGGATGGCCGGACCGTCGATGGCATCACCGCGCCGCCGGGGCAGACCTACGCCCAGACCTTGGCCAAAGGCGGCATCAACATCGCCGACTACATCTCCACCGGTGATTCGCGCAAGCCGTTCAAGAAGGCCCTGGCACCGCGCCTGGGCGCGTCCTACGACGTGTTCAGCAACAAGGCCACGGTGGTCTACGGCGGCTGGGGCCGTAGCTACGACCGCCGCATGGCCAACAACGCGCTGGACGAGCTGCAGAAGAACGCGGCGCCCAACGGCGAGATCTGGCTGATCCGCAACAAGTTCAAGATGCCCTTTGCCGACCAGATGAGCCTGGGCGTGCGCCAGGCCGTGGGTGAATGGAATCTGGACGTCGCGGTGTCGAACATCCACGCGAAGAACCAGTTCTTCTGGTCCAACGGCAACCGTGATCCCAACGGCGGCTTCGGCAACTCCAACAACGTGGACCCGCTGTGGGGCGGCGCCCCGCGCAACTACGGCACCATCGTGCTGGGTGACTTTTCCGGCGAGAACAAGGCGACCAGCATCTTCCTGTCATTGGAGAAGCCCTACACCCAGGCCAGCGGCTGGAGCATGACGGTGGCCTACACCCACACCGACGCGAAGACCACCAACAACGAATGGTCGGATGACATCTTCGACTGGACCTACGGCAAGGCCAATCACGGGTTCCACCCGACCAAGGATGCAGAGAAGAACCGCCTGGTCGTTGGCGGCCTGATCGACAGCCTGCCCTGGGGCATGCAGCTTTCTGGCAAGTTGACCGTGGGTGACGGCCAGCCGCGTCGGGTGGTCGATTGCCATACCGGGTTCAGCGGCCCCACCGGCTGCAGCGCCGTGGCGCGCGGCTCCGACACCTACAAGCAACTCGACCTGGCGCTTTCCAAGAGCTTCAAGGTCTATGGCGGCGACCTGCAGATTCGTGCCGATGTGCTCAACCTGTTCAACACCGCCAACTGGGGCTACTACGACGACTGGGTCGGCGGCCCGTCCACGCCGCCGAAGAACGCCCTCGGTGGCGACAACGACCACTTCGACACCCGCACCGGCGTGCGCGGCTCGATGCGGCAGTTCAAGCTGGGCGTGAGCTACTCGTTCTGATCCTGAAGACCGGAAGCCGGCCGCGCCGAACGCGCGGCCGGCTCCCACAATCACCTCCATCATGAGTTTGCTGACCCGACGCGCCGTCCTGGCCCACGGCGCCGGCCTTGCCCTGGCCGCCAACCTGCCCAGCTGGGCGGAGGCGCCGGCGCAGGCCGCCGACGCCTTCCTCGCCGACCTCGAGCGGCGCACCTTCGACTTCTTCTGGGAGACGACCGATGCCCGCACCGGCCTGGCGCCCGACCGCTGGCCCACCCCTTCATTCGCCAGCATCGCGGCCGTCGGCTTTGCGCTGAGCGCCTATCCCGTCGGCGTGGCGCGCGGCTACATCACGCGAGCGCAGGCCGCCCAGCGCACGTTGACGACGCTGCGCTTCTTCGCCGGCCTGCCCCAAGGCCCGGGCAAGACCGGCGTGGCGGGCCACAAGGGCTTTTTCTATCACTTCCTCGACATGAAGGAGGGCCTGCGCTTCGACCGCTGCGAGCTCTCCACCGTCGATACGGCTCTGCTGCTGATGGGCGCCCTGCATGCCCAGAGCTTCTTTGACGGCGAACATGCCGACGAGGCCGCCATCCGCAAACTGGCGGACGAGCTCTATGGCCGCGTCGACTGGACCTGGGCCCAGGTGCGCCCGCCCTCCATCAGCCACGGCTGGTCGCCGGAGAAGGGCTTCATCCGCAGCGACTGGAAGGGCTACAACGAGGCGATGCTGGTCTATCTGCTGGCACTCGGTTCGCCGACCCATCCGGTCAAGCCCGAGGCCTGGGACGCCTGGACCAGCACCTACGACCAGCAGAGCTGGGGCGATAGCTACGGGCAGACGCTGCTGCGCTTCCCGCCGCTGTTCGGCCACCAGTTCACGCACTGCTGGGTGGACTTCCGCGGTATCCGCGACGCCTACATGCGTGACAAGGGCTTGGACTATTTCGAGAACTCGCGTCGCGCCACCTATGTGCAGCAGGCCTATGCCCAGGACAACCCGCTCGGCTGGCAGGGCTACGGCGGCGAGGTCTGGGGCGTCAGCGCCAGCGACGGCCCGGCCGACATCTCGCTGCAGTACACCACCACCGCCGGCAAGACAGTGAAGCGCCGCTTCATCAGCTATGCCGGCCGCGGCATGGGCCTGCATGACGACGGCACGCTGGCGCCCTATGCGGCTGGCGGCTCCATTGCTTTCGCGCCCGAGATCGTCATCCCGGCGCTGATGGCCATCAAGGAGCGCTACCCGCACACCTGGGGCCGCTACGGCTTCTGGGATGCCTTCAACCCCAGCTTCAACTTCCCCGATGTGCGCCTCACGCATGGCCGCATCGAGCCCGGCAAAGGATGGGTGGACACCGACATGCTGGGCATCGACCAGGGCCCGCTGCTGGCGATGATGGGCAACCACCGCGGCGAGCTGGTGTGGCAGGCGATGCGCAAGAACGCCCACCTCATCAAGGGCTTGAAGCGGGCTGGCTTCACCGGAGGCTGGCTCGGCTGACATGCGCCGCCGTGACCTGCTCAGCGCTTCCGCCGCCGCGGCCCTGACCGGCTGTGCGCGTCACGATGGCACGACGACACTGCGTTTCTGGGCCATGGGCCGCGAGAGCGAGGTCGTGGCTGAGCTGATGCCCGGCTTCGAACGCGAACACCCCGGCGTGCGCGTCAAGGTCGAGCAACTCCCCTGGACGGCCGCGCACGAGAAGCTGCTGACGGCATTCGCTGGCGACGCCACGCCCGATCTGGCCCAGGTCGGCAACACCTGGCTGCCCGAGATGCAGGCCCTGGGCGCGCTGGAGCCGCTGGAGCCTTGGCTGGCGCGCACGCCGGCACTGCAGGCGACGGACTATTTCGAAGGCGTCTGGGCCACCAACCTGGCCGGTGGCCAGCGCGTGGGCCTGCCCTGGTATGTCGACACGCGGCTGATGTTTGTGCGCCAGGATCTGCTGGCCAAGGCCGGCATCAAGGCCATGCCTGTGAGTTGGGATGACTGGCGCGCCGCGCTGGCCCGGCTGCGCGAGCAGGGCATGGACAAACCCATCCTGCTGCCGACCAACGAATCCGCGCCGCTGCTTGCCTTGGCCCTGCAGCAGCCGGGCGAGGTGCTGCGCGACGGCGGCCGCTATGGCAACTTCTCAGGCCCGGGCTTTCGCAAGGCTTTGTCCTTCTACCTGGAGCGCTTCCAGCGCGGCGAGGCGCCCGGCGTCAGCGAGGTGCAGATCGGCAACCTCTGGCAGGAGTTCGGCCGCGGCAACTTCGCCTTCTACATGTCGGGGCCCTGGGACATCGGCGAGTTCAAGCGCCGCCTGCCGGCCGAACTGGCCAATGCCTGGATCACCGCCGAGCTGCCTGGCCCGGACGGCCCCGGCGTCTCCATCGCCGGTGGTGCCAGCCTCGCCATGTTCAAGCGCTCGCGCCACAAGCCCGAAGTCTGGGCGCTGATCAGCTACCTGAGCCGGCCCGACGTGCAGCTCGAGTTCTACCGCCTGACGGGCGACCTGCCGGCGCGGCGCAGTGCCTGGGCCCTGCCTTTGAACGGCGCCACGCTGGCCGAGGACCGCCACGCCGCCGCCTTCCGCCGCCAGCTCGAGCGCGTGCGCGCGGCGCCGGCCGTGCCGGAATGGGAGCGCATCGAGAAGGAGATGCAGCTCGCGGCCACGCGCGCGGTGCATGGCGTCACCGATCTCGACACGACGGTGCGTTCGCTGGATGCCCTCGTCGACGGCATCCTGGAAAAGCGCCGCTGGATGCTGGACCGAAAGACCGCCGCATGAAGCACAGTGGCCGCGAGTCCCTCGCCGCCTGGGCCTTCGCCGCCCCGGCGCTGATCGTCATCGCGCTGTTCTTTGGCGTGCCCGTCTTCGCCGGCCTTGCGTTGAGCCTCACCGATTTCGACATCTATGCGCTGGCCGACCTGCGCAACCTGCGCTGGCAAGGCTGGGACAACTACGTCCACGTGCTGAGCCTGCCGCTGTTCTGGAAGGCCCTGGGCAATACCCTCTACTTCGTCGTGCTCGGCGTGCCGCTTTCGATCGGCGTGTCGCTGGCCGCGGCCGTGCTGCTGCAGTCGAAGCTAGTGCGTTTCAAGCCGCTGCTGCGCACCGCCTTGTTCGCCCCCGTGGTGACTACGCTGGTGGCCGTCGCCGTCATCTGGCGTTATCTCTTCCACGTCAAATACGGTCTGGTGAACTACACGCTGCAGTCCCTGGGCCTGGACCCCGTCGACTGGCTGGGCGACCCGCACTGGTCCATGCCCACCATCATCCTGTTCGCCGCCTGGAAGAACTTTGGCGGCAACATGATCATCTTCATCGCGGCGCTGCAGGCCGTGCCCCACGACCTGTACGAGGCCGCGCGGCTGGACGGCGCGCGCAGCTGGGCCCAGTTCCGCTACATCACGCTGGCCAGCATCGCGCCGACGCTGCTGATGGTCACCATCCTGACAACGGCCGGCTATTTCCAGCTCTTCGCCGAGCCCTATGTGATGACCCAGGGCGGGCCACTGCAGAGCACGGTCAGCGTGCTCTACCTGATGTACGAAGAGGGCTTCAAGTGGTGGAACCTGGGCCTGGCCTCGGCGGTGGCCTTCGTGCTCTTCGTCGTCATTGTGGTGGTCAGCAAGGGCCTGATCGTCGTGCAGCGGCGGCTGACGGGGGAGGGCGCATGAAGCCCAGGACCCTTCTGGTCAATGGCCTGCTGTGGGCCTTTGCGGCGCTGGCGGCCTTCCCGCTGGTGTGGATGGTGTGTGTGTCGCTGATGCCGGCCGGCAGCGCCTCCAGCCTGCCGCCGCCGCTGGTCCCGCACGACCCGACGCTGGTGCACTACCGCCAGTTGCTCGGCGACGGTGGCTTGAAGCGAGCCTTCGTCAACAGCCTGGGGCTGGCCGTGGTGAGCACGTTGATGTCGGTGAGCTTCAATACGCTGGCGGGCTACTCGTTCGCCAAGCTGCGCTTTCGCCACCGCGAGCGGGTGTTCGGGCTGCTGATCGCGGCGCTTGTCATCCCGGGGCAGGTGGCGATGCTGCCGCTGTTCCTGATGCTCAAGGGCATGGGCCTGGTGAACACATGGATGGGCGTGCTGATTCCCAGCATGGCGGGGATCTTTGGCATCTTCCTTGTGCGGCAGTACGCGCGAGGGGTGCCGGATGAATTGCTGGAGGCGGCTCGGTTGGATGGGGCAGGGGAGGGGCGCATCTTCTGGAACATCGTGCTGCCGACGTTGAAGCCGGTGTTGGTGACGCTGGCGGTGTTTGCCTTTTTAGGAAGTTGGAACGACTTCATGTGGCCGTTGATCGTGTTGACGGATGGCGAGATGCACACGCTGCCAGTCGCATTGGCTGCGTTGTCGCGGGAGCATGTGAACGACAGCGAGCTGATGATGGCGGGGGCGGTGATCACCGTGCTGCCGGTGCTGGGGTTGTTTGTGGCGCTGCAGAGGTATTACATGCAGGGGCTGTTGATGGGGAGTGTGAAATGACGGCCCGTTGCAGTGGCTTTGTGCCTATGCCCAGCCGGGAGTTCGCCCCGGCGGGCGACCTTCTTTTTGAGCGACCAAAAAGAAGGCAAAAAGTCGCCCCTGCGAAACCGCCCCTGCGGGGTTCCCTGCGATGCTCTGAACCCGGGGCCGCGCCCAACTCACTTCGCTACGCTGCGTTCAAACAAAGGGGCGCGAAGTCAGAGCTTGAGGCTCGCTGCGCTCGCGCCCCGGGCTCCTGCGCTTCTCGGCGGTTTAGAAGGGGAGTTCTCGAAACAGCCGAACAGCCAACAGCCAAACCCGAAAGCCGTTCGCACCGAGGTGGTTTTCTCCCCCCCTTTGAGCCCGCCGAGGAACGCAAGACCTTGAGGCCGCGCGCGCAGCGCGCCTCAAGAACTGACTCCGCGCAACTGTTTGACCGCAGCGTAGCGAAGGGAGTTTTGCGCGGGGCCTCAAGGGCTGAGTACCGCAGGGCACCCCGCTGCGAAGCAAAGGGGCGGGCGGTTCGGGGGCGACTTCTTTGCCTACTTTCTTGTTCGCACAAGAAAGTAGGTCGCCCGCCGGGGCGAACTCCCGGCATGGGCCTTACCTCTCAACCTGCAGCCGCCAAGCCATGAGAAGGTTTCTCTACGTCTTGCTGACTTGCACCCTACTCGCGTGCCTTGCGTCTCACGCCGCCATCCTCGATGACATGAAGGACGCCACCCGCTGGAAAGCCACCGCCTCCGACCAGGTCAAGGCTACCCTTCGACAAGACTCTCGCGACGACTCCCTCTGCCTCGACTACGACTTTGCCGGCGTGTCGGGCTATGCCGTCCTGCGCCGCGAACTGCCGCTGGACTGGCCGGCCGACTTCGCGCTGACGACCCAGCTCAAGGGCAAGACCACCGGCAACGACGTGCAGATCAAGTTCGTCGACGCCAGCGGCGACAACGTCTGGTGGATCAATCGCCCGGCGCTGACCCTACCCGACACGCTGACCGAGACGCGCTTCAAGCGCCGCCACGTCGCCTTCGCCTGGGGGCCGACCGAGGACCGCGTGCTCAAGCGCAGCCAGTTCATCGAATTTGTCGTCGTCGCCGGCCAGCAAGGCGGCGGGGCAGGCGCCCTGTGCGTCGGCGCCCTGGGCCTGGAGCCGCGCGAGCCCGCGCCCAAAGCCTGGCCGGAGCCGCGTCGCAGGCTGGGTGCCAGCGAGATGACGCTGGACTTCCAGTCCTTGCGCGAGTTCAACGGCCTGTGGTTTGCCAGCGGCGCGGCCATGCGCATCGAGGTCTCCGACGACAACCGGCGCTGGAAGACGCTGTCCACCCAGCCCGGCCGCGCGCTGTTCTTCGGCGAGCAGGAATGGCGCTGGCTGCGCCTGCGTTACGAAGGAAAAAAGCCGCCTGAGGTCGAGTTGCGCGACGCCGCGCAATGGCCGGACCGCAACGCCGCCGTCGCTGAGCTGGCCAAGTCCCTGCCGCGCGGCGAGCTGCCGCGGGCCTTCCTCGGCGAACAGAATTACTGGACCGTCGTCGGCGTGGATGGCGGTGCCCAGCGCTCGGGCCTGGTCAGCGAAGACGGTGCCATCGAGCTGACCCGCGGCGGCCCCAGTATCGAGCCGACCGTGCGCCTGGCTGATGGTCGTCTCGTCACTTGGGCTCAGGTGCGCACGGGGCACAGCCTCATCGAGCACGCCTTGCCCGTCGTGCGGTGGCAGCATGCAGACGTCGAGTTGCGTGTCGAAGCCGGCGCCGACGGCCCGGCCAAGGCGCCGCAGCTGCTGGCCCGCTACACGCTGCGCAACCCGACCAGCAAACCGCAGCGCTATTCGCTGCTGCTGGCATTGCGCCCCTGGCAGGTCAACCCGCCGCAGCAATTCCTGTCGACACAAGGAGGCATCAGTCCTCTGCCCACCGTGGCCTGGGCCGATGGCAAGTTGACTGCTGCCGGCCTGGCCATCCAGCCACGCGAGACGCCGGTCGAAGTGCGCGCCGCATCGTGGAGCGCCGGCCCCGGCTTCGCCACGCTGCTGCAGGCGCCGCCCCTCACGCAACTGGCGGACGCCGAGCTACTGCCCTCCGCGCTGATGCGCTTCGACATCGAACTCGCACCGGGCGAGGCACGCAGCCTGGGCTGGGTGACGGGCGGTGATGCGGGGGCCCTCGACACCCGCCTGGCCGTCGCCGCCGCGCAATGGCGCGACCGCCTCGGCGTGCTGGAACTGAACCTGCCGCCCCAGGCCCAGCCCATCGCCGACACCATGCGCAGCGCGCTGGCGCAGATCCTCGTGTCCCGCGACGGCCCCGCACTGCGCCCCGGCACGCGCTCCTATGCCCGCTCGTGGGTGCGCGATGGCGCCATGATGGTGGCCGGCCTCGTGCGCATGGGTGAGGCCCAGGCCGCGCGCGAGTTCGTCGACTGGTATGGCGGCTATATCTTCGAGTCGGGCAAGGTGCCCTGCTGCGTCGACCAGCGCGGCGCCGACCCCGTCGTCGAGAACGACAGCCACGGCCAATACCTGTTTGCCGTCGCCGAGCTCTGGCGTCACACCCAGGATCGCGCGCTGCTGGAGCGCCACTGGCCCAAGGTGCAGCGCGTCGTGGCGTGGATGGAGGCCCTGCGCCAGAGTGAACGCAAGCCGGGTGCCGACCCGCGCTTCAAGGGGCTGATGCCGCCGTCCATCAGCCACGAGGGCTACAGCGACAAGCCGGCCTATTCCTATTGGGACGACTTCTGGGCCTTGCGCGGCTACAAGGATGCGGTGCAGATCGCCCAGGCCCTGGGCGACACGAGCAACGCCGTGCGCTGGGCCGTGTCACGCGACGAGTTCGAGGCCGACCTGAGTGCTTCCATCGTCGCGACCGCGAAGCACTACCAGCTGAACCACATCGCCGGCGCCGCCGACCGCGGCGACTTCGACGCGACGTCGACGACCATGGCCCTCAACCCGGCCCAGGCCGACAAGCTGCCACCCGAGCTGTTGCGCGGCACCTTCGACCGCTATGTGTCGGAAGCCGAGGCCCGCATCACGGGTCGCAAGGCCTGGGCGGACTACACGCCCTACGAACTGCGCAATGTCAGCGCCCTGGTGCGCCTGGGTCGGGTGGATGAAGCGCACCGGCTGCTGGCCTGGTTCTTCACGCACCAGCGCCCGATGGGCTGGAACCAGTGGGCCGAGGTGGTGCGGCCCGATGCGCGCGAGGCCCGCTTCCTGGGCGACATGCCGCATGCCTGGATCTCGTCCGACTACCTGCGCGCGGCCCTGGACCTGCTGGCCTACGAGCGCAAAGCCACCGGCAGCCTCGTGCTCGGCGCTGGCCTTTCGCCCGCCTGGCGCATGGCGGGCGACATCGGCGTGGCCGGCCTGTCCACGGCCTGGGGGCGGCTGGACTATCGCTTGCTCAAACGCGCCGATGGCGGCTGGACGCTGCATATCGACCGCCGGCCCGAACGACTGCCTGGTGATTTGCGCCTGGCCTGGCCGGGTACGGAGCGGTTGCCGCGCGCTAACGTCGAGACTCAGGGCCTGAGCTGGCAGGATCGCGAACTGCCCCTGCCCGCCAACGCCACCACCATCCAGCTGGAGCCCACGCCATGACGATGAACCGCCGCCAGTTGCTGTTGACGACGCCGGCTCTGCTCAGCGCCTGCGCGGCCTTGCCGCCCACGCCTGCCGGCCTGGCCGCCGGCGAGCAGCGCGCCTGGGAGCCCGAAGGCCAGCGCTTCTGGATCTGGCTGCCGCGCGAATACAGCCAACGCACCGAAGCCTGGCCGCTGGTTGTCTTTCTGCACGGCTCGGGCGAGCGTGGCACCGACCTGGAGAAGGTCAAGGTCCACGGCCCGCCCAAGCTGGTCGCCGTCGGCGCCGACTATCCGTGCATCGTTGTCAGCCCGCAGCTCGAGGACAACCTGCGTTGGGACCCCGAGCGATTGCACAAGCTGCTCGGCGCCCTCAAGGCCAGGCTCAATATCGATCCGCAGCGCTGCGTCGGTACCGGCCTGTCCCTCGGCGGCTTCGGCGTGTGGCACTGGGCCACGGCCTTCCCGCGCGACCTCGCGGCCATCGCACCTGTCTGCGGCTTTGGCGACCCGGCCAAGGTGTCCGCCATGCGCGGCGTGCCGGTGCGCGGCTATCACGGCGAGCAGGACCAAGTCGTGCCGTTGGCGCCGCACATCGCCTGTGTCGAGGCGCTGCGCGCGGCCGGTGGCACTGCATCACTGACCATCTACCCCGGTGTCGGCCACGACTCCTGGACGCCGGCCTATCAAGATCCTGGACTGCTGCCCTGGCTGTTGGCGCAGCGACAAACATGACCGTTCACTCCCTTGGCAACAAAGTCGGCCTTGAGGCCGAGCTGCTGTCCCATGGCGCGCTGCGCCGCCTGATGTTCGGGCCGGCGCTGATGCTCAACCTCTTCCCCGGCAACGAGCTGGAAGGCGGGCCGGCCAATGTCTGGCTGCGCCGGCGCGATGCGGGCGGCAATTGGCGCATCGCAGCGCTGCTGGGGCCGCTCTCGCCGCTGAGCGCGCACACCGACGAAGGTGCCTTCGAGATGCGCGGTGAGTGGGACGGCCTGGCCCTGCGCCTGCAACTGCGCCTGGCCGCAGATGAGCCCGTGCTGTTCTGGCATCTGCAGGCCGCGAACGTTAGCGACACCGCCTGCGAGATCGCACCCGTGCTGGTGCAGGACGTGGGCCTGGCCGACTATGGCGCCGCGCGCACCAACGAGTTCTATGTCAGCCACTACATCGACCTGCAGCCGCTGCAGCACCCCGGCCACGGCGTGCTGCTGGCCGCACGCCAGAACCAGGCGCAGGGCGGCAAGCACCCCTGGCTGCTGGCCGGCTCGTTGCGCCGCGCGGAGAGTTTTGCGACCGATGCCAGCCAGGTCTGGGGCCATGCCGCGCGTGAGGGCGCCTTGCCGCCAGGGCTGTTGAGCGGCCTGCCGGGTCAGCGCCTGCAGCACGAGCACGCCCTGGTCGGGTTGCAGGACGAGGCCCTGCCGATCGCGCCCGGTGAGCGCGCGGCGGCGGGCTTTTTCCTGGCGCTGCAAGCCCATCATCCCGGGGCCAGCAGCGACGCCGACCTGGCCCGGCTGCCCACGCTGCTGGCGCTGCCCGAGGCCCAGCCATCCAACATGCTGGACGCACCGGGCCTCTTGCCGGCGCCCAGCCTGTTCGCCAGCGCATCGATGCTGGCCAGCCGGGACTTCAGCGACGAGGACCTGGCCGCCTACATCCCCGGCGAGCGTCGCCATGAGGAATGGCAGGGCAACCAGCGCTTGAGTTTCTTCACCGGCGAGGCGACCCACGTCGTGTTGCGCGCCAAGGAACTGCTGGTGCGGCGGCCCCACGGCCACATCCTGCGCAGCGGCGACCATCTCGTGCCTGACGAAGGCGCGCTGACTTCCACCTGCTGGATGGGCGGTGTCTTCCATTCCATGCTGACCCAGGGCCATGTCAGCATCAACCGCCTGCTGTCCACGCAGCGCAGCCTGCTCGGCCTGTTCTGCACGGCCGGCCTGCGGTTGTTCGTGCAGCCACAGGTGAGCGACTGGCTGCTGCTCGGCCTGCCGTCGGCTTTCGAGATCCAGCCGCAGCGTTGCCGCTGGCTCTATGCCTTTGATACCAGCGTCATCGAGGTCGTCGCGTCGGCCGGCGCCACGCCGGATGCGATGGCGCTGAGCGTGCGCATGCTCAAGGGCCGGGCGCTGCGCCTGCGCGCCAGCCTCAATCTGGCCGTGGGCGGTGACGATGGCGCCGCGCCATTCAAGCCCGTGTGGGAGCACAGTGGCAGCCGGCTGCGCATCACGCCGCCCGAAGGCAGCGAGCTGGCGGAACGCTTTCCCGGTGGCGGCCTCGTCATCGACGCGCCGGGCCTGGCCATCGTGGGCGACGACGGCCGGCTGTTCGACGACGGTGTCAGCCGCGGCGAGCCGCTGGTCTGCCTCGACTTCTCGCCCGCCCAGGCCTTCTTGCTGACGCTGCGCGGCGAGCTGCTCGAGACCGTGCCGCCGGCCGCCCAGCCCCTCGCGCTGCCGCAGTGGCAGCACCCGGCCCTGGCACAGTTGAGCGACATCCTGCCCTGGTATGCCCACAACGCCCTGGTGCACTACCTGTCGCCGCGCGGTCTGGAACAGTATTCGGGCGGCGGTTGGGGCACGCGCGATGTCTGCCAGGGGCCGCTGGAAATGCTGCTGGCCCTGGGCCAGACCGCACCGGTGCGCGATCTGCTGCTGCGTGTCTTCAGCAACCAGAACCCGGATGGCGATTGGCCGCAGTGGTTCATGTTCTTCGAGCGCGAGGCCAAGATCCGTGCCGGCGACTCGCATGGCGACATCGTCTTCTGGCCGCTGCTGGGCCTGGCGCAATACCTCATCGCCAGCGGCGACGCCGGCCTGCTCGACGAGGTGCTGCCCTTCCATGGCGGCGAGCCGGCCCCGCTGGCGGCGCATGTGGAGCGGGCGCTGGCGCTGATCCGCCAGCGCGTCGTACCCGGCACGGGGCTGGCCGCCTACTGGCATGGCGACTGGAACGACTCGCTGCAGCCGGCTGACCCGGCGCTGCGCGAGCGCCTGTGCAGCGCCTGGACCGTGACGCTGCACCACCAGATGCTGCACACGCTGGCGACGGCCTTCACGCAGATCGGCCGAGGCCATGACGCCGCCGCGCTGACCGCCGAGGCCATGGGCGTGCGCGCCGAGTTCCAGCGCCTGCTGGTGCAGGACGATGTCGTCGCCGGCTACGCCCTCTTTCCCGAGCAGGGCGAGCGTGAGCTGTGGATCCACCCGCAGGACACCCGCACCGGCCTGCGCTACAGCCTGCTGCCGATGATGCATGCCGTCATCGACGAGCTCTTCACCCCTGAACAGGCCGCCATCCAGGCCGCGCTGATCGAGCAGCATCTGAAGGGCCCCGATGGTGCCCGCCTGTTCGACGCGCCGCTGCCCTATCGCGGCGGCCCGTCGCAGCTGTTCCAGCGCGCCGAGACCAGCACCTTCTTCGGCCGCGAGATCGGCATCATGTACATGCACGCCCATCTGCGCTATGCCCAGATGCTGGCCCATCTCGGTCACGCCGAAGCCTTCCTGCAGGCGCTCGCGCTGGCCCACCCGATTGCACTGACCGACCGCGTGCCCAGCGCGAGCCGCCGCCAGGCCAATTGCTATTACTCCAGCTCCGACGCTGCCTTCGCCGACCGCTACGAGGCGCAAGCTCACTACGGCCGCGCGTTGGTGGGTGAGGTGGCGCTGGACGGTGGCTGGCGCATCTATTCCAGCGGCCCGGGCATCGCGCTGGGTCTGGTCATCAACTCGCTGCTCGGCCTGAGGCTGGAGCAGGGCGCCCTCGTCGTCGATCCCGTCATGCCGCCGTTGCTGGACGGGCTCACCGTGCAGCTGGTGCTGGCGGACTTGCGCTTCGAGCTGACCTACCGCGTCGGCTCGCGCGGATATGGTGTGGAGCGAGTGCGGGACGAGGCGGGTGCCGAGCTGCCGGCCATGCGGCGCGCGAACGCCTACCGCATGGCTGGACTGGCGCTGGCGCGGCCTGTGCCAGGCAGCCTGTCGCGGCTGACGATAGAGATCGGGTAGGAGATCCTCGTGGTGAAGATCCTTGCGAAGTTCTGGCTCTTGCGCTTCCTGCAGGTGTTCGTGCTGGCATGCGCCGTGCTGGGCGGCATCGAAGCCCTGCAGCATGGCGGACAGGAGGCGTCCTACCGGTCCGTGCTGACTTGGGCGGCGCTCACGGCGTTGATGACGGCGACGGTCTCGGCCTGGTGGGCCTACAAGCGCCAGTGCAAACTCGTCTTCAAGGACCCCTAAACCATCCGTATCGGGATGGTGACGGGGCCGTCGTTGATGAGGTGGACCTGCATGTCGGCACCGAACTCGCCATTGGCGACGACAGCGTGCTGGCTTCGTGCAAACGCCAGCGCATGCTCGTAGAGCCGGCGCCCCTGCTCGGCGGGCGCGGCGCCCGTGAAGCTCGGCCGGTTGCCGGCACTCGTGTCGGCCGCCAGCGTGAACTGGCTGACGATGAGCAGGCCGCCGGCCACGTCCTGCAGGCTGCGGTTCATCTTGCCGGCGTCGTCGCTGAAGACGCGCAGCTTCAGCACCTTGGTGATCAGCTTTTCGGCGGTCACCTCGCTGTCGGTGGGTTCGGCGCAGACCAGCATCAGAAAGCCGTGGCCGATGGCGCCGACGACCGCGCCGCCCACCTCCACGCGTGCCTCGCGCACCCTTTGCAATACCGCGATCACACCAGGTCCTCCTCGTCCATGTTGTGCGCCTCGACGTCCATGGGCAGCAGCTGGATGCTGGCGCGCAGCCCGGGCACGGCACTCATCAGCGCCTGCTCGACATCCACGCGCAGCGCCGCGGCGCGGCCCAGCGTCCAGCTGGCCGGCATGTGCATGTGCAGGTCGATGAAGCGACGCTGGCCGGCCACGCGGCTGGCGATGTGGTCGAAGCGGATGGCGTGCGGATGGATAAAGCCGTCCAGCACCGCCGTCACCTGAGTCATGGATTCGGCGTCCAGGGCCTGGTCCATCAGGCCACCGGTGGACTCGCGCATCAGATGCACGCCTTCGCGCAGGATGTTCAGCGCCACGATGACGGCCAGCAACGGGTCCAGCCATTGCCAGCCAGTGGCCATGACACCCAGCAGCCCGGCCACGACACCGGCCGAGGTCCAGACGTCGGTGATCAGGTGGCGCGCATCGCCCTCCAGTGCCACCGAGCGCACCTCGCGCGCCTTGCGCAGCATGGCCCAGGCCATGGCACCGTTCAATGCCGAGCTGACGACGGCCAGCGTGACGCCGACGCCGATGGCTTCCAAGGCCTGGGGGTGTTGCCAGCGGTCCGCAGCGCCCCACAGGATGCCCAGGCCGGCCGCGATGATGAGGATGCCCTCGAAGCCGCTGGAGAAGTATTCGGCCTTGTGGTGACCATAGGGGTGGCCCTCGTCGGGGGGCTGGGCCGCGAGGGTCACCATGGCCAGGGCGAACACGGCGCCGGCCAGGTTGACGAGGGACTCCAACGCGTCGGCCGCCAGGCTGACCGAGCCGGTCCACCACCACGCGGCGGTCTTCAGCGCAATGGTCACGAGGGCGACTGCGACCGAGAGCTTGAGATAGGCGCTGGCTTGCATGGCGGCATTGTCAGTGGCGCGCAGCAGGCCCCCGCAGAATGGGTGCCATGATGAATGCCGCTTTGATACGCGTTGCGGCCAGCCTGCTGGCCATGCTGTTGCTGGCGTTGCCGTTCGCGACGCCGGCCCAGGACCTGAAACCCGATACGCAGGGGCGCATCGACTTCGACAGCTTCACGCCCAAGACCATGTTCGACCTCGCCCGCGAGCGCCGCCAGAACTGGGCGGCGCAGCGCGTCTGGGGCGAACTGAGCCTGCCCAGGGGCGCCGGCGACAAAGTCCCGGCCATGGTGCTGATGCATGGCAGCGCCGGCGTGGAGGGCAGCATGTCGCAATGGGTCGACGCCTTGAACGACATCGGCGTCGCTACCTTCGTCGTCCACGTCTTTGAGGCGCGCGGCGTCAAGCGCACGGCGGAGAACCAGACGCTTGTTCCCTACTCGGCCGACCTGATGGACGCCTTCCAGGCGCTGATGCTGCTCGCCGGTCATCCGCGCATCGATGCTTCCCGTATCGGCATCATGGGCTTCTCGCGCGGCGGAAGCGTGGCCTTCCAGACCGCCATCGAACCGCTGCGCCGTGCCGTGGTGAAGAGTGAACTGAGCTTCGCCCTGCACATCCCGGTGTACGCGGGATGCAACCAGGTCTACTGGTCGCCGCGAGTGACGAAGGCGCCGCTGCTCAACCTCGTCGGCGCTGAAGACGACTACGCCACGGCGCGGCCCTGCGAGCAGTTGGCCGAGCGCTACGCCGAGGCGGGCACGCCGGCTCGCACCATCAACTACGCCGGGGCGCCGCATTCCTGGGACGCCATGTACCAGCCCTTCCTGCTGGAGGGGGCCACGTCGGCAGCGCCCTGCGGCGTGCTGCGCTGGGACATCGAGGCGTGGAAGATCACGGCCGAGCGCACCGGCGCGACCATCGACGCGGCGAGGCTTGGGGAGTTCTTCGACAGCTGCGTCATCCGGGGCGTGCATGTCGGGCGCAACGAATCGGCCTTCCGGCAATCGCGAGCGGATGTGAAGGCCTTCGTGCGGCAGGTGTTTTTCGCCGGCAAGTGACCCGCGGGCATGCGCCGGATGCATCCTCAAGCTGGCGGGTCGTGGGAGCGACCGCCATGGCGGCGTCCCTAGAATCCGCCTGCTGCTTTCCGGAGTCCGCCGCATGACCACCCCCCATACCACCGACGTCTCCCACATCGCCCCGCGCGAGAAGGCCGAGATCCTTTCCCAGGCCCTGCCCTACATCCGCAAGTTCCACGGCAAGACCATCGTCATCAAGTACGGCGGCAATGCCATGACCGACCCGGCCCTGCAGCAGGACTTCGCCGAGGACGTGGTGCTGCTCAAGCTCGTCGGCCTGAACCCCATCGTCGTGCACGGTGGCGGGCCGCAGATCGAAGGCGCCTTGAGCCGCCTGGGCAAGAAGGGCGAGTTCGTGCAGGGCATGCGCGTCACCGACGAGGAAACCATGGAGGTCGTCGAGTGGGTGCTGGCCGGCCAGGTGCAGCAGGACATCGTCGGCCTCATCAATGCCGCCGGCGGCAAGGCCGTGGGCCTCACGGGCCGCGACGGCGGCATGATCCGCGCGAAGAAGCTCAAGATGATGGACAAGGACGACCCGGCCAAGGAGCACGACGTCGGCCAGGTCGGCGACATCGTCGCCATCGACCCCAGCGTCGTGAAGGCCCTGCAGGACGACCAGTTCATCCCCGTCGTCAGCCCCATCGGCTTTGGCGAGCACAACGAGAGCTACAACATCAACGCCGACGTCGTCGCCGCCAAGCTGGCCACGGTGCTGCAGGCCGAGAAGCTGCTGATGCTGACCAACATCCGCGGCGTGCTGGACAAGAACGGCGAGCTGCTGACCGAGCTGACGCCGCGCCGCATCGACGAGCTGGTGGCCGACGGCACCATCAGTGGCGGCATGATCCCCAAGATCGCCGGCGCCATTGACGCGGCCAAGAGCGGTGTCAATGCCGTGCACATCATCGACGGCCGCGTGCCGCACGCCATGCTGCTGGAAATACTGACCGATCAGGCCTACGGCACGATGATTTCGTCTCGATGAGACGGAATGCTCGTTCCGCGTCTGAGCCGAAGGCGAGGACTTGCGATGATCAGTGGGTGACGAAATCTCGCGACCCGGTCTGGCTGTTCGACCTCGACGACACCCTGCACAACGCTTCGCATCGGGCGTTCACCGAGCTGAATGCGTCGATGGCGGCCTATATGGTCACCTACCTCGGCCTGACGGAAGAGCAGGCCGCCGCTCTGCGCAACCGCTACTGGCAGCGCTATGGCGCAACGCTGACGGGGCTGCAGCGCCACCATGGCGTGAAGCCGGCGCATTTCCTCAGCGAGACCCATCGCCTGCCCGGGCTGGAGGCCCATCTGCATGGCCACGGCCATGACCTGGCCGCGCTGCGCCGCCTGCCGGGGCGCAAGCTGCTGATGACCAATGCGCCGCGCAGCTATGCCGAGCGCGTGCTGGCGGCCATCGGGCTGTCCGGCGTCTTCGAGCGCCTGATCTGCGTCGAGGACATGATCATCTTCGGCCACTCCCGCCCCAAGCCCGATACGCGCATGTTCCGTATCGTGCTGGCACGCCTGAAGCTGAAGCCGGAACGCTGCATCCTCGTTGAAGACACGCTGATCCACCAGAAATCGGCCCGCAGCCTGGGGCTGCGCACCGTCTGGATGCAGCGCTGGCTGCGCAAGGCGGCCGATGGCCGGCGCCTGCAGCACCGCCCGGCCTACGTGACCCAGCGGGTGCGTTCCCTGGCCGCCTTGTTACGCTACCCCCTGTTCTGAAGGAAGACGCTCATGGATGAGGGGGTATCCTCACCTGACAATGCGGCTTCCGCGCGTTTGGAAAGTCCACAGAGTCCATGTCCCCGTTCTCGGTCCTGATCGTCGAAGACCAAGCCCGCTTCCGCGAGGCTTTCACTCACGCTCTGGGCAGCGTGCCCGACATCGAGCTGCTGGGCATCGCGCCCGACCTGCCCCAGGGCCGGCGCATGTTCGATCAGTTGCAGCCCGACGTCCTGCTCGTTGACCTGGACTTGCCTGGCGGCAGCGGCATCGAGCTGATCCGCCATGCGGCCCAGACCCGGCCGCAGTGCGAGGTCATGGTCATTTCCGTCTTCGGCGATGAGCAGCATGTGGTCGCCAGCATCGAGGCTGGCGCCACCGGCTATCTGCTGAAAGACAGCCTGGCGCTGGACCTGCCCGGCCAGCTGCGCTCTCTGCGCGCCGGCGGCAGCCCCATCAGCCCCGTCATCGCCCGCCGCCTGCTGGTGCGTCTGGCCCCCGGGTCGCAGAACTCGACCGGCCCCTCGCCGGAGGCCATGGCCGCGACGATGGCCGACGAGGAAGTTGTCGCCCTGTCCGAGCAGGAATCGCGCGTGCTGCACCTGGCGGCCAAGGGCTTCACCTTCGATGAGATCGCGCAGTTCATGCAGGTCTCGCCGCACACGGTGATGACCTACGTCAAGCGGGTCTACCGCAAGCTGCACGTGCGCTCCAAAGTGGAAGCGATCTACGAAGCTCGCCGCCTGGGCTGGCTGCGCGACTAGGGCTGTAACAGGCCCTAACATCGCCGGCATGGACGCCGACCAGCCCGCCGCCGACAGCCCCGCTGCCAACCCCAAGAAGCGCCCCAAGCCCGGCGAGCGCCGCACGCAGATCCTGCAGGTGCTGGCCGGCATGCTGGAGCAGCCGGGCGCCGACCGAATCACGACGGCGGCGCTGGCAGCCAAGCTCGACGTCAGCGAGGCGGCCCTGTACCGCCACTTCGCCAGCAAGGCGCAGATGTTCGAGGCGCTGATCGATTTCATCGAGAGCAGCGTCTTCGGCCTGGTCAACCAGATCGCCGACTCGCCGCATCCCCTGCCGCCGCCTGGCAAGGCCGCGCGCATCGCCAGCGTCATCCTGCAGTTCGGCGAAAAGAATCCCGGCATGGCTCGGGTGATGGTGGGCGACGCCCTGGTCTACGAGAACGAGCGGCTGGTGGCCCGCATGAACCAGTTCTTCGACCGCATCGAATCCTCGCTGCGCCAGGTACTGCGCGCCGCAGCCGAGGCGCAGGGTTCACTGACGCCGACCGTGCAGGCCAATGCTCAGGCCTCGGTCTGGGTCAGCTTCATCATTGGCCGGCTGCAGCGCTATGCCCGCTCGGGCTTCAAGCGGCTGCCGACGGAGCAGCTCGAAGCCTCGCTCAAGGCGATCGCCTGAGCCTGCCCGCCTAAACTGCGGCGATGTCTGCCGCTCTGGATTCCTTCCTCACCCGCGCCGAGGGCCTGCTGACCCGGCTCGAAGCCGTTCTGCCCCACGCCGCCACGCCGCCCGACTGGGCTGCTTCCACCGCCTTTCGCGCCCGCCGGCGCCATGGCGCCCTGGTGCTTGAGCCGGTGCGCGCCGTCAGCCGCATCCGCCTGTCAGACCTGCAGGAAGTCGAGCCGCAGAAGGAGCGGCTGCTGCGCAATACCGCCCAGTTCGTCGCCGGCAAGCCGGCCAACAACGTGCTCCTGACGGGCGCCAAGGGCACGGGCAAGAGTTCGCTGATCAAGGCCGTGCTCAACGAGTTTTCGAGCCAGGGCCTGCGCCTCATCGAAGTCGACAAGGCCGACTTGGTGGACCTGCCGGACCTGGTCGAACAGGTCGCGGCTCGCCCGGAGCGCTTCGTGGTTTTCTGCGATGACTTGAGCTTCGACGAAGGCGAGGCCAGCTACAAGGCGCTGAAGAGCGTGCTCGACGGCTCCGTCGCTGCCGCCACCGACAACGTGCTGATCTACGCCACCAGCAACCGCCGCCACCTGCTGCCCGAGAAGATGGTCGACAACCTTGCGGGCACCCATGGCGAGCATGGCGAAATCCATCCCGGCGAGGCCGTGGAGGAGAAGATTTCGCTGTCCGAGCGCTTCGGGCTGTGGATCAGTTTCTACCCCTTCAGCCAGAACGAATACCTGGCCATCGTGGCGCAGTGGTTGCGCCACTTTGGCGTGGACGACGCCGCCATTGAAGGGGCACGCCAGCCGGCGCTGATCTGGGCGCTGGAGCGCGGCTCGCGCTCGGGCCGTGTGGCTTACCAGTTCGCGCGCGACATGGCAGGGCGTGCCGAATGACTGAACGTCCCATCACCGAAGTGGCGGTTGGCGTTCTCGTCGCGCCTGACGGCCAGTTCTTGCTGACCTCGCGCCCCGAGGGCAAGGTCTACGCCGGCTACTGGGAATTCCCGGGCGGCAAGGTCGAGCCGGGCGAAAGCATCGAGCAGGCGCTGGCGCGTGAGCTGCGCGAGGAGATTGGCATCGAGATCGGCGCCGCGCATCCCTGGAAGACGGAAATCTTCGACTACCCGCATGCGTTGGTGCGCTTGAACTTCTGCAAGGTCTTCGAGTGGACCGGCGATTTCCAGATGCTGGAGAACCAGCAGATGGCCTGGGCCAGCCTGCCGGTGCAGGTCAAGCCTGTGCTGCCGGGCACCATCCCGGTCCTGAACTGGTTCGCGGCAGAACGCAACCACGTCGGCCCCACTCACCTAGACTGAAACCATGGAAACGCAGCCCCCACGTTCACTTCGTTCTCTGTCCCCCGAGGGGGCGCCATTGCCCTTCGGGCGGCCGGGCGGGCAATGAACTGGCTGGACGAAATCAAATGGGACGACAAGGGCCTGGTGCCTGTCATCGCCCAGGAGCAGGGCACGGGCGACGTGCTGATGTTCGCGTGGATGAACCGCGAGGCCCTGGCCCTGACGGCCGAGCGCGGCCAGGCCGTCTACTGGAGCCGCTCGCGCGGCAAGCTCTGGCACAAGGGCGAGGAGAGCGGTCATTTCCAGCAGGTGCATGCCATTCGCATGGACTGCGACAACGACGTCGTGCTGCTGACCATCACCCAACTCGGGCACGAACCGGGCATCGCCTGCCACACCGGCCGGCACAGCTGCTTCTTCCAGAAGCTGGAGAACGGTGTCTGGAGCGCCACCGAGCCGGTACTGAAGGACCCCGCAAAAATCTATGAGTGACGACATCCTTTCCCGCATAGGCGCGGTCATCGACTCCCGCAAGGGTGCCGACCCGAGCACTAGCTACGTCGCCAAGCTCTTCGACAAGGGCCTGGACGCCATCCTGAAAAAGGTCGGCGAGGAAGCCACCGAGACCGTCATGGCCGCCAAGGATGGCGACGCCCAGAAGGTCGTCTATGAAGTGGCCGACCTGTGGTTTCACAGCATGGTGGCGTTGGCCCACTTCGGGCTGAAGCCCGAGGACGTGCTCCGGGAACTTGCGCGTCGCGAGGGCTTGTCTGGCCTGGAAGAATTCGCGTCCCGCAACAAGCTGCCGAAAGAAGCCCCATGAACAACGATCCGAGCCCCGCGGCGCTGGATGTCGGCGCGCCTGCCGAGAAGCTGGCCAGCCTCAAGCAGCTGACGATGGTGGTCTATGTCCTCTATGCCCTGAGTGCCTTCACCGGCTTCACCGGCATCGTGGCCATCATCATCAACTACATCAAGCGCGAGGACACCGCGGGCACCGTCTACGCCAGCCATTTCACCTGGCAGATCCGTACCTTCTGGTGGAGCCTGGTATGGGGCATCCTGGGCTTTGCCACCTTGCTGCTGGGCGTGGGCTTCGTGATCCTCGCCGTGGACGGCATCTGGTTCCTCTATCGCCTCGTCAAGGGCTTCTTGAACTGGAACGACGGCAAACCCATGCCGGTCTGAAGCGAGCAAAAAGATGACTCACGATCCCAACTGCCTGTTCTGCAAGATCGTCGCCGGCCAGATTCCGAGCAAGAAGGCCTATGAGGACGAGGACGTTCTGGCCTTCCATGACATCCACCCCTGGGCGCCGGTCCACGTGCTCATCGTCCCTAAGCGCCACATCGCCTCCATGGCGGACGTGACCGAGGCCGAGGCTGCGCTGCTGGGCAAGATGACGGCCCTGGGCCCGCGTTTGATGAAGGAACTGGGTGTTACCAACGGCTTCCGCCACGTCATCAACACGGGTCCGGACGGCGGTCAGGAGGTGTTGCACCTGCATCTGCATGTGATGGGCGGGCCTCGGCCGTGGTTGAAAGGCTGAGTTGTGACCAAACCTAAGGGCTGAGCACGATCGCACCGGAACGCGATCGACCTCGAAATGACCCGGGATGCTAGGGTCATCCCTCACCTAGAATTTGAGCCAGTCCACAAGGAGTCAACATCATGGGTTCATTCAGTATTTGGCACTGGCTGATCGTCCTCGTCGTCGTCATCGCCATCTTCGGCACCAAGAAGCTGCGCAATGTCGGTTCCGACCTCGGCGCTGCCGTCAAGGGGTTCAAGGATGGGGTGAAGGACGGCACGACTTCCGAAGAGCAAGCCGCTGCGCCCCAACAGGTCACCGCCCGCAAGGTCAATGACCCGAACACGGTCGACGTCGACGCGAAGACCAAGTCCTAAGTGCTTGACTTCGGCTTCGACAAGATCGCGCTGATCGGCGCGGTGGCCTTGATCGTCATCGGCCCCGAGAAGCTGCCGCGCGTGGCTCGCACGGTGGGCACCTTGCTGGGCAAGGCACAGCGCTATGTGGCGGACGTGAAGGCCGAGGTCAACCGCTCCATCGAACTGGAGGAGCTTCAGAAGATGAAGACCCAGTTCCAGACGGCGGTCCAGGACGTCGAGCAGAGCGTGCGCCAGGAGGTGGACACCGCAACGCAGGCGATGAACCAGACCTGGCAGGACGTGACCAGCGACTCATCCTACGAAGCCGGCACGACGATCGCACCACCGCCGCCCGAGTACCGCCACCCCAAGAAAAACTGGCGCCTCAAGCGCGGGTCGACGCCGATGTGGTTCAAGCAGAAGGCCGGTGTGAAGCGTCATACCCAATCGGGAGCTGCCCGCGTGGCGCGATTCCGCCCACCAGGCCTGAACCGATGAGCTCCTTCCAGAACCCCGACCACGACGAACTGGCCGGTACCGAACAGCCCTTCGTCACCCACCTGATGGAGCTGCGCGACCGGCTGCTGCGCGCCGTCATCGCCATCGCGGTCTGCTTCGGCGTGCTGTGCCTCTACCCCGGGCCGAGCCAGCTTTACGACTGGCTGGCGGCGCCGCTCGTGGCCAACCTGCCCGAAGGCACCAAGATGATCGCGACCAACGTCATCGCGCCCTTCTTCGTGCCGATCAAGATCACCATGCTGGCCGCCTTCATGCTGGCTTTGCCCATCGTGCTCTACCAGGCCTGGGCCTTCGTCGCGCCGGGCCTGTACTCGCACGAGAAGCGCCTGGTGATGCCGCTGGTCGTGTCGAGCACGCTGCTGTTCTTCGGCGGCGTGGCCTTCTGCTACTTCTTCGTCTTCAAGAAGGTCTTCGCCTTCATCCAGAGCTTTGCGCCCAAGAGCATCACGGCGGCGCCTGACATCGAGGCCTATCTCGGCTTCGTGATGAACATGTTCATCGCCTTCGGTGCGGCCTTCGAGGTGCCCATCGTCGTTGTCGTGCTGGTGCGCATGGGCATCGTGTCCGTGGAGAAGCTGCGCGAATGGCGCGGCTACTTCATCGTCGTGGCCTTCATCATCGCCGCCGTCATCACGCCGCCCGACATCGTTTCACAGCTCGCACTGGCGATCCCGATGTGCCTGCTCTATGAGGTGGGGCTGTTTGCGTCCACCTACTTCGTGCGCCATACCAAGGCGCCCGACGAGGCCGAGCAGACCACCCCCGATCAGTCGTCCTGATCGCGCTGCGGCTTGGGCCGCTGAGCCACGGCGAGCTGGAAGTGCATGGCCTTGCCGGCGCGCTGCACAGCGACGTCGACCTGGCTCCTGGGCTTGAGAGCCGCCACGCTGGCCAGCAGTTCGGCTGGCGTCGTGACGGCATGCTCGCCGATGCGGGTCAGCACGTCGCCCGGCTTGATGCCAGCCTTGGCCGCCGGCGCGTCGTTGACGACGCCGCCGATCAGCACGCCCTTGGCGTCGCCCAGCTTCAGCGCCTCGGCCAGCTCGGGCGTCAGCTCGCGCGTCTGCACACCGATCCAGCCGCGCGCGACGACACCGTCCTGCAGCAGCGAGGCCGCCACCTGGCGGGCCACGTCGACCGGGATGGCGAAGCCAATGCCCAGGGACCCGCCGCTGCGCGAGAAGATCGCCGTGTTGATGCCCACCAGCCGGCCATCGGCGTCCACCAGCGCGCCGCCCGAGTTGCCGGGGTTGATGGCGGCATCGGTCTGGATGAAGTTCTCGAAGGTGTTGATGCCCAGCTGATTGCGGCCCAGCGCCGACACGATGCCGGACGTGACCGTCTGGCCGACATTGAAGGGGTTGCCGATGGCCAGCACGACGTCACCGACCGCCAGACTGGCCGCATCGCCCATCGCGATGACCGGCAGATCGGGCAGGCTGATCTTCAGCACGGCCACATCGGTCTCGGGATCGGTGCCGATGAGCTTGGCCTGGGCCTGGCGGCCGTCGCTGAGCATGACCTCGATGTCGGAGGCGCCCTCGACGACATGGTTGTTGGTCAGCAGCACGCCGTCGGCCGAGATGATGACGCCCGAGCCCAGGCCAAGCTGGGGACTGCCGCGGGGCTGGCGCAGCCCGAACGGGAAGCCGAACAGCTGCTCGTGTGCCCGGCCCGCGCGCGACGGCGCCTTGCTGGCCGTGATGCTGACGACGGCCGGCGCTGCGACGCGAGCGGCCTGCGAGAAACCGGCCCGCACGACGGAGGCGGCAGGCGAGGAGGGCAAGGCGATCTGGCGTGCGGTCTGGGCGACGGTGGCATGGGGTAGCCGTGCCTCGTGCAGCCATTGCGGCTTCAGCGTCGAGACGACGAAGAGGGCGGCCAGGGCGACGGTGACCGCCTGCGCGAAAATCAGCCAGAGCCGTTTCAACACCTACATCCCCATCAAGCCATGACCGATCGCGCCGCGCTGGAACTCCGCCTGAACCAGCTGCTGGAGCCCGCGCGCTTCAAGGATTATGGGCCGAACGGTCTGCAGGTCGAGGGGCGCGCCGAGGTGGGTCATCTCGTCTGCGGCGTCACAGCCAGCCTGGCCCTGATCGACGCGGCCATTGCCGTCGGGGCGGGTGCCATCCTGGTCCATCACGGCCTGTTCTGGCGTGGACAGGATGGCCGCGTGACGGGCTGGATGAAGCAGCGCCTGGCGCGGTTGATCCAGCATGACATCAACCTCTTTGCCTATCATCTGCCGCTGGACGCTCACCCGACATTGGGCAACAACGCGCAGCTTGGTGCGCAATTCGGCTGGACTGCGGACAGCCGCTTCGGCGAGCAGGATCTCGGTTTCAGCGCGGCCATCGAGCCCACCGACCTTGCCGCGCTGACGGTGAGGCTTCGCGATGCGCTGGGCCGCAACGTGACCGCCGTGCCGGGCGACGGCCGCCCGCTGCGCCGCGTCGCCTGGTGCACCGGCGGCGCCCAGAGCTATTTCGAGTCGGCCATCGCGGCGGGCGCCGATGTCTTCATCACCGGCGAGATCTCCGAGCCCCAGGCCCATTACGCCCGTGAGACCGGCGTCGCCTTCATCGCGGCCGGCCACCATGCCACCGAGCGCTACGGCGTGCAGGGCGTCGGTGCCCAGGTCGCGCAGGATCTGGGCCTCACCTGGCAGTTCATCGACGTGGACAACCCGGCCTGACCTAACCCTGGCGTAACCCGGCGCGGGGCCGCGGCTCCTAGCATCCGGCATGCCTTCCTGCTGCTATTGCGTTGCCCGCTCGCCCACTCGTGTCCTTGGGATGCTTGGCCTTCATCCGGCCGGCGCGTGAAGGCCGCGGAGGCCGTCACGCGGCCAGGCCGCTGGCGCCTGGCTTCGTCCCGGCGTCGGCAGATGGCGGTCTGGGCCGTGCTGTTGGGGCATGCGGCGTTGCTGCTGCTCATCTGGCAGGCGCGGCGGTGGCCAGCGGCAGGCGAAGAAGCGCGGCGTTCAGTGGTGCTGCGCCTGCTGCCCCCGCCGCCTCAGTTGCACCAGCGTGCGGCGCGCGTGCAGGCGCGGCAGCCCACCGCCCCATCACCGGGCATCAGCCCAAGACCCACACCAACCCTGCCGGGCGCACCGGACGGCGAGGGCGCGCCCGTGGTCGCGGCGACGGGTGCGGCCCTGTCGCCCGGTGCGGCGGCGTCTGCACCCGGCGCGCTGAACCTGAGGCCCAGCCCCGAAATCCTGCGCGGCGCCCTGGTCAACCCGGCAACGACCGACCCGCGCAGCAATTCACCCAGGCCCACCTTCGAGGAGCGCATCGCGATGGGGCTGGACCCCGACCTCTGCGTCAAGCTCGAGCGTGATGCCGAGGGCGTCGTGCGGCGCCGGATGGGGCGGCTGGTAAATGCCACCTCTTTGCTGCAGTCCACGCATGGGGTGGGTGCCAGAGGGCTGCTGGTCTGCGAATGACGCCGCCTGAGGTTCAGATCTCGGCCGCCAGCGCGTAGCCGATCGCGGCACGGGTGGCCGCGACCTGCGCCGCATTGCATTGCTCGGGCGTGGCGCGCGCGCTGTCCGGATAGACCTCGGTCGTCGTGCTGAAGCGAGCGCCGGTGATGGCTGCGCACAGGAAACGGCTTCGCACCGCGAAGCTGATGACGCCGGGCGACTGCAGCGGGCAGCCGATGATCTGGCCGTTGGCATCGGGCTCGGCGATGTGGGTGACCTGGGCCACTGCGGCGATGACGGCCTTCTGGAACTCCGGTTGCGGGTGCTCGGCGTCGTCGACGAGGTAGAAGCCGTCGGGGATCAGCCCGGGCTCGAACACCTCGCCATCGCGCGCCGCCAGGGCAGGGCGGAACTCTGATTCGTCCGTGTCGGTGGTCTCGTGCAGGTCGATGTGCATCAGCACGCGGCCGCGCAGCGGCGCGAGCAGGGCCACCAGGGCCGTGGACTCCGGCACGGGGCTGCCCTCGCGGAAGTTGCGATTCGGGTCCAGCGCATCGAAGTTCCAGCGCTGGATGCGCTCATAGGCCCAGGGGCTGACGCAGGGCACCACCAGCAGGTTGGCCTGGCCGGCAGCTTCCTGCCCATGCTCGCGGACGAACTGCAGCGCACCATGCACGCCGCTGGTCTCGTAGCCATGCACGCCGCCGGTCACGACGAGGACGGGCAGGTCCTGGCGCCAGCCGCGGCCGCGGATGGCCAGTAGCGGGAAGCGTTCGCCGTCACAGACCACGGCGCCGTATTCGCTGACGTCGAAATCCTGCTTCAGAGGCTCGATGGTGGCGAGCACGTCAGCCGCAAAGCTGCGCTGCTTGACGAGGCGCCCGCGCCAGGCGGCGACCTCGCCCGGGCCCCAGGGCTGGCCGGGAATGCCGATTGCGTAGCTCATGGCCGTGCCTTTTCGCTCAAGATCCAGGCATTGATGCGCTGCTCCAGCAGCGGCAAAGGCATGGCGCCCTGATCGATGACGGCCATGTGGAAGCGGCGCTGGTCGAACTTGGCCCCCAAGGCGGCTTCAGCCCGGGCGCGCAGCTCCTTGATCTTCAGCTCGCCCATCATGTAGCTGAGCGCCTGGCCGGGCTGGGACAGGTAGCGGTCGACCTCGGCCGTCATGAAGGTGGCGTCGTGGCCGGTCTGCTCGATCATGTAGGCGATGGCCTTGTCGCGGTTCCAGCCCAGGGCATGCAGACCGGTGTCGACGACCAGGCGCGCGGCGCGGAACATCTGCGCCTGCAAGTGGCCAAAGCGCGTGTAGGGGTCGCGGAACAGGCCGATCTGCGGGCCCAGCGTCTCGGCATACAGCGCCCAGCCCTCGCTGAAGACCGAGTACTGCGACTGGCGGCGGAAGTTGGGCAGCTCGCCCAGCTCGACCTGGCGCGAGATCTGCAGATGGTGGCCTGGCACGGTCTCGTGGGCCACCAGCGTCTCCATCGCCCATTTGGGCCGGCGCTTGAACGAGATCGCGTTGGCGTTGAACCAGCCGGGGGTCGTGCCGTCCAGCGAGGGGCCGTTGTAGTTGTCGGCCGCGCCTTCGCCGGTATAGGGCGGCATGCCGCGAATGCCATAGGGCGAGCGCGGCAGCTGGGCGAAGAGCTTGGGCAGCTCGGGGTCGATGCGTTTGGCGATGGCGCGGTAGCCGTCCAGCAGCTCGTCGGCCGTCTGGTTGAAGAACTTGGGGTCGCTGTAGAGGAATTTCTTGAAGGCGGCGAGGTCACCGTCGAAACCGGCCTCGGCCTTGACCTTCTCCATTTCGGCGCGGATGCGCGCGGCCTCGCGCAGGCCGGTGGTGTGGATGTCGCCCGCCGCCAGCGGCAGCGTCACATGGCGCTGGATCAACGCCTCGTAGACCTTGTCGCCGCCGGGGTAGCTCGACAGCGAGCCGCTGTCGGGGGCCTTGGCCATCAGCTCGTCTTTCATGACGGCGAGCAGCTTGCGCTGGGCCGGGTAGAAGATCTCGCGCATGGCCGCCTGGCCCTGTGCCTGGTAGTTGACCTTGACGCTGGCGTCCACCGTCATGCGCGTGAAGGGTTCGTAGACCGGGCTCTTGGTGACGTCCTCGGTCAGTTGCCCTTCCACCTGGGCAATGGCACGCGCCAGCACCGGCTTGGAGGTGACCCAACCCAGGGTCAGACCCTGGCGCAGGATGGCGATTTCCTGGTCGACCCGCGCCGGGTAGGCGGCCAGGCGCGTCAGCCACTGCTTGACCTGGGTCTCGTTGTTGACCGGCACATTGCGCGCAAAGCCGGCCAGGGCCGATTGCGCGCCGTACAGGGTGCCCAGCGTCAAGGTGCGCCAGCCGGCGAAGCCTTGCATGGCCACCTCCTGCTGGTAGCGGTTGATGAAAAGGGCCAGCGAGACACGGTCGGTGTCGCTGAGCTGGGCCGCGTCCACCGCACGGGCGCGGGCCAGCATGTCGCGGGCAAAAGCGTCGCGGGCGGCCAGGCCGGCCGCGGAACGGTCGCTCAGCTTGTCGTTGAAGCGCAGGTCACCGCGCAGCGTGGCCCATTCCGGCGCCGCATGGGCCTCGGATTCCCAGGCTTCGTCGAACAGGGCCAGCAGGGCCTGATGGGCTTTGGCGACAGCGTCGGTAGCGGCTGCATTGGCCTTGGGTGCCGGCTGGGTGGCGGCGGGGGCGGTCAGATGCAGACCGGCGATCAGGGCGGCAACAAGGGTCTTGCGCAAGAAAGTCTCCACGGCGTGATGAGCCGGTGGGCAGTCTGCCAGCGCGCTGCCGGGGTGATGAAAGAATGCGGCATGACCCCGGAAAACTCCCTAGGCCAGCCCCTGGTCCTCAGCATGGGTGATGCCTGTGGCATCGGCCCCGAGATCATCGCCAAGTTGTGGCGGCACGAGATGCCGCGGGATGCCCTGGTGGTCGGCGACGTTGCCGTCATGAGGCGCGCGGTCGCTGCTGCCGGCGGTGGCCTGGCGGTCGCCGAATTGCATGGGGCCTATGAGTTAGGCCGCGTACCGCTGCGCTGCCTGCCGGTCTGGCAGCCCGCTGGCCTGCCCGCAGGCTTGATCGATGCCCCCTTGGGCCAGGTCGATGCCCGTGCCGGCGCGGCCGCAGCCCTGTGCATCGAGGCTGCTGTTGGCCTGATTCAGGCGGGCCATGCGCGCGCCCTCATCACGGCACCCATTCACAAGGAAGCCCTGCATGCGGCCGGCTCGCCCTACCCGGGCCATACGGAAATGCTGCAGGCCCTGGCGGGGGGCGTGCCGGTGCGCATGATGCTGGCCAACGAGGAGCTGCGCACGGTGCTCGTCACCATCCACTGCTCGCTGCGCGAAGCCATCTCGCGTGTGACCCGCGAGGCGGTGGCAGAGACGCTGCGTATCACCCAGGCGGCGCTGCAGCGCATGGGCATCGCCGCGCCGCGCATTGCCGTGGCCGGGCTGAACCCGCATGCCGGCGAAGGCGGCCTGTTCGGTGATGAAGAGATCCTGCATATCGCGCCCGCCATTGCCGACGCACGTGCGGCCGGCATGGACGCCAGCGGCCCTTATGCGCCCGACACCATCTTCATGCGGGCCCGGCGCGGCGAGTTCGACGTCGTCGTGGCGATGGTGCACGACCATGGCTTGATCCCGGTCAAATACCTCGGGGTGGAGCAGGGCGTCAACGTGACGCTGGGCCTGCCCTTCGTGCGCACCAGCCCCGACCACGGCACGGCTTTCGACATCGCGGGGCGAGGCCTGGCCGACCCGGCCAGCCTGGGCGCGGCACTGGCAATGGCACGCCGGCTGGCTGGGGTTAGATCCTTCGGGCCGAGCGCTGGGCCGCTCCCGAGCCGGCCCGCCTGACGACGCTTGCGGCTCAATGCTGCAAGGGGCGGCGTCCCCGCGGGGGACCGACTAGGCTCGCGGGCGTTCAGCAGCGCGAGCCTGGGCGAGGGGCATATGTTCTAGCGGCCGCCGAGCGCCGCCAGTTGCGCCCGGGCACGAGCCGTCGCGCGCTCCAGCAGCAGGCCGTGTTCATAGGCGCGCATGCGGTCGGCCTCGCAGAGCTTTCGCAGCATGCGGGCCGTCATCGTCACCGTCTCCTGGTGGCGGTTGCCGTGCGTGAAGATGAAGAAGCTGCGCCCGGCGCTGACATGGGCCAGGCGCACCTTCTGCCATTCGTTGCCGGTGTGCATCTGGTAGGCGAAGCCGAGCTGCATGTTGTCCACCAGCAGGGCGCCGCTGCTGGCCTCGGGCGCGCCCTCGGCGGCGGGCAGGCCGTCGATGGAGATGTCCACGGCCTGCAGCGGTTCGGCCGCGGCCGCGGCGTCGTTGCCTGACAGGTCGAGGTCCAGCTCGCCGTTCCAGTCGACGCTGGCTTCCTCGACGAGGCCCAGGCTCTTGGCTTCGGCCGGCGTCAGGCGCTGGCTGGCGTCGAGATCGCCGGGCGCCGTCTCGCCGGCCATGGGCCTGGCGAGGTCGGCCTCGGCTGGTGGCGCGACGCCGAAGATCTGGTCGAGCTGCTTGATCAGCAGGTTGGTGTCCAGGGCGCTGGCTGCCTGGCCCTTCAGCGATTCGGCATGCGCGGGCAGCAGCACGCCGAAGAAGTCCTTGCGCGGGCCGTCCGGCCAGCGGATCAGATCCATGCCCTCGTTGAGGGTGCGCATCAGATTGGGCAGCTCGCGCAGGAAATCGGCGCGCGCGGCCGTGCCGCCCTTGGGCTGCACGCTCATGACCAGGGTGCGGCCGAGGGTGCGCAGGCGCAGGGCCCGCTCCGGCGCGCCCTCGCGCGAAGCCAGCACGATGGCCTGGGACCAGACTTGAGCCAGGAAGGTGCGCAGGAAGTCCTGCATGGGCACACGGGCGAGCTGCTGCTGCAGTTGCAGGGCGTAGCGCTGCTGCAGGCGCAGGTCGGTCTCGCGGCGCTCGACGACGGCGGCGGCGTCGCCGGCAGCCTTCAGCGTGCTGCGGGTCTGCTCGGTGATGAAGGCTTCCAGGGCGTCCAGCTTGGACGTGTAGACGTCCATGCGGTCGAAATCGCCCTGGGCGACGTCCTGCACGAGGTCGCGCACATGGGCCAGGAAGGAGCGGCCGGGATCGTCGCTGAAGTCCTCAAAGGCGCAGGCGAGGGACGCCATGCGGTTGACGAACACCCGCACCGGATGGCGGCGCGAGGAGAAGAAGGTTTCGTCGCCCAGGGCCACGCGCAGCACGGGCAGCTGCAGGCGGGCCAGCAGGCGCGCCATCTGCGGCGGCACCTTGGGGTCGGACAGGATCTGGTCGAACAGGCCGGCGACGACGTCGATGACCATGTGGTCCAGCCGGCCCGTGGCCATCTGACGCAGTTCGTCGCGATGCTGGTTGATCAGGTTGGGCGGCAGCGGCATCTGCCCCCAGGCGCTGGGCTCGCCGCTGAGGGTGTCAAGGCCCATGCGGCTGGAGTTGCCGTGGCTGTCATAGGCCGGCTCGTAGGCGCCGGGCGTCTGCGCCAGGCGGCGCAGCAGGTCCATCATCTGGGGGTCGACCCGGCCAATGCCGCCGCTGCCTCCGCCGCCGCCGCGGCTGCCAAAGCTGCCGCCGGCTCCGCCGAAGCCGCTGTTGCGGCCGCCGCCAGGGCTTCCCTGGCCACCCAGGCCGCCATGCCCTGAGCCACCGTAGCCACCGCGCGAGGACATGCCGCCAAGGCCCGAATCGAGATCGCCAGGCTGGGTGGCTGCACCCAGGCCGCCGAGGCGCGAGGCGGCGCCATCCGGCGATGCGCGCACGCGCAAGTCCTGGGGCCGCAGGCCGCGCGAGCGCAGCAACTCGGCAATATCGGCATAGCAGGCGCGCATCTCCTGGGCCAGCGCGCGAGTCAATTCGTCAGTCAGCGTCTGGCGGGTGACAGGGTCGTCGGTGATGGCCTGGATGGCATCAAGCAGGCCCTGGCCGATGAGCTCGGGCCGCAAGGGGTTGCGTTCACCGACCTGGATGCCGGCGACATAGGATTCGACCTCGCGCAGCTCCCACTCGCAGTGGTGGCCAATGGCCAGGCCGATGCGGTCCGCGGCCACCAGGTTGTTGACCTGGTCGTCGTCCATCAGCGAAAGCTCGCCCCAGGCCTTTTTGGCCGTGGGCGCCGCCTGCGGCGGCTTGGTATCGGATTGTTCGGCCGACACCTGTTTGCGCAAGCTCTGCACAAAACGCTGCGAGAACACGCCTTGTTGCTGGCGGAACACGAATTGAGCCGCGAGCAGGGTGTCGCGGCGCTTGACCTGCCCGGAGGACAACGCCGACAGCCCCAGACCCTCCGCGCAGCGCTCGGCCGCCTGCTCACCCGCCAGACGAATGCGGGTCAGCGAGGCTTCGAGGTGCGGGTTCAGGCGTATCTCTGGCGCGTTCATCAACTGGTGGCACGAGCTGCATTGAAAGTATCGCGCCTGCAACAGGCGCGGGTTTTCAACCAGTTGCCAAATTCCTGGCACAAAAAAGCCCGGTAACCATTGCTTACCGGGCGACGGGCGGCGCGAGAGCTTAGCGCTTCAGCGAATCGCGAATCTCCCGCAGCAGTTGAATGTCTTCCGGCGTGGCCGGCGGCTCGGCCGGCGCGGCCGCGGCTTCAGGTTCGCGCTTGAGGCGGTTGATCTGCTGAATCATCAGGAAGATGACGAAGGCCAGGATGATGAAGTTCAGCGACACGGTCAGGAAGCTGCCGTAGGCCAGCACGGCGCCGGTTTTCTTGGCTTCGGCCAGCGTCGTGGCCGTCTGGCCGGCCAGCGGGATGAAGTAATTGCTGAAATCCAGGCCGCCGAAGATCTTGCTGACGACCGGCATGATGACGTCGCCGACCAGGGAGTCGACGATCTTGCCGAAGGCGCCGCCGATGATCACGCCGACCGCCAGGTCGACGACATTGCCTTTGACGGCGAACTCCTTGAACTCGGAGAAGAAACTCATGCGGGGCTCCTGGATGGCGATGTCTGTGAGATGACTCGGACGGATGTTGGCGCCAAGTCCGGCGAGCTAGAAGGCGGGTAAACCTGCGGTCGGTCGTCGCTTGGCCGAGCCTCGGGTAAGCGTCCGTTAGAATCCTGGGCTGCCCCTGATCAGAAGTCTCTTTAGAGGACCCTCATGAGTGACCAGCAAGTGGACCAAGGCAAGCGCACCTGGTTGATTGCAACCGGTTGCGCCGGCGCCGTTGGTGGCGTTGCGACTGCCGTGCCCTTCGTCAGCACTTTTGCGCCGAGCGAGCGCGCCAAGGCCGCTGGTGCCCCCGTCGAGGTCGACATCTCCGGCATCAAGCCCGGTGAGAAGCTGACCGTCGAATGGCGTGGCAAGCCGGTCTGGATCGTGCGCCGCACGCCGGAACAGCTCGAGGCCCTGAAGAAGAACGACGGCCAGCTGGCCGACCCGAACTCAGACCGCAAGGCCTTCCCCATCCCCGACTACGCCAAGAACGAGAACCGCTCGATCAAGCCCGAGTACCTCGTCGTCGTCGGCATCTGCTCGCACCTGGGCTGCTCGCCGAGCGACAAGTTCGCAACCGGCGCCCAGCCCTCGCTGCCGGATGACTGGGCGGGCGGTTTCCTGTGCCCCTGCCACGGTTCGACCTTCGACATGGCCGGCCGCGTGTTCAAGAACAAGCCCGCGCCCGACAACCTCGAAGTGCCGCCATACATGTATCTGTCGGACACCCGGCTGGTCATCGGTGAAGACAAGAAGGCCTAACGGAGCACGGGACGAGACATGGCTGAATTCAAAGAAGCACCCGCAGGCGCCTCGGCAGGCGTGAAGACCATGACCTGGCTGGAGAACCGGTTCCCGACCGCGTTCGACGCCTACAAGGTCCACATGTCGGAGTACTACGCGCCGAAGAACTTCAACTGGTGGTACATCTTCGGCTCGCTGGCGCTGCTGGTCCTCGTGATCCAGATCGTCACCGGCATCTTCCTGGTGATGCACTACAAGCCCGACGCGGGCCTGGCCTTCGCGTCGGTCGAGTACATCATGCGCGATGTGCCCTGGGGCTGGCTGATCCGCTACATGCACAGCACGGGCGCCTCGGCCTTCTTTGTCGTTGTCTACCTGCACATGTTCCGCGGCCTGATCTACGGCAGCTACCGCAAGCCGCGTGAGCTGGTCTGGATCTTCGGCTGCGCGATCTTCCTGTGCCTGATGGCCGAAGCCTTCATGGGCTATCTGCTGCCATGGGGCCAGATGAGCTACTGGGGCGCCCAGGTCATCGTGAACCTGTTCGCTGCCGTGCCCTTCGTCGGCCCGGACCTGGCGCTGATGATCCGCGGCGACTACGTGGTTGGCGACGCGACCCTGAACCGCTTCTTCAGCTTCCACGTCATCGCCGTGCCGCTGGTGCTGCTGGGCCTGGTGGTTGCCCACCTGCTGGCCCTGCACGACGTCGGTTCCAACAACCCCGACGGCGTCGAGATCAAGAAGCACAAGGACCCGAAGACCGGCATCCCGCTGGACGGCATCGCCTTCCATCCGTTCTACACGGTGCACGACATCTACGGCGTCTGCATCTTCCTGATGGCCTTCACCGCCATCCTGTTCTTCGCGCCGGAACTGGGCGGCTACTTCCTGGAGTACAACAACTTCATCCCGGCCGACCCGCTGAAGACGCCGGCGCACATCGCCCCGGTCTGGTACTTCACGCCGTTTTACTCGATGCTGCGCGCGACGACCGACACCATGGTCAACGTGCTGTGCGGCGTCGTCGCCGTCGCGGCCGTCGTGAGCTTCCTGAAGGGCAAGTTCGGCGGTGCCGCCAAGGTGGCCCTGCTGGTGGCGGCCGCCGTGCTGATCTTCCTGCTCAAGGTCTTCGACGCCAAGTTCTGGGGCGTGGTCGTCATGGGTGGCGCGGTCATCATCCTGTTCTTCCTGCCCTGGCTGGATCACAGCCCGGTCAAATCGATCCGCTACCGCCCCGACTGGCACAAGTATGTGTATGCCGTCTTCGTCGTCTTCTTCCTGTGGCTGGGCTACCTCGGCATCCAGCCGCCGAGCGACGTGGGCACCTTGGTCGCCCAGGTGGGCACCTTGTTCTACTTCGGCTTCTTCCTGCTGATGCCCTGGTGGAGCCGCCTCGGCACGCCCAAGGCAGTGCCGGACCGTGTGACCTTCCACGCCCACTGAGCCGCGGAGCAACAACACCAATGAAAAAGCTGATCGCTCTCCTGCTGGCCACCCTGGGCTTCGTGGGTGCCGCCCAGGCCAACACCGGCGGCATCGAGTGGGACAAGTTCCCCAAGGAAAAGATGTCGGACATGGCGGCGCTGCAAAGCGGTGCCAAGCTGTTCGTCAACTACTGCCTGAACTGCCACTCGGCCGCCTACATGCGCTACAACCGCATGCGCGACATCGGCCTGTCCGAGGCCGACATCAAGAACAACCTGCTGTTCGCGGCCGAGAAGGTCGGTGAGACCATGAAGGTCAGCATCGACCCGAAGGACGCCAAGGCCTGGTTCGGCGCCAACCCGCCCGACCTCAGCGTCATCGCCCGCTCGCGTGCCGATGGTGCCAAGGGCTCGGGTGCGGACTATCTCTACACCTACATGCGGAGCTTCTACCGCGACGACACCAAGGCCACCGGTTGGAACAACATGGCCTTCCCCAGCGTCGCGATGCCGCATGTGATGTGGGAGCTGCAGGGCCAGCGCGCCGCCAAGTTCGAGGAAGTGGCCGACCCGCACGACCACGACAAGAAGACCCACGTCTTCGCCGGCTACCAGCAACTGACGCCCGGCACGCTGTCCGAGCGCCAGTACGACGAAGCCGTGGCCGACCTGGTTGCCTATTTGCAGTGGATGGGCGAGCCCGCTCAGGGCCAGCGCTTTCAGCTCGGCGTGATCGTGCTGATCTTCCTGTCCATCCTGACCGTGTTTGCCTGGCGACTGAACGCCTCGTACTGGAAGGACGTGAAGTAAGCCCGTCCATCCCGGCACCGCTCTCGGGCGGTGTCGAAACACGCAGTGGGGCGCGCTTGTAGCCACCCACTGCGTTTGCTTTTTCAGCGCGGCCCCAGCCGTCGCGCGTTTTTGATTGACTGACCCCTCGGGAGCCCAAGCCATGATGGTCCTTTACTCCGGTACCACCGACCCCTACTCGCACCGCTGCCGCTTCGTGCTGTTCGAGAAAGGCATGGACTTCGAAATCCGTGACGTTGACCTGTTCGCGAAGCCCGAAGACATCGCTTTGATGAACCCGTACAACGAGGTGCCCATCCTCGTCGAGCGCGACCTCATCCTGTACGAGTCGCACATCATCAACGAGTACATCGACGAGCGCTTCCCGCACCCGCAGCTGATGCCCGGCGATCCGGTGGCCCGTGCCCGCGTGCGCCTGTTCCTGCTGAACTTCGAAAAGGAGTTGTTCGCCCACGTGAACATCCTCGAGGGCCGCGGCACGACGACCAAGGCGACCGACAAGCAGCTCGAAAAGGCCCGCTCGCAGATCCGTGACCGCCTGACCCAGCTCGCGCCGATCTTCCTGAAGAACAAGTACATGCTGGGCGACGACTTCTCGATGCTCGACGTGGCCATCGCCCCGCTGCTGTGGCGCCTGGACTACTACGGCATCGACATGTCCAAGAACGCACTGCCGCTGCTCAAGTACGCCGAGCGCATCTTCAGCCGCCCGGCCTACATCGAGGCGCTGACGCCCTCGGAAAAGGTCATGCGCCGTTGATTGCCCACCCCGAAGCGCTGTGCGCTTCCCCCTCAAGGGGGCGCCGTCAGTGGCCCGGCAAAACCGGTTCCATGGCGGCCGCGGGGTCTACAGACCGTATTGCACCCTGACCGGGTTGACTGTCGTACATGGATAAATCGCAAGGAGTTGAAGGTGGCGCGGGCAATGGCACGTCCACCCGCCCGTACCTGATCCGCGCGCTGCACGACTGGTGCACGGACAACGGCTTCACGCCCTATATCGCGGTCCACGTCGATCGTTCGGTGCAGGTGCCGATGGAGTACGTGTCCAACAACGAGATCGTGCTGAACGTCGGCTTCGATGCCACCAGCGGACTGGATCTCGGCAACGAGTTCATCCAGTTCAAGGCGCGCTTCGGCGGCGTCGCGCGAGAGATCGTCGTGCCGGTGGACCATGTTGTCGCGATCTACGCCCGCGAGAACGGCCAGGGCATGGCCTTTCCGGCGCCCGAGGCGCTGGCCGAAGGTGCACCGCTGCCCAGCCCGGCGCCGCCGGAGCCGCGCCGCAGCGGCCTGCGTCTGGCCAGCGAAGCCAGCGACGACGAGGGCGATGACACGCCCCCGCCACCCGACGCGCCCAGCGGTGGCCCGCGGCCTTCACTCAAACGGGTGAAGTGAGCGACTAGAATCTCGCCTGTTTTTCGCCGGCTTAGCTCAGTTGGTAGAGCAACCGCCTTGTAAGCGGTAGGTCATCAGTTCGAATCCGATAGCCGGCACCAATCAAAAACCCACTGTCTCGCGACAGTGGGTTTTTTCATGTGCGCCTATTTCTGGATCAGCTTCACGCGGATATGTCCGGGCAGCCCGGCCTGGGCCAGCAGGGCTTCCAGCCGGGGCAGCAGATGGCGCAGCTTGGCGGCGACGGCCGCGTTGGCGGCCAGCAGGCTCCAGCCTTCTTCGTCCAGCGGCCCGGGTTGCAGGCTGGCCAGCAGATTGCCCGGCAACGCGGGCCCGATGATGCGCAGCCGCCGCCGTGACGCCTCCAGGCGCGCGTTGAGCTGACTCAGGCCCTCGTGAGCACGCAACGCGTCGGCCACCGGTGTCGGCGACGGGACGCTGACGCGCACGCTCTTGGGAGCAAGGTAGCGGGGCGGGTTGGCCATAGCCGCAGTGTAGTGAGGCGGCGATCCTGGCCAAAAGCCCACTGCTAAACTGCGCCGTTTTGCGCGGCCGGGCAAGTCCGTCTTGCAATGCCTCGCCGTGCCCTCAGATTCGCGCCTCCCACCGGTTGGACAGCCCGCCCGGTGCCGCGCAGCTCCTCATTCCTCGCAGCATGTTGCCCAAGCTTCTCACCTCGATTTTCGGTAGCCGCAATGAGCGTTTGCTCAAGCAGTACCGCCGCACCGTGCAGCAGATCAACGCGCTGGAGCCGAAGTACGAGGGCTTGAGCGACGACGAATTGCGCGCCCAGACGGCTGAATTCAAGCAGCGCATCGCTGCCGGCGAGACGGTCGACGACATCCTGCCCGAAGCTTTCGCCGTCTGCCGCGAAGGCAGCAAGCGCTCACTGAAGATGCGCCACTTCGACGTGCAGCTGATCGGCGGCATGGTGCTCAACGACGGCAAGATCGCCGAAATGCGCACCGGCGAAGGCAAGACGCTGATGGCCACGCTGCCGGTCTACCTGAACGCGCTGACGGGCAAGGGTGTCCACGTCGTCACGGTGAACGACTACCTGGCGCGCCGCGACGCCGAGTGGATGGGCAAGCTCTACACCTTCCTCGGGCTGTCGGTCGGCATCAACCTGCCGCAGATGCCGCGCGAGCAGAAGCAGACGGCCTACGCCGCCGACGTCACCTACGGCACCAACAACGAGTACGGCTTCGACTACCTGCGCGACAACATGGTCTACGAGACGGCCGATCGCGTGCAGCGCGGCCTGTCCTACGCCATCGTCGACGAGGTGGACTCGATCCTCATCGACGAGGCTCGCACACCGCTGATCATCTCGGGCCAGGCGGACGACCACACCGACGTCTACAAGCGCATCAACGCCGTCGTGCCCAAGCTGAAGAAGCAGATCGGCGAGCTCGACCCGCGCACCGGTGAAGGCGTCATCGAGCCGGGCGACTTCACGGTGGACGAGAAGTCGCACCAGATCCACCTGACCGAAGACGGCCACGAGGTTGCGGAGGCGCTGCTGACCGAGGCCGGCCTGATCCCGGAAGGCGCGAGCCTGTACGACGCGGCCAACATCACGCTGATGCATCACCTGAATGCAGCGCTGCGGGCCCACCACGTCTATCACCGCGACCAGCATTACGTCGTGCAGAACGGCGAGGTCACCATCGTCGACGAGTTCACCGGCCGCCTGATGAGCGGGCGACGCTGGAGCGACGGCCTGCATCAGGCTGTCGAGGCCAAGGAAGGCGTGGAGATCCAGGCGGAGAACCAGACGCTGGCCTCGATCACCTTCCAGAACTACTTCCGCATGTACGGCAAGCTGTCGGGCATGACGGGCACGGCCGACACCGAGGCCTATGAGTTCCAGGAGATCTACGGCCTCGAGACCGTCGTCATCCCGCCGAACCGCCCGACCATCCGCAAGGACGAGCTGGACCTGGTCTACAAGACCGACAAGGAAAAGTACAACGCCGTCATCGAGGACATCCGCGCCTGCCACACGCGCGGCCAGCCGGTGCTGGTGGGCACGACGTCCATCGAGAACTCCGAGCTGATCTCCAAGCTGCTGGACCAGGCCAAGCTGCCGCACAACGTGCTGAACGCCAAGCAGCACGAGAAGGAAGCGCAGATCGTCGCCCAGGCCGGCCGCCCGGGCGTCATCACCATCGCCACCAACATGGCCGGCCGCGGCACCGACATCGTGCTGGGCGGCAACGTCGAGAACCAGGTCAAGTTCCTCGAGGCCGACGAGGCGGTCCCCGCCGACGAGAAGGCGCGCCGCATCCAGCAGCTCAAGGACGAGTGGCAGGGCCTGCATGACAAGGTGCGGGCCGAGGGTGGCCTGCGCATCATCGCGACCGAGCGCCACGAGAGCCGCCGCATCGACAACCAGCTGCGCGGCCGTGCCGGCCGCCAGGGCGACCCGGGTTCTTCGCGCTTCTACCTGTCGCTGGACGACCAGCTGATGCGCATCTTTGCCGGTGAGCGCGTGCGCGCCATCATGGACCGGCTCAAGATGCCCGAAGGCGAGGCCATCGAGGCCGGCATCGTCACGCGCAGCATTGAAGGCGCCCAACGCAAGGTCGAGGCGCGCAACTTCGATATCCGCAAGCAGTTGCTCGAGTACGACGACGTCTCGAACGACCAGCGCAAGGTCATCTACCAGCAGCGCAACGACATTCTCGAGGCCGATAGCCTCATCGCCCAGATCGCTTCGCTGCGCGAGTCCACGCTGAGCGATGTCGTGCGCACCTTCGTGCCGGCCGAGAGCGTGGAAGAGCAGTGGGACCTGCCCGGTCTGGAGCAGGTGTTGCAGGGCGAATGGCAGATTGGCCTGTCACTGACCGAACTCGTCAAGAAGAGCGACTCGATCACCGACGACGACATTCTGGAAACCGTCACCAAGGCCGGCGACGAGCTCTTCCAGGACAAGCTCGAGCGCGTCGGCATCGATCAGTTCAACCCCTTCATGCGCATGGTGCTGCTGCAGAGCATCGACCAGCGCTGGCGCGAGCACCTGGCGGCCCTGGACTATCTGCGCCAAGGCATCCACCTGCGCGGCTATGCCCAGAAGAACCCCAAGCAGGAATACAAGCGCGAAGCCTTCGAGCTGTTCTCCCAGCTGTTGGACCTCGTGAAGATGGAAGTCACCCGCACGCTGATGAATGTGCGCATCCAGAGCCAGGAAGAGGCCAGCCAGGCCGCCGAGGCCATGGAGCGCCGTGCCGAAGCGGTGTCCAACGTGACCTACCAGCATCCCAACGAGGACGGCTCCATCAGCCAGGACGTCGACCCCGCCACGCTGCTGGCCGAATACGGCCACGTGGGCCGCAACGACCCCTGCCCCTGCGGCAGTGGCAAGAAGTTCAAGCTCTGCCACGGCAAGCTGGCCTGAGTTTTCCTGGTCGCATCCCGCCACGGGCCGGCTTTGCCGGCCCGTTTTCATTGGTGGCTCACCCCGCGCAGCCCACCCATGTGGGGGGAAAAGCGTGCGTTTGGGCACATCCCGCCGCCTGCGCCACGCGCATGAGGGGTGCTCGGACCGCTCTCACCCCCCTAGAGTGCAGTCATTCCCCGGCGAAACTCCGGGTAGACCCGAATAGAGAACCTGAAAGTACGTGATGAAAACGTTGTCTAAAGCGCTCGCCGCCCTCAGTCTGGTTGCCGCTGCATGCAATGCGACCGCAGCGGTGACGCCGGTGTCGTTCAGCTTTTCCAACGACGCCATCATGTCCAACGGCGCAGGTGCCGCGCAGTTCAACGACATCTTCGGTTTCACCTTGAACGGTGTGACGCTGATGGGCGGCAGCGTCATCACGTTCTCGGCCGAAGACCAGGCCAGCGTCGACATCACCTCGGCCTACCTCACCCAGGGTGGCACGTCCGTCGCGCTGACGCCGGTCGGCGCCGGCATCGACGTGGACAACGACATCTTCGGCATCGAGACCTGGACGCTGGGCCAGCAATGGCTGTCGGCGGGCGCCTGGCAACTGCACGTCCTTGGCGCCGGCTTCAGCGCCAAGGGCTTCGAGGGCTACACCGCCACGCTGGAAGGCAGTACGTCGACCACCGAGTTGCCCGAGCCCACCGCCCTGGCCCTGGTGGCGGTGGCCCTGGCCGGAATGAGCCTGTCCCGTCGCCGCGCTCGCTGAGCCGCGCCCAGCCGCCCCAATCACGAAAGCAGTCCAACCATGTTCAAGCCTCTGACCCTCGCCGCCGCCCTGCTGATGAGCGCTTCGGCATTCGCCGCCGACACCGTCAGCATCCGCTTCGTCGACCGTGATGCCGGCGATCCGGCGCTCACCACCTCGCTGACGACCAACTACGTCACCGGTGGACTGAACTTCACGGATGCCGCCACCGGCAGTTTCCTGGCCTACTGCATCGAGCCGACCCAGTCCTTCGCGCTGAGCTTCAAGAGCGACGGCGTGACGCCCAACTTCAAGACCTACACGGTCGGCAGCTTCAGTGGCAGCCAGGACACACTGCTGCAGGCGCTGTACTCCAGCAAGTTTGCTTCGGTCCACTCCGGCAACCAGCAAGCCGCCTTCCAGCTCGCAGTCTGGGAAATCATGCGCGAGAGCAGCGGCACGCTCAGCGTTGCCCAGGGTAGTGGCAGCTTTTTCCTGAAGACGGAAGGTGCCACCGGCCAGCAAAATGGCATCAACAATTCGGTGCAGGCCCTGGCCACCAACTACCTGGCCGCCGCTCAGAGCTACGAGGGTCCGGCGCTGTACAGCCTGACCAAGCTCAGCAACGCCAGCTACCAGGACCTCGTCGTCGCAAGCGCCGTCAACGCGGTCCCCGAGCCCGAGACCTATGCCCTCTTCCTGGGCGGCCTGGGCGTCATCGGTCTGCTGGCCCGCCGCCGCCTGCCGCGCTGAAACGCGTTGCGCTCCCTTGCAAAGGCTCCTTCGGGAGCCTTTCGCGCTTCTTAGAATCTGCGCGCTTTCCCTGACCAACCGAGCGCGCCATGCCCGTCAATCTCACCGCCCCCGATCCCGCCTCCCTGTTGCCCGTGCCGGGCGTGCGCCTTGGCGTGACCATGGCCGGCGTGCGCAAGGCCAACCGGCGTGACCTCAGCGTCATCGCGCTGGAAGAGGGCGCCGCGGTCGCCGGCGTCTTCACGACCAACCGCTTCTGCGCCGCTCCCGTGCAGCTTTGCCGCGAGCATCTGGCCGGCGGCTCGGCCATCCGCGCATTGCTGATCAACACCGGCAATGCCAACGCCGGCACCGGTGCCGACGGCCTGGCCCGTGCGCGCCAGACCTGCCAGGCCCTGGCCGGCTTGATCGGCTGCCAGCCAGAGCAGATCCTGCCTTTCTCGACCGGCGTCATCATGGAGACCCTGCCGGTGGACCGCATCACCGCCGGCCTGCCCGCCGCCCTGGCCGCGCTGAAGGCCGACAACTGGGCCGAGGCTGCCGCCGGCATCATGACGACGGACACCCTGCCTAAAGCCGCTTCACGCCGCATCGAGATCGGCGGCGTGCCCGTCACCCTGACCGGCATCTCCAAGGGCGCCGGCATGATCCGGCCGAACATGGCCACCATGCTGGGCTTCGTCGCCACCGACGCCAACGTCGCCCCGGCCCTGCTGCAGCCGCTGGTGAAAGAAGCGGCCGACGCCTCCTTCAACCGCATCACCATCGACGGCGACACCTCCACCAACGACTGCTTCATGCTGATTGCGTCGCGCCGCGCGGCGCATGCCGAGATCACGTCGCTGGACAGCGCCGAGGCCAAGACGTTGCGCGAGGCGCTGATCGCGCTGGCCCAGGAACTCGCGCAGGCCATCGTGCGCGACGGCGAGGGCGCGACCAAGTTCATTGCCATCACCGTCGAAGGCGGCCGTGACGAGGCCGAGTGCAGGCTGGCGGCCTATGCCATCGCCCACTCGCCGCTGGTCAAGACGGCCTTCTTTGCCAGCGACCCGAACCTGGGCCGCATCCTGGCGGCCGTCGGCTATGCCGGCATTGGCGACCTGGACCAGGGCCTGATCGACCTGGACCTGGATGACGTTGCCGTGGTGCGCCAGGGCGGGCGCCTGACGACCTATCGCGAGGAAGACGGCCAGCGCGTCATGAAGCAGTCCGAGATCACCATCCGCGTCGGCCTGAACCGCGGTTCGGCCAGCGCCACCGTCTGGACCTGCGACCTCAGCCACGACTACGTCAGCATCAACGCGGACTATCGAAGCTGAGGGTTATTGCTGTCAGGGCTTCATCGCATGACGATCGGCGCCGGGTTGGCCGGCGCCGAGAATCCCGGCCTTACCGAACCCAGGACTCCGCCTGATGAAGCTTCCCCTGTCCGCCCTCGCCCTTGCTGCCGCCGTGCTCGCTACCAGCGCCCAGGCCCAGTCGCTGACCTACCCCGTCACGCGCAAGGCCGACCAGATCGACGCGTATCACGACACGGCCGTCGCCGACCCCTACCGCTGGCTGGAGGACGACAACAGTGCCGAGACCAAGGCCTGGGTGATCGCCCAGAACGAGGTCACCGACAAGTTCCTGGCCGCCATGCCGCAGCGCCTGCCGGCGCGCCGCATCTACACCGAGCTCTACAACTTCGAGCGCTTCGGCATCCCCTTCAGCGAAGGCGGCCGCTATTTCTGGACCCGCAACGACGGCCTGCAGCAGCAGAACGTCCTCTACACGGCCAAGTCCCTGGCCGACACGCCGGTCGTGGCGCTGGACCCCAACCTGCTGTCCAAGGACGGCACCGTGGCACTGAGCGGCGTCGTGCCCTCGCGCGACGGCAAGTTGCTGGCCTATGGCATCGCCGGTGCCGGCTCCGACTGGCAGACCTGGAAGGTGCGTGACCTGGCCACCGGACAGGATCTCGCCGACACCATCGAATGGGTCAAGTTCAGCGGCGCCGCCTGGACGGCCGATGGCAAGGGCTTCTTCTACGCCCGCTATGACGCGCCCAAGGAAGGCGACAAGCTCAAGGGCGCCAACTACTTCCAGAAGCTCTATTACCACCGCCTCGGCACGGCCCAGAGCGAGGACCTGCTCGTCGCCGAGAACCGCGACGACAAGGAGTGGGGCTTTGGCACCGAGGTGTCGGACGACGGCCAACTGCTGGTCATCAGCGTCTGGAAGAGCGCCGGCAGCAAGAACGGCCTGATGGTGCTGCCCCTGCCCAAGGGGGCTTTTGCCGGCGGCAAGCCCCAGCCCATCACGCTGGACTTCGACGCCCAGTACACCCCTGTCGCCGCCGTCAACGGCAAGCTGATCGTCAAGACCGACAAGGGCGCCCCGCGCGGCAAGCTCGTCGCTGTCGACCTGAAGAACCCGGCGCAGGCCAATTGGAAGACGCTGGTGCCCGAGGGCCCGGATGCGATGACGGCAGCCTCTGCCGTCGGCGGCCGTTTCCTGTTGAGCTATCTGCATGACGCTGCGACCCTCGTGCGCGTGCATGGCGCCGACGGCAAGCAGCTCAGCGAGGTCAAGCTGCCCGGCATCGGCACGGCTGGCGGCTTCGGCGGGCGCTGGAGCGACAGGGAAACCTTCTTCAGCTACACCAGCCTGACCACCCCGGCCGAGATCCATCGCTACGACGTCAAGACCGGCAAGATCAGCCTGTTCAAGCGTCCCAAGACGGCCTTCAACCCCGATGAGTTCGAGACCCGCCGCGAATTCGTCACCAGCAAGGACGGCACCCGCTTCCCCATCTTCATCGCCGCGAGGAAGGGCCTGAAGTTCGACGGCAGCAACCCGACCCTGCTCTACGGCTATGGCGGCTTCGACATCTCCATCACCCCGGGCTATGGCGTGACGGCCGCGACCTGGATGAGGATGGGCGGCGTCTACGTCATTGCCTCCATCCGCGGCGGTGGCGAATACGGCTCGGCCTGGCACGAGGCCGGCACCAAGCTGAAGAAGCAGAACGTCTTCGACGACTTCATCGCCGCCGGCGAATGGTTGATCAGCCACAAGGTCGCCAGCCCCGCGACGCTGGCCATCAACGGTGGCAGCAACGGCGGCCTGCTGGTCGGCGCGGTCACCAACCAGCGCCCCGACCTGTTCGCGGTCGCCGTGCCGCAGGTCGGCGTGATGGACATGCTGCGCTACCAGAACTTCACCATCGGCTGGGCCTGGGCTACCGACTACGGCACCAGCGCCGACAGCCCGGAGATGTTCAACGCGCTGCGCGCCTACTCGCCGGTGCACACCATCAAGAGCGGCGCCAAGTACCCGGCCGTGCTGATCACGACCGGCGACCATGACGACCGCGTCGTGCCGGCGCACAGCTTCAAGTACGCCGCCACGCTGCAGGCCGCCGACACGGGTGCGGCTCCGAAGCTGATCCGCATCGAGGTCAACGCCGGCCACGGCGCGGGCAAGCCGACATCCAAGATCATCGAGGAGCGCAGCGACATCCTGGCTTTCATTGCCAACACGATGAAGTTGGAAGTCAAATAATGAGACCCCTCGTCCGGCCTCGCGCCGCTGAACGCGGGCGAGTCCAGCCGGTCCCCCGAGGTGACGGCGATGCTTGCGGCGTCGAGCCGCAAGCACATCGCCAGCGCGGGCCGGCTCGGGAGCGGCCCAGCGCTCGGCCCGCAGGGCGATGAGCAGTGCTGTGGTGATCCGTGACCTGGGCGTCGGCGATGTCGACGCTCTGCTTGATCTCTATCAGCATCTGAACGCCGGCGATGCGCCGCCTTCGCAAGAGGCGGTACACGCCGTGTTCGCACATCCGTGGCTGCGCCATTTCGGGCTTTTTGACGGTGAGACGCTCATCGCCAGCTGCAACCTCGCCGTCATCCCCAACCTGACGCGCGGCGGCAGCAGCTATGGCGTCATCGAGAACGTCGTCACCCATGCGGACCATCGCGGCCAGGGGCATGGCCAGGCCGTCGTCCGGCATGCGATTGATCAAGCCTGGGGCGCAGGTGCCTACAAGGTCGTGTTGACGACCAGTCGCAAGGACCCCGCCGTCTGGGCCTTCTACGAGCGCTGTGGCTTTGACAGCGGCGACAAGCGCGCCTTCGTCATACGCCGGTCCTAGAAGTTAACGGCCTTGGTCTTGAGGCCGCGCGCCACCAGGGTCGCATTGATCAGCTGGGCCTGCTCCCTGCTCGGGAAAGGCCAGACCGTTGCGCGCCAGCCCTCGGGCGTCTGGATGACATCGGCCTGCAGCGCGTCGGGGTTGCCGTGCACGCCGACCAGGCCCGCCTTCATCTTCCCCAGCAGCGCCTCGGCCTCGGCCTTGCTGCCCGGCGGGCCGACCAGGGCGACGACGACCTTGTCCGATGACTGGGCCAGGCGAGCCAGGCGTGGGTCGACGGGCTCGGGCTTGCTGGCGGCAGGCTCGGGCTTGTCGACCGTCTTTTCGCCCGGCTTTTCCGCAGGCGCCTCGGCGGGCTTGTCCGAGCGCAGGATCGGCGGGCGCTTGATGCCATCGGTGCGCTCCACGAGGCGGGGGCGAATATCGGGCGGTGGCGCGTCGCTTGCGGCCTCGCTGGCGGGCGCTTGCGCGGCTGAAGCGGCCGCAACGGCCGACTCTGGAACGGAGGCGGGCGCAGAAGCGGCTGAGGCGGAGGCAGCCAGGGCCGGCGCTGATGCCGCCGACGCTGCCGTCGGGGGCGGCGCAGCGGCCGGCTCGGCCGCGCGTTGGGGCCACAGCATCCAGGCACCCACGGCGATCAGGACCGCCAGCACGGCACCCGCTGCGCCCAGGCGGATCGGGTCCCACAGCCGGCGGCCAATGATTTCCGAAGGGATGCCGCGGCCGGCCAGCACGCGGGTGCGGGCGCTGCCCACATCGACGCCCGCCGTCATCACATAGAGCTCGAAAGGCCAGCCGCCGTGGGAGCTGGCCAGGGTCTCGTCGATGACGATGACGCGCCAGGGCCGGCTGTCGGGGGTGGCCGGCGGCTCGGCAAAGCCATGGGCCAGCGCAAAGCGCTCGACCTGGGCCGGGCTCAGGCCGGGCAGGAATTTCTCGCTGAAGGCGCGCCACTGCGTGCGCGGGCGTCGGGCGATCAGACGTGGCAGATGCGTCAGGCGCTGCTTCCATGCCGCCCAGCGTGACAGAGGGGGCGAGCCATGCAGTGCGTCGAAGGCGCTGACCACATCGGTCAGCACGGGCTCGACCAGGCCGCCCGCCTCGGCGGAGGCGCGCACAAAGGGCAGGGCCACCACGCCCACGGTGTGCACATCGCCCACGGCGATGCGCCGCGCAAGCGGGTGGCGGTTGTGCCAGTCAACGATCTGTTCGGCCAGGCGCTCCATGACTACTTGATCTTCCCCGACGAGCCCATCCGTCGGTGATGGAAACAAGCCCCCGAATTCAAGCCAGTTGCTTCAGCAGCCAGGCGTTCAGGTCTTCGATCTCCTCCATGCAGACCGAGTGCGGCATGGGGTAGTCATGCCATTCGACCTCATGGCCCAGAGTTCGCAGAGCGTCGCGGCTGGCCGTGCCGCGGGCGGGCACGACGATGGTGTCCTGGCTGCCATGGCCCATGAAGATGGGCAGGTCGGCGTTCGCCGCCGAGCGCTCGGTGGCCGTCGTCGCAGCCAGCGGCAGATAACCCGACAAGCCGACGGCGCCGCCCAGGCGCTCGGGGTAGCGCAGCGCCGTCATCAGCGCCATTGCGCAGCCCTGCGAGAAGCCGACGAGGACGATGCGGTTCGCTGCCACGCCGCGTTGGCGCTCGCTGTCTATGAGTTCGGCAATCTGCCGCTGCGACTCGCGCAGGCCGGCCTCGTCCTCGCGCTTGACGAGGTCGGCGCCGAGGATGTCGTACCAGGCCCGCATCACATACCCGCCGTTGATCGTGACGGGCCGTTCGGGCGCGTGCGGGAACACGAAGCGCACGGCGCCCAGGCTCTTCAAATCAAGCTCGCCGCAGATGGGCACGAAGTCATGGCCGTCGGCCCCCAGGCCGTGCAGCACGATCAGCGTCGCGCCGGGATTGGGGCCGGTCTCGACGACATGGGTTTCAAGCATGGGGGTTCCAGTTCTCGATGCGAAGTTCAAAGCGTTTGTCGCCGTAGACGTCCAGGCCTTCGTCGGTCGGCGTCCAGCCGGCTCGACGGTAGAAGGCCTCGGCGCGCGAATCGGGCTGGGTGCCCAGGTCCAGGCGCCCGTGGCCCTGAGCGAACAGCCAGTTCACCATCACGTCGTGCAACTGGCGGCCGTAGCCCTGCCCATGCAACGCCGGGTCCACGAACATCGCCCAGATGTGGCCGTCGCGGGCGTCGCCGATGGCAAAGCCCGCAATGCGCCCGGGCTCCAGTTCGACAACCCAGCCACGGCCGAAATCTTCCAGATAGACATGCAGTTCGGCATCCGAGATGCGGCCCGGGGTCAGCTTGTTCTCGGTGACGGCATAGCGCACGCGCCAGATCTCGGCAGTGTCGTCGCGCGTGGCGATTCGAAGTGTCATGGCGTCATTGTCGCGACAGCGGGCGCTGCCCTTGCCGTTCATGATCACGTTCATGGGAAGCCTTTATCTCGTCCGCCACGGTCAGGCCAGCTTTGGTGCGGCCGACTATGACCAGCTCAGCGCCAAGGGCCATGAGCAATGCCGCCATCTCGGCGCTTACTGGCGCGAACGCGGCCAGCGCTTCGATGCCGTGTTCACCGGCACGCTGCGGCGGCACAAGCAGTCGCTGGCGGGCATCGTCGAGGGCTACGGTGAGGATCTGCCCGCCGTCGCACTGCCGGGGCTGAACGAGTACGACAGCGAGGCCGTCGTGCGCGCCATCCACCCCGGCCCCATCGATGCCCCGACGACCCCCGAGGCCGTCAAGCACCACTTCCGGCTGCTTCGCCAGGGCCTGCTGGCCTGGATGAGCGGCGAGACGGCACCGGTGGGCATGCCGGCGCACGCGGATTTCGCCGCCGGCGTGGCCGATGCGCTGGCACGCGTGCTGGCTTTGGGTGTGGGCAAACAGGTGCTCATCGTCTCCAGCGGTGGGCCTATCGCCACGGCCGTGGCCCAGGTGCTGTCCACGCCGCCCGAGACTTTTGTGGAACTCAACCTGCGCATCCGCAACTCGGCTGTCACCGAGTTTGCCTTCAACCCGAAGCGCCACCACCTCGTCACGTTCAACACGCTGCCGCACCTGGATACGGCGGAGATGCGGGCGCACATCACGCACGCCTGAGCGCGCCGGCCCCAAACGGGCCAATACCGACGGCACTGGGCATGGCTCTCCTGGGCGAAGCGGCCGTGCGACCCGGTCGGCAGCATGACGACTCCTCAACCCCCGATGGAGTTCCGTCATGTCTTCACCCCGCCTTTTTGCCTTCGCCACCCTGATCAGCCTGGCCGCCACCTTCGTTGAACCGGCCCAGGCCCAGAGCTACAGCTTCAACCAGACCGGCTACGCCGATGGTGCCACGCTGAGCGGCCATTTCGCCGGCAGCGACCTCGACGGCAATGGCTGGCTCTATGCCTATGAGCTGACCGAGTTTGAGCTGAACTGGTCCGGCAACCGCGCCGTGCAGGCCTTCAACCTCGGCTTCAGCGAACGCGCCGGCCTGGAGTTCGAACTCTCCAGCGGCACGCTCTCGCACATGGCCGCCTTCAGCCAGAACGAGGAGGGCGTGCGCTTCTTCAGCTTCGACAGCAAGGGCTGGCCCAGCTACATGATCCCGGGCGTCGTCACCGACGAGCGCCTGGGCTTGGTGTCCATGAGCTGGGAGCCGTTGCGGGTCACGGCCGCCGTGCCGGAGCCGCAGAGCCTGGCACTGCTGATGGCGGGCATGGGCTTCATCGGCCTGTGGAGCCAGCGCCGACGGGCTCACTGACAATGCGCGGCTATGGCCGCGCCCTTGTTCACGTCCCTCATCACGCCGCCGCCGGCCGCCACCGCGCCGGCCCACGAGCGCTTTTTGCACCTCATCCGCCTGGCCCTGGCTGGCGGGCAGTTTGGCAAGTTGCTGCTGTCCGGCCCCGTGGGTGATGACGAGGACGTCGAGCGCCTCACCGTGCGCCTGGTCGAACTGCGCGGTGAGCCGGCCTTGAGCTTTCTCTGGCGCCACCGCACCAAGGACGTCACCAAGAACCACGCCCCCGAGGCGGGCCTGGCCGAGATCGCCACGCTGCTGGGCGCGCGCTTTCGCAATGCCCATCTGCACACGGCGACCGAAGAGGTGCAGTTCGCCGTCAGCCGCAAGGGCCGCGAAACGCTGCGGGTGACGCGCGTCGATGGGTCTGAAGCGGTTGCTCCCGCTGCCCACGACAAGGCCAAGCAGCGCCCGCTGGACATGGGCAACCCCGTGTGGTCGGCGCTGGGGCTGACCCACCTTGTCAAGGGCGAGCCGGCGCTGGTGCCGGCGATGGCGCGCAAGTGGAAGCAGATCAACCGCTTCGTCGAGATCCTGTCCTCGGCCGTCGACGAGGCCGAACTGCAAGGCCCCGTGCGGGTGGCCGACTTCGGCTCTGGCAAGGGCTACCTGACCTTCGCCGTGCATGACTGGCTGCAGTCCCACGGCCTCAGCCCCCGCGTCACGGGCATCGAGCTGCGTGACGACATGGTCAAGTTGTGCGGTGCCATCATCGACAACGAGGGCCTGACCGGCCTGCGTTTCGACCAGGGCGATGTGCGCACGCAAGCCGTGCAGCCGCTGGACGTCATGATCGCGCTGCATGCGTGCGACATCGCCACCGACCATGCCCTGCACGTCGGCCTGCAGTCCGGCGCCAAAGTCATCATGAGCTCGCCCTGCTGCCACAAGGAACTGCGCCCGCAGATGACGCTGCCCGCCGTGCTGAGACCCATGCTGCAGCACGGCATCCACCTCGGTCAGGAGGCCGAGATGGTGACCGACTCGCTGCGCGCCCTGCTGCTGGAGAGCCAGGGTTACCGCACCCAGGTCTTCGAGTTCATCGCGCTGGAGCACACCAGCAAGAACAAGATGATCCTGGCCGTGAAGGCGCAGGGCCTGGCCGCCGAGGCATTGGCTGCGCGCCGGCCCGAGCTGCTGGCGCAGATTGCCGAGATCAAGCGCTTTTATGGTCTGCGCGAGCAGCGGTTGGAGCAGTTGCTGGCGGGGTGATGAATCGGCCTGCGCCGCTCCGGCAGTGCGGCCTCAGCCGCTTAGCCCGCCTTGCCAAATAGCGACTGCAGCAGGGCCTCCGCCCTCTGCAGGCCTTCATCGGTGAGAGCCACGGACGTCGCCTTGCCGACCGGGTCGCTGATCAACCCCTTCTCGTGCAGCCGGCCCATCGCATCCCAGTCGAAGGACTTCCACGCCCGATGGCCGTCATGCAGGCCCAGTAGCAACAAGGCCAGCACGGCGTCGTCGATCCGTTCGGTGTCCAGGTTCATGAAGCCTCCTGTCGAGCCATGGCCAGTGCATCCAGTGGCGAGCGCACGGCACCGCCGCCGAGCTTGAGCACATGGGTGTAGATCATCGTGGTGGCCACGTCGGAGTGGCCGAGGAGTTCCTGCACGGTGCGGATGTCGCTGCCGGCTTGCAGCAGGTGGGTGGCAAACCGAAGGTTCAGTGAAGACTGACTTGTACCCAAGTCATGTCGTAGCTAAAACAATGGCGCAGCGTGTGAGGCGTGGCGGGCTTGGCGACGCCGGCGGCCTGGACGGCCCGTTTGAATGCACGCTGGAAGGTCTCGTGATAAAGGTGGTGCCGGCGGAACACGCCGGTGCGCGGGTCCGTGGCGTGATGGTCTTGCGGGAAGACCCAGAACCAGCCCCAGCTCGCACCCGCCCTGGGGTATTTGCGGGCGAGCGCGTCGGGCATCTGCTCAGCCGCAACTGCGAGTACGCCACAGATGTTCCCGCGTTTGAAGCGCCGTTCGAAAAGGAGTTCGCGTACGTTGCAGACCTATGGGAGTCAGCCGCAAGCCGAGCCGAGTTCGAGTCTAAGTACAGTCGTGCAGTCTCAAATCAACATGATGCACGGTACTGCTAACCTTTTGCTGCAGCGGGCGGCTTCGCCGCCCGCTGAGCGCACACGTTATGGCTCAGATGACCATTGAGAACGCCTTCTTGACCTTGTGTGGATTCCTCGCGATCTACATCGGTTGCCGGTTTATCGTGGCGAGGAAGATTCCAATCGTCAGCGAAGACGATCGCGAAACACATGGTTGGCTTCGCGGGAAGGAGGCTGTCATCGCAGGCCTTGCGGTTGTCGCTCTGGGGCTTGCACTCTTGGCTGCCGCGATTGGCCTCATCAAGCTACGTGCCTAGCCACATGAATATCCTGAGCCGGCCAGCTACTTCCGCAGTGATCCATAACCTGCCATTGGAGCGGACCGCCTTCGGCGTCCGCTCACTTTCACGTTCGGCCTCACCAATGCCGCCATGCCCCGCGATTGGCGGCCGCATTTAATGTAGCTACACTAAAGCGTGCAAGTTGAGTTCGACCCTGCCAAAGACGCGAGCAATCTGGAGAAGCACGGGGCTATCGCTGGCATTGGCCGCCGGACTCGATTGGGATGCATCACTGGTGTGGGTTGATGAACGGTACGAGTACAGCGAGCTGCGCATGATCGCGTTAGCGCCGGATACCGGGATCCTGTACTACGTGGCATTTGTAGGTCGTGGCGAAACGCGAAGGATCATCAGCTTGCGCAAAGCCAACCGACGCGAGGTGAAGCACTATGTCCAAAGTTTCTAAGCGCCCGGCCATCGTCATGCCGACGGTGGCGGAAGACAAAGGGATTACGGCAGCCGCAAAGGCCGATCCGGACGCGCACCCCCTGACTCCGAAGCAGTTGCAAGCCATGGTTCCGATGAAGGCTGTACGTGGTCGGCCTAAGTCTGAGAACAAGAAGCTGTTGGTGTCCGTCCGCTATAGCCCGGAAGTCGTGGCGTATTTCAAGTCAACCGGCGAGGGGTGGCAGTCTCGTATGGACGGTGTGCTTCAGCAGTACGTAGCGCGTCACTCGCGGCGAGCGTGAGGCCGAACCAGCCTCTCGAGCCGACTCGCGTCGGCAGGCCGCCGCTATCGGCTCAGCTTCAACGTCAGGCGTCACTCAAGCGGCATCGCGTACGTCTGACCATTCTTCGAAAGAACAGGAGACCCCAAATGTCCACATCGGTGCTCTTCATGTCTATGTCACTCGACGGATACATCGCTGGCCCGAACGACGAAGTGGGCAACCCCGGCGGCGACGGATTCGACCGGTTGCACGAGTGGTATGGGGACTTCTCCCGTCCATCTGGGGCGGTCGGGCAATTGTGGGACGACTGGAACTCACCTGGCGCGATTCTGGCGGGGCGGCGCACTGTGGAGCAGGTCGATCACTGGGGCGGTGACAACCACGGTGTCCCGATCATCGTGCCCAGCCACCGGCCGCCGGGCCCTTCGGTAGCGAACTATCCGTTGGTGACCTACGTGCCCGACGGCATCGAGCGCGCAATGGCGCAGGCAAAGGCCGCCGCCGGGGATCGCATCGTGCTGATGCTTGGCGCGTACACGGCGCAACGGGCGCTCGAGGCTGGTGTGCTGGACGAGTTGCAGATCCACCAGATCCCGGTCCTGCTCGGTGGTGGCCGCCGGTTATTCGAGATGTTGCCTTCGCGCGTCGAGTTGGAGATTGTCCGGGTGATCGACACCCCGGAAGCCACCCACATCCGCTACCGCGTTCGTCGCTGAGTGGGGTGACGCCTAACCACGTGCCGCCCATGAGTTCAGCGCCCGCCATCGAATACAAGCTCTCGCCACCCCTGGGTGACTTGGAACTGAACGAGTTGTTTTCCGCATCTTGGGCGAACCATTGCCCTGCGACATTTCAACCCGTCTTGCGCTCCAGCATGGCTTACGTCTGCGCGTACCGGGGGGCCGAACTTGTCGGCTACGTCAACGTCGCCTGGGACGGCAAGACGCATGCGTTTGTCCTGGACCCCACGGTTCATCCCAGTTGCCGGCGGCACGGTATCGGAACGGCGTTGGTTCTTGCCGCGCTGGAGCAAGCCAGGGCGCGCGGGGTCACTTGGGTGCACGTCGACTTCGAGCCTGACCTGCGGGAGTTCTACAGCCGTTGTGGCTTTCGCCTGTCCGAGGCAGGTGTCTACAACGTCGCGGCCGAGGCGTGACAGTCAAAGGGCGTCCCGCAGGCGGGCCGCGGGCCGAGGGCAGCGACTTGGATCACGTCAACGCGCGCGGCGGCGCCGGGCCAGCATGCCCAGACAGGCCAGGCCGGCCAGGATCAGGGTCCAGCTGCCCGGCTCGGGCACCGGCACGGCCGAGGTGATGAAGTGGCCGTCGGTGGCCAGGCCGTTGGCAGCCGTGAAGCCGTAGAACACCGGCGTGCCGACAAGGCCCAGCTGGTCAAAGCTGACCTGGGCGCTGACCGTAAAGGTGCCGAGGTTGAGGTGCTCGATGGTGCCGGTCAGCATGCCGGCGTTGTCGTTCAACCCCGAGGGGGTGTACTGCACCGAGGCATACCACTGGAAGTCAGGGTCGCGGATGGCGTCGCCCAGGCCGGTTTCGGTAGCAGCCAGCGGCGCCACTGAGCCGCCGGACAGGATCTGCAGGCTGGGCGACACCGGTTCGCCGTTGAAGTGGAAGGTGTCGATGGCAAAGGCCACGCTGGCCGGACTCAGCCCGTCATAGCCGAGGCCCGAGCCTGCGCCGCCGACGCCGGCCGTGTCGCTCAGCGTGAAAGTGAGGCCATCGCCGCGCAGGCCCTGGCTGACGGGGATGAAGAAGTGGAAGTCGAAAGCGAAGCCCTGGTTGAAGTCCAGCGTGATGGCATTGGGCGCGAAGCCGGCGCCGCCCTGGCCGCCGACGCCCGGTGCCGTCAGCATCAAGTCGCTGTAGGTGAAGCCGTTGCCCGGCGTCATGTTGGACGCCGTCGCGCTGCCGTACAGCGACCAGGTCGTGAAATCGGTGAATCCGGTCGCCAGGCTCACGCCCTGCTGGGCATGGGCGCCAAGGCTGGCGGCAAGGGTCAGGGGCAGCAGCAGTCGGGCAAGCTTCATGGTGGGGTCTCCGATCAGGTTGTGCGCCAGTTTTGAGGGCGACCGTTAGGCAATCGTTAGCCGATGGAGCCATCTCACCCCCTCAAGCCCGGGGTCTGTGAACTAGCATCCGCGCCCATGGCTCTCGCCCACACCAAGACCCGTGCGCCGCGCCCGCGTGCCGGCCTGCTGCTGCCACGCCCGGCCCTGCTGGCCGGCGTGCAACGCGCGCTGGATGCTCACCGCGTGCTGTTGATCTGCGCGCCTGCCGGCTATGGCAAGACGTCCTTGCTGACCCAGGCCCTGGCCGATGCCGGCGCCGACACGGCCATTGCCTGGGTGGCCCTGGACGAAGGCGACGACCTCGGCCGCCTGCTGGACTGCCTGTTCGCCGCCTTCGAGCCCTATGACCCGCCCTGGCGCACGGCGCCCGAGGGCCTGCGGGACGCGGCCCTGCGCGGCGGCACCGAGATCGTCACCGTGGCCGACGCGATGCTGAATGCGCTGGAGGCCTGCGAGGTCGAGCATGGCCTGATCGTGCTGGACGACGCCCACCACCTCGTCGACCCCGCCTCCTTGCAGTTCCTGGACCGCTGGCTGGCCCGCATGGGCGAGCGCTGGCGCCTGGTGCTGGCCGCCCGCCACGAACCCGCGCTGCGCCTGGCGCGGCTGCGGGCCGCCGGCGAGCTGGCTGACCTCGGCCCCGTCGAGCTGGCGCTGGCGCGCGGCGAGGTCGAGCAACTGGCCCAGGCCGCGGGCCTGGACGAAACCGCTGCGGCGGGGCTCTATGAGCGCTGCCAGGGCTGGCCCGCCGGGCTGCGCCTGGCTTTGGGCGCGGGACAACAGCGCCTGCCCGCAGCCATCGACCGCGCCACCTTCGACTACCTGGCCGCCGAGGTACTGGACCGGCTGGAACCCGGCCTGCGCGGCTTCCTGCTGCGCACCAGCGTGCTGCACGAACTGGACGCCGAGCGCTGCCAGGCGCTGGGCGAGGACGCCCACGCGGCCGGCTGGCTGGCCGAGATGGAGCGCCTCTCGCTCTTCGTGACCGTCGTCGACCTGGCGCCCCACACGCTGCGCCTGCACCAGCTCTTGCGCGACATGCTGCAACAGCGCCTGCGCCAGGAGCAGCCCGAGGTCTACCGCCAGCAGCTGGAGCGCGCCGCGATGCTGGAGACGGACGCGGTGCGCCGCCAGAGCCTGCTGCTGGCCGCCGGCCGCCCCGAGCGCGCTGCCGAGCTGCTGCTGGGCGATGGTGGGCTGCTGATGAACCAGCTCGGCGCCCAGGGCCTGCTGGACCTGACCCGGCGCTTCGACCCTGCCTTTGCCGAGTCCAGCCCGGAACTGCACCGCGTCAAGGCGCTGGCGCTGTGGGTGCTGTGGGAGGCCCAGCAGGCCGAATGGCATCAGAGCCGCGCCGAGGCGCTGTTCGACGCGCGCGGCGACGAGGCCGGTCTGCTCGCCGCGCGCGGCCATCGCAGCATCCTGCTGATCGCGCAGGGCCGCCTCCAGGAGGCTGAAGCCCTGCTGCGCGACCTCGACCCGTTTGCGCTGAGCGGCGAGCTGCGCCGCGTGACGCTGCTGGGCCGTACCTGGCATGCGATGGAAAGCTGCCGCTTCGATGCCGTTGCGCCGCTGTTCGACGCCCTTGTCACCGAGCTGCTGAACACGACCACGCTGGAGAGCTGGTACATCTGCTCGCCGTCGCCGCGCCAGATCAGCTGCGTCGGCGTGTCGCCGGTGGCCGACCGCTGGTACCGTGGCGCGATGCAGGTGCTGGGCAACCGGTCGCTGCCCTTCGGCGTCAACGCGCACACGTCCCAGGCCTGGAACCTGTTCTGGCAGGGCCGCCTGGCCGAATCCCGGCAGATGCTGGCTCATGCCGAAGCCGATGCAGCCTGGTTGGGTCGCATCGTCATCGCGCGCAACCAGGGCCAGGCCCTGCATGCGATGTTCGACCTGATCGCCGGCCGCCATGACGAGGCCCTGGCCCTGATGCGGCTGCGCCTGGCCGAGCATGTGCCGGGCTATGGTGCCTGGGGCGCTTGGCATGCGACCTTTGCCATGTCGCGCATGGCGGCCGCCATCGGCAACCTTGAGGCGCTGGCCGAGGGCCTGGAGTGTCTGGTGCGCATCGGTGCGGACCTGCCCGACCTCGTCATGCCGCACCGGCCACGGCCGCTGCTGGGCCTGCAGGCCCAGCTCGCCGCGCTGCAGGGCCGGCGCGACGAAGCCATCGCCGCCTGGCGCGGTCTGCTGGCGGACGGCGAAGGCGGCGACCTGCTCGGCCAGCTGGCCGAGGCGCGCCTGCGTCTGGCCGCGCTGCTGCTGGAGGGCGGCGACCGTGGCGGCGCGGCCCGGGCACTGGCGCCGGCGC
>NZ_JBFUIM010000013.1:0-231716 GCF_056401875.1 Roseateles sp. P4_D2 | reverse complement strand
CTCGAGCTCACGCAGCCGCACGGCCTCGCTGACCTGCAGGCCGCCGTACTTGGCCCGCCACTTGTAGAAGGTGGCCTCGCTGAAGCCTTCCTTGCGGCACAGCTCCTTGATGCCCATCCCGGCTGTGGCCTGGTTCAAGAAGCCAATGATCTGCTGCTCGCTGTACTTGCTGGTTCTCATATCCGTCATTCTCCAAAAGGACGGACTCACTCTCGTTTAGATTGGTACGGCGGGGAGGGAGCAGGTCAGTCCGGCGCCGGCCCCGAAAGTTCAATGTTGAACGCTACGAAAAACCGATTGTTCAGACTTGAGTGAGACAGCGGTTCAAGCTTCTTTGACGCATTCAAAGCCAAGCTGTTGATCCGGGCCGTTTCTCAGTTCTAGGTTCTGCGCAAACCGACACCTGGTTGGTACCGAGGGCCCTGCGCCGGCCGCAGTCCAGCCGCAAGCACGAAGGGAAGGTGGAGGTGAGCGCGAGCGACACGAGGTGGTGCTCAGACGGCTTTGAGATCAAGTGCGAGTCCGGCGAGACCGTGACCGCGACCTTCGCCAAGGACAGCTGCGACTGGGAGGTCATGGCGTGGCGCGCTTGGCCTGGCAAAGGCCTGCCACGCGAGCCAGTGCACGAGATGCTCAACGAGATTGCACGCTAGAGCCAGATCCGCGCATGCCGCATGCTCTATTTCTTCGCGAAAGTGACGTGCTCACCCTCTTGATCTACCGTCTCCGGGACCCGCGAGCCGAGTCCCTTCAGACTGGGCGACATCTCCACAACGAGTGACGACCCCTGTGGTGTTCACTCGGGTTCCGCAGCCCCGCCGAGCACCGCAGGAGCTTGGGGATCGCTGCATAACCAGTCCAAGTTTTTGGCCGTACCCCCAGTGGCTCAGTTTTCGGTCGGCGACAACAACACTAGATAACATCATGTCATGCGCTGCGCCCGCTGGTGGTTTGCGGCATCAAAGGAGCAGCCAAGTGTCGGTGCCCGCCAGCATCTTCCTAAGCCATAGTCACAAGGACAAGCCGTTCGTTCGGCGACTGGCTGCAGATCTTCAAGCCCACGGTGTCCGTGTCTGGGTGGATGAAGCGGAGATGATGATTGGCGATTCCCTGGTAGCCAAGATCGGGGAAGCGCTTGAAACGATGAGCTTTGTCGGAGCCGTACTGTCGGTTCACTCGGTGAAGTCGCCTTGGGTCACTCGCGAACTCGACATCGCCATCAATCACGAGATTGCCGGACGCCGAGTCAAGGTGCTCCCGCTGGTTATTGACGACTGCTCGTTGCCGACCTTCCTCGCCGGGAAGCTCTACGGAGACTTCAGGGACTTCGCCCGGTACCAAGATTCCTTCGAGCACCTGATGCAGCGGTTGCGCGCGCCAGCCGCTGCTCCTTCACCAACTGCAGACATAAGCCAGCGAACTTCGACGGGGCCTCGCAAGGTAGGAGATGCGCCGTCCGAAATAGGGCTGGTCACAGCGCTCAACCAGATGCGCCGTTTGAGCATGGGTCGGCTTGGGATTGCCACGTTGGTGGGCGTCATCGGACTGGCTGCGGTCGTTGGCGTGATGAAGTCAGGCTCTCCGGTGCGGCAGAAACTTCCTGGCGAAGATAAGACGCCGGGCTTAGCGTCGGCTGCTTCGGCCGTGCCCGTGCCATCGTCTCCGCCGGCGGCATTTCCTGAGCCGCGAAGACAGGCACGCGCGGAACCATCACCTAGCGAACCTTCGAATCGCACAGAGGCTTCGACCGACGTTGCACCCTCAGCCACTTCCGAGACAAAGCGCCAACTGCCCGTTTCGCCTACGAAGCTTACCGAAATGCCACCCGCATTTGCTGACGCTCCAAGACTTGTTGTGCTGCCCAAGGGCAGCTACATGATGGGGAGCCCCCAGACTGAGCGAGGCCGGAGCGGTGGGTCGGAGACCTCGCCGACAAGGGTCGACATTCGCCACATCATGGCCGTCGGTGCTACTGAGGTCACCGTGGGTCAGTTCAAGAGGTTCATGGATGCCCGCCCGCAACACAAGGTTCTGTCGGCAGCCTGCGGTGCCTGGAGTGAATCACTCGGAAATTGGAGCAATGTAGGGTTCGAGCAGAGTGCAGATCATCCAGTTGTTTGTGTCAGCTATGACTTAGTTCAACAATACATCGGCTGGCTGAACGATGAAGCTGGCATTCGCCAAGATGCAATTGATCGCTTTAGATTGCCCCATGAGTTCGAATGGGAATATGCAGCTCGTGCGGTCACAAGTGCCAGCGATCAGCATTGGCGCTTTTACTGGGGTGATGACCATGAGCCTCAAGAATGGTGTAAGTACGCCAACGCTCGGAGCTCAATTCAGAGCATGAAATTCTGTCCCCGACACCGAGGGACGACAGAAGTTCGCCACTTACTCCCCAACGCTTTTGGACTTTTCGATATGGCAGGAAATGCACGTGAATGGACTCGGGATTGCTTGAAACTTACAAAATTTCAGCCTAAAGCCAGTCGAGAGGGTATGCCATCGACTATCTACATTGCCACCAATAGCGCATCTGCAAGCAGTGGCGTTTGTCAAGAAAACGGGAAATCACGAATGGTGCGAGGCGGGAGTTGGGACGGCGTCGTCAATATGCTTCGCTCTGCCTCTCGTAGCTATGTGGATCGGGACACTGCACGAAACGACCTCGGTTTCCGCGTCGTACGAACTCTCTCAACTCAATGACGCCAAACCTGCTGCCTACGTCAACAGTGAGCGGGTTGATGCGGCGCCTGCGCCTGCGCCTGCCTGCGGGCGCTTCCCTGGGGCCGAAAGTTCAAAGTTGAGTGCAACGGAAAGCCGAAAGTTCAGCCTTGAGTGAGACACGGGTTCAAAGCGTGCTGACTCGTCCAGCGGCAAGTGATTGATCAGGGCCAATTTTCAGTTTTGGGTTGAGCACAAACCGACAGCGACATACTCATCGAAGCGCGGGATGGCGTGGTCTACGTCAACGGTCGGCGGGTTGATCCGGCTTCCGCATCGGCCAGCGCCGCTTCCTCTGGTGGCCGCGTTGACGGTGCCGGAAGTTCAGAGTTGAGTGAAACAAAAAACCGATAGTTCAGACTTGAGTGAGACACGGGTCAAAGCCTGCTGACCCGTCCAGAGTCAAGTGGTTGATCAGCGCCGGTTTTCAGTTTTGGGTTGAACGCAAACCGACACTGAAGGCTGAACTCTGCCAAAACGTAGGGCGAGCGGGTGGTCGTTCGGGGTTAAGGTGGCGCCGGGCGGTTTGGGCCGGGAAAGGTCGACCAGGCGGGCAATTGGGCGTCGGGCAGTAGTTCGTGAACCGCTCGCGTGGCTTGGTCGATAGCTGAATGGGCATAGGCATAGGCACCGGCATCACTGTTGGCAATCACTACGCGGCCCCATCCTTTCCGAGCCGTTGACGCCGGCAGCGGTCCCGCGGGCCAATATGCATCCCACGGCCGCATGTACTCGTAGCTGTAGCCGTGTGACCAGCGATTGATGGTGATCGCCTCGATGTCCCGCGTTGCATCGAAACCATGCGCTCCCAATGCGCGCTGCAGCAACTCCCGGATGCGCGCTTCCAGGTCCTCGAAGGACCAGCCCATCAACTGCGCCCGGCCTGCCGCGGCCTGGCTCCGCGCAGGGCTGCCATCACCGATCACAACCACCTTCGAAAGATGCATCAGGATCGGCTCATCGGGCGATTGCGGGAATTTCAGTGACCCCATGCTGACCGGGAAATCGAGCGTCGCCTCTTCCCAGAACCCGCCCGGCACGCTGAACGAGCGCACGCCGGCGTTGGCCCAGGCCCTCCAGTTCGAGAGCAGTACCGTCGCATACAGCAGTGGGACCTTCACCTGGTCGTTCATCGCCTGCACCTGTACCTGCGGGATCTCGTCGGTCATCCGTGCGATGACACGGTGCCAGCAGGCCAGGATGACGTTTCGTGTGCGCACGGCCCTCAGCCTGCCAAGGCTATCGACGTAGCGGATCTCCACCCACTCGGCCGCTGACGGGGTTCCCAGATGGCGCAGTCCGACTGCTGTGGCGCGCAGCCGGAAACGGATGGCGGCATTCGGCTCATCCAGAGCCGCCTCGTCGAGCCGCGCGCTGCTGAGCGTCTCCATTCCATGTCCGGGCAGCAGCGCCGGCCGCATCGCGCGCAGCAGGGCCCGGACCACACCGGTGTTTCCGTCGGGGAAGTGGTAGATGTATTTGTCCTGGCCGATCTTGAGCTGCCGCCCGCTGGGACTGTTGCGCGGGTCGACGGCGTCGCCCAGGTCCAGCCCGTCGAAGCCCGGGAGGCCAGCGGCCCAGGCGTCCAATGCCGAGGTGGCGTCGATGCCGACGCCGAAGTAGGCCGTCGTCGCCGATTGGAAATAGGCCAGCACCGCTGGGTCGACCTTCCACAGCCGGGACAGGAACGCCTTGTAGGTGATGCGCGCAAGCCGGTCGCGGCGCTGCGCCCGGCGCAGGTGTGCCATCGGGTTGAAGGCATCGGACGCCATCACGCGGGCCAGGTCAGCCTTTGCGCGATCCGGCATCGGCGTGCGTGCCAGCCAGCTCTCGGGAGCTTCATCCTTATCGCGCAGCACGAGATGCTCTTCGCCCCAGACTTCCCGGCCGAAAAACACGCCCTCGCGGTTCAAGCCCTGGCGCGTCGCCCAGCCTTCGTCGAAGAACTCGCTCTCGAAGCGCGATAGCTCGATCCCGACGTCCTTCAGCAACCCATGCACCGCAGGTGAAAACAGGCTCGGTGTGTCCAGCGACTGCGAGCCGCCGTAGCCGACCAGGGTCTTGCCGGAGCGCGAGACGAACTCGTTGCGCCGTGCATGGCCGCCTACCTGGTCCAGGGCGTCGAGCACCAGGATACGCACAGGCCGTCCGACATGTCGCGCATACAGATAGGCGCCGCTCAGGCCGCTGATGCCGCCGCCGACGACGACCAAGTCTTCTGTCGCCTCGTCGAGCTCAACGACTGCATCGCGGTAGAGCCCGGGCGAGTCGCGCATCCGGTGCGCTACGGCAGCCAGTTCTAGCGTCTGGCCCTGAGGTCCGGCCTGCGCGGCGGCTGGCGGGGAGGCCAGTGCCATCAGGGTGCCATTGAGGAAGTCGCGGCGGGAGATGGGGTTCATCGGCGTTTGTGAATTTCAAAGGGCTGCGGAAATAGGCCATCTAGCCTGACGACGCACGCCGGTGCATCCTCTCCCGGCAGGATGTACGTTGCGCCTCCGCGCGCCCACCCCAGCTATTCTGCGGCGGCCGCGAGAAGCGCAAGGAGGCGACGGCGTGAATCAGACGACAACATCCAGCGAACCGGCAGCGGGTGGCGCGTACAAGGCTTTTCTCAGTTACAGCCATCGCGACAAACGCAAAGGCGTCAAGCTGCATAGCGCGCTGGAGAGCTATCTGCTACCCAAACGCCTGCTCAAGCCGGGCGCAAGCAAGGAGGATGGCAAGGTCCTGTTCCCCATCTTTCGTGATCGCGACGAATTGCCGGCCGACGCCAATTTGACGCAAAAGATCACTGAGGCGCTGGGGCAATCTCCCGCTTTGATCGTCGTCTGCTCGCCGCACAGCGCGAAGAGCAAATGGGTCAACGAGGAAATCCTGAGCTTCAAACGGCTGGGGCGGGAGGGCCGCATCTTCCCGTTCATCATCGAGGGCGAGCCATATGCCAGCACCACACCGGGCAGCAACCCGGCGCTGGAATGCTTTCCCCCAGCCCTGCGCTTCATGCTTGGGCCCGATGGCGAACTGAGCAGCACGCCTGCAGAGCCTCTTGCGGCCGACGCGCAGCGCGAGGGCGATGGCTGGCAGAACGCGATGCTGAAAGTGATCGCGGGCTTGCTGAGAATCCCTTACGACACCCTCAAGCAGCGCGAACTTGAACGGCAGCGTCTGCGCCGACTGACGCAGGCTGCCATCGGTGGCATGGTCACGGCGGGAGTGCTCGGCATCATCGTCTACTTCCTGATCGGCCAGAACAAGGATGCCAACTCGGCGCAGTTCGTCGCCGAAGCGAGGTCGCAGTTAGCGCAGCGCGACTATGCCCGCGCTGAGATCGCCGCAGCCAAGGCGCTGACCTATCGGGACCTGACGGCCACGCGCGAACTGCTGCTGACCGCGCGGCTGGGTGGCGTGCATTTCCAGGCCGGCTCGCAGGGCGCGCTGGCCTCAGACCAGAACATCTTCAGCCGCGACGGGCAACTGGTCGCCTCCGCGCTACATGACCGGCAGGCCGGCGCGGTGGTGGTGAAGGTGGACTCATCCAATGCCGATTCCAAGGCGGCATGGCGCATCACGCTGCCGCCCGCCGCGGGCACGCCCGACGCGATGGCCTTTAGCGAGGCCGACGCCGGGTCGGCGCGGCAGCTTGCCATCGCCTGGCCCGAACAGGATGGCACGGTCTTTCGTGTCGGCATCTGGAAGCTGGTCCCGGGTCAGGCGGCACCGATGCAGTTCCGCGAACTCACCGGCGGCCCCCGCGCGCCCGGGCGCCACAGTAAGCGCATCCCGTCCATCGCGTTCAGCCGGGCGGTGAACCGGCCCTGGATCGCCACTGGGGGCGAGGACGGCAAGCTGTGCCTTTGGGATCTGGCACAGGAACGACCCCGATTGATCTGGGAACAGGCGGACACCCACGATCCGGACGTGCACGGCATTGCCTTCAGCGCCGACGCTTCGCGCCTGGCCTCGGGCGGCGGTGACTACCGAGTGAAGGTCTGGGATACGGCTGCCATGACGAAAGGGGATGCGGTGGATCACCCGTATCGCGAGCACGCCATCAAGCCGGTCTTCGACATGGGTGGTCACTACGACTCGGTGTTCGTCGTCGCCTTCAGCCCCGACGGCAAGCGGTTGGCCTCGGGCGGCTACGACCGCACCATCCGGATCTGGGACTTCGCGATCACCCGGCCCGACAAGAAGAAGCGCCCTCAGCCGCAGACAGTGGCCACGCTGGCAGGACATGAAGGCACCGTCTTCGCACTGTCGTTCAGCGACGACGGCAAGCTGCTCAGTTCCGGCGCAAGCGATGGCTCGGCAGGGCTCTGGGATGCTGGCGCCGGCCGACTGCTTAACGCCTTCAAGCCGGACCATGGCATCGTGCGTTCGGTGACCTCTGCCCGCTTTGAAGAGGGCGTGTACATCGGCAGCGAGGGCGGCTGGAGCCACTGGCTGGTAAACGGCAGTTCTCTAGTGACGCGGCTGTGGAACGGAGGCGCGACCGTGAATGCCATCGCGTTTGATGCCACTGGCGATCTGATGGCGGGCAGTGGCAGTGGCGATGAAGGCCGCGTACGCGTCTGGGATCGTGCCAATCGCCAGGTCCAGTTGCTCGATCCGCAGTCGAAGGAAGAGGCGACCAATGGCATTGCCTTCAGCCCGGATGGCCGCTGGGTCGCCGCTGCTGGCGGCAACGACCAGAACAACCTCATCCATGTCTGGGATCGCAAAGCGCCGCAGTGGTCGCTGGTGGCCGACTCCGGCAAGACGATGACGCACGGGGGCGCGATCTGGGGCCTGTGTTTCAGCCCAGGCAGCCAGTGGCTGGCCTCCAGCAATATGAGCCCTGACGTGCAGATCAAGCGCTGGAACGTGGCCGACTGGTCATTGAAGGATGAGACAAAGCCGGGGCAATTGCAGGACAGCGTCTACGCACTGGCGTGTGACGCTGCAGGGAACCGCCTCGTCTCTGGCGATTCCAAGGCCCGCGTCGTCGTGCTGGATGCCGAGCACCTGACGACTAAGGCGCAGACCGTCAACGTGACAAAGGGCGAGGTCAACGTCTGGAGCCTGGCGCTGGCCGATGCGCCGCACGCGATTTTGTCGGGCAATTCCGACGGCCGCGTGTACCGCTGGATACCCAAGGATCCCGGCTGGAAGGGCGAGCCTCAGGGTGACAAGCAAAGCACGTCCGACGAGGACGCCAAGGTGAACCCCACAATTAACAGCATCGGCTACGACGCCAAGCACCACTGGGTGGCGGCCGGCGGCGTCGGCCCCAGCGTCGAGATCTATGAGGTGGGCGACTTGCACAAGCGCGTGCGCAGCCTGCGCGGACACCAGGGCACGATCTGGTGGGTGACCTTCGACAACCAGGGCACCCGGCTGGCCTATGGTGGCCTGGACGGCATCATCCGCGTGGTGAACCTCGACAGCATGCTGAGCCTGGACACCGCGCCGCCCTCGCTGCTGTACAGCCAATCGCAGGCGAGTACCGGGCTGACAGTCAACAAAGCGAACAGGATCGTCGAGCAGCACCAGCCCTAGGCGGAACTCAGCCCGGCTGCTCCGGCGCCACTTCCCGGCGCCGGTGGTCCTCGAGCCAGTCGGAATTCTCGGCGAGCGCTTCGCGGCCCAGTTCCCTCAGCAGGGTCTGGTAGGCCGCGTCGTCCGTGCTGCACTCGCTGCCCTGGGCCACATCGATGGCCTGCGCGAAGAGCTTGCCCATCGCGGAGTAGGCCAGCGCATGCGCCTCGAAGGCGAACTTCTCGCTGACCAGGTGCACGGTTGCGCCCAGGGCCAGCAGCAGCACGATGGCCGTGACAAAGCTGCCGTGCACATGCTCGCACGCTAGCCATTCGTTCCAGCCCTCCAGGCAATGCAGCGGTGCGCCACTCACGAACTGCCATAGCTGCAGCAGCAGCGGCGTGATCAGCACGAAGGTCAGGAAAAAGGCGATGCCGACGAGCACATTGCGCAGGCGCTGGTTCCGCTTGTGCGCATGGTGGTTTTGCATCGCCTTGCCCGCCGTGCCGTCGGGCCCCGCGAAATAGTTGCGCTGGTCGCTTAGCCAGGCTCTGTCGATCAGATCGCGCTCCGGCTTGCCCGCATGCTTGAGGCCCACCGCGATGGCCCACAAAGCCGGGCCGCGCAACGCGAATGAGATCCAGCTCATTTCGTCACGCTGCTTGCGCAAGTACTGGTCAGACACCGCGCTGGGAATGCCGCCCAGTGCCCAGAACACCTGCACCCGCATCGCTTCGGCCACCGCGCGGTAGTCCTGAAAGCGGTTCTGCCACTTCCTTTCCTTGACCAACCCACGGTGGAACCAAAAGGCCCCTCCCAGGATGCCGAGTTGAATGGCGAGCAGCCATACATGCTCATGCAATACATGAGCAAAGAGCTCGAAGCACACCACGCTGACCATGAGCCAGGTCGCGTACCCGAAGACAACACCTACCCTGGCCAGGCGGCGCTGACGAATCAGGCTGTCCACCCAATGACGGATGCGCTGAAACGCGGTCATCGTGGTCGGTGCATCGCCCAGCAACTTGTGCTGGTAGAACTGCGCGGCCGTGTCTGCAGCCGCCTGACGTCGCCGCAGGAAGTCCAGATCAGGATCCGTCTCTGCCGCACGGTCAATGCCCAGATAGCTCACCTGCTTTTGAAGAATCGCGACGTAATGCTCGTTGAAGCTGCGTTCGCGCTCATTCAGGTGCAGGATCTCCTTGAAGTACTGCGACGTTGCGCTGGGCGATTTTTCGTCGCGGGCGTCTCCCAACACTTCGTTGATGATGCTGTCACGATCTCGCAGTGCCGGAGCACCCAGCAGCGACCAACTGCCCGCTGGCCGAGGCGGGTGGTCTTCCCCGGGGCGCGGCGTCATGATGTGCAGCACGGGGCCACCGCTGACCATGTCCAGCAGCGAGCTGGCACCGCTGAACAACAAGCTGCGGCCAAAGCCCGCAGCCATGCGTTCTCCCTGGCTGTGCATTTCGATCACGTGCGCAGTCCCGCCACGCTTGGACTGCTGCGTCGCGTCGTCGCCCCTCGGCCAGGGGACGCCATCCCACAACGCGATCAAGAGATGGCTGAAGCGCGACAGCACTGCGCCCAGTTGTTCATATTGCAGCTTGTCGGGGTCAGCGGCCGTGTCGCAAGGTTCGGCGGGTATCGGCGCCAATTCCATCCGCAGCGCCGAGGCTTGCCAATGTCGGCGCAGGCTGGTCTTGGCATCGTCCGTCGACAGCGTGGCCTCAAAATCCGCGAGCCGCATAGGCAGTACGGCGATGTGCGCGATCTTCAGCTCGGCGGCCACTTCCGCCGCCAACTGGTCCGCGCCTTCGGCTAGGCCAGTGGCAACGTAGAGATTGCCGTCCAGGCGGTCCTGCAGCCGCTTTAACGCATCCATCAGGCTGGATCGCACGGAGCTGGCGCCTTCGGGGTCGATCAATCGGTGGCCGCTTATGCCAATGATGATCGGGAAGCCTCGGGTGGAATCGGGGATCGTCATCATCGGATGCGTTCACCAGGTTGAGCCGCGGCTGAGTGTAAACATGGGCTGCGCAACTCACGGCGCATCGTCGAGCGAACAAAGGCGTTGGAACAAGCGTATCGCTGCTTGCGCAGCATCCGTTCGGCGATGCCGTCTTGACGCCGGCAGGCTTAGTCAGGCAAGTGCGGCAGCATGTTGCCAACAATGCGGTAGCCGCTCGGCGACCCGGCCGGTGGGCTGCATCGGCAGCCGCTCCAGCGCATCGCGCGGGTAGGCAGACGGCTCGTGCCAGTTTCAGCCGCGCCGAATGCAGCAGGCGATCCGACCTCGCTCACCGTAGGTAGCCTGTTCAAGCACACCAACTTGCGCTGCGCACCTGGTTCCTCGCCATCCATCTGCTCAGCCACGTCGCATCCGACAGAGAAAACGGGGTTCTGCGAAGTGCCCTGACCGTCAGGCGGCCGGAGCTGGGATGGCCGCAATCAATGCGATTCGCTCAGGTCGATGACTGACCGTATTGGCACGGCTGGCCCCGGGCCGGGTGACCCAACCGTTGCCGACGCCATCCTCGACCGGCCGGTGCAACACGGTCGGCGCTTCAATCTTGAGGGCGAGTCTCGGCGCACCGGTTAGGCCGCACGCTCGGCGAGCCGGCCACAAGAGACGATGCAGGAGGTTCACACACCTTCGTCATGAAGCATTCGACCGCGGCCGACTGACGCGTGGATCGTGAGCGCCTCTTCTGGCCGGTGTAGGTGGCAGCCGCCCTTGTGACGATACAAGCGCGCCTTGCCCCGCAGGGCGGCGCCTCAAGCCATCCTGCGCAAGATGGCCAACGCAGCCTGCCGGCCAGTGGACGCCGCGCCCTGCATGTAGCCCTGCCAAATCGCCGAACAGTGCTCGCCCGCGAAATAGATGCCGCGCTCGGGCGTGGCCTCGTCGCCGGCGAAGCTTGTGCGCTGGCCAGGCCGGTAGGTCGAATACGAACCCAGGGCCCAGGGCTCGGAGGGCCAATGCACGCGGACGGCGCGGCCGGTCCAGGCGGCCTCGAAACCGGGCCACAGAGCCTCAGCCTCGGCGTTCAGGCGACGCACTTGTGCTTCGGTGCTTCCCTGCCCGATATCCAGCCCGTTGCGCCCGCCTAGAAAATAGGTGAACACGCCTTGCTCGCCAGGACGCAGGCGGCTGCCGTCCCAGCCGCACTGCAGCACGCCGTCGGTGATGACGTCGCCGCTGCTGCCCTTCTCGCGCCACAGTCGCCTTCGCGTGCCCACCATAACCTTGCTGTTGGTGCCGTAGGCCAGTTCACGGATGGCCCGCGCCTTGGCCTCGGAGAACACGCCAGGCGCCTCCACCTGGCGCAGCATCGTGAACGGCAGGGCCAGCACGACGGCATCCGCCTCATGGGCCACGACGCGGCCCGCAGTCTCGAATTCCAGCCGCAGTGATGATCCCCGCCGTGCCACGCGCACCAGACGATGCCCCGTCAAGGCCGGGGCCTTCAAGCTGCCGACCAGCCCCTGGACGATGCAGTCCAGTCCCTCTGCCGCCTTCCAGCGCTCGTCGCTGCTGCCGAACAAAGAGAACCCGTCGCGGGCCGTCACGCCGATCCGCTGCAGCAGGTTGATGCTGGACTGGTCCCAGCTGTCCAGCCCGTTGAGGGTGGTGTAGCCACTACAGATGCGCTGGCGCAGCCAGCCGTCCAGCCCGATGCGGTCCAGGTAGTCGTCGATTGAGAGCCGGTCGAAGCCGACGTCCAACTCGGTGTGGCGCCTGCGGCCCACGCGCCGGCTGAGGCTCGCGGCATCGCGCGCGATGCGCTGCACGAAAGGCTGGAAGGCGCGAGCCGCCTCGTCGCGCGAGTGTGACCGGCCGCCGACGTGGATCAACGCCGCCAACCCGGCTTCGCTGTGAGCCTCGGTGTCGATGGGCGTGCAGCCGAAGCTGCGCGCCAGCGCGATCATGTCCGCATGGGTAGTGTCCACCAGTTCGCCACCCAGCTCCGTCACCACGCCCGGCGCCAGCTGACCATGGTCGGTGCGGATGCGCCCTCCGACGGTCTCCGCAGCGTCGAATACCCTAGGCCTACAGCCGCCCAGCGTCAGCAGGTGGGCCGCCACAAGCCCAGCGATCCCCGCCCCCACCACCGCCACGCGCGGCGGCGCCCCAGCCACCCGGGGAACGCCTGCACCGCCATACAGCGCGATCAACTCGCGCACCCGCTTGTAGTTCGGCCACTGGGCCGCCGGCGCCTGCTGGGGCGACGCCCGCGCGGCGCTTACTTGTCTATTCGCCATCGTCCGTCTTCAGCAATCCGGGCTTGTCACGAGTGCCGATGATTGTGATCCTGATTCGCGCGCCAAGCCTTCACGGCCGCAGCTCGGCACGCCTGCGCTCCACTCGTCCTGCCGCTGCTGCTCGATGCCCTCCAGGAGCTCGCCGGCCCACGCTCATAGAAGCGCGCTCACCGGCTTCCGTCGTCTTGGCTGTGGAGAAATGTCGTGCGGCGCCTCAAAGCTATCAGCCGCGCGGCCCAGCCGGCCGACGTGCATACTTCGGTGAAACGTTTTCCCGTAAGTTCAGACTTCGCTGAAACGCCAGGTCAGCCTGTGCTGAAGTTGTCGGCCTTAAGTCATTGACTTAGCGGCGGTGCGATTTCTAAGGTCGAAAGAGAACCAACACTCGACGTGTTGTTCGCCCACCTGAGCCGCGGAAATTGAAGCGGTGATTGGCGCGCGACTGACCCCCGATGCCATCTCCCGGAAAGCACTGCCCACAGTAGGCCGATAAACGAGACCAAACAGTCGCGCCCGAGCGCCTGCTGGAGGTAGCCGAAACGGCTGGGTGGGACATCGGACGCGTGGGCGAGAGAAACCCCCGCTTGGCGCCACCTCCACCGGTGGTAAAACCCGCGCCAGCAATTCCGGGGTAGTTCAGCGGCAAGAACGCTTGGCTCTAGACCGAGAGGGCGCTGGTTCGAATCCAGCCCCCGGACCCAGACATGACATCGCGATCACCATCGAGCAACCAACCGCCCGAGGCGCCTGCCGTCGGGCTCGACTACAGTGCCCACCAACTGCAACGGGCGCTGGACGCTGCAGCGCGCGGCGAGCCGGCGCAGGAGCGCGTGCGGCGCTGGCGCGACGTGATTAGCGGGTTGCTGTCAGGCACTTTGCTCGCCGGCTCGCGCCAGCCCCTCGCCAGCTATCCCACCTGGGTGACGCTGGAAGTCGTCAAAGGCGGGTTCGCGACTGGCGGGGCGTTAGCTGCCGGACCTCTGCAGCCCTTTGAGGAAGCGCTGCTGGACGAGCTGGGCCTGCGCGGTGGCGAGGCTCCGCGGCTGGCGCTGAACCGCTACTTTCTTTCCGACATAGGTCTGACGCGGCTGCTGCAGGCGCTGGAGTCGCGCGCGCTGAGTCTGCAGGTGCCCGAAGAAGCCGCACTGCCAACAGTCGCGTGGTTGATGTCGCGCGGGCATGCCGACGAGGCCGGCCAGCTCGTTCAAGCTTTGGCGCCGTGGGCTCATGAGTTGAGGTTCTACCCGAAGCTGGATGCAAGGGAGCCTGTCAGCGACTCCCTGGTCCACCTTGAGACGGCAGGGCAGGTGGTGAAGCGCTTGCGCGCGATGCGGCCCAACAAACGTGTGCTGGCTCAGCGCGACACGGTGGACATCTGGTTGCCGTATTACGACGCGGCCGTGACCCTGGCGCTGGAGACGGTGGAGGGCGGCCTTCCCGTTGCGGCGCGCGACGATCACGGCCAATGGCTGCGCGGCGAGCATGGGCAGTTCGTCATGAGCGGCGGCTGGCCGTTCAAGCGCTATGCCGAAGATTGGTCGCTGCGTGTCCGCAGCTTGCTGGGCTTGATCTATGACATGCGGAAGGGTCGCCCGCCGAGCAAGCGATTCACCGATCCCAGCGAACCTTTCGATGTCCTTGTGCGCACGCTGCAACAAGCGGCGACGGAGCCGCAGTCACTGGCCGCGGGCGATGTCGGCCGCGTGCGCTTGATCGTGGCACGCTACGTGGCCAGCCACGGTGCGCCAGGCTCCGACTCCGCGCGGTATGTCCGTGAGCGCCAGCAGCATGCCAAGGCGAAGACTCATCAGGAGATCGCGGGCGACGTGGCCGCCAAACTGGTTGATCACCCGGCGACGACAGGGTTGGACGACATCGGACCGGTGCTTCGCTCGGCAGGATTGCTGGAAGACGGCATGCGCGTGCCACAGGGCATTCAGCGTCGCCTGCAGCGCTGCGTGAACGACACGCCACAGGGTTTAATCCGCCGCGGCGTGGTCACGTCGGGTGAGGTGCTGGCGACGCTTCTGCCGCAGCGAACCAGCCAATTGCGCGCTGCGGGTTTTGCGGATGCAGACTTGCGCGCCTTGTATGCGTCCACCTACCGTGCCTTCCGACGCCGTCGTTCGCTGCTGCTGCTGAACTTGCAGAAGCAGGTTCAGTTGGAGGAGTTGCCCTGGGTGGCAGCGATGCGGCGCTTTCGCAACCAGGGTACTGAGGCCGCGCGCGGGGCCGGCCTGGCGCTTGAGGAATTCGCTGGCGTGGCGTTGGATGGGTTCCCACAGACCCAATTGCCGAACAAGCTCCTGCAGGAGTTTGTCGCGCTGGCCGACGAGGCCGGCGTCGGCCTGCCATTCACTGAGGAGCTGGCGGCGGATATCTTCATGGGCGCCTTCTCGCCCAAGTTTGCTCGGGCAGCGCAGGTGGCAGCGGCGCAACTGCAAGGATCGCTGTACGAACGCTACTACCGCCTGGACTACCAAGATATCGCAACTCGGCTGAGCATCGCTGGCGCGGCCCAGGCTCAGGCGGAAGCGCTCGCGAAGACCTGCACCGAGCGTGCCGGCAAATCGCCCGGCGGCGTGAGAGTGTCACGGGCGGCAAGCAATGGCCGTGTCATCGAGCAGCAGCTCATCGTCACCACCCACAACCTGGCTGCCCTGCTCCAGTTGCCGGGCATGCGCGAACGGCTGGAAGGCCGCGCCATGGACCTGGCCCGCGACTGTCTCAGCTGGGTGCTGCGCCACCTGCAGTTGCGCAGCGGCGACTGGCGCGTGGAGTTGCATCGCGTCAAGAACGCGGCCTACGCCTGGCGGCAGATGGTGTTCTTTCTGTCGCTGCGGCCTGGCGATGTGCCCGCGTTCCTGGTTGAGGCGCAGGCGCTGTTGGACAAGCAGCCCGCAGCCTTTGCAAAGCGCTTCCAGCCCGCATTGGACGGGCTTCGCATGGTCGCCGAGAAGCCGCATCGCTGGACAGCCAGTCCTGAGCCTGCCCCCTTTCTGGGCTGGTGGCAGACGGACCGCTGGCGGACGCCCCCGCAGGGCTGACAAGCGGTCTGAGCGGCAGGCGCTTCAGGGAGCAGATGTCTGCCATTCAGCCCACGCCATCGCACATGCGCCAGGCGTGTCACCGAGTTAGCGGCCGTCGCCATGCGCCAGCGAGGCGAGGGGCGATGACGTTGCATGCGGCCTCTTGACTCGCAAACCAACGGAGCAACCTCCGTCATGCCCGACAGGCTCGGCAGAAATTCAGAACGGAGCGACGAGCTTTTGGTCGAATACCGAACTGAATGAGACGCCGCGTCAGACCTGCATGAGCTGGAGCGCGCCAACTGCCTCCCATCCAAGACCGGGGCCTACGGCGCTAAACGGGACCCAACACCCCTTGTCGGTTCACCGTTAAATAGTTATCTGGTCGGACCGCATTCGGTGTGATCGAATTCATGTCAGACCAATTTGCGCGTTTCGTGGACACCTGCTTGCCCACAGCGAGCAGCCTACAAAGCCGAGGAATGTCACCGATGACCAAAAGAATCGCCGGGCCCTGCGTTGTCCGATCGCCGACAAAGGCATCGCTGGCTCCTCGCAGCCCGAATCGCATGCGGCTCATCGCGATCGGCCTGTTGAGCTCCTGGCTCGCCGCTTGCGGCGGCGGAGGCTCATCCGGGGATGCGTCTGGCACCGGCGCACCCGCACCCGCACCCGCACCCGCACCCGCACCCGCACCCGCACCCGCACCCGCACCCGCACCCGCACCCGCACCCGCACCCGCACCCGCACCCGCACCCGCACCTGCACCTGCACCGGCACCGGCACCGGCACCGGCACCGGCACCGGCACCCCGACCGGCCCCTGCCCCTGCCCCGCCTCCTTCGATCAATCCGGCGCTTGGCATGCCGAGTCGGCTTCTCGTGGGGCTCGGTGGCAATTCGATCTCGGACATGACGAGTCAGCACATTCAGCCAGACATCATCGACACCTACCTCGTAGGGACCGGCCCGGGCTCATGGCCCTACTGGAACAGTCCGGACGGTGCCTATGTGACTTACGTCTCAGCCGCCGACAGGGCGATCGGGGCCGTGCCGTTGTTCACGCTGTTCCAAATGGCCGCCGATGGTGAAGCCGACATGATCCCGGTCAATGACGCGGCGTTCATGACGAAATACTGGTCACAAGTAAAACTGATGTACCAGAAGATCGCCGCCACTGGCCAGCCCGCCCTGGTCAACCTCGAGCCTGACTTCTGGGGCTTCGTGCAGGCCAAGTCAGGCGGCGATCCGACGAAGGTGCCGGCGCGCGTTAGCTTTGTCGCCGAATGCGCCGGCCAGCCGGACACCACAGTAGGCGTCGCCGGGTGCCTGTTGGCCCTCGGTCGCACCTACGCGCCAAATGCAAAGTTCGGCTTCCCGCCATCCTTTTGGGGAGGCGATGCCACAAGCGTCGGCAACTTCATGCTGAAACTCGGTGCAGACAAGGCTGACTTCATCGTGGCGCAGACGAGCGATCGGGATGCTGGTTGCTTTGAAGTCGCATCGCCGGTGGCTGAATGTGCGGGACGCGGCAATGGACCGTTCTACCTGGACGAGAACAACATCACCACACCCAACTACAGCCAGGAGCTGGCCAAGTGGAGCGCCACGCGCAGCATCCTCGGCAATTTGCCCATTCTGTTTTGGCAGACGCCGATGGGCGTACCCTCGGCCGCCCCTGGCGGCACACCAGGCCACTACCGCGACAACCATGTGCACTACATGCTCACGCATGCGGCGCAATACACGGCGATCGGTGTGTTTGCGATCGTCTTCAGTCCGGGCGGAAGTACGTCGGCGACCATCACGACCGATGACGGGCAGTTCGCGCGCCTGTTCAAGGACTACCTGGCGAGCCCGGCGCCGTTCCCCAATTGAGTGGTCATCGGCCGAACGGCCGAGGTTTTCGGCCCCGGCTCTTGGCGCGATGCTCTTAGCCACTGTCGGCTTGGGCTGGGCGCGATTCACCGCCAATCAGGTGACGTCCTGCTGCGCCAAGGATTGGTGATCCGGCGACCACTGGGAAACTGCAGATCGTGCCCGACGGAACCGTGCGCGATGCGCGGGCGGCGGACTACAACAGCATGCGTACCGACGACATCCTGCGCAAGGCAACGGACTCGATAAGCTGACCGACGAGCTTTCCTGGAAAGACGCTATTGGCTCACGGACCGTCCCCATGTCGCCGTTGCCGACCTCGTCGCGTTCCCAGTTCTGCGTGAACCATCAGCCAGACCAGCCCTACGGACCTGAGTGCGGGGAATTCAGAACTCAGCAAGAGCGGGAAATGTTGCAGCTGAGACATGATGTTATATATTAAACCAAATGAAGTGGCTGCTCCTCATCCTCTCGCTGCCGACCGAGAACACCGCCGCCCGCATGCGCGTCTGGCGGGCGCTCAAGGGCTGCGGCGCGGCGGTGCTGCGCGACGGCGTCTACCTGCTGCCGCACTCCGAGGCGCATGAGGCGGCGCTGGGCAGCATTGCCGACGACCTGCGCCAGAACGACGGTACGGCTCATCTGCTGGGCACGGAGTCTGGCGACGCAAATTTCCCTGCGCTGTTCAACCGCAGCGCCGAGTTCGCGGCCCTGCTGGGCGATATCGCCGACGGTCGCAAGCGGCTCAGCGCCGAGCAGGCGATGGAGTCGGTCAAGCTGGCTCGCAAGCTGCGCAAGGCCTTCGACCAGTTCGTCGCCATCGACTTCTTTCCCGGTGAGGCCCAACGCCAGGCCCGCGAAGCACTGGAAGAATTCGAGGACCAGGCCAGCCGGCTGCTGTCGCCGGATGAGCCTCAACCCGCCGTGCGAACCATCACGCCACTGGATCGGGCCGACTACCAGGGGCGGATCTGGGCCACGCGCGCCCGGCCGTGGGTGGACCGGATGGCCTGCGCCTGGCTGATCCGCCGCTTCATCGACCCCGACGCCCGCATCCTGTGGCTCCAGTCGCCGGCCGATTGCCCGAAGAGGGCGCTCGGCTTTGACTTCGACGGCGCCTCCTTCACCCACGTCGGCGCCCGCGTGACCTTCGAGACGCTGCTTGCCAGCTTCGGCCTGGAAACGCCAGCGCTGCTGCGCCTGGGCCTGCTGGTCCACAGCCTGGACATCGGCGGCGTGCAGCCGCCGGAGGCCGCGGGTGTCGAGCGTGTGCTGGCCGGCATGCGCGAGGCCATCACCGATGACGACCAGCTGATGCAGGTCAGCGCCGGGGTCTTCGAGGGCCTGCTGACTGCCTTTCAGAACGCCGAGGACAAGCCATGAACGCCATCCCTCAGGACCTTCCTCTTGACCCAGCCAGCCTGAACGGCCCGTCCGCGCATGGCTGCTGACCACCCACCCACGCTGGCGTTGCTCTATCCAGGAGACCGTGCGGCCCGCGACCGCAATGACCCGGACGAGAGTCGCTTTGCCGCGCTGTTCGAGGCCTTTGCCGCCGCCGGCATTGCGGCCGAGCCGGCCGTCTATCACGACGACTTCGCCGATGAAGTCGCTACCCAGCTGAAGCGAGTGGATGGCCTGCTGGTCTGGTGCAACCCCATCGAGGCGGGCCGCCGCCGTGACCGGCTCGATGCAATGCTGCGCGAGCTGGCCGCGGGCGGCGTCTTCGTCAGCACGCATCCCGAGGCCCTGCTCAAGCTCGGCACCAAGGACGTTCTTGTCGACGTCCGCGACCTGCCCTTCGGCAGCGATGCGGTCCGCGTCGACAGCCTGGCGCAACTGGTCGACGAGTTGCCGCGTCGGTTGATCGGTGGGGCGCGTGTGCTCAAGCAGCACCGCGGGCAAAGTGGCAATGGCGTCTGGCGTGTCGAGGCCGCCGGCTCCGCGCTTTTGAAGGTGCGCCACGCGCAACGGGGCAGCGAGGAGGAATTGCTCAGCCTGCACGAGCTGCAGCAGCGGCTGGCGCCTTATTTCGAGCCGGAGAACGGCGGCCACATGATCGACCAAGCCTGGCAGCCGCGTCTCGTCGATGGCATGGTGAGGGCCTACCTCGTCGAGGACCGCGTTGCCGGTTTCGGGCACCAGGCGGTCAATGCGCTCCATCCCGCGAAGGACGGTGGGCCGCCACCTGCCACCAGCCCGCGGCTTTATCACCCGGCGGACCTGCCGCAGTTCCAGGCGCTGCGGCAGCACCTGGAGTCAGGATGGATAGACCTGCTGCGCGAGCGCGTCGGCCTGAGCCGGGACCAGCTGCCCATGTTGTGGGATTGCGATTTCCTGTTCGGTGAGCAACCGGGCAGCTACGTGCTCTGCGAGATCAACGTCAGCAGCGTGTCGCCGTTTCCACCGTCGGCCGTCGCGCCGCTCGTGGCGGCAGTCAAGGCGCGCCTGGGGCGTTGACTTCAGTGGTCATGCCCGTGATGGGCGTCCGGCACATGCGCATGGCTGTGGCGCTTGGGATCGTGCCGGTGCCGATGGCTGTGTGCGCCCGCGGGCATCGGATCGTGGTGATGGTCGTGGTGCCCGTCGTCATGCCGATGCGCGTGCTCGTGCTGCAGCTCCTCGTGCTCATGCTCATGGTCGTGCGACTCGGCCAGGTGCAGCGCCACACCCAGCAGCATCAGCAGGCCCCCGGCGGCCATGCCCCAGCCGGCTGAGCGGTCTCCCAACCCGAAGGCCAGCGCGGCGCCGATGAAGGGCGCGAAAGCGAACACCGAGCCCGTGCGTGCCGCACCGAACTCGCGCTGGGCCAGCAGGTAGAAACGCAGGCTCAGGCCATAACCGGTCGCGCCAATGCCCATCAACCCTGCTGCTGCGCCTAGGCTGGGCATCGCCTCGCCCGCGACGAAGGCCAGCACCGTCGTTGCCGCGGCGCCCAGCGCAGCCTTGGCGAGCACGACCTGGCCGGGATCACGTTCAGCCAGCGCGCGCGACAAGGTGTTGTCCGTGCCCCAAGCGGCCGTCGCCGCGAGCACGGCAAGCAGCCCGACCCATTGGCCACTTGACGCCAGGCCCTGGTCCAGGATGAGCAGCACGCCGCCCGCGAGCAGCAACAGCATCGCCGCCCAGACGCGCCGGTCCATGGTCTCGCCATAGAGCCTCCAGCCCAGCACGGCCGTGAAGAGGGCCTCCAGTGTCAGCATCAGTGACGCGCCGGTGCCGCTGGTGCGCTGCAATCCCCACGCCAGCGCCACCGGGCCGATCACCGCGCCGAAGAGGGCGACGGCCAGCAGGCGCGGCACGTCCGTGCGGAGCACGCGCGCCTCCTTCTCGGCCTTCTGGCGCAGCAGTGCGCCGACGAGACCAGCGCCGGCATACAGCAACGCCGCGGTCGTGAACGGCCCCAGTCCTTGGCCGAGCTTCTGCACGAGGGGCGTGCTGACGCCGAACAGCGCGGCTGCCAGCAGGGCCAGCAGGCCGCCGCGCAGCGCAGGGAAGTTCAGGTGAAGGGGCATGCCCGGCGTCGCTCTCAGGGCTGGCCGCCGTGCCGGACCAGGCGCTTGTGAAAACCCGTGATCGTGACGGTCACCGTGACAGGCTGCTGGCTGCGGTTCTTCCAGAACCAGCCATGCGTGCCTGCGAACGGCGCCACGAAGGTGCCGGCGCCATGGCGCTGGCCGGCTTCGATGTCGTAGCTGGTGTACTCGCCCTTCGAGCCGGCCCGCTCGCCATGCAGGTCCACGGCCACGTCTCCACTGGCGGACCAGTGGAAGACCATGCCCTGGCCGGCGTCGAGCTCCGCCTGGACCTCGGCGCCCTTGCCCGGGGCCAGCGTCACCGTCACGCTCTCCGTGCGCGGCGTCGAAGCGCTCGGCTTGACCGCCGGCGCATCGAAGCTCTGGCCCGCCTGCTTGCCGAACACCGCCTCGGCCCTGGCTGCTAGCGTCCCGTTGTCGCGGGCCGCATCGGCCGCCCAGAGTGGCATGCCAGTGGCGAGCAGGACGCCCAGAGCAATCAGTCGTTTCGTCATGACGGCACGTTACTTGATGGCGTGCGGCGCTTTGGGGTGTGCGGCGCCGCATGGCCTCGATCAACGGCTAGAAAGCCTCCTGCGCGCCCGCCGAGGGCTCTTCATCCCGCAACAGCCGCATCAAGGGGCGCTCACCCACCAGCCAGAAGATGACCGGCGTCAGCACCGTGTCCAGCAGCGTCGAGCTGACCAGGCCACCGAAGATGACGACGGCCACCGGGTGCAGGATCTCCTTGCCCGGCTCGTCGCCGGCCAGCAGCAGCGGGGTCAGCGCGAAGGCCGCGACGAGGGCCGTCATCAGCACCGGCGTCAGCCGCTCCAGCGAGCCGCGCACGATCATGGGCTGGCCGAAGCGCTCTCCCTCGAAGCGGCACAGGTTGATGTAGTGGCTGACCTTGAGGATGCCGTTGCGCGTGGCGATGCCGGCCAGCGTGATGAAGCCCACCATCGTCGCGACCGACAGCGTGACGCCCGCCAGCCACATCGCTATGACGGCGCCGACCAGCGCCAGAGGAATGTTGGCCATGATGATGCCGGCCAGCACCGCCGATCGGTAGCGCGTGTAGAGGACCAGGAACATCATCGCCAGCGATACCAGGGACAGGCCGATGATGAGCCGCGTGGCCTGCTCCTGGGCCTGGAACTGGCCCTCCAGGCTGACAAAGGCGCCGGTGGGCAGCGCCGTCTTGGCGATGACCTGGCGGATGTCGCCGATGACACGGCCCATGTCGCGCCCGTCGGTGTTGGCGTAGACCACGATGCGCCGCCGGCCGTTCTCGCGGCCGATCTGGTTGGGGCCGTCGGCCTCCTCGACGGTCGCGATGCTGGACAGCGGCAGCCGCCCGGCCGGCGTGTCGATCAGCGTGCGCGCCAGATCCTGCGGGCCGCGCTGGTCGTCGGGCAGGCGCAGCACCAGGTCGTAGCGGCGCTGGCCGTCCACGATCTGCGCGCCGTGCGCTCCATCGGTCAGCGCTTGCAGCACACGCACCGCCTCGCCCGGCGACAGCCCGGCCTGGGCGACCTTGCGCTGGTCCAGCCGCACGGCAATCTGCGGGATCAGCACCTGCTTCTCGACGGTGAGGTCCACCAGACCCGGCACGCTGCTCAGCCCCGCCCGCATCTGCTCGGCCAGGCCGCGCAGCGTGTCGGTGTCGTCGCCATAGATCTTCACGGCGACCTGCGCCCGTACGCCCGACAGCAGATGGTCCAGCCGGTGCGAGATGGGTTGGCCGATGGCGACCTGGGCGGGCAGCGACGCGAGCTGGGCGCGGATGCTGGCCATCACCGCCTCGCGGTCGACGGGCTTGCCGCCGCGCCGCAGGTCCACGTCGATCTCGGACGAGTGCACGCCCTCGGCATGCTCGTCCAGTTCGGCGCGTCCGGTGCGGCGGCCGACCTGGGTCACCTCGGGCACCTGGCCGATCAGCCTCTCGGCCAGCGCGCCCATGCGGTTGGCCTCGGCCAGCGACGTGCCGGGGTTGAACATCAACGACAACACCAGGGAGCCCTCGTTGAAGGCCGGCAGGAAGGCGCGCGGAAAGAACGGCACGCTGGCCGCGGCGGCAGCCACGGCGATCACCGCCGAGACGATCAGCAGCTGCGCGCGCGGGAAGGACCAGGTCAGCAGCCGTTCGTCCCAGCGTTTGAGCCGCGCGACCAACGGGCTGTCGCCGTGCGCCAGCCGTTTCATGCGGGGCAGCAGGAAGGCGCTCAGCACCGGCGTGACCGTCATGGACACGAGCATCGAAGCGAGGATGGACACGATGTAGGCGATGCCCAGCGGCGTGAACAACCGCCCCTCGATGCCCGGCAGCGCGAACAGAGGCACGAAGACGAGCACGACGATCAGCGTCGCGTAGACGATGCCGGTGCGCACTTCGACGCTGGCGGCCCGCACGACCTCCAGCACCGGCTTCGGGTGGGCCAGCGCCCGGTTCTCGCGCAGCCGGCGCTGGATGTTCTCGACATCGACCACCGCGTCATCCACCAGCTCGCCGATGGCGATCGCCAGGCCGCCGAGCGTCATCACGTTGATGGATTGGTCGAGCAGGCGGAACACGAGTGCCGTCACCGCCAGCGACAACGGGATGGCGATCAGCGAGATCAACGTCGTGCGCACCGACAGCAGGAAGGCGAACAGCACGATGGCCACCATGATGGCGCCGTCGCGCAGCGCGCCGGTGACGTTGCTGATCGAGGCCTCGATGAAGTCGGCCTGGCGGAACAGGACCTTGGGCGCGCTCAGGCCCTTGGGCAGGCCGGGCTCGAGCTCGCCCAGGGCCGTCTCGATCTGCTTGGTCAGCTGCACCGTGTCGGCGTCCGGCTGCTTCTGCACGCTGACGATGACGGCCGGTGCGCCCTTGTAGCCGGCGTCGCCGCGCTTGAAGCCGGCGGCGAAGCGCGCGTTGGCTACCTGCTCCAGCAGGATGGCGCGGCCGTCCTTCCAGGCGACGGCGATGCCCTGCAGGTCCTCGATGCGATGGGTGCGGCCGAGGTGACGAATCAGGTACTCGCGGCTGTTCAGGTCGACGAAGCCGCCACCCGCGTTGCTCGCAAAGCCGCGCAGCGCCTGCTCCACCTGCGTCAGCGACACGCCGAGCTGGGCCATGCGCACCGTGTCGGGCTCGACGCGCAGCGTGCGCACTTCGCCACCGATGGGAATGACCTGGGCCACGCCGTGGATGGCCAGCAGCCGAGGCCGCAACACGAAGTCCGCGTACTCGCGTGCCTGCATCGGCGTCGCCTGTCCGGCGCCCAGCGGCAACGCGATCAGCATGACCTCGCCCATGATGGACGAGACGGGGCCCATGACCGGCGCAATGTCGCCCGGCAGCTGGCCGCGCAGTTGCGCCAGCCGCTCGGCCACCTGCTGGCGGTTGCGGTAGACATCGGTGCCCCAGTCGAACTCGGCGTAGACGAGGGACAGGCCCACGCCCGACGTCGAACGCACCCGCGTGATGCCCGGCATGCCGTTCAGCGCCGTCTCGATGGGGAAGCTGACGAGCTGCTCGACCTCCTCAGGCGCCATGCCGCCCGCCTCGGTCAGCACAGTCACCAGTGGCTTGTTCAGGTCGGGAAAAACATCGACCGGCGTGCGCCAGGCGGTGAAGCCGCCGTAGGCCATCAGCAGTGCGGCAATGGCCAGAACGAAGAGCCGGTTGCGCAGGCTGGTGTGGACGATCCAGTTGAACATGGCCGGCCCTTCAGCGGATCTGCGCGATGAGCGCCGCGCCCACGACGACGACGCGGTTGTCCGCCGCAAGGCCTCGCGTGACGAGCACGGTTTTGGCGTCCAGCGGCTTCACCTGCACTGGCTGAGGCATGTAGCGCTCGGCGCCGGTCTTGATCCAGACAACGGTCTCGTTGACCGGGCTGCGCACGACGGCCTCGGCCGGCAGCACGACACCCTTGACCTTGTCCTTCATCGAGACGATCACCGTGACCGTCTGGCCGACGGCGAGCGATGTCGCTTCCCCGGCCTTGTCGGCCTGTGCGCGAAAGCTCAGCGGCAAGCTGCCGTCGCGCAGTGCACGGGGCACGCCGGCGAGCTGCAGCTTCACGCCGCCGATGCCCGCAAGCTCGGCGCCGGCGATGCGCTGGCCCAGCGTGACGTCAGCCGTCTGCGCTTCGACCATCAGTCGAGCCGGGTCGACGATGTCGACGAGCACGTCACGCGCGTCGATGACCTGGCCGGCCATCAGCTCGGAGCGGGCGATGACGCCCGACACCGGCGCGTGCAGCGGCTCGCGCTGGTCGAGGCTCGCGGCGATGCTGCGCTCGCGCGCGGCCAGGGACTCGGCCTCCAGGCGCGCGGCCTCGATCTCCTTGCGCGGCACCGTGCCCTCCAGTCCTTCAAGCCTCTTCAGACGCTGCTCGGCGAGCTGGCGGCCGGCGCGCAACTCGGCGCGCTGGGCCTCCTGGTTGGCCTGAGCGAAAGGCTCGGCGTGGTGGTGCAGCCAGGCGAGGACTTCCCCCTTTTGCACGGCCTGGCCGGGCACAGGAAGTCCCTTGGGGCCGGGTTCGATACGGCCGCCATGGCTGGCCTGCACGCGGCCGCTGGCGTTGGGGTCCTGCACCACACGGCCGGGCAGCTCCAGCGTCGCGGCGGCCTCGGTCTCGGGTGCGATCAGCGTGCGCAGCCCCAAGCGGCGCTGGGCCAGCTTGGGCACGTTGACACTGCCGTCGGGCAGGCGCACGAGGCCCGAGGCGTTGGTCGGGCCGGCCTGGTCGAGGTGTTCGCCATTGGGGCCATGGGCGCCGGGACCGGCGAGACTGGCCGTGGCGGCCAGCAGCAGTCCAAGGGTCAGCAGCGGGCGCTTCATACCTGGCCTCCGTTCCCCGTCTTGGCGCCAGAGCGGCGGCGCCATGCGGCCACGGCGATCAGCACCGCCGCGATGACGCCCATCCCTGTCCACAGCTTGCGTGAGCCGCTGGCGTGGTCGTGCCCGTGGTCATCGCCGGGCTCGTGCGCGTGCGGCGCCTGCGCCGCGGCCTGGGCTTGGTCGGTGGTGACCTTGAGGGTCGCGTCCAGCAGGTCCGACTCGTTGCCGTGGATGACGGTGATGACGATGGCGTGGTCACCGGGCTTGCCGAGCAGCTTCAGCATCGCCTCGTCGGCGACTGCGTAGTCGCCGATGTCGTCATGGAAGGGAGCCTTGGCCTTGAGGCCGCCGGACTCGATTTCGACCTGCGCCTTGAGCACCGGCTCGTTGGTCGCGAAGCGATCGATCAGCATCGAGAACTCGCCGCCGGCGAGCGTGGCGACCAGCTCGAACTGCTCGCTCCTGGCTTCGATGCGCGGGCGGCTGCCGGCAGGCGCGGTGGTGGCGGCCGGGCCGTCGAGATGTTCGCCGTTGGGTCCGTGGGCGCCGGGGCCGGCCGCAGCGCCCAGGCTCACGGCCAGCGCAGCGGCGCCGAGGGCGCGCAGCAGGGAAAGGGAGGTCATGGAAGCAATCCTTGGGCTTGTTGGAGTCGCGCCTGGGCCAGGCGCAGATGGGCTTGCTGGCGTTCACTGGCGGCCTCGGCCTGCGCGGCGGCGCTCAGCGCCCGCAGCAGTTCGGGCAGCGGCGATTCGCCCGCCTTGAAAGCCTTGTCGATGTGGCCCGCCCGCTCGCGCAGCAGCGTGGCGCGCTGCGTTTCGAGGCGGGCCTGGGCTTGAGCACCTTGCAGCTGGCTGCGTGCCAGCTCCAGCTCGGCCGCGAGGCGGTCGCGGCTGCGCTGCTGCTGGGTCAGGGCCATGTCGACCTCGGACAGTGCGCTGGCGATGCGCGGCTGGGCGTGCGTCTCGGTGCCAAATGCAGCAAAAGGCAGGCGCAGCGCGACGCCAATGCCGTTCAGTGCCGGGTTGCCCTGGCCGGGGCGTTCCTGGCGCAGGTTGACGCCCAGCTCGGGGCCATCGCCGCGCTGGGCCTGTGCCAGGGCGAGCTGGCGCTGGGCACGCTCGACGGCACGTGTGGTGAGCTGCAGTTCGGGGTGGGCCTCATCCAGGTTGAAGGTCGCCCCTGCAGGCGGGGGCTCGGACTGCGCGGCGACGGCGAGGCCTGTCAGCAATTGCCATTGCGTCTGCTGGGCGCGCAGCTTCTGCGCAGCCTCGGCTTCCAGAGCCTGGCTGGACAGCCACTCGGCCCGGGCCGCCATCGCGTCGGCAGGCGCGAGGTCGCCGGCCTTGACGCGGCGGTCGACGTCTTCGGCCAGGCGACCGAGCAACTGGCCTTGCAGCGCGGCCAGGCGCTGCTCCGCCTCCAGGCCGCTCAGCTGGCCAAGGGCTTCGCGCACCTGGCCGGCCACGTGCAGGCGGGCGGCCCGCTCGGCGGCGGCACTCCAGTCGAGGCCGGCTTGGGCGGCCTGGCCGGCGGTTGCGCGGGCGCCGATGCGCCACAGCGGCAGGGCGATGCCGACCTCGGTTTCGCGCTGGCCGCTGGCGCCATTGCCGCGGCCTTCACGCTGGGACAGCTGCAGCGCTGGCGGCGCGGCGAGCCAGCTGGCGGCGACGGCCTGCTCGGCGCGAGCCTGGCGCTGCTGGCCTTGCGACTGCGTCACCTCGGCGGAGCGCTGCCAGGCGGCGTCAATCGCCTGGGCCAGGCTGGGGCGGCTGGCCGCGAGCGCTGCGGAATTCGATAGGGGTTGGGCGGCACAGGCGAGCGCGCTGGCAGCAAGGGCGCTGCCGGCGAGCCATGGCGCCAACCATGGAGGGATTTTCACGAGGGTCCTGATGCGAAAGCGGCGGCGACCCGCATGGGGCCAGCCCAGGGCTGGTCATGCGCAAGAGGTCACCGCCAGAGCGACAGACGGCCGCGCGTCAGCACGCGCGGGTCGCGGGCGGGATCAGGACTGGGCTTTGGGTGGCCGCTCGGGGCCGGCAAGGCAGGGCGGTGGAGGGGGCGTCGCCGCGGTCTGCACCGGCATCGCCGGCGGCAGTTGTGGCAAGTGCAGGTCAACACGGGTCATCAGGACCGGTGAATGCAAACCGCAGTCGCTGGCCAGATGATGGGCCGAGGCGAGCGACTGGTCCTCGTGGACGCCGCTGGCGTCGCCGTGACCATCGTGATGATGCCCCTGGCCCTCGAGGTGCATCAACGCATGCTGCTGCTCTTCCTGGCCCGCCATCCCCACGGCAACGCCTGCATGGGCCAGCGCTTGCCAGCACATGCACAGCATCAGCAGGAAGGTCGTCAGGCCGTGGCGCATGGTCGTCAGTCTAGCGGAGCGACCATTTGAGGCGCATGGCGCGGCCGCCTACTGGGGCCAGTTAACCAATCATTGCGATTCGGGCACTGGCACGAGCGCAGTCCGCCGGCGCCGCACGCCGAGAACCACGCCCAGCCCCAACATCGTGAGCGCCCAGGTCGCCGACTCAGGCACGGCGCTAGGAATGCCTTCGAAGTGGTAGAGCGCGGCCAGCGCCGGGTCGTCGATCGTGAACGAAGGGTCAACGAAGGCCTTCGACCAGCCTGCCGGCCCGCCGGGGCCGCCCGAGCCGGAATCGGCACGGAGGTAGACATCAAAGACGGCATTGACCTTGAAGTTGGTGACCTGATCGAACGAGAAGCTGTTGCCACTCACTCCGTTGAGGTTGATGCCGGCGAGCAAAATCGCGCCAGCGCCGCCGCTGTCGTAGTTCACGGAGAAGGAGGCCGATGCCTGCGTACTTCCTTCGCCGTCGACCAAGCCGTGGGCGAGGACGTGCACCGGCACTACCGTTGCCGCGGCCGGGCCGCTCAGCATGACCTGGTAATGAATCGTCGTGGTCGCTCCAGCACCACCGCCGACGGTGAATCCGAGGACGGGCGAGTACGCAGCCACGGAGAGGGAATAGGCATAAGCCGAGCCCCCCTGGGCTGAATCGGTGATCGAGGTGGCGACGTTGCCATCCACGTTCACCCCGTAGCTTGCAGGCGCAAAGGTCGTCCCGTGGTCGATGTCATTCAGGCGATTGAGCGGATTGAAATTGTCAGCGGCCGCGTGACCCACATAGGTGACGACGCCGAGCGCATGCGCCGCGCCAAACGGCAAAACCGCGCAAGCGCAAAGAAGCGCGCTGAGCAACGTTCGTGAGCGAGTCATGATGTTCCTTGGCTGACGGAGACGAAAAACCTGACAACGGAATCGGGTGAACGGTCCGCCGGCAAGGAGAACATGTTTCCGGTCCGGTGGGACGCCCCGGGCAGCTGCCAATCTAGGGGGCGTGCAGGGCAACGGGCAACGCGGCGTCGGTCAGCCTGGAACATTCATTTCGGAGCGACGCGCCAGATCTCGCCGGTCACATCGTCATCCACGAGCAGTGAGCCGTCCTTCTGCACGGCGACCGAGCTGGGCCGGCCCCAGACTTCGGTGTCGCTGGCGACGAAACCCGTCACGAAGTCCTGGTAGCGGCCCGTCGGCACGCCATCCTTCATGAACACCCGGACCACTTTCGACCCCGTGCGCGTCTGCCGGTTCCAGGAGCCGTGAAAGGCGACGAACAGGTCGGCGTCGTAGGCCTTCGCGAACGCCGCAGGGGCGGCCGGCGGCGCCTCGTACATGACCATGCCGAGTGGTGCTGCGTGTGCCGTCAGCAGCAGATCGGGCGCTGTCACCTTGTCGCGAAGGTCGGGTCGATGGCCGGCGAGACGGGGGTCTTCATGAGCGCCGATGTAGAACCAGGGCCAGCCATAGAAGGCGCCTTCCTTCACCCGGGTCAGGTAGTCCGGCGGCAGGTTGTCGCCCAGCAGATCGCGCTCGTTGACGCTGCACAGCAGGTTCCCGGTGCGTGGGTAGAGGTACATGCCGACGCAGTTGCGCAGCCCCGCGGCATAGGTGCGCCGGTTCTTGCCATCGGCATCGAACGCCAGCACCACGGCGCGGCCTTCCTCCTCACCCCAGGCTGCACCCAGGCCGTGCCTGGCTTCCCAGCCGGCAAGCGGCTCGGGAGGCGTCTTGCCGATGCCCTCGGCGACGTTCGTCGCCGAGCCGATGGACAGGAACATCGTGCGTCCGTCGGCAGAGAACACCAGCGTCCGGGACGAGTGCGCGCCGACGGCCTGGGACAGCTTGGGAACGACCACTTCGGGCTCACCGCCGGCCACAAGGTCGCCGTTGCGGTACGGATATCGGACGACGGAATTGACGAAGGCCACGTAGAGGTACCGCGGGTCGGAGCCTGTCGGCCAGAAAGCCAGGCCGAAGGGGCGGTCCATGCCCGACGCAAAGGTGCTCACCACATCGGCGGTCTCGCCCGTGGACGACCGGAACACCTTGACCAGCCGTTTCGTCGTGGACGAGATGAAGATGTCCCCGTTGGGTGCCTTGACCGTGACGCGGCCGCGATCAGGGTCCCTGGCCCACAAGCTGATCTTGAAGCCCTCGGGAACCAACGGCAACGCGCCCTCGGGGCGTGGCACCGTGCGGGGCCCGTTGCTCGCGCTTTCGGTGGCGAAGGGCTTGGGCAGGTCGGCCACCTTCCACTCATGGATCCGCCCCGGTCGATCAGCACTCCAGCTGCCCACGTCTGCACCAGGGACCGCCGGCTTGCTGGCCGCAGTGCTCACCGCCACCGTGGTCGCCGGGCCTGAAAGCTTTTCGAGATAGGCCAACAGCGCCCGGCGTTGTGCCTTGTCCGCCATGCTGATCGGCATGGTGGTGCCGGGTGCATAGGCCGAGGGGTCGGCGATGAACCTGTCCAGCTCCGCCTTCGTCCAGACCTTGCCCTTTGCACCCAGCGCGGACAGTGCCGCCGAGTAGCCGAAGCCCTGCGCTTCACCCACCCTGCGCCCGACGATGCCATGCAGGCCGGGGCCCATCAGCGCGCGCCTGTCCGGTGTCGCGGTGTGGCACATGGCGCAGTTGCTGTCGAACAGTCGTTGGCCCAGGGCGATGTCTTGCGCCTGAGCGGGTGCCGTGGCCGCCAGGGCGAGCAGGCCGAACGCCGCGGCCCGCATGAGGTGAAGGGGGTTCAATGGATCTCCTGTGATCGTTGTGCAACCGGGCAGCGTCATGCGGCCGTCAGAACCGCAGCAGCAACCGGCCGCCGTAGCGCCCCGTCGCCATGGCCGGCTCACCCGCCGGCCCGGTCAGGTCAGCGGCCTGCCCCTTGGCGCCCATGGCGGGGATGGCGTGCAGGAAGCCGATGTCGCTGGCTGGGAAATCCACGCTGGTGGTCGGGAAGTCTGCCAGCCTCGCGCCCAGTTGCAGATAGCCTGCCCCGTCGTTGACGATGGTGAGGTCCCCAACTGGTGAGCTCAGCCGCAGCCAGCGAGGGTCCGCGAAGTAGCCGGCAGGCGGCGCGATGTCGTACACACCCAGCACGGGCCCGCGCAGGCGGTTCTGCCAGACGGGGCTCGGCCCGCGCACGAGCGCGCGGGGCTTGCTGGCCTCAACGAGCGGCCGATCAAAGCCGACACCGTGGTACAGCGTGGGGCCTTGGAGCTGGTAGCCGTAGTCCAGCGCAAGCACGCCGCCGCCGCCGCCGTCGTCGTCTTCGCCGAGCGTCCAGCGCACGCGGTCCAGCCCGCCGGCGCCAGGCGCTTCCAGCCAGGCGCCTTGCGGCCCGGTGCCTGCGGTCACGACGACCTGAGCCGTCGGCACGGCGAAGCGGTCTGCTTCGAAGGCCAGCCGCAGAGACACCACCGAGGGCGTGCGCCGCACGCCCGCCAGGCGGGTCACGCGCAGCGCCTTCACGGCCTGGGGCGGGAAGATGTAGGACTGCCCGTCGCGCGCCACCCGCGCGCCGTCAAAGACGGTCTTCCAACGCTGACCGTCGGCAGACAGATCCAGCCTGAAGCTCGCCCAGCCGTCGGTCTCGGTGATGCCGAGGTCGATGGTTGCAACATTGGCCATCGTCGGCGTGGGGAACTCGTAGACGCCGTCGGCCGCGGCGGCCGGTTCCATCCATGCTGGCTCGGCGGCCTGCCTGGGCCGGGCGACGACCAGGCGCGGCCCGTTGGACAAGGGTTGCACCTTTCCGTCCCTTGCCAGTTCAAGCAGCAGCCCGGTGCGGGCATCAAAACGCGCGGACACGGCACCGGCCTGCAGCCGGATGCTGTCGCCGTCTCTCACCACTGCAGGCGTGCCGGCATGCTGGCGTGCGAGGCGGGAGGGCCGGTCCGGCGCTGCCCAGACCCAGGTCCACAGATGCTGGTCGCCCTGGGTTGCCGTCAGGCGCAGCGCATCCGCCTCGCGCCAGGCCGCGGGCAGCGGCAGCTTCAACTCACCCGCGGCATGCGGAGCCACGGCCGGCCCGGAGAGGTCGCTTTGGGCAAGCACGCGGGCGTCCGGGCTGCGGTCCTGCGGTTGGGCGAACCGAATCCATTCCCACTGGAAGCGCACCGCCGCCAGCGTCGTGAAATCGAACGCGTTGCGCAGTTTCAGCACGCCGTTGAATTGATCGTCGAGCGTTGGCGGCGCGATCTGCACCGGTGACCAGATCTCCTTGACTGTGTAGTAGCTGGGCTCCTTCTCGTGCCGGGGGCCGACGATGCCGTCCGGCGCGTAGGTGCCGAACACGTCGATGCGCCCGCCCTGGTCGGTGCGCACGAGGCCTTCATCCGCCAGGTTCCAAAGGAAGCCGCCCGCGCCGCGCGGCGAGGCGCTCATGGCTCGCCAGTAGTCGTCCAGGCCGGCACCCAGGCCGCCGTCGAACAGGCCGTGCAGGAACTCGGTGGGCATCACCAGCAGCGGGCCGGCCAGCCGGCGCAGCAGGTCGGGGTAGCGCGGGTAGTGCTTGGTGTCGATGCCGCCAAAAGCCTCCCACGGGTGGAGCAACGGCCGCGCCTGCGGGTCGTAGAGGGCGAAGTCGCCGTCCAGCTCGCGGTTCCAGCCGCCTTCGTTGCCGTTGGACCAGAACAGGATGCTGGGGTGGTTGACGTCGCGCTCCACCAGCTCGCGCACGAGCTTGCGGCCCACCTCCGTGTCATGGGCCTTCTGCCAGCCGCTCAGCTCGTTGATGACGTACAGCCCCAACTCGTCGGCCGCCTCCAGGAAGGCCTTCTCGGGCGCGTAGTGGGCCACGCGCATGGCGTTCATGTTCATGGACCGAATGAGCCGCGCGTCCTCATAGGCCTGGGCGCGCGACACGGCGCGGCCCGTCTCCGGGCGGAAGCTGTGGCGGTTCACGCCCTTGAGCATGATGCGCTGGCCGTTGAGGTACAGGCCCTGGCCCTCGCGCACCTCGAAGGTCCGAAAGCCGAAGCGCTCGCTGACCTGGTGGACGGCCTTGTCGCCTTCGAACAGCGTGAGCTGCAGGAAGTACAGGTGCGGCGTTTCGGTGGACCAGAGCAGCGGCTGGTCGATCCGCCCCTGGACGCGCACGCGCCCGGCGCCGCCGGTGGGAAGTGCGGCGGAGAAGGGTTGGCCCACGGCCGTGCCGTCGCGGGTGGTGACCTGGGCCGCCAGCCGGGTCACCGTGCGCGGCGCCCGCAGCGTCACGTCGGCCGTGAGCTCGCCGCTGGCCTGGGCGTTGATGGCCACGTGCGCGATGGACTGCAGCGGCGACGCCTCCAGCCACACCGGCCGGTAGATGCCACCGAACACCCAGTAGTCGCCATGGCGCTCGGCGATGTCGGTGGCCGTGGCGGCCGAGGCCTCGCTGACTTGCACCTCGATCTCGTTGTCCTCGCCCGGCTTGAGCCAGCGGGTGATGTCGTGGCTGAAGCGGTTGAACCCGCCCTGGTGGATGGACCCCGTGACGTTGCCGTTGACCTTCACGAGGGTGTCGGTCATCACCGCATCGAAGACCACGCGGACCGTGCGGCCCTGCCACTCGGCCGGCACGCTGAAGCGGCGTCGGTAGGTCGCCTTGTCCGCCGCCCGCGGGCCTTTGTCGTAGCCGTACTGGTAGTGGCCAAAGCCTTGCTGTTGCCAGTTGGACGGCACCTTGATGCGCGCCTGCTCGCCCGCGCGCTGCCCGCCGTCGATGACGAAGTCCCAGTCCACCGCGTCATCCGGGCCGGTGCCCGACAGCATCAGCGTCTCGGTGCGCGGCGCGTCCGCGGCCAGCGCCAGCGGCGCCAGCAGGCCGCAGACGAGCAGGCCGGCCAGCCACTTCAGTGCTGCAAGCTTGACGTTCACCGGGTGTACTTGCGCCTACTCGATGACGAGCAGCGACACACCCTGCCGTGGCAGCGTGAAGCTCAGCGTCGCACTGCCATTGGCCACCGCCAGCACCGGCAGCGCGGCCGGCGCCATCACCGAGGCGGCTTCCAGCTGGGCGTACTGCTTCGCGTCCGGCGCCTGGGGCGCGCCCATCGCCTGCCAAGGCGTGAATGCGTTCGCGTGGGCCTTGTCGACGCGCCACTGCGTCACCGACCGCGTCGCCTGCCCGCCCAGGCCCGCCAGCTTCAAGCTGACCGCCGCATCCGGGCCGCTGGCATCGTCGTCGTGATAGTGCCAGGTCATCACGGCAATCTTGCCGTCGGGCGTGCGGGTGGCCAGCACGCCCACATCCGGGCGGCCGCGGACCCCGTTCGCCACGATGTCCTCCAGCGCCACTTCGGCGTCGCTGGTGGCGCGCAGCTGCGTTGGCCCCAGCTTGGCGAACATGCGGAAGATGTTGAGGACCGGCAGGTCGACACCGTTCGTCGCCAGTTGGCGATAGCCCGCAAACCAGGGCTGGTCTTCGAACGTGAAGGCCCAGGTCAGAGCGCCTTCCAGGTTCACCTGGTGGCGGTCGGCGAGCTGCCAGATGCGCTTGTAGCTGGCCGCCGTGTAGCTGGAGTACATGGTGCCGTTGCGGTAGGCGTTCTGCGGGCCTGGGCAGGCGGCGCAGCCTTCGGGGTCGTTCTCGCCGATGACGATGGGCTTGTCCTTCAGCTCGGGCACCGCGGCGATCTTCTGGAAGCCGTTGGCGATGCCGCTCAACTGGGGCGCCATGCCCATGCGCACATGCCCGTCGACGAACCGAGGGCTGCCCTTGGCGTGGAAGGCGAGGAAATCGGTCGGCGTGCCGATCTGCCCCGTCGCATGGTTGCGGCCGCTGACGACATGCTTGAGGAAGGCGTCCATGAACGCCCCCCCGGAGCCCGCAACGTCGGGGCCACCCACGCGAGCCTCGGGCAGTGCCCGGCGCACGGCGTCGATGGCGTAGTCATGCAGCTTGTTGAACTCTTCCTGCGTGCCGGTCCAGTAGGCCGGGCCGTTGGGCTCGTTCCAGACTTCGAAGTACCAGCGCAGCACTTCCTCGCGGCCGTAGCGCTCCACGCAGTGCCTGGTCCACTGGAAGACCAGCTCGGCCCACTTGGCGTAATCCTTCGGCGGGGCGTTCCAGGCGCCGGCGATCAGGTCGTAGGCGAAGCCGGGGCGCCAGCTGTGCTGGTACGGCGTGCCCGGCTTGGCGCTCGACAAGGCCTGCGGCATGAAGCCAATCTGCAGGTAGGGCCGCACGCCGCGTTCGAGGTAGCTGTCGATGATGCGGTCGGTGACGGCCCAGTCGTAGACCGGCTTGCCGTCACGGTCCTCGGTGTAGGCATTCGTGCTGCCCCACTTGAACGCCGGCGTGCCGTCACCCGTGTTCAGCAGGTTGTGCGCGCGGAAGTACACGCTCCCCGGCCGCAGCTCGCCCAGCCGCTTCATCAACTTGCGGCCGTCCTTCATGGTCGCGTAGTTGGGCTCGTCGGCGCCGAAGAAGCGCCAGATGGGCTTGAGCTCGCCAGCTGTGCGGCCGGCGTCCACCTCGATATGGACCGGGAAGGGTTCGGCGGTTTGAGCCTGCGTGGCAGCGGCGATCAAGCCGGCCATGACGATGGCGACGGGCCGGGGCAGTGGCTGGAGCTTCATGGCATGAATGGCGTGAAACGAGAGGTCGAAGGGCTCGGACCGCGATCATGACGACATCCACTGCGTGTGCCGCTCGCAATTCCTCGCCGAGTGTAGGAAGGGCCTTCGCTGCGCCACATGCGCCCAGCTATTCACTCAAGAACGTGAGCGCGTGCCGTCGGTGGCCCTGGCCCGCGATGGGCTCTTCTTTTCCCTGGCCGCAGGCAGCGTCGCGTTGTACTTGAGGGACAACTCGATCCAGTAGTCCAGCGCCGCCTTCGTCTGTACCGCCGTCGAGGCGACGAACACATAGCCTGGGTAGGGGCGCCCCTTCATGACCACCGTCTCGACACCGTCACGTTGGAGCGCCATCTCGTGCAGCGCCGGGTCGATGCGGCACATCAGCCGTTCGGGCCTCGCCGTCACGCACAGGTGGTCGCGCACCATGAAGCCGGCGCTGCCGAACATGCGCTTCTCACGCACGTCGGCGACACCGGCCAGCGCGTGGCGAACGCGATCTACCAGGTCGTCGCTGATCGGGGACGTGTTCACGGAGATTCCTGATGTCGCCTTGACGGCGCCAGTATCTGCCAGGGGTGGCACCGGGAGCGTCAATTGCCGCGCACCACCAACGTCCTCCCGGGAGCTTCAGCTGCCTTCTCGTGAGACTGCCTTCATCCTCCATGTCGATGACAACCTGGACAACCTTGCTTCGACGAAGCTGATCCTGGATCGTCCCGGCATCGAGGTGGTATCCGCCGAGTCCGCCGCGGTGGCGGTGGAACGGCTGACGCAGCACGACTTTGCGCTGGCGCTGGTCGACGTCACCATGCCCGACGTCAATGGCTTCCAGCTTGCCGAGTCCATGCGCGATGAGGCGCTTTCCCGCGAAGTTCCCATCATTTTTCTGACGGGCGACGGCGGCGACGCGGCGCGGACTTTCCGTGGCTACGAGGCCGGTGCCGTCGACTTCCTGGTCAAGCCGGTGCACCCTCAGGTGCTGGAAAGCAAGGTCGGTGCGTTTGTCGCCCTCTATCTGCAGCGCAAGTCGCTGCGTGATCAGAAGGACGACTGCGAGCGCCTGTTGAGAGCCAACCAGCGGATGGCTTCGGAGCTGGAGCGTGCGCACGAGCTGGCGGTCCAGGCAGCTTTTACCGACGATTTGACCGGCACGCCGAACCGCCGGCACATCCTGAAACTCGCGCTGAGCGCCCTGAACGACCCGCGCAGGCATTCCCAGCCGGTGAGCCTTGCGCTGCTGGACCTGGACCACTTCAAGAGAGTCAACGACACACGTGGCCACGCCGTCGGGGACGCCGTGCTGCGCCACTTCTGCGATCACACCCAGGCCCATCTGCGATCTGGCCAGGCCATGGGCCGCATCGGCGGCGAGGAATTCCTCCTGCTGCTCCCGGGCACCGAGATGGCGGAGGCCTGCACCGCGCTCGAGCGGGTGCGCCACACGCTGGAGCCGCATGCCGGTATTGCCTACACCTTCTCGGCTGGCGTCGCGCAGGCCCGCCCGGACGAGGCGCTGGATGCCGTGCTGGAGCGTGCCGACCGGGCGCTCTACGTTTCCAAGGAGCGCGGCCGGGACTGCACGTCCAGCGAATTGATGGATCTCTGAGCGCCATGAACGTGGATTACGCCGAGCGGCGCGAGCGCATGGTGGCCACACAGCTGGCCGCCCGCGGCATCCGCGCCGACGCGGTGTTGCGGGCGATGCGCACCGTGCCGCGCGAGTTTTTCGTCGAAGCGGGCTTCGAGGACGTCGCCTACCAGGACGCAGCCATGCCCATCGCCCAGGGCCAGACCATCTCCCAGCCTTTCATCGTCGCGCTGATGATCGAGGCCGCCGAAGTGAAGGCGGGCGACGCGGTACTGGAGATCGGCGCGGGCTCGGGCTATGCGGCTGCCGTGATGAGCCGCATCGCCGCGCACGTGTCGGCAATCGAGCGCAGCGAGGTGCTCGCTCGCCGTGCGCATGAGCGCCTGGCGGCGCTCGGCTACGACAACGTGGAGATCACCACCGGCGACGGCAGCGGCGGCTGGCCCGGCGGTGGGAGCTTCGATGCCATCCTTGTCGCCGCGTCGGGCCCGGACGTGCCGCCCGGGCTCAAGGCCCAGCTCGCGCCCGGCGGCCGCCTGGTCATCCCGGTCGGTAAAACCCGAGGCCAGACCCTCGTCAAGGTGAGGCGCCTGGCGAACGGCCACTTCGACCAGCAAGCGCTCGCCGACGTGGCCTTCGTGCCATTGATCGGCGCACAGGGCTGGGCCGAGGAGGAGGCCAGGTCATGAGCGCCGCCCCGGGCAAGCTCGCTGCTCGCTTCCCGGCCCGACCCCTACCGCCTTAGGCGCCTGAGAGAGTCTTTAGGGGAAGGCGCATGCGCCCCAAGCTCGATCAGCTGCGTCTGGCCGCCGCCGAGTGGCCGGCCAAGTAGGGCACGGTGACGACGCGGCCGCCCCAGCCGCGCACCAACGGTGTCTCAGGCAGTTGTTCCGCCGCGTGGTCGCTGCCCTTCACGTACACGTCGGGCCGCACCGCCTGCAGCAGCGCCGCCGGCGTGGCCTCTTCGAACCACGTCACCCAGTTCACGCAGGACAGGGCCGCGATGACGTGGGCGCGCTCGTGCAGCGTGCAGCAGGGACGCTCACCCGGCTTGCCCAGGTCGTGGGCGGAGGCGTCGCTGTTCAGCGCAACCACCAGCACATTGCCCTGGCGGCGTGCCGCCTCCAGGCAGCTGACGTGGCCGACATGCAGCAGGTCGAACACGCCGTTGGTGAACACCAGCGGCCGCTCCAGCCATGCCAGCCGCTCGATCAGCTGCTCGGGTGCCAGGCATTTGAAGGCGCCATTCCAGTTGCTCTGCACCTTGCATCTCCTGCCGGTTGAAGCCCCCGGTCATGTTCCAGGCGAGGCGCTGCGCGTTGGCGCAGACGAGGTCCCGTGCGCCAGCGCATTGGCCGGCCTCGACGCCGTCGATGGAGACGCCGAATTCAACCTGCAGTCTGTGCAGCAGAACTTGCCGCAGCTGCGCAAACTGCGCTCGCGTGAACGGGCCGCTCCGTTGGGGGGCGATGACGAGGGCCGCGCCCGCGCGCTGCCGCCGCGCCAGTCGACCATGGCGAGCTGGACGGCGATGGCAGGCGCCGTCAACGCCGCCTTCGCAGCGTCGGCGGTGAGGAAGCGGCTGACGGTTGGTGCTGGGCTCAAGGGGCTTTTGCGCAGGGTGCGGAAGGCCCAACGATTGGCAAATGCCGCTCCCACCGGCCGCGAGGGCCGATGCTGGCCGAGCGGCTGCACCTGATGCCGCAGGCGGGCCACCATGGCGGCCAGACCGTCGGCAACCTGCTCAAGCCGCTTGCCGTGCCCTTGCTCTGTTCTGCGGCCAGTCGACGGGTGTGAGCCGGTCACCGGCCAGCAGGAGCTGCGGCACTTGTTGGAACAGCCAGCGACCCGCCTGGCAGCGAAACGACCACGTCAGGTCGAATCGCTCGGACGGCCAGTTCTCCGGCACTTCATCGACTGTCGTGATCGCCTTGGCAAGTTTGGGGAGATCGTCGTGCCGCCAGCAAACCAGCACCGGCGCATCCAGCGACCGCAAGTGCCACGCGAGTTTGTCTACCGGATCGTGGTCCGACCAGCGTTCGTCGACGGCAACCCCGAGGCGGTCGGCCAGGCCTTCCACGGTGTCATAGGGGCGGGTCGACGGATGCCTTGCCGTTGGCCGGGCCGCAAGGATGTGCTGCGGGCGCTCCAGCACCTGCGGATGCAGGCGTTCAGCCAGTGCCGAGAAGTACGGAACCAGCGCGCCGGCGCGGCGCCAGCCTTGAACGCTGAGCGAGTTGGGATCGTCGCGACCGGATTCATCCACGCCGCCGTCTTCGCCGTGTGGCTTCTCGGCGTGGCGAATCAGCATGATGCATTTCGACATGGCTGAACTTCAACTGCTGCATCGCAGCATGCGCCAAGCCAGCGGTGGCATGTGTAGGACGGAATGCCGCATGGTTGGCAAGCCTGCAAGGCGGTTCAACGAGGCAGGAGGCACCGCGCGTGGGTACGTGATTTGCCGTCGAAGCAGGGCGGCGCCATCGACCGCTACACAGCTACGGAGACCACCATGAACACTGACAACACCACCGGCCCCACCATCGCTGCCTCGAAGGTTGAAGGCACCGAGGTCTACAACCTGCAGGGCGACAAGCTCGGCTCCATCGACGACCTGGTCATCGACAAGGCCTCCGGGCAGGTGCGCTACGCCGCCCTGGAGTTCGGCGGCTTCCTGGGCATGGGCACCGATCTCTATCCCATGCCCTGGTCCAAGCTGAAGTACGACACCGCCAAGGACGGCTATGTGGTGAACCTCGACAAGTCGCAGCTGGAAGGCGCGCCGCGCTATGCCCGCTACAGCGAGCCGGCATACACGCGCGACTACGGTCGCAAGGTCTACGACTACTACGGCGAGACCTGGGTTTGATCTCGACAGGGCGGTTCGTACCGCCCTTGCCGAAGACAAGCTCTGAATTCACCGGCTCCGGTGCCCGCCGGAGTCTTTCCAAACCATCAGCCAGCAGGAACTCCCATGCCCACCAGCGCAACGAAGACCTCAGCCAAATCCACCAAGAGCACGGCCAGGAAACCCGCCAGCCCGACGACACGCGATTCGACACCGGACGCGATCGATCTGCTGACCGCCGATCACCGGGAGGTGAAGTCCCTGTTCCGGGCCTATGACAAGCTTGTCAAGGCCGATGGCGATGCCGGCGAGAAACAAGCCATCGCGCTGCAGATCTGCGTCATGCTGACCGCGCACGCCACGGCCGAGGAAGAGCTCTTCTATCCGGCCGCGCGGGACGTGCTGGGCGACGACGCCGACCTGATCGACGAAGCCGACATCGAGCACGCCAGCGCCAAGGAACTCATCGCGCAGATCGAAGCCGGCTCGCCCGATGACGATCACTACGACGCCAAGGTGAAGGTGCTTGGCGAGTACATCGACCATCACGTCAAGGAAGAGGAAGGCGAGATGTTCCCCAAGATCCGCAAGTCCGACCTCGACCTGGATACCTTGGGTGAAGCCATCGCCGGGCGCAAGGCGGAGTTGATGGGGCAGGACGCTGAGCCGCACTGACGGCGTCGTTCAATCCAAGGAGAAGCCATGAGTGAGGCCATCGCCGACGTTCACCGGGGTGTGCGGTTCACGGTGGAGGCGGTGCCTCGCAGCGGCGGCTTCGAAGGACGCTTCGCGATCCTTGACGTGGCCGCCGCTGGCCAGGTTGGCACGGATGACAGCTACCGCCCGACAACCGACAACCTGTGGGCTACGGAGCAGGAAGCATTGACCTATGCCACCGAGGCCGCTCACCACGCCATTGAGGGGATACCGGCGTTCGACAAGGGAACGCCGGGGTTGTAGTGCGAGCACGTCGTTGCTGCCGTGGTTGAGCGCCTCGACGCTGCCGGACTGCCCCCGCGGGCCGAACTGTTCGCAAGACGGCGCGACGCGCCTGGCTATATCTGCACGCGTGTGCCCAGTTCGACCACCGCGTTGTCCGGCAACCGGAAGAACCTGGCGACCCCGCTGGAGTTGCGGCTCAATGCTGCAAACAGGCGCTCACGCCAGTTCGCCATGCCGCCACCGGGAGTCGGCACCACCGTCTCGCGGCTGAGGAAGTAGCTGGTCTCGAAGGGCTCGATGCGCAAGCCCTTGGCCTCGCACAGCGCCAGTGCCAGGGGAACGTCGGGCTCCTCCATGAACCCGTAGTGGACGAGCACGCGCCAGAAGCCTGGCGCCAACGATGTCAATTCGAGGCGGTTGGCTGCGTCGACCATCGGCCGGTCGTGGAACATGACGTTCAGGATGACGTTCGTTTCGTGCAGGACCTGGTTGTGCTTGAGGTTGTGCAACAGGGCCTGCGGCACGAGGTTCGGGTCGGCGACGGCATAGACCGCCGTGCGCTGTGCACGATGGGCCTCGCCCAGGGCGAGGCTCTCAATGAAGGGCTGGAGTTCGATGCCTTCGCTGCGCAGGCCGGCCATCAGCAGCTGACGGCCGCGCGCCCAGGTGCTCATCAAGACAAACAGCATCAGGCCCAGCGCCAGCGGAAACCATCCGCCGTCGAAGAACTTGATGGCGCAGCCGGCCACCAGCAGCATGTCCACGGCCAGGAAGAACACCGTGGCGCCGATCGCCAGCGGCGCGGGGAGCTTCCAGCCGTCGCGAATGACGAAGAAGGTCAGCACGGTCGTGATCAGCATCGTCAGCGTCACCGCGATGCCGTAGGCCCCCGCCAGCGCCGATGAGCTGCCAAACATCAGCACCGCACCGATGACGCCGGCCAGCAGTGCCCAATTGACCGCCGGCACGTAGATCTGCCCGGACTCGCTGGCGGAGGTATGGCGCAAGGTGAGGCGCGGCAGGAAGCCGAGCAGGATGGCCTGTTTGGTCATCGAGTAGGCCCCGGAAATCACGGCCTGCGAGGCGATCACGGCGGCCATCGCAGCGAGGCCGACCATGGGCAGCACCAAGGCGCTGGGGAAGAGGCGGAAGAACGGGTTCTCGATGGCAGTGGCGTCTCCGATCAGCAGCGCGCCCTGGCCCAGGTAGTTGAGCGCCAGCGCGGGAAACACCAGCCCCGTCCAGGCCAGGCGGATCGGCCTCACGCCGAAATGGCCCATGTCGGCGTAGAGGGCCTCGGCGCCCGTCAATGCCAGCACGATGGCGCCGACGGCAGCGAACAGATGCCATCCCCGCGTGCTGAGGAAGGCCCAGGCCTCCAGCGGGTTGAGTGCAGCCAGGATCTCGGGATGCTGGGTGATGTGCATGACGCCGATGGCGCCGAGCACGGCGAACCACAGCACGATCACAGGCCCGAACACCTTGCCCACCGCCGCCGTGCCATGGCGCTGCACCAGAAACAGCCCCACCAGGATGGCCACCGAGATCGGCAGCACATAGGGCTTCAAGGTCGGCGTCACGACCTCCAGGCCTTCGATGGCGCCCATCACCGAGATCGCGGGCGTGATGACGCTGTCGCCATAGAACAGCGTCGCCCCGAACAGGCCCAGCAACAGCAGCGCGCCGCGCAGCCTGGGCCGCTGCTGCACGGCATGGGCGGCCAGGGCCGTCAACGCGAGTGCGCCGCCTTCACCGCGGTTGTCGGCGCGCAGGATCAGGATCACGTACTTGAGCGTGACGACGAACATCAGCGCCCAGACGATCACCGAGACCGCGCCCACCAGGTTGTGGGTGTCCAGCGTGACGCCGGTAGCGGGCAGGAATACTTCCTTGAGCGTGTAGAGGGGGCTGGTGCCGATGTCGCCATAGACGACACCGATTGCGCCGAGCGTCAGTGCGGCCAGGCCGCTGCGTTGGGTCTCAAGGCTCATGAACGGGAAACTGGGTGGGATGGAGCCAGTTTCCCGTAGGCGGTGTAAAGAACGTATAAAGATCGCGGCAGCCCGCTGCCGGCGTGTGCGCCACGCGCCAACCAGGCTGGCGAGAGTTCAGCCTTGGCGCAACACCGGAAGGTCGCGGGCAGTACCGTTCACTCGGCCTTGAGGACTATCCGGCGGAGATGTGGCGGCGGCGATGCTGAGGTATTCGGAGGGAACGGGGGCTTCGGTCGACGCTGGCAGCCTGACCCGGATCAGCGTGCCCTGATTCGGCGCCGAGGTCACCGACAAGCTGCCGTGCTCGGCTTCGACCCTGAATCTCATGCCCAGCAGGCCGTAGCTCGAGTTCGTCGCAGCGTTGGCATCGAAGCCGACGCCGTCGTCCCGCACCGTCAGTTCGGCCTGCCCCTGGATGATGCCCAGGTTCAGCCACAGCTGGCGCGCGCGCGCATATTTGCTGACGTTGGTGATGGCTTCCTGAACGACGCGATAGACGACGAGTTCGGCGGCCTCGGCGAGCCGCACGGGCGCCAGCTCGCAATGCACCAGCACGCCGGAGCGCTTCGCGAAATCGCCGGCCAGGATGTCCAGCGTGACGGCCAGGCCCAGGGTGTCGAGGGTGGACGGGCGCAGGTTCTCGATGATGTCCTGCTTCAGCGCGATGCCGCTGTTGAGCTTCTCGATCAGCCGCGTCAGCGGCTCCAGCGCCTCGGGTGCGAGGCTCGCGACGCGGGTCTTGATGCGCGCGGCATCAAGCTTGGCGGACGTCAGCAGCGAGCCCATCTCGTCGTGCAGGTCGCGCGCCAGCCGGGCCCGCTCCTGCTCGCGCGCCGTTTCGATGTGATGCGCCAGCTTGACGAGCTGCGCGGTGCGGCGCGCCACCTCGACCTCCAGCCGCTCACGCTCGATCTGCACCAGGCGCTGGCGTTCCTGCTTTTCGCGCTCGCGCTGGTCTTCCAGCGCGAGCCCCTGGCGCAGGTACAGGAACAACGCAGCGAGGCTGGCCACGCTCAGCAGCGCCACGCCCAGGCGGTTGAGCAGCAGCGTGCGGTGGATGTCGGTCTGCTGATCGGTGGGGGCGGCGCGCAGTTCCTCCAGCCTGGCGGTGCCGGCGCGCAGGGCGCTGAGTTCACCCAGCACGTCTTCAGACTGCCAGTAGGAACTCTCGCCCACCAGCACCACGGTCAACGCTGCGGCGCAGGCCAGGGGAACCAGGATGGGATGCCGGGCTAGAACCGAGAGAATCTTCACGGCCACGTTATCCGTCCGTCGAGATGGCGTCGGTGCAGTGGTAGGGCAGCTGCAGGCGTCCGTCGGCACCGGCCACGGCCTGGATGTTGATGACCGGGGCGCCGGAGTTGACCGTGCCGAAGATGGTGGCGAAGGCGACGTCGGCGGCATCGCGCCCGGTGCCAAAGCGCACGAAGCCCATCGGGATCGCGGTGCCTGAAGGGTCGAAGATGTACCAGCGGTCGCCGACGTAGGCCTCCACGTAGGCATGGAAGTCGGTCGGCCCGAGCGCGGGGTCGGCACCATAGTCGATGCCCGTGGCGAAGCGCGCCGGGATGTTGATGGCGCGGCACAACGCGATCATCAGGTGGGCAAAGTCGCGGCACACGCCCACCTGATCGAGCAGGGTGTCGATGGCGGAGGTGTTGGAGTCCGAGGTGTTGGACGTGAAGGTCGTGCGCTCCAGCACCCAGTCGCGGATGGCCTGCACGCGGCCGTAGCCCTGCCAGCGCTGGCCGAACTCGCGCATGGCCATGCGGTGCAGCCGGTCGGACTGGCAGTAGCGGCTCGGGTAGATATAGCCCAGCACCTCGGCGGGCAGCCGCGCGACGGGCACCTCGCCCACGTCACCCGGCGGGGCGAAGTGATGCATCAGGTCGACCGTGGCGCGGTAGGCCACCTTCAGCGGCCCGGCCTGGGCCTGCAGGCGCAGGTAGCGGTTGCGGGTGACCGGCTCCGTCTCGACGCGGGCCAGCAAGGGCTGGCTCAGCGTCAGCGACTCCGCCACCACCAGCTGGCGGGGGGTGCTGGCCGCGTGGATGTTGAAGATGAAATCACAGCCCGGGTCGGCAATGACGTAGTCGAGTTCAAGCGCGATCTCGAGGCGGATCATGTTTGGCACGCAGGAGTGCGACCTGCTGCCAGCAATGCGGATCCAGAACGGGACGTCATGAGGGGCTCCAAAGTAGCCCGACCTTACACCCCCCGGCCGGGCATACCTCTGTTGCCGGGAGGGGATAGGCGGTTGGACCCGCCGTGGGGCAGCTCAGTTCAAGCGCAGGCGGCTGCCTTGCGGCCCGTTTGCCACGACCCTGCCGATCTCCGCCGCCGCACCGAACCCATGGCGGCGAAACACGTCCAGCACGGCGTCAACCGCGCTGGCGTCGCAAGACACCAGCAGGCCGCCGCTGGTCTGGGGGTCGCTCAACAGCGCCTGATCGATGGCCGGGAAGCCCTGCGGCAGCTGCACGTCCGAGCCGTAGCCGGCCCAGTTGCGCCCCGAGGCGCCGGTGACCATGCCGCGCTCGGCGAGTTCGCGCACCTGCGCCAGCAAGGGCACCCGCGCCCAGTCGAGTTCGACACTGGCCTGGGCGCCGCGCGCCAGTTCCAGCGCATGGCCGGCCAAGCCAAAACCCGTCACATCGGTCATCGCGTGCACGCCCTCCAGCGCCGCCAAGTCCGGCCCCGGGGTGTTGAGCTGCGTCGTGGTGGCGATCATCTGCGCATAGCCGTCGGCTGAGAGCGATTCCTTCTTGAGGGCCGCCGACAGGATGCCCACGCCCAGCGGCTTGCCCAGCACGAGCCGGTCGCCGGGGCGTGCGTCCGCATTGCGCTTGACGCGCTGGGGGTGCACCACGCCCAGCGCGACCAGCCCGTAGATCGGCTCGACCGAATCGATGGTGTGGCCGCCTGCGATCGGGATGCCGGCGGCGGCGCAGACCGATTCACCGCCCGCCAGGATCCTGGCGATCACGTCGACCGGCAGCACGTTGATGGGCATGCCCACCAGGGCCAGCGCCATGATGGGTTTGCCACCCATGGCGTAGACGTCGCTGATGGCGTTGGTCGCCGCGATGCGACCGAAGTCGAAGGGGTCGTCGACGATGGGCATGAAGAAGTCGGTGGTGGCGATCAGCGCGATCTCGTCGGTCAGCTGGTAGACCGCCGCGTCGTCGGCGGTCTCTATGCCCACCAGCAGTTCCGGCGGCGCCGGAAAGTGGCGCGTGCTCTTCAGGATCTCGCTCAGCACGCCCGGGGCGATCTTGCAGCCGCAGCCGCCACCGTGGGATAGCGAGGTCAGGCGGGGCACGGAAGAGGAGGGGATCATGTTTCCAACCTAGGGCAGTGAAGCGATGCGACGGGCCAGGGCCTGGATGCCGGCATCCGACAGATCCTCGCATTGCAGGCGCTGGGCGTCGGGCAGGCCCGCCAGATGGCGGCCCTGCGAACGGGCATACAGAGGGTCGTAGTGCCGGGCCATCAGGGCTTCGAAGAGCGGCGGCAGGGCGCCTTCCAGCGCCCAGGCCTGCCACTCGGCCAGCACTTCCTTGGGCAGCAGTTCGCGCAGCGTGCCTAGCTTGTCGGCCAGGCCCTGCGGGTCGTCGCCCAGCCAGGCGTAGTCGCGCAGCAGGTAGTCGAGCCGCGCCTGGGCAGAGGCGTCGATCTCGACGACGGGGCTCTCGCGCAGGCGCTGCAGCAGCGGCTCCGGCACCGTGATGCGGCCGATGCGCCGGCTCTCCGCTTCGACCCAGACGCGCCGGCTCAGGTCCAGGCCGGCCAGGGCCTGCATCAACTGCGTCTCGAAACCCTTCTGCGACGGCTGCGGCCGGCCGGGCATGGCGCCCAGCACCGAACCCCGGTGGGCCGCCAGATCTTCGAGGTCGAGGACTTGCTCTCCTTGAGCGGCGAGCGCCTGCAGCACCCGCGTCTTGGCGCTGCCGGTGGGGCCGCACAGCACGCGCAGGTCGAGCCGCGGCGCCAGCAGCGCAATCTGCTCGATGACATGGGCGCGCCAGGCCTTGTAGCCGCCCTTGAGCTGCTGTGCATCCCAGCCCACCAGCCTCAGCCAGTTGACGAAGCTGCCGCTGCGCATGCCGCCGCGCCAGCAATAGACCAGCGGCCGCCATTCCCTGGGCTTGTCCCTGAACAACTGGTCCAGGTGGCTTGCGATGTTGCGCGCCACCATGGCCCCACCGATCTTGCGCGCCTCGAAGGCCGAGACCTGGACATAGGTGGTGCCGACGATGCGACGCTCCTCGTCATCCAGCACGGGGCAGTTGATGGCGCCGGGAATGTGGTCGAGGGCGTATTCGGCCGGCGAGCGCACGTCGATGAGGACGGTGAACTCGCCCAGGTCATTGACGGTGGTGGGCTTGTGACTCATTGCTGCTAGGTTAAGGCAACCCCACGCGGCCCCGGGGATTCAAGCGCGGCCAGAATCCGCGGCGCATCTCTCCAGAGGAAAACGGATGGCCTGGATCATTCTCGTCATCGCCGGCCTGTTCGAGGTCGGCTGGGCCATCGGCCTGAAATACACCGACGGCTTCACCAAGCCCTGGCCCAGCGTGGCAACGGCGGCCTGCATGGTGGCCAGCCTCTGGTTGCTGGGCATCGCGATGAAGTCGCTGCCAGTGGGCACGGCCTATGGCGTCTGGGTGGGCGTCGGTGCGGTCGGCACCGTGATCCTGGGCATCTTCCTGCTCGGCGAGCCGGCCAACCCGGCGCGGCTGTTCAGCATCGCACTGATCGTGGCCGGCATCGCCGGGCTCAAGCTGTCGTCGCCGGGCTAGTCAACGAAGAACTCGCCGCCCGCCGCGTGATACCTGCCGTGAAAGACCTGATGGCCGGGGCCGCGCTGGTGGGCCGCGGCTTGCGCCTCGGCGGCGTGCGCATGGATGCTGACGAAATCGCCGGGAAGCTCCTGCTTCACCCGCAGCACCATCCAGCCTGTGACCCAGCCGGTGTTTCCGGCGTCAGTTTGCAAGGGTTCCATGGTTTCTCCTCCAGTCAATGCCGCTTGAAGTACTGCACCTCGCGCTCGTGTTTTTCGGCCTGTTCGCGTGTGTCAAACGTGCCCAGGTTCCTGCGCTTGCCGGTCTGTGGATCGGGCTTGCGAGAGTAAAGGCGGTACTGGCCGCTGCCGAGCTTGCGAATCACGGTCGGCTCCTTGGTGGCGAAGGCCCAGTTTTCGCCGCGTTGCGGTTCTTGTGTGTAGGACGGCGCGAGAGCGTGCTGACCGAGCGCTCCCGCGGCTGTGGCATCAGCGCGGCAGCGGCTCGACGGCGGCCAGATGGCCCAGCTCGTCGCGCGCCCGCTCGCGGGCCTCGGCCAGGCGCGCGGTCAGCCAGCCGACGGCAAACCAGGCGGCAGGGTCGGCGGTCACCAGGGCCTGGTAGCGATCGCGCGCGACAACGAGGTCGTTGATCTCACCCAGTGCCTGCTGGGCCGCGGCCAGGGCCTGCAGATGACGGGTGGCGCGTTTGTGCGGCAGCAGCGGAGCGAAGAACTCGAGCGCATAGCGCTGGCGCTTGGCGTGCTTGCGCAGCGCATGCAGGGCCGTGGGCTCGAGCTCGTCGAAGCGGCGGCAGCCGTCCACCAGCCTCTTGTGCCAGCGGCGCAGCCGCTTGCGCGCCAGGCGCTGCAGCGCATCCTGCGGCTCGGCGAGGGGCTGAAGGCCGGCGCGCCACGAGATCCAGGCCAGCAGCTGGTGCTGCGTCTCGTCGCTGCGGATCAGCGCGGCGAGGTCGGGCGGGGCGCTGTCGGCGGGAAGGGACAGCGGCGGCGCGCCGGCCTGCTTGAGTTCGGCGACGACGCCGCTGCCCAGCACATCGCTGTCGCGCGCCTTGCCGAGTTCCGCGAACAGCCGGCGCAGGCCATCCACCAACTCGGCCGGTGGCTCGGCCACCCAGCCACGGAAGGCCCGCAGCGCGCTACGCAGGCGGCGGATGCCGACGCGGGCCTGGTGCACATGCTCGGCGCGCAGCTCGGGGGCGCCGTCGGTCAGGCCGATGAGATTGCGGCTGATGTGGGCCAGGCATTCATCGAACACCGCACCGAATGCGTCCAGTGCGCCCGCGTCCTGGTCGTAGCGCGGCGACTTGGCCTTGCGCAGCGGTGGATGGAGCGAACCGGCCACGAGGTGATGGCCTCGCTCGGCCTTGTTGCGCGGGTCGTAGACGAGGCCGAAGCGCCGCCGCCAACGCTCGACCAGCCCCAGCATTGCCACCGGCGAGCCCGACACCAGTTCGAACTCGATCTCGCGGAACTTCTGCACTGCGGTGCCGGCCGTCAGCCGGCCCTCGTCCAGCGCGATGTCGACGACAGCGCCGCGTGTGCGCACGCGGCGCATCAGGCGGCGCTGCTGGATCTGGAAGCGTTCCAGGGCATCCTGGCCCTCGGCCTTGGCCTGTGCCAGCAACTCGATCAATTGCTGGCCAGGCGCCGTCGCGGCATGGGCTTGCGGGTCGGGGCTGGCGTCGGGGCGAGTGACCTCGTGCTCGAAGCGCTCCAGCGCACCACCGCGCGCGGCCTTCAGCCCTTGCACCCAGCGCCGGCCTTCACGGCGCATGCGCCAAGCCAGCCCGGCGCGAGCGAGGCGCCGGTCGGGCGTGTCGAAATAGGCGTCGATCAGCGAGACGCGCCGCGCCGCGCCGCGTGCGCCAAGCTCGGCCGCCAGCGCCGCGCGGGACGACGCCGGCACGAGGAACTTCAGTTCGATCTCGATGTGCGCGGCGGTCAAGGCAGGGGCGTGTTCAGGCTCGATTGGCCGCCAGTGAGCGGTCCTGGTCGGCCTTGCGGTCGGCCGCCACCTTGATGGCATGCGGGCGCTCGCCGATCAGCTTGGCATAGGGCTTCCAGTCCACACCGCCGGCCTGCAGCAGGTCTTCGCCATAGATGATCTTGGTCGCCATGCCCACCAATGGCAGGCTGACCCAGCCGGCGCAGTCGGCCAGCGTGAAGCTGTCACCGGCCAGATAGGGGCCGAACCTGGCCAGGCGCTTGAAGGCGGCGATGTTCTCGGGCAGCACGCGGGCCACGCGCTTCTTGGTGCCGTCGCTGACCTCGCCGCCGAAGAAGGCCTCGGCATACAGCTCGCGCGCGACCAGCTCCAGGTGCAGCTCGACGTAGGTGATGAGCTCGCGCACCTTGGCCGCCTCGTAGGGATGGGCGGGGATCAGCCGGGGCGTCTCGGGATAGGCCGCCTCCAGGTATTCCACGATGGCCTGGCTTTCGCACAGCGGGCCATGCGGCGTCTTGATGAAAGGCACCTTGCCCAGCGGCGAGCAGCTCAGCACGTCCTCGGCATGGGAATGCGTCTTGATGTATTCCTCGCTGAAGGGGATGTCCTTTTCCAGCAGGGCCAGCTTGACCTTGTTGTAGTAGTTCGAGAGCGGGATGCCGCAGAGGGTGATCATGGGGAGGTCTCCTGGTGAATGCCGCAGTCTATGCAGAGCGGCGCTGCGGCTCTAGCGCGGTGGCGACAGCGGGAAGGGCTTGCTCAGCACTTCCCTATCGATTCACCAGCACGATGCCCACCGCCAACGCCGCCAGGGCCGCGACGAGGCGGGCGCTGATGCCCTCGCCCAGCAGCAGGGCGCCCGCCAGCAGGCCGAACAGCGGCGTGCTCAAGGTGAAGACGGACAGCTTGGTGGCCGCGTAATGGCGGATCAGCCAGAACCAGACCAGATAGCTGGCAAAGGTGACGATGATGGCCTGGAAGCCGAACAGACCCAACAGGCGCGGTGACCAGTGCAGGGGCAGGGGTTCGCCGGCGACCAGAGCCGCGGCGCACAGCGTCAGGGCTGAAACGCCGAGCTGGTAGAGCAGGGTCTTCTCGGCCGGCGCCGAACTCAGCTTGGTGGCGCGGATGGCCAGCGTCGTGCCGCCCCACAGCACGGCGGCCGCCACGCCGAGGGCGTCGCCCCACCATTGCATCGGCGTGCCCGGCGCCGAGAAGCCTTCCGCGAACGCGAAAGCCATGGCGCCGAAGGCCAGCACCAGACCCAGCCACTGCCGCGCCGACAGCGCCTCACCGCGCGCGATCCACGGCATGCCCAGGGCGACGACGAAGGGCGCCAGATAGATGAAGACCACCATGCGCGAGGCGCTGGTGTACTGCAAGCCGACAAAGATGCAGCCGAACTCGGCCGCAAACAGCAGGCCGGCCAGCAGGCCGCCGCCCAAGCTGCCGTCGCGCTCGAACAGGCGGATGCCGCGCGACATCGACCACAGCCACACCAGCAGGCCCGCCACGGCCGAGCGCAGCCCCGCCTGCCAGAGCGGCGAGATCTCGGTCAGTGCGGCCTTGGCGGCCACCTGGTTGATGCCCCACAGGAAGCAGCACAACAGCAGCAATGAAACGGCGCGGGGATCGAGATGGGTCTGGCGGCTGATCGGAGAGCTCATGGCCCCTATGCTGCCAGCATGTTCAAGGTGACCATCATTGGCGGGGGAATCATGGGCGCCGCCACGGCCTGCTTCCTGGCCCGCGACCATGGCGCGGCGGTGACCGTCGTCGAGCGCGATGCCTCCTATGCGCAGGCTTCCAGCTCGCTGTCGCTGAGTTCCATCCGCCAGCAGTTCTCGCAGCCCGTCAACATGGCCCTGTCCAGATGGAGCATCGACTTCCTGCGCCGCGCGGCGGACGAGCTGGCGACGGCGGACGACAGGCCCGCCATCGGCCTGGTCGAGCCGGGCTATCTGTATCTCGCGACCGGGGCAGGTGCCGCGACGCTGCGCGAGGTGCATGCGCTGCAGCGCGCCCAGAACGTGGATGTCGCGCTGCTGAGCCCGGCCGAGCTTGTTGCGCGCTTCCCCTGGCTGGCCGTCGACGACATCGCGCTCGGGTCGCTGGGCCTGAGTGGCGAGGGCTGGTTCGACGGCCCGGCTCTGCATCGTGCCTTCCGGCGCAAGGCCAAGGCCTGCGGTGTGCGCTTTGTCGAAGCGGAGGCGGTGGGCTTCGACGCCACTGGCGACCACGTCACCGCGGTGCGCTGCTCAGACGGCTCGCGTGTGGGTGGCGACGCCTTTGTCATCACGGCCGGCGCCTGGAGTGCGCCGCTGGGCGCGGCCCTCGGCTTCACGCTGCCGGTCAGCGCCAAGAAGCGCGATGTCTTCGTGCTGGAAACGCCGGCCACCTTGCCCGGCTGCCCCCTGGTCATCGACCCCAGCGGGTTTTGGTTCCGCACCGAAGGCTCATTGATCCTGGCCGGTGGCCCGCCGCGCGGGGACGACGCCGACGAAGCGCCGCTGCACGACATTGACCATGGCCTCTTCGATGAACTGTTGTGGCCGACGCTGGCCGCCCGCGTGCCGGCGCTCGAGGCGCTGCGCGTGCGCTCGGCCTGGGCCGGTTACTACGAGATGAACGCCTTCGACCACAACGGCCTGGCCGGCCGATTGCCGGGTTATGCGAATGCCTTCACGGCCTGCGGCTTCTCGGGTCACGGCATGCAGCAGTCGCCGGCGGTAGGCCATTCGATGGCCCGGCTGATCGCGGGCCTGGATGCGCCTTTGATCGATGCATTGACGCCGCAGCGGCTGCTGGACGGACGGCCTCTGATCGAGGCCAACGTCATCTAGCGCCGGGCTACCTGTTGCGCACGCGCTTCTTGGCGGGCGGCTGGGTCAGCACATAGCGCGTCGCCGTCAGCTTGTCCGACACCGCGCTGGTCTTGTTGTCCACATAGCCCCAGTTGCGCATGGCCAGGCGCACCTCGGTGTCCGACGGGCTGGCTTCCGGGCCCTTGGGGTGCACGACCCAGACCGTCTTGCAGATCATGTCGGCATGGAACTCCGCCATGCGCGGAAGTTCGGACGGGTTGCTCAGCACGGCCACCAGCATGCGCGCCTCGCGCAGATTGGTGGTGATGCCGCCGGCCAGGGCCTCGGCCAGGGCCGGGTCCAGCGTGCCGACGGTGGGCCCGATCAGCAGGGCGGGGTTGTCGGCGCTGACGCCGAGCTTGGCGGCCAGCGTGGGCGGCGGCGTCTGCAGCTTCTTCAACCACTTGCCGGCCTCCTTCTCGCCCAGCACCAGGGCCACGGCCTCTTCCCCGTTTTCGCCGGCTTCGAAGCGCAGCTCCTCGCCTTCGACGCGCAGGTTCTGCAGGGCGGCAATATCCCACTTGCGCTTGATGGCGCCGCGCAGCACGACGGTGGTGGATTCGAGCAGGGCCGCGACTTCTTCGGTCTCGGCGCCGACGCGGGCGATACAGCTGGCTTCACGTCCCATGGGGCGTCCTCAGGTTTTATTTGTCAGATCGGCGCATTGTCAGCCGCCAGGCCAGCGCGCCGGCGACAGCGCCCGTCAGGTGAGCAAACGGCGCCACGGGAAAGTCGAATCCCGGCGTGTCGCGCAGCACGGGGCCGAGCGGGTGTTCAAGGAAGAGTTTGCTGACGAGACCGAGCGCAATGCCGGCGCCAACCCAGCGTTCGCGACCCCCGCGCGTGAGCAAAGCCATCGCCGCGATGGCCGCCAGCGCGTGCAGTTCGCCGGACAGCCCGCCGTAGTGCAGCAACTCGGGGCGCAGCAGCAGGCCGAGTTGGGTCAGCGGCAGGGCGATCAGGGCGGCCAGGGCTTCGCTCGATCCCATCGTGGCACGCCAGCCGAGCAGGGCCAGGACGGCACAGCCGGCGAGATTGGCGCCCAGGTGAATAGGCGTCCAGTGAACAAAGGCGGCTGTGACAGCGCGCCAGGGCTGTGCGCCGGCCAGGGCTGGCTGCCAGTCCAGCGCCTCGCGCGGCAGCGGCCAGGCCAGCAGGGACAGCGCGGCCAGCGCCGCGCACAGCATCAGCCAAACACGGCTTGCCATAGCGCGCGCACGGCGTCCCGGTGCGCGGCCAGCGGGGCGGCGGCTTCGGCATCCAGCGCCGTGGACTGTTCGTCCAGCCTCGCCTTGTGCTGCACGCGACGCAGCTCGCGGTAGGCGTTGGCCGCTGCGACACCCACGCCGGCCGGCAGCAGACCGGCTGACTCCGCAATGCGCAGCAGCGCGATGTTGCCGAGGTCATCCTGCAACTGCGGGTGCGTCGCCGAATGCGCCAGCACCAGGAACTGCACGGCGAACTCGGCGTCCATCATGCCGCCCTCGCTGTGCTTGACGTCGAAGAGACCGTCTTTCACGGGCCGCGCCGCGCGCACCTTCTCGCGCATGGCCTGCACCTCGGTCTTCAGCGCCTGGGCGTCGCGCGGCGCCGTCAGCACCTGGCGGCGCACGCTCTCGCAGCGCTCGGCCAGCTCGGCATTGCCGGCACAAAAGCGCGCCCGCGTGATGGCCTGGTGTTCCCAGGTCCACGCCGTGTTGCTGCCCCGGCCGGTCTGGTAGGCCTCGAAGTGCGCCAGCGACGTGACCAGCAGCCCCGAATTGCCATTGGGCCGCAGGGCGGTGTCGATGTCGAACAACTCGCCGGCAGCGGTGCGCAGCGTCAGCCAGGTGATGAGGCGGCGCACGAAGGCACCGTAGATCTCGGCTGCGTTCTCGTCCTCGTCGTCGAAGACGAAGACGACGTCCAGGTCGCCGCCATAGCCCAGCTCCTTGCCACCCAGCTTGCCATAGGCAATAACGGCCAGGCGCGGCTGCGGGCGATGCGCCTTGCCAAAACGCGCCCAGGCCCAGGTAATGGCGATCTGCAGCACCGCGTCGGCCAGCAGCGACAGATCGTCGGCCACCTGCTCGACCGTGATGCGGCCCTCGACGTCGCGCACCAGCGTGCGAAAGACTTCCGCATGGTGGGCGCGGCGCAGCGTGTCCAGCAGGGCCTCTTCGTCGGCCTCGCCGCTGCGCTCCCAGCCCTGCTCGCGCTCCAGCAGGTCGGTGATGAAGGCCTCGCGGTCGAAGCGGGCGGTCAGCAGCAGCGGGTCGGCGAGTTCGTCGATGACGCCGGGGTGCTGCATCAGGTAGCGCATGGGCCAGCGCGCCAGGCCCAGCAGGCGCAGCAGGCGTTGCTGCACGGCCGGGCGCTCGACGAGCAGGGCCAGGTAACTCTCGCGGCGCAGCAGCGGGCCGACCCAGTCGACAAAGCGCAGCGCCGCGTCCAGCGAGCATTCATCGGCCGCCACAGCTTGCGCCGCGCGGTGGAAGAGCTTGGCCAGGCGCTGGCGCGACTCCTCGCGCAGGCCCTGCACGCGCGGCGTGTCGGCCAGGGCACGCACGGCCGTGGCCAGCTCCGGCGGCAGGCCGGCCAGGAAGTCCTCGCCATCGACGGCGGGCTTGGGCCCGCCGCACTGGCCGCCCTTGCAGCCGCCCTTGGGCTTGCCGCCTTCGTGCAGCAGCGCGTCGAACTCGGTCGCGACCAGCTCGCGCACCTCGCCGAGCTGCTCGAACAATTCGCAGGCCTCACGTGAACACTTCAAGCCCAGCGACGCGGCAATCCACGCCAGGTCGGCGTCGCCCTGCGGCAGGCAATGCGTCTGCTGGTCGTCCAGGAACTGAATGCGGTGCTCGACGCGGCGCAGGAAGACATAGGCCTCGCTGAGTTTGTGCGCCGTCTCGGCCTTCATCAGCCCGCCGGCGGCCAGCTGGGCCAGCGCCTTGACGGTGGAGCGGGTGCGGATCTCCGGGAACTGGCCGCCGCGCACCACCTGCAGCAGCTGCACGATGAACTCGATCTCGCGGATGCCGCCGCGCGACAGCTTGACGTCGTTGGCGCGCTCGGGCCGGCCGGCCGCGCGGGCCTTGGCCTCGCTGCGGATCTTGCCGTGCAGCTGGCGCAGGCCTTCGAAGACGCCGTAGTCCAGGTAGCGGCGGTAGACAAAGGGCGTGACGAGGTTGCGCAACTGCAGGGTGCGGGCGTCGCCCGGCGCGCCCATGCCGCTCAGCGGCGCGACGACGCGGCTCTTCAGCCAGGCAAAACGCTCCCACTCGCGGCCCTGCACGAGGAAGTACTCCTCCAGCATGCCCAGGCTGACGACCGGCGGGCCGCTCTTGCCGTTGGGGCGCAGCGCCAGGTCGACGCGAAAGACCTGGCCGTCGTCGGTGACGTCGCCGATCAGCGTGTAGAGCCGTTTGGCCACGCTGGAGAAGTATTCGTGGGCACTGACCGGCCTTGAACCTTGCGTCTGGCCGTCGTCTTCGTAAACGTAGATGAGGTCGATGTCGGACGAGACATTCAGCTCGCGGGCGCCGAGCTTGCCCATGCCCAGCACCCAGAAGGCGATGTCGCCGCCCTCCGCGGTGCGCGGCTCGCCGTGGATTGCATCCAGCTCGGTGCGCGCGTCGGCCAGCGCCTTGTCCAGCGTCACCTCGGCCAGGTGCGTCATGGCCAGCGTGACATCCTCCACGGTGGCGCCCTGTTCGATGTCCAGCACTGCCAGGCGCTCCAGCACCAGGTGGCGGGCCACGCGCAGGCTGCTGGCCAGCGACCGGTTCGTGGCCAAAGTCTCGATCAGCGCAGCAATGACGCCCCGGTCGGGCAGGCCCGGTTGCAACAGTGGCAACTCCGCCGCATATCGGCGGCGAACCCGCTGCACATAGCGGCTGTGCTCAGCAAGAACGGGAAACAGTGCGCTCATGACCCTGTGCTAGATTGACTGCCGGCCGACATTTCACGTGCCCCAAGACACCGTGTCTGACTTCTTCTCGGCCGCCCTCCACCGCTGTACACGCGCCTCGCGCTGGCCTTTGCGCCTGTGCTGGCACAGCCTGCGCTGGGCCGTGCTGGTGCTGGCCCTGTTGTGGGCTTTGGGGGTGATGGCCTGGGCTGTATTGCACTGGGCCATTCTCCCGCACGCCAATGACTGGCGCCCCTGGCTGGAAAAGGAAGCCTCAAAGGCTTTGGGGGTAGAGCTGCGCATCGGCCGCATCAGCGTCGAATCCAGTGGCTGGCTGCCGCGCATGGAATTGGGTGATGTGCAGGTGCTGGACGCTGCCGGCCGGCCGGCCCTGCGCCTGCCGCGCGTCGCGGCCGTGCTGTCGGCCCAGTCCCTGCTCGCGCTGGAGCCGCGCTTCTCGCAACTGCTGGTCGACGCCCCCGAGCTCATCATCCGCCGCGACGCCCAAGGCCGCATCTTCATCGCCGGGCTGGGCCTGGAGGAGGCCGAAAAGACCGACGCCGGCACCACCGAAGCCGGCATGGACTGGCTGTTCAGCCAGCCCGAGCTGGCCATCGTCAACGGCCGGGTGCGCTGGGTGGACGAGAAGCGCGCCGACACCCGGCCGCTGGAGTTGTCGGCGCTGAACTTCGTCATGCGCAACGGCCTGCGCCGCCACGACCTGCGCCTGGACGCCACGCCGCCCGCCGACTGGGGTCGGCGCTTCACACTGCGTGGCCAGTTCACTCAGAGCCTGCTGAAGCGCCCGGGCGAATTCCAGCATTGGAGCGGCCAGCTCTATGCCGAGCTGCCGCGCGCCGACCTGAGCCAGCTCAAGCGCCATGTCGACCTGCCCTTCCAGCTCAGCGAGGGCGACGGTGCCGTGCGCGCCTGGGGCCAGATCAAGGACGGCCAGCCGGTGGCCGCGACGCTGGACCTGGCGCTGCGTTCGGTGCGCCTGAGGCTGCTGGAATCGGCGCCCGAGCTGGACCTGGACCACATCGAAGGCCGGCTGGACCTGGCCCGCGCCAAGGGCGCGTTGAGCGTTCAGGCCCGTCAGCTCGGCTTTGTCAGCCGGGACAACGACGGCAGCGTCGTGGTCTGGCCGCGCTCGGACTGGGGCGTGGCCCTGCAGCTCGGCAAGGCCGACGAGGTGCTGGGTGGCGAGGTCAACGCCCAGCGCCTGGACTTCGCGCTGATGGCCCAGATTGCTCAGCGCCTGCCGCTGGGCGAGCGCGCCCACAAGCTGCTTGAGGAACTGGAGCCGCGTGGCGTGCTGACGGCGCTCAGCGGCCAGTGGCAGGGCTCTTTGGACGCGCCGCGCAGCTACCGTGTCAAGGCGCAGATCGACGGCCTGGCCGTGGCCGCCAAGGCCGGCGCGCAGGAGGACCACCTCGGCCGCCCCGGCCTGCACGGCGCCAGCCTGGAACTCGACGCCAACGAGCGTGGCGGCACCGCCAAGCTGGCCGTGCACCAGGGCGAGGTCGAGCTGCCGGGCCTGTTCGAGGACCCGCACCTGCCGATCACGCGGCTGTCCACACAGCTGACCTGGAAGCTGCCCCAGCCCGACAGCCAAGCCAAGGGCAAGACGCCCGGCGAGGTCGAGCTGAAGCTGCGCGAGCTGCAACTGCAGACGCCCGATCTGAGCGGCGAGTTCGATGTCACCTGGCGGCGCGCGGCCGGTGCCACCACGCCGGGCTTCCTGGACCTCAGCGGCCGCGTGCAGCGCGTGGAGGCCACGCGCGTGGCCCGCTACATCCCGCAGGGCCTGCCGGCCACGCGCAGCTATGTGGCGCGCGCCATCCTCGGCGGCGAGGCCCGCAACACCAGTGTGAGGCTCAAGGGCGAGTTGAGCGACTTCCCCTTCGCGGCGCCCAAGTCCCCCGGCATCTTCCGCGTCGCCACGCAAGCCCAGGGCGTTACGCTGGCCTATGTGCCGCCGAGCGACAACGGCGGCAACTGGCCGGCCATGGAGGGCGTGGACGCCGAACTCGTCTTCGAGCGCGCCGGCATGTTCATCAAGGAGGGCCATGCCAAGGTGCTCGGCTATGAACTCAGCGGCGTCAACGGTGGCATCAAGGACCTGCACCATGGCCGCGTGCTGCAGCTCGATGGCAACGGCCGCGGCGCCGGCGCCGACCTGCTGCGCTTCGTGCGCGCTTCGCCGCTGGACGAGTGGCTGGGCCATGCGCTGAGCACCACGACAGCCCAGGGCCCGGTCGGGCTCAAGCTTGGCATCACCATCCCGCTGGACGACACCCACCAGACGGCGGTCAAAGGCCAGCTCCAGCTTGGTGGCGTCGACCTCAAGCTGCGCCCCGAACTGCCGGCGCTCAGCGGCGCACGTGGCCGGGTCGACTTCGACCGCAAGGGCCTGCAGCTGACCGGCATGACGGCCCGCCTGCTCGGCGGCGACGCTGGCATCGAGGGCGGTACCCAGCGCGACGGCGGCATGCGCTTCGCCGTGCAGGGCCAGGCCACGGCCGAGGGCCTGCGCCGCGCCACGGAGCTGGGCGCCGTCACCCGCCTGGCGCAGGCGGCCAGCGGCCAGGCCGCCTACCGCTTCCAGCTCGCCATCCCGAAGGATGGCCAGAGCGAGCTCAGCGTCACCAGCAATCTGCAGGGCCTCGCCCTGGACCTGCCCGCGCCCGGCCACAAGGAGGCCGATGCGGTGCTGCCGCTGCGTCTGTTGATGACGCCAACCGCCGCCGGCCGCGACGAACTGCGCCTCGAAGTCGGCACCCCCGCAGCGCCGCTGTTGCAGGCCCAGCTGCAGCGCGATATCTCCGGCCCCAGCTCCCAGGTGCTGCGTGGCGCCCTGGCCGTGCAGGACAAGTTGCCGGCCTTGCCGGCCACCGGCGTGTTGCTGCAGGTCAATGTCGCGGCCCTGGACCTGGACGCCTGGCAGCAGCGCCTGGGCGGGTTGGCGGGTGGTGGCAGCGGCGGCAGCGGCGGCGAGGGTGCTGACGACGCGGGCCTGCTGCCCAGCCAGATCTCGCTGCGCAGCCAGGCGCTGAAGGTCGGTGGCCGCCAGCTTGGCCGCGCGTCCGCGGTGGTGGCGCGCGAGGGCGCCAATTGGCGCGTCAACATCGACGCCGAGCAGCTCTCCGGCCGCATCGACCTGAAGGGCGTCAAGGGCGGGCAGATCGACGCCGTGCAGGCACGGCTGACCCGGCTGTCGCTGCCGCGCCAGGAAGCCGAGTCGGTCAGCGAGCTCATCGATCCGGGCAAGACCGACGCGGGAAGCGGCCCGCTGCCGTCGCTGGACATCGCGGTCGATGACTTCGAGCTGCGCGGCAAGCGCCTGGGCCGGCTGGAGGTGCTGGCCCACGCGCCGGCAGCCGCGCGTGACTGGAAGCTGGAGAAGCTGCAGATCCACTCTCCCGAGGCGACGCTGATGGCCACCGGCCACTGGGGTGGCGACGGCAATGCCCGGCGCCGCACCCAGCTCGACTGGAAGCTCGACATCGCCGACGCCGGCAAGCTGCTGGAGCGCCTCGGCCAAGGCCAGAAGGACGCCCCCGTGCTGCGCGGCGGCAAGGGCGTGCTGGCCGGCCAGGTCGGCTGGGACGGCTCGCCGCTGGCCCCGCACTACGCCAGCATGGCGGGCGCCTTGAACATCCAGCTCGACACGGGCACTTTCCTGAAGGCCGAGCCTGGCGTTGGGCGGCTGCTGGGCGTGCTGAGCCTGCAATCGCTGCCACGCCGCTTCCTGCTGGACTTCCGCGACGTCTTTGCCGAGGGCTTCACATTCGACGGCGTGACCGGCGACGTCAAGATCACCGCCGGCGTGGCCCGCAGCGACAACATCCGCATCCGCGGCCTGCAGGCGGCCGTGCTGGTGGACGGCAGCACCGACCTGGCGGCCGAGACGCAGAAGCTGCGCGTCGTCGTCGTGCCCGAGGTGTCGGCCGGCGGCGCGTCGCTCGCCTATGCGGCCATCAACCCGGCCATCGCGCTCGGTGCCTTCCTGGCCCAGCTCATCCTGAGCCGCCCGGTGGCCGCGGCCAACACGCGCGAGTTCCACATCACCGGGACCTGGGACGACCCCAAGGTGGAGAAGGTGGAGGCGCTGCCGGCCAAGGCGGCGAGCGCGCCCTAATCCAGCGCCTTCAGCTGCAGCCGCAGCCCCGCGTAGCCGCGCAGCTGCATCAGCGCGGTCTTCAGCCCGGGTTCGGCCATGAAGAGGGTGTCGAAGCTGCCATCGGCCGCCGCCAGGTTCAGCCCGCGCAACAGCCGCTCGGCCAGCTGCGGCTTGTCGCGCGCCACGAAGAAGTACAGCGGCTGCTTGTATTGCAGCGCCACGCCCGGCAGCTCGGCGAAGCCCTGGTCGGTGAATTGCAGCAGCTCGGCGTCGATTTCTTCGCGGGTGCGCGGGATGAAGTCGAAGCGGCCGGCCTTGAGCATGCGGAACAGCAGCTCGGATTTGGTCGCCGTCTCGACGGTGAAGCCATTGGCCCGCAGGATCTGCGCGTCGCTCCAGTAGGTGCCCGCGCCGGCTCGCAGCTTGCGCACCGCCTCCAGGGTGCGCACCGATCGCATGGTGGAGAGGTCGGCGGCCCGCACGAGCAGGAAGCGCAGCTCGTTGATGCCCTTGAGCAGGTTGAAGCGCACCGGCAGCGCCTGCGCCTCGCGCTCGGGTGTCGTTGTGCTCCACATCAGGTCCAGCAGGCCGTCCTGCAGCATCTGGCGCATGCGGGGCCGTGGCAGGTCAGGTGCCGCGTGAACCAGGACGGGCGCCGGCTCGCCGTCGCCCGTCTTGCTCAGGGCCAGCTTCAACGCCTCGATGAAGAAGTCGCCGTGAGCGCTGTAGGCATTGGGGTCGGGCAGTCGCAGCGTCAGCGGCGTGCCGGCACCATGGGCTGGCGACAGCGCGGCGGGTAGCGCGGCGGCGAGGGGAAGCGCCAGCAGTTGGCGCCGCAGGCGGGAGGGAAGCTGCATGTCCGCTCGATTCTCATGCCGCAGCCCCTGGGGCGTCATGCCGGCAGGCGTGACTTCTGCCGCGCAGTCCTGAACGTGATCGACCAGCGCAGGGCGTCCACCGGCGCCACGCTGTGCTGCCAGCCCCAGCGCGCCGCGCCCTGCAGTGCGTAGACGGAGCGCGGTTCGACGTTCAGCTTGATGATGTCCTCGCGCTTCGGGTTGTGTGGCGGATAGGGCCTGAAACGCAGCAGCGCCTCACTGCCCAGCGACACGCCAAAGACGTCCTCGAAATCCGGCACGTCGCGATGCCAGCCCAGCGGTGTACCGGGCGCGTACTCGGCCACGAGGACATGCATCAGGGCTTGTGCGGCGACACCGGCCCAGCGGGCGACCCGCTCGCGCAGCGGGTGCAGTTCGGCGATGAGGGGTGACGACGGCCGCAGTTCGTTGCTGTCGTAATCGAATTGGCCGCCGAAGCTGACGACGCGGCGGCGCGCGGTGTAGCTCTTGTACTTCGCTTCCTGCAGCGGCAGCGCTTGCACGATGGCGATGAGGGTCGCTTCTTCGCTGGCGGACAGAAAGCCTGCGTCGTAGCGCAAGCCGGCGGGCAGTGCGCCCGGCGACGGCGCAAGATCGTCGAACAGTCCGGCCTGGCTCATCGAGGTCAGTTCAGGCCGGTGTGTAGGCTTTCAAGTCTGCGGCGGTGAGGGCGGCCTCCTGGCGCACCCAAGCCGCGAAGCGCTTCACGACGGGCAGGGCTGCGGCGTCCTCGCGGATGACCAGCAGGTTGGCGCGTGGCGACGGCAGCAGCAGCGCGTGCGCCTGCGCCAGCGTGCCCACGCGCAGCCGCGGCAGCGCCAGCGACAGACGCGTGACCGCCACACCCAGGCCGGCCTCGGCCGCGTCCAGCGTGACGCCGGCATCGTTGAAGGCCGGCCCTTCGGGTTGTGCGGAGACACCGGCCGCGGCTTGCCACAGCGGCGCGTCGCCGGTCACATGGCTGAGCATCTGCGCTGCAGGCCAGCGCATGGCATCCGGCCCGAGCGCGTGGGCCACCGCTGGCGCGGCGACCGCCAGCAGGCTGTCCTCGAACAGCAGCTCGCCGCCGTCCTCGGGCCGGCCATGGCGCAGCGCCACCAGGGCCACACGTGGCGCCGGGCGCACCAGCGCGTAGTCGGTCTGCACGATGAGGCGCACCGCCGGCGCGGCCGCGATGAAGCCGTGCAACCGCGGCAGCAGCCAGGCGCGAGCGAGAGAACCGAGAGTGGCGATCTGCAGCGTCGTGCGTGCCTCTTCTGGCTCGGGGTAGACCGCCTCGTGCAGGGCCGCGAGCGGCCCGCCCAGGCGCGCCAGCAGCTCGCGGCCCTCGGCCGTCAGCCGCATCTGGTTGCCCACGCGCTCGAACAGGGTCTGGCCGCACCAGTCTTCCAGCTGGCGCACCTGGCGGCTGATGGCGCCGGGCGTCAGATGCAGCTCGGCGGCGGCGCGGCTGAAATTGCCCAGGCGGGCGGCGGCCTCGAAGGCTTGCAGGGAAAACAGGGGTGGCAGGCGTTCGCGCATGGTCTTGAGAAATCGGCACAGCCGGTGTGCGAAAGCCTCGCTGGTGTGGCGGGCGGGTGGGGCCGACAGTGGCGCGACGTTAACGCTGGAGATCAAAGCCATGCCCGCACAAGCCATTCTTGTCCACCGGTTCGGTGGCTCCGAGGTGCTGGAATTGCAGCAGCTGCCGATGCCGGAGGCCATGCCCGGCCAGGCGGTCGTGCGCATCGACTACGCCGGCATCAACTTTGTCGACCTCTATCAGCGCGAAGGCCGCTATCCCAACATCAGCCTGCCCTGGCGCCTCGGCCTGGAGGGGGCGGGCGAGATCGTCGACGTCACGCCAGGCGCCGAGTTCCAGCTCGGTGATCGCGTCGCCTTCACGACCGGCGTGCAAGGTGCCTATGCCAGCCATCTCGCCGTGCCGCTGGAGCATCTGGTGCGTGTGCCCGATGCGCTGTCGCTGCGTGACGCCGCTGCGGCGCTGGAGCATGGCCTGACGGCGGCGATGCTGCTCGACGACGTCGCGCGGCTGCCGGCGCGCGAGCCCGTCCTCGTGCATGCCGCGGCCGGTGGCGTGGGCGGCTGGCTGGTGCAGTGGCTGATTGCACGCGGCCATCCGGTCTTCGGCACGGTGTCCAACGCTGCCAAGGCCGACTGGCTGCGTGGCCTGGGCGCCGTGCCCCTGCTCGCGGACGGCGACTGGTTGTCGGCGGCGCGCGGCGTGGCGGTCGCCTTCGACTCGGTAGGCCGCTCCACCTTCGCCGGCAGCCTGGATGTGCTGCGCATGGGCGGCCATCTCGTGCTTTTCGGCGCGGCCAGCGGCCAGCCCGAGCCGGTCGACGTGCTGGCGCTGCAGAAGAAGAGCCTGACGCTGACGCGGCCCGTGCTGCCCCACTTCCTGCCCGATGCGGCCAAGCGCCGCGCGCGTGCGGCAACCGTGTTCGATGCGCTGCTCAGCGGCGCCGTGCAGCTGCGCATCCACGCCGAATTCCCGCTGGCCGACGTGGCCAGTGCCCATGAACTGCTGGCGTCGCGTGCGACGCAGGGCAAATTGCTTCTCAAGCCATGACCACCTTGCAAGACCGCCTGGCCAGCCTCGGCCACACCCTGCCCGACCTCGGCGAACCTGCTGCGAACTATCTGCGCCACCGCGAAGGCAAAGGCCTGCTCGTCATTGCCGGCCAGATCGGTACGCCCGGTCGCGGCGCGCTGGACGCGTCAGCCGGCCACGCCGAGGCCGAGGTCGCCGCACTGAAGCTGCTGGCCGTGCTGGACGCGGCTGTCGGTGGCGACCTGGGCCGCGTGCGCCAAGTGTTGCGCCTGGGCGTGTTTGTCGCTTCGTCGCCTGGCTTCACCGAGCACAGCACCGTGGCCGACGGCGCGTCCGATCTCGTCGTCGCGGCCCTGGGCGAGCGTGGCCGACATGCGCGCGCGGCCATCGGTGTGGCCAGCCTGCCTGCGGGTGCGGCGGTGGAGGTCGAGGCGCTGGTGGAGCTGGTGTCGTGACCGGGCACCTGCTGCTCAACCATGCCGGCGCCTCGCCGATGTCGGCGGCGGCCCTCGCGGCCCTGCAGGCACATCTGGCGCTGGAATCTCGCCTCGGGCCGATGGAGGCCGGGGACGCGGTCGCGCCCCAACTGCAGCGCCTGCGCGAGGACGCCGCACGGCTGTTGAACGCTGGCACGGACGAGGTGGCCTTTCTCAGCAGCGGTTCGGCCGCCTTTGGCGCGGCCTGGTCGGCCTTCACGCACAAGACGCCGCTGCGCCCCGGCGACCGCATCCTGGTCGGTCGCCAGGAATGGGGCGGCAATCTGGCGACCTACCAGCGCAGCGGTGCCAGCGTCGAGGTGCTGCCCTGCCGTGAAGACGGCAGCGTCGACGCCGAGGCCAGCGCGGCGCTGATTGACGAGCGCGTGCGCTGGATCTCGTTGACCTGGCTGCCCGCCAATGGCGGCCTCATCAACGGCGCTGCCGCCCTGGGCCAGGTGGCGCGCGCGGCCGGCGTGCCGTATTTCATCGATGCCGGCCAAGCCGTGGGGCAGTTGCCGGTGGATGTGCAGGCCCTTGGCTGCGATGTGCTGAAGAGCGCCGGCCGCAAGCATCTGCGCGGCCCGCGTGGCACGGCGCTGCTGTATGCGCGCAAGGGTTTCCTGGATCATTTGGAGCCGCCCTGGGTGGACGTCTCGGGAGGGCGATTCGAAACGGCGGAGCAGCCGGTGGCGCTGCGGCTGGCCCTGCAGGTGGCGATCGCCGAAGCGCTGGAGATCGGCATCGATGCCATCGCCGCGCATGTGCAGGGCCTGGCTGCCCGGCTGCGCCAACGCCTGGCCGAGTTGCCCCATGTGCGCGTGCACGACCTCGGCACCGGCCCACGCTCGGGCCTGGTCAGCTTCACCGTCGAGGGCGAGGCAGCCCCGGCGACCCGCGCGCGCCTGGCTCAGCAAGGCATTCATGTCGGCGCCAACGGCGTGCCCTACACGCCGCTGGACATGCAGGCCCGTGGTCTGGACGGCATCGTGCGTGCTTCATTTTCCTGGCTTAACAACCCAGCGGACATCGAGCGGCTAGCATCCGCGCTATGAAGATCGCTGCAGTCCAAATGGTCTCCGGCCCCGACGTGGCCGCCAACCTCGGCACCGCGCGCCGCCTGCTGGAGGACGCCGCCCGCCGCGGCGCCCAGCTCGCGGCCCTGCCCGAATACTTCTGCCTGATGGGCATGCACGACAGCGACAAGCTGGCCCTGGCCGAGACCGAGGGCGAAGGCCCCATCCAGGCCATGCTGGCCAGCGCCGCGCGCGACCTGGGCCTGTGGCTCATCGGCGGCACGCTGCCGATCAGGTCGACAACGCCTGAGCGGGTGCGCAACACGACGCTGGTGTTCTCGCCCGACGGCGAGCAAGTGGCGCGCTACGACAAGATCCACCTCTTCGCCTTCGACAACGGCCGCGAGAGCTATGACGAAGGCCGTGTGCTGGAGCCCGGCAACCAGCCGACGAGCTTCGACGCCGGCGGTGTCAAGGTCGGCCTGTCGGTCTGCTATGACCTGCGTTTCCCTGAGCTCTACCGCGCCTATGCCGGTTGTGACCTGCTCGCCGTGCCGGCCGCCTTCACCTACACGACCGGCCAGGCGCATTGGGAGCTGCTGCTGCGCGCCCGCGCCGTCGAGAACCAGTGCTACGTCGTCGCCCCCGCCCAGGGCGGCCAGCATGCCAACGGCCGCCGCACCTGGGGCCACAGCATGGTCATCGACCCCTGGGGCCAGGTGCTCAGCGTGCTGGCCGAAGGCGAGGGCGTCGTCGTCGCCGACGTGGACCCGGCGCGTCTGACTCAGGTGCGCCAGCAGCTGCCGGCCCTGGCCCACCGCAAGCTCTGAGCAGGCGCGTCGAGAATCGGCGCACTCCGCCGCTCCGGGCCTGCGAGCGGCGTCTGCAAAGGATTCCCCATGACTGACAAGATGGCCAGCCGCTCCACGGCCTGGCTGGTGGGTGCGCTGGTGGCGCTGGCGCTGTTCGGCAACTACTACGTCTACGACTCCATCGGCCCGGTGGCCGACCTGCTGCAGCAGCAGCGCGCCTTCAGCGACAGCCAGATCGGCCTGCTGAACGCGATCTACAGCCTGCCCAATATCGTGCTCATCCTTGTCGGCGGCGTGCTGGTGGACCGCTTCGGCGCCGCGCGCATGACGCTGTGGACGGCGGCCATCTGCCTGGCTGGCGCGGCCTTGACCGCCTTCAGCCCCAATTTCGCCGGCATGGCGACCGGCCGGCTGCTGTTCGGCATCGGCGCCGAGACCTTCGGCATCGCCACGCTGGCGGCCATCGCGCAGTATTTCGCCGGCGGCACCGTCGCCTTCGCGATGGGGCTGGCGCTGGCGATCGGGCGCCTGGGCTCCTTTGGCGCCGACATGTCGCCGACCTGGTTCGCCAGCGCCTACGCCCAGGGCTGGCAGCCGCCGCTGGTCATCGCCGCCACCCTCGCTGCGACGTCGTTCGTGGCGTCGCTGGCCTACTGGTGGGTGGACCGTGGCGCTCAGCGTGGGGTGTCAGCCGCACCGGCGGCCGAACGCTTCGTGCTGCGCGACCTGCTGCACTTCGGCAAGGCCTATTGGTATCTGCTGGCGCTGTGCGTGCTGTGGTACTCGGTCATCCTGGCCTTTCGCAGCACCTTCTCGATCAAGTATTTCCAGCACACGCATGGTCTGGACCTGGCCACGGCAGGCGAAATGAACAGCTATGTCTTCCTGGCCGCGGTGTTCGCCACGCCGGCCTTCGGCTGGCTGTGCGACCGGCTTGGCCGCTATGCGCCTTTCCTGGCCCTGGGGGCGCTGCTGTTGCCGCTGGCGCTGGCCGTCATGGCACTGACGGACTGGTCCCTGTGGGTGTCGACGGCGCTGATCGGCATCAGCTTCTCGCTGGTGCCGGCCGTCATGTGGCCGCTGACCAGTCGCCTCGTTGCCCCGGCGCGCTTCGGCACGGCCATCGGCCTCATGTGGGTGGCGCAGAACGCGGGTGTCAGCGGTGCCAACCTGATGGCCGGCTGGTTGAACGACCAGGCCGGTGCCGGCGCGGCCAACCCGGCGGGCTACGGGCCGATGATGGCCTTCTTCGGCACCGCGAGCGCGCTGGGCTTACTGTGCGCGCTGGCGCTGTGGCTGACGGCCGGTCGGCGCCGGCACGAGGTCACGGCCGCAGCGTGACCAGGTCGCGCAGCAGCAGGTCGATGTTGGCCCGCAGCGCGCGCTCGTTGGCGATGCGCAGCCGCTCGTTGGGCGACACGATGGCCTCGCTGAAGCGGGCCTCGTCGGTGTTGGCGACGCGCCGCTGGTAGACCGGCTTGCCACTGGCCTTGTCGACCAGGGTGTAGCTCACCGCCACGCCGACGGTCACGCCGACGGCGGGCACCAGGGGCTGGTCCAGCTGCAGCAGCTCGGCCTGCAACTCGAAGCGCGGCGCCGGCTCGGGCGACAGCGGCTTCATGCCGACGGCATGCAGAGACTCTTCCAGCGCCTGCTGCAGTGCCAGGGCACTGACCTTGGAGCCCCACCAGCGGCCGGTCTCCTGGCCGCCCTTGACGGCAGCGACGCCGACCTGGGCCTTGAGCGCATCCGGCACCCAGCCACGGATCTGCAGCGCCTCGGCCGGGCTGATCGCCATGGGCAGGGGCTGGCTGGGCGTGCCGCAGCCGGCCAGCAACAGGGCCAGCAGGGCGGCGGGAAGCAGGGCAGGGCGCGACATGGGTGTCCCATGCTAGGCCCAGGCGCGGCTGGGCAGGGCAACAAAAGCGGCCGCTCTGCCCGGCTTTTCAGGCCTCGGAAAACAGCCGGTGCGTCATGACCGTGCCGCTGGCGGGAGCTTTCACCCGCGGCATGACGGGGTCACTTCACGTCAAGCGTATAGGTCACGGCCTGCGACATGCTGGGCAGGATGGCGCCGAAGTTCAGCGTGTAGCGGCCGCGCTTGAGCGGCCCGAGGGCCACGTAGTAGCCATTGCCGGCAGCCGGCGCGTCGTCGTCAGGCGCGACGAGGAAGCAGCCCTTGGTGGCCTGGCGGTGCGCTTCCAGCCCCGCGAAGCGTTTGCCGTTGAGATCCAGCACCAGGGCCGCGGGCGCCTCGGTCAGGGACTCGGCGCGCAGCATCAGCGAGGCACAGGCCTCGCGCTCATCGTCGGGCGGGAAGGCGATGAAGTTGATCAGCGGGAAGAACAGCGTCTTGCCCACCGGGATGCTGCAGCGGCGCACCGTGCGCTTTGTGCCATAGGTGCCGGCCAGGAACCAGACCGGCCCGGACTGGCCGCTGGCGCACAGGCTGCCGTCGGTGTCCGCCACGGGGCTGTCCTCTTCGTCGAAGGACAAGGCCCAGTGCCACCAGCGCTTGGACCATTCCTCCTGCGTGGCGCCAGCGATAGCCTTGCCCGGCGGGATGAGCTGGGCCTGGGCCTGGGTCGGCACGGTCGTGGCCAGCAGCAGGGTCAGAAGGAGAGCGTGTCGCATCGATGCTTTCAGGATTTGCGCTTGCGTTCCATGGCCACCTGGGAGACCTGAAAGCCCAGCTTTTCGTAGAAGGTGGCCACGCCGTCGCGGCCGGCGCGCAGCACCCAGGTCATCTCGTCGTTGTCGCCGACGGCCGCCTTGACGAGGGCGCTGCCGACGCCGCGGCCGCGGTGGGAGTCCGCCACGACGACCATGGAGATATAGCCGTTGAAGAGGCCGTCGGTGATGGCGCGCAGGAAGCCGATGACCTCACCGTCGTCGTCCACGGCAGCCAGGGCCACCTGGGAGCGCCGGACCAGTTCCGCAAAGACGTCGGCATCGGCCACGCGCGGTCCCCAGTGGTTGGCGATCAGCAGCTCGCGCGCGGCTTCGACCTCGGCAGGCTGGATGGGTCGGATCTCCAGATCAGCCTCCGAACATCATGCGGTGCGCCAGCGCTTTCTTCAGCGGCGTGGCCAGCTCCAGGCCGGCCAGGGCCAGGCCACGCAGCGCCGGCAGCCCCGGCAGCCGCCAGGCAAAGCTGCGGGCGAGGAAATCGGTCGCGGCAATCATGGGCCAGCGGTCGGGGGCGCGCTGCCAGTCGACGCGGGCCAGCACGGCGTCCAGGCCCAGGCCGGTTTCCGTCGCATCGCGCAATGCATCGATCAGGGCCTGGGCGTCGCGCAGGCCCAGGTTCAGCCCCTGGCCGGCGACCGGGTGCAGGGTCTGGGCCGCATTGCCGATGCGCAGCGCCCGGCCTTGCAGCAGCCGCGTCTCGGCGTTCAGGCCGAGCGGGAAGCACTTCAATGCCGAGATGCCGGTCAGCCGGCCGGCCACGGCGGGCAGTTGCTGCTGGATGACGACCAGGCGCTGGGCGTCGTTCAAGGTAGCGATGTCGTCCTCGGCCTGGGGCAGGCACCAGACGAGGGCTGCGCGCGGGCCTTGCGCGTCGTCGGGCAGGGGCAGCAGGGCCAGGGGCCCGTTGCGTGTGAAGCGCTCGATGGCCAGGCCCTGCAGGCCGGGCGGCGCCAGGCGCACCGTGCCGACCCAGGCGTTCTGGTGATAGTCGCTGGTGATGGACTTTCTATCCTGCTCGGCAAACACGCCGCCCTCGGCGACGACGGCGAGGTCAAAGCTGTCGACGACTGGACCTTCGCCGCAGTCCAGCTCCACGCCAGCCAGGTTCGAGCGAATCGCATGCACGGCGGTCCCGAAGCGGGTGAACAGGCGCTCGCGCTGGGCGGTGGCCAACTCCAGCCAACGCTGCTGCAGCGGCGCGACCAGGGCGCCATAGGGCAGCACGGCGCCAAGCTGGGGCAGGCCCTGCTCGGTGGCACTGATGCGCACCTCGCCGGCAATCGGCGCGGGCGGCGCCTGGCTGACATGCACGGTCTGGATGGCCTGGGCGCTCTGGGGCTGCCAGGCGTGCAGGCGCTGCAGCAGCCGGATGCTGCCGAGGTTGAGCGCCAGCGTGCGGGCGTCGCCGCTGATGTCGTGGTCCAGCGGCCGGGTGTCGAAAAGATGGATTTCAGCGCCTGCCAGGCGCTCGGCGGCGAGCAGGGCGAGGGCGAGGCCGGCAGGACCGGCGCCGATGACGGCGAGCTTCATGGGCTCAACGATAACTGCCGGCGATGCAGCTGCGCGGCGACTCGGGGTGTCGGGCGCCTCGCCCCCGGCGCGCTCGGGGCCATTGTGGCCATGCACCGGCCGGGCCGGGCGGCCCCGATAAGCTGCGGCTTTTCCGCCCCTCCCGCACAGGAACGCTCCATGCAATACCGCCGTCTCGGCCGCGCCGGCCTCCAGGTTTCCGAACTCTCCCTCGGCTCCTGGGTCACGTATCACAACCAGGTCGGCACGAAGGCCGCCACCGAGATGCTGGCCGCGGCCTTCGACGCCGGCATCAACTTCTTCGACAACGCCGAGGTCTATGCGCAGGGCGAGAGCGAGGTCGTCATGGGCCAGGCCTTCAAGGCGCTGGGCTGGAACCGGCTGGACTACATCGTCTCCAGCAAGTTCTTCTGGGGTCTGCAGCGTGATGGCGTGACGGTCAACCGCAAGGACACGCTGAACCGCAAATACCTGATGCAGGCGGTCGACGCATCGCTGAAGCGCTTCCAGCTCGAGCATCTGGACCTGATTTACTGCCACCGCCCCGACCCGAACACGCCCATCGAGGAAACCGTCTGGGCGATGAGCGACATCATTCGCCAGGGCAAGGCGCTGTACTGGGGCACCAGCGAATGGAGCGCCGCCGACATCCGCGCCGCCTGGGAGATTGCCGAGCGCCATCACCTGCACAAGCCCGTCGTCGAGCAGCCGCAGTACCACCTCTTCCACCGCCGCCGTGTCGAGCAAGACTACGCCCGCCTGTACGAGGACATCGGCCTGGGCCTGACGACCTGGAGCCCGCTGGCCTCGGGCCTGCTGACCGGCAAATACCGCAGCGGCATTCCCGCCGGCAGCCGCGGCGCGCTGGAGAACATGAGCTGGATGCGCGAGCAACTGCAGGACAAGGCCAGGAACGACGCTGTCGGCAAGCTGTCCGAGATCGCCGCCGAGCTGGGCTGCAGCATGGCCCAGCTCGCCATCGCCTGGATCAATCGCAACCCGCGCGTGTCCACCGTCATCCTGGGCGCCAGCCGCATCGAGCAGCTGCGCGACAACCTCGGCGCCCTGGCCGTGACGCCCAAGCTGACCCCGGAAGTCATCGAACGCATCGACAGCATCGCCAAGCCTCTTGCGCAGTGATCATTCACGTTCTCTGAGGGCAAGACCCGGCAAAGCAGGCCCTTTGGGTGCCTGAGAATGCCGTTATGAGGGTCTTGACAACAAAAGGGTGCGCTGCAGCGCTGCTGATCGCCGCGGCGCTGCTGGCCACCGCGGCACAGGCGGTGGTGCCGCGCTTCGAGCCCATCGGGGAAGCGGGCGCGGTAAGGGACAACGTTGTCTCCGCGCTAGCGCTGGATGCCCGCGGCGTGTTGTGGGCCGGCTCGCCCGAGGGGCTGCTGCGCTTTGACGGCTATGCCTTCCGGCGCTACCCCTTGAGCGGCCCCGACGGCCAGCTGCTGCCCGAGCAGTTCGTGCGCGCCATGCTGCCCGACCCGCGCGGCTGGATGTGGGTGGCCGCCGGCAACAGCGGCCTGGTGCGCCTGGACGTGGCCACCGGTCGCTGGGATCGCTGGGCGCGCAACGGCAAGTCGGCCGACGAGACCGCGCCCGCCGCCAATACCGTGCGCACCTTCGCCCTGGAAAAGGACGGCACGCTGTGGATAGGCGGCAGCGGCGGCCTGGACCGCTTCGACGTCAAGAGCCAGCGCTTCACCCACCACCGCGGCAAGGAGGACGGCCTGCCCGACCCGCGCGTGCAGACCCTGCTCGTCGACCGCCAGGGCACGCTGTGGATCGGCACCTGGCGGGGCCTGGCGCGCAAGGCGCCCGACGGCCCCATCGAAGCGCTGGACGTCGGCATCGGCGACCAGCTGGTCACGCTGATCAGCGAGGCCCAGGACGGCCGCATCATCGTCGGCACGGCCCAGGGGCGGCTGCGCGCGCTGTCGCCCAATGGCCAGCCGCTGCCCTTCAGCCCCGGCGCCCAGCCAGGCGCCACCTCGGGCGTCTGGCCCGTCATGGCCATGGCCCAGCCCGATGCCGACGAGCTGTGGTTCGGTGACGCCTCGGGCGTGTCGCGCCGTCGCGCGGTCGACGGCGCGCTGATCGAGCGCCTGCCCGCCACCGGTGCCGGCACCGCGCCGCGCAGCGATGTGCGCGCGCTGATGCGCGATCCGTCCGGCACGGTCTGGGCCGGCAGCTATGGTGGCGGCCTGATGCGCCATGTGCCGTCGCTGCCTGGCCTGTCCATGGTGCGCGAGGCCATCGGCTCGGTCTCGGGCGGCCTGGACGTGCGCAGCATCCTGCAGCTGGACAACGGCGAGATCTGGCTGGGCACGCTGGCCGGCGGCATCGAACGCCGCGACCGCCAGCTGATGCCGCTGGGTGTGGTCGCCCAGGGCAGTGGCGGCCTGCCGTCAGGGCGGGTCAATGCACTGGGGCAGAGCAAGGACGGCTCCGTCTGGGTCGCCATCGACACCCAGCTGCTTCGTTTCGACACCCAGGGCCGCTGGAAGGAAACCCTGCGCAGCGGCAATGCCGTGCCGCGGCGCTTCCACGCGCTGGACGACGGCTCGCTATGGATCGCGACGCTGGACGGCGTGATGCGCTGGACGCCCGAGCACCCGCAGATGCGCGCCATCCCGACCGCCGGCCTGGTGGGCGGCACCGGCGAGGTCAATGCCTTCGCCAGCCTGCCCGACGGCAGCCTGTGGGCGGGCGGCGCGGCCGGCCTGTTCCGCGTCGCCAAGCCGGGGTCGGACGAGCCCGTGGCCGAATGGGTCGAGCCCGTGGGCCTGACCGGCCAGACCGTACTGGGCATGGCCGTCGACCTGGCCGGGCGCCTCTGGGTGGACACCGGCACCGGCCTGCACCGCCTCATCGACAGCGACGGCAAGAAGGCGCGCTTCGAAGTCGTCGGCGCCTCCGACATCGGTGGGGCGTTCGGCGCCAACCTGCTGTTCGACAAGCAGGGCCGCATCTGGTCGCAGCGCAATATGTACGACCCGCGCAGCGGCGAGCGCCGCGAACTCGGCGCGGCCGACGGGGCCGACCTCGGCACCGGCTGGTTCCGCGCCTACGCCAAGCTCGACGACGGCCGCATGCTGTTCGGCGGCGCACGCGGCCTGCTCGTCATCGACCCTGACCGTTTCTCGCCCTGGACGTACAAGCCGCCGCTGGTCGTTTCGGAACTGCGCGTCGATGGCGAGGAGCGCGCGCTGCCGGCCAACGGCAGCGACATCGTCCTCGCGCCCGGCGAGCGGGGCCTGAGCCTGGCCTTCGCCTCGCTGGACTACAGCCAGCCCAGCCGCAACCGCTACCGCTACCGGCTGCAGGGCCTGGACGCCGGCTGGATCGACGCCGGCATGCTGGGCCGTACGGCGGCCTACACCAACCTGTCACCCGGCCACTACCAGCTGCAGGTGCAGGGCAGCAATCGTGACGGCGCCTGGAGCCCCACCGAGATCAAGATCGGTGTCAACGTGCGCGCCGCCTGGTGGCAGACGCGCTGGGCCCTGGCCCTGGCCGTCATCGCTGCCGTGGGGCTGGTGGCGGCCATCGTCAGCATGCGCACGCGGCTGCTGCTGCGCCACCGCCGCGTGCTGGAGCTGCGCGTGCAGGAGCGCACCGAAGCGCTGGAGGCCGCCACTGCCGCGCTGACGGCCAAGTCCGTCGAGCTGGAAGAGGCCAGCCTCACCGACCCGCTGACCGGCCTGCGCAACCGCCGCTTCCTGGACCGCCAGATGCCGGCCGACGTCGCCATGGTTCTGCGCCACTACGAGCCGACCTCGGGCGCTCTCGTCGCCAACCCCGACAGCGACCAGGACCTGCTGTTCTTCCTCATCGACATCGACCACTTCAAGCGCATCAACGACGCCCATGGCCACATGGCCGGCGACGCCGTGCTGATGCAGATGCGCGGCCGCCTGGAGCAGGTCTTTCGCGCCACCGACTACCTGGTGCGCTGGGGCGGCGAGGAGTTCCTCATCGTCGCCCGCGGCACGCCGCGCCGCCGCGCGGCCGAGCTGGCCGAACGCGCCCGCCAGGCCATCATGGCCCAGCCCTTCGAGCTCGACGGCGGGCTGCGCCTGACCCTGACCTGCTCGGTCGGCTTCTCGGCCTTCCCGCTATGCCCCAGGCTGCCGCGCGCGCTGGACTGGCATGCCGCCATCGACCTGGCCGATGCGGCGCTGTACGACGCCAAGGACACCGGCCGCAACGCCTGGGTCGGCCTGCTGGACGCCAAGGCCGATGGCGAGGACGAGCTGCGCCAGGACATGCGCCGGCCGCTGGACAGCTGGGCCAGCAGTGGCCGGCTGACGCTGCAGCGTTCAGGTCGCAGCTGAGGCCCGCGGCGGCGGCTTGCGAAACGACGCCATGCAGCCCGCCGTCCCGCTTTCTTTCGGTCACGCAGCTCTGGCCCGGCGCCTCGTGAGCGAGCTGGAGGCCAGCCTCAGGCCCGGCGCTGGCAGCAGCACCGAGCCGGCGCTGGTCATCGGTGTCTTCGGCGAATGGGGTGCGGGCAAGAGCCGGTTGCTGCAGACCGTCGGCGATGAGCTGGACAAGCGCAGCCAGAAGAACGGCGAGCAGGTGCTGACGGTCGTCGTGCCCTTCAACGCCTGGCGCTTCGAGCGTGAGGAGCATCTGCTGGTGCCGCTGTTGCGGGTCGCCCAGCAATGCCTGCGCAAGGCGATCGACGACAGCCTGGGCACCGACATCAAGCGGCATGAGCGGCTGTCAGATCAGCTGATGTTGCTGGGCGATCTGGCGCAGGTTATCTACCAGCACGGTGGGCGCGACCTGGCCCAGGCGGCGCTGACGGCCCATGGAGTCGCGCTCAAGCTGCCAGCCATCAAGCCGGCCGAGGGCAAGCCCAACCCCGGCGCCCTGGAGGTGCTGGAGTTGCGTCGCCGCCTGAGGGCGAATGCGCGCCGGCTGGACACGCCCATCAGCCAGCTGCAAAGCCTCTACTACGACTTCCTCGAACAGCTCAAGGCCGTCACGGGGCGCAACCCTTCGGCGCTGACCCTGCACCGGCAGCGCCTGCTTCGACGCGGCACGGGTCTGTGGCCCGCCTTGCGCTTCTATTCGCGCACGGGCTGGGACTGGTTCTTCACGGGTGAGGTGGCTTCGGCGCCGGGCGTGCAGGTCAACCTGGTGTTTCTCGTCGACGACCTCGACCGCTGCCTGCCCGACAAGGCCGTCGAGGTCCTGGAGGCGATCAAGCTCTTCCTGGAGGTGGAGGGCTGCGCCTTCGTGCTGGCGCTGGACGAGGAGGTCATCGAGCGCGGCATTGCGCACCGCTACCGCGACTACGCGCTGCAGGGCAAGGAGGGCATGACGCCCATCACCGGTGCGGAGTACCTGGAGAAGCTCGTGCACCTGCCGGTGCGGCTGCCGCGGCCCACCGGCGCGGCGGCGCGCGACTTCCTGGCCGACAAGTGGCCGGCCTGGTTCGCCGACGCGTCCGCGCAGGCCAACGACCTCGCCACGTTGGTGGCTGCCATCACGCCCGGCGTGCCACGCAAGCTGCACCGCATGACCTCGTTGCTGGCCCTGGCCGAGTCTCTGGGTGCCGGCGACGCCAAGACGCCGCGCAAGCGCGAATGGCTGGCCATCGTCTGCGCGCTGCAGTTGTTTGCGCCGGCCTTGTACCGCTATCTGCGCCTGCACGGCGCCAGGCTGCTGATCACGCTGGCCGATTGGCGCACCGACGCGCTGTTCCGCGATGTCGCCGGCCTGCGCAAGGCCTTGCAGTTGCAGGTGCTGGGTGTCGATTCACCGGCCCAGCTGCAGTACCGCCTCGTACTGCTGCGCCTGCCCGACCTGTGCGAGGCGGCCATGCACAACCGCTCGGGGTTTGACCTGCTGGAGTTGCTGGCGCGTGTCGGCGAGCTGCACGAAAAGGCGGCGCTGACCGGGGCGCAGCTGGGGGCGCTGATGGTGTTCACGGAACTCGAGGGTGCTGCGGACACGGTGGCGATGCCAGCCGTCGCGGTTCAACCGACTGAACCCATGACCCCGCCGGTGATGCCAGCACCGCCTGCCGCGCCCGAGGTCATCGTCGTTGTGCCCGCCGCGGCGGAGGTGGTGGATGCGGTGTCCGAGCCCGAGGCCACGTTGATGGAACGGGGAGAACCGACGCCGCTGGCAGGCGCGCCTCGGGAAGCCCGTCTAGAGAACGAGCGTGCGCTGATCGAAGCCGTCAACTCGGGTGAGCTTGAGCTGGTGCGGGTGGCACTTTCGCGGGAAGGCGCAGCACTGCGCGACCGTGTGATCTCACATTCACTTTGGGGCATGCTGCGCGCCAGTCGCCTGAGGGGGCAGCTTAGTGAATGGATCGAACGGGGTGCGCCGGCCGATCAGACCCAGTTCCTGCTGCAGGAGTTGCGGCCTCATCTGTCTCAGGTGGCGGCGTTTAACCTGCTGGCCGATTTCGGCTCGCCCGTGCAACGTGTGCTGAAGCGGCCTGACTGGGCGCAGGACGTGAGGGCGCGTGACGGCCTTGCCCTGCTTGCGCCGCCGTTGCTCGCGGGCAAAGACGTTTGGCTGGCGACGTTGCGGAGTTACTCGGCCGCCGAGTGGGCCATTCCGCGCGGTTGGGCCTGCGCGACCCAGCAGCTAGAGGGCGTAGCGCCGCATGCCCGCATCAGCCTGGGCTCGGACGAGCACTATGGCGTGCACGCTGCATTGCACATCGCGGGGCTGCAGCAGCGTTTGCGCTGGGTGCCGAAGGGCAAGCTGGCCATGGGCTCACCCAAAGGACCGCCGGAGGAGGGCGAGTTGCGCACGGTCAGCCTGGCCGCAGGCTTCTGGATTGCGGACACTGCCTGCCCACTGGGTTTCTGGCACCAGGCGATGGGAAGTACTTCCCCAGGTGGCGACGAGTTGCTGCCGGTCACGGGAGTCAATGTCGACGACATCGAGGGCTTCTTGGCGCAGTTGCAGCAGCGGCTGCCGGGCTGCGAAATCCGGCTGCCGAGCGAGGCCGAATGGGAAGCCGCCTGCAGGGCAGGGACGCGAACGGCATATGCATTCGGCGACGACGTGGGGCCGTCGGAGGTGAATGCCGAAAGCTCGGCTCTGGCACCTGTCGCCGGGATGGCTCCCAACGCATGGGGGCTGTTCCAGATGCACGGCAACGTCGCCGAGATTTGTCGCGACCTGCTGAATCCAGGGCAGCGTACGGTCGACTTCTCGGGCGACCCGGAAGGCCCCTCAGGAGCCGGTACTGGCTGGCACGCGCTGCGCGGCGGTTCGTTCCGCAACAGTTTTCCGCAGACCCGCTCGGCCGCCGTCGACCGCATCGCCCACGACGAGCGCCGTGGTGACGTCGGCTTTCGTTTTATTGTGCGAGCCGGCCAGACGCGCGACGTCGAGAAGCCTTCAGCTGCCGTGGACAGGAGCGTTCAACCGCCCATCGAGGAACTTTCAAGTCCCTTGGACAGGGCCATTCAACGAAGGGGGTTCACCTAAAAGCGCCGGTCCCCAGCCCAGGGGCGCCGGCAGCGCGGCCAGGATGCGCTGGCGCAGCGGCGCGTAGGCCTCGTCCACCGGCTGGCCCGGGCGCGGGGCCAGCGGGTCCTGGTGGCTGCTGAAGGCTTCGTCCAGGTCGGCCCAGTCCGCGGCGCTCAGGAGCCGTGCCGCGCGCGGCAGGATCTCGGTCTCCTCGCGCCGCATGTGGCGCAGGTACCGGGCGGTGTAGACCTTGAGCTGCTGCTCGAACTTCATGCGCCGCGGCTCGCCCATGTGCTCCCAGGCGAGCAGGCTGTGCTGCAGCTCGCGCACCGCGCGTTCGCCCTGGGCATGGTCGGCGTCGAGTTCGTCCAGCGTCTCGCGCAGTTCGGGCGCCAGCGCGCGCAGCTTGGGGAACAGCAGCTCGCTTTCTTTTTGGTGATGCAAGCGTTCTGGAAATTCGTCGACATAGAACAGCATCGCCCGCAGCGCACCGAAGTCGCAGGGCGTGCCGGCGCGCTGCTGGGCCTCGAGCAGCAGGGGCAAGGTGCGCAGCATCGCGGCCAGGGCGTCGTGCTCGGCGCGGATGATGCGCACGGCCAGGGGCATGGGCGTGGTCATGCGCCAAGCGTCGCGCTTCGCCGCGCGGGCGGTCTTGCGCTGGATCAAGTCAATCGAACCACCCCCGTAAAATCCCTGGTTTTGCCCTTCAGCCCCAAGAAAGCCCCGGCCATGACTGCATCGACCGCTTCCCCCACCCTCATGGCCAACGCGATCCGCGCCCTCGCGATGGACGCGGTGCAGGCGGCCAACTCCGGCCACCCGGGCGCACCCATGGGCATGGCCGACATCGCTGTCGCGCTGTGGGGCCACCATCTGCAGCACAACCCGGCCAATCCGCACTGGGCCAATCGCGACCGCTTCGTGCTGTCCAACGGCCACGGCTCGATGCTGATCTACGCGCTGCTGCACCTGACGGGCTATGACCTGCCCATCGACGAGCTGCGCAACTTCCGCCAGATGCACAGCAAGACGCCGGGCCACCCCGAGGTGGGCATCACCCCGGGCATCGAGACGACCACCGGCCCGCTCGGCCAGGGCGTGACCAACGCCGTGGGCCTGGCCCTGGCCGAGAAGCTGCTGGCGCGCGATTTCAACCGCGAAGGCCACGAGATCGTCGACCACCACACCTACGCCTTCCTGGGCGACGGCTGCCTGATGGAAGGCATCAGCCACGAGGCCGCGTCGCTGGCCGGCGCCTGGAAGCTGAACAAGCTGATCGCCATCTACGACGACAACGGCATCTCCATCGACGGCCAGGTTGCGCCCTGGTTCGCCGACGACACCGCCAAGCGCTTCCAGGCCTATGGCTGGCACGTCATCGGCCCGGTGGACGGCCATGACGTCGACGCCCTGGACGACGCCATCGGCAAGGCCAAGGAGAGCCAGGACAAGCCCACGCTGATCATCGCCAAGACGGCCATCGGCAAGGGCTCGCCCAACCGTGCCAACACCAGCAAGGCCCACGGCGAACCGCTCGGCGCCGAAGAGATCAAGCTGACCCGCGCGGCCCTCGCCTGGGAACACGAGCCCTTCGCCGTGCCGGCCGAGGTCTATGCCGCCTGGGATGCCAAGGAACGTGGCGACAAGGTTGAGGCCGAGTGGGACAGCCGCTTCGACGCCTATGCCGAAGCCCACCCCGAGCTGGCCGCCGAGTTCCAGCGCCGCATGGCCGGCGTGCTGCCCGCCAACTTCGCGCAGATCGCCGTCGACGCCGTCGTCAAGGCCCATGCCGAAGCGCAGACCGTCGCCAGCCGCAAGGCCAGCCAACTGGCGCTGGAAGCCTTCACGCTCGCCCTGCCCGAGCTGCTCGGCGGCAGCGCCGACCTGACCGGCTCCAACCTGACCAACACCAGCAGCACGCCGGCCCTGCGCATCGCCGCGGACGGCACGCCCAACAACGGCCGCCACATCAACTACGGCGTGCGCGAGTTCGGCATGGCGGCCATCATGAACGGCGTCGCGCTGCACGGCGGCTTCATCCCTTACGGCGGCACCTTCCTGACCTTCAGCGACTACAGCCGCAACGCCATCCGCATGGCCGCACTGATGAAGGCCCGCGTCATCCACGTGATGACGCACGACTCCATCGGCCTGGGTGAAGACGGCCCGACCCACCAGTCCATCGAGCATGTCGCCTCGCTGCGCCTGATCCCGGGCCTGGACGTCTGGCGCCCGGCCGACACGACCGAAACGGTGGTCGCCTGGACCATGGCCATCGGCAACGCCCAGCGCCCGAGCCTGCTGGCCCTCTCCCGCCAGAACCTGACCTACTCGCCCAAGACCAACGTCGACGAGATCGCCAAGGGCGCCTATGTGCTGTTCGACCCCGTGAGCGCCAAGGGCAACAGCAAGGCCGAGGCCGTCATCATCGCCACCGGCTCCGAGGTGCAGCTGGCCATGGCCGCCAAGGCGCTGCTGGCCGACGAGGGCATCAAGGTGCGCGTGGTTTCCATGCCGTCGACGAGCGTTTTCGACCGCCAGGACAAGGACTACAAGAAGAGCGTGCTGCCCAAGGGCCTGCCGCGCGTGGCCGTCGAGATGGGCGTCAGCGACTTCTGGTGGAAGTACGGTGTCGACGCGGTTGTCGGCATTGACACCTTCGGCGAGTCCGCCCCGGCCGGCGTGCTGTTCAAGCACTTCGGCTTCACGCCCGAGAACGTCGCGGCGACCGTCAAGGCGGTGCTGAAGAAGAAGTGATGCCGTCGCGCCCCGGGCCATGTGCGGCCAGGGGGTGGCGATGGACATCAGGGGCTCGGGGGCGCCGCCGCGGGCCTGCCCGGCGCAGCGGGTGAATGCCGATAGCCGGGGTTCCCGGACAGACATCCAATGGCCCTTGATTCCGGGGGCTCTGGAGGGCTGGCGTTGGCGACTGGCGATTTGTTTCGTGCGCGTTCGAGGGGCTGGCGCGCCATCAGCGCACGGCTATGCAATTTCGTCGCGTTGTTCACCGCGCTTGCTGCGCTCGCCACCTGCAGGGCCGCTTGCGCTCAGGACATCCGCGTCGTCGACGTGGCGCTCGTCGCCGGCGCGCCAATGCCGTTCTACCCGCTGCCGTCGCCCCTTGCGTCCGTGGCGGTCCAGCGGATGGTGCAGGACGAGTTCGGCTTCCTGTGGCTGAGCGCCGAGGACGGGTTGCGGCGCTACGACGGCTACGATTTCATGAAGGTCCCGGCGGACCAGCGCGCGAGCAGCGTCGGCTTCATCATTGGCCAGTCGCTGTTCAAGGACCACGCGGGCCGGCTGTGGATCGGCGCCGACGATTCGCTCAGCCGCTATGACCCTGCGACCGGCAGCTTCAAACAGTACCGGTCACCCAACGAGGCCTGCGGCACCGTGGCGATCGCCCACGACATCAGCGAGGACCCGGACGGCCTGATCTGGCTCGCGACGGACGACGGCGTGACGGCCCTGGACCCGGTCACGTCGAAGACGACCTGCCATCGGCCGCGCCACACGCCCGGGCTCGGCGAGACGCGCGTCATCGCCACGCTGGCGCTGCGCGACGGCACGCTCTGGGTCACGAGCTCCGAGGGGCTCTACGTGCTGGACCGGCGCTCGGGCGAGGTCAGGCGACACATCAGGCTGCAGAACGGCTCCGGGCGCAAGTTGGTCGCCACGGGCTACCCATCCAAGCCGTTCCTGGATAGCCGGGGCATGCTGTGGTTTGGCCTGTCTTCCGGCGGGGATCTTGCCTCGGTCGATGTGGCCAGCGGCGAAGTCACCGTCTATGCGTTCCGGGGCGGCGGGCTGGCGCCGAACGCCTCTTCCGGCGTCCTGTCGATCCAGGAGGATGACGACCGGGCACTCTGGCTCGGCACCGGCAAGCTGGGCCTCGTGAAGCTGACGCCGGACCGCACTCAGGCGCTCTGGTACCAGAGCGACCCTGACGATCCCGACGGCTTGCGCGGCGACCTCGTCGTCGGCACGTTCCGGGATCGCGACGGGAGCTTCTGGTCGACGACGAGGGCGGGGGCCGTCTACCGCTTCGACACCGAGCGTCCGCGTTTCCGGTCCTACCGCCACCAGCAGGCGGACCCGCGCAGCCTCGGCAAGGGCGCGGTGACCGCCGCCTACGCCGAGAACGACCAGACGCTGTGGATCGGCACGGACCGCGGCCTGAACCGCGTCGACCGCACGACCGATCAGGCGACGCAGATCGACCTGCCGGTGTTCGCGCGGGGCGTCCGGGCGATTGCGGATCACGCGGGCGATCTGTGGTTGGGCACCTACGGCAACGGCCTGATCCGCTTCGATCGCCGCACGCAGCGCTACACGGCGTACACCCACGTCGCATCGGACCCGCGCTCGCTGAACCACGACCGCATCACGGCACTGTGGGTTGATCGCGGCAACACCTTGTGGGTCGCCACGGACTTCGGCCTGAGCCGCTGGGAGCCGGCGACGGAAAGGTTCTCGACCTTCAGCCCGCAGCCCGGCACCCTGGTCCAGTACCGCTCGATCGCTGAGGACGCCAGCGGCGTGCTGTGGCTGGCGACGTCATCTCACGGCCTGCACCGTTTTGACCCCCGCACGAGCACCTTCAAGGTCTTCGATGCGGAACTCCGCGCCGCGCGTCCGCCGGGCCATCAACGCGTCAATGCGGTCCACGTCGACCGCGCCGGGACGGTGTGGGCCGGGACCTTCCGCGGGCTGGTCAAGCTCGATCCCCGCGACGGCACGTTCACCTCGTACGACTCGCGCGCCGGCCTTCCCGCGGACAGCGTGTTCGGCATCCTGGAAGACGACGATGGACAGCTGTGGGTCAGCACGCCGAACGGGCTGTCGCGCTTCGACCCGCGCACCGGGACCTTCACGAACTACCGCGCATCCGACGGCCTGCTGACCGACCGGTTCGCGAACCCCGTGGTGGCCGCGAGGAGTTCGAGCGGGGAGCTGTTCTTCGGCTCGCAGAAGGGGCTGGTGGCGTTCATCCCCGGCCAGGTCGTCGACCGCAAGCGCACGCTGCCGGTGTTCCTGACCGACTTCCGCCTGTTCGGCGAGTCGGTGCTGCCAGGCAGCACGCCGCTGCAGCAGCCGATCTGGTCTGCTTCTGCGCTGGCGCTGGAACCGCGCAGCATCGCGTCCTTCGACTTCGCCGCCTTGAACTATGTCGACCCGGCGCACACCCGCTACCGGTACCGGCTCGAAGGGTTCGAGACGAAGTGGAACGACACGGACAGCGCGCGGCGCAACGCGACGTACACGATGCTGCCGCCGGGCGACTACACCTTCCTCGTCCAGGCGCGCGGCACCCGCGGGGACTGGAGCGAGAGCGCGGTGCCGCTCAAGATCCATGTTCCGCCGCCGTGGTATGCCACCTGGTACTTCCGCGCCGCGGTCGCCGTGCTGCTGCTGACGGCGCTGTGGTTGGCCTACCGCCTGCGCATGCGCCAGTTGCACCGCCATTTCGAGATCGCGCTCCAGGCGCGGCTCGACGAGCGCACCCGCGTCGCCCGCGAGGTGGCCGAAGGGCTGGAGCAGCGCGTGCGCGAGCGCACCGAAGAGCTGGCCAGCGCCCAGCACGCCGCCGAGGCCTCCACGCGGGCCAAGAGCGAGTTCCTGGCCAACATGAGCCACGAGATCCGCACGCCGATGAACGCCATCCTCGGCATGTCCTACCTGGCGCTGCAGACCGGCCTGGACGCGCGCCAGCGCAACTACGTCGACAAGGTGCACCGTGCCGCCGAGTCGCTGCTCGGGATCATCAATGACATCCTCGACTTCTCGAAGATCGAAGCCGGCCGGCTGGAGATCGAGGAGATCCCCTTCCAGCTCGGCGACGTGCTGGACCAGCTCGCCACGCTGGTGGGCATGCGCGCCGAGGAAAAGGGGCTGGAGCTGCTGTTCGCGCTGTCGCCCACGCTGCCAACCGCGTTCGTCGGCGACCCGTCGCGGCTGGGCCAGATTCTGCTGAACCTGAGCAACAACGCGGTCAAGTTCACCGAGCAGGGCGAGGTCACGGTGGCGGTGGCCGAGACGGCGCGCGAAGGCCAGCGCGTGACGCTGCGCTTCGAGGTGCGCGACAGCGGCATCGGCCTCGCGCCCGAGGCCGTCGCGCGCCTGTTCCAGCCCTTCACGCAGGCCGATGCATCGACCAGCCGGCGCTACGGCGGCACGGGGCTCGGCCTGGCGATCTGCCGCCACCTGGTGGAGCGCATGGGCGGCGAGATCGGGTTGGACAGCGAGCCCGGGCGCGGCAGCTGCTTCCACTTCAGCCTGCCCCTGGGCCTGCAGCCCGGGGCGGCGCCAGCGCCGCAGGACAACGAACTGCACGGCATGCGCATGCTGGTCGTCGACGACCACCCGGCGGCGCGCGAGCTGCTGCACACGCTGGCGACGGCCTTCGGCCTGGAGGCCGAGACGGCGGCCGATGGCGTTGCGGCACTGCAGGCCGTGGCGCAGGCCGACGCCGAGGACCGGCCGTTCAGGCTGTTGCTGCTGGACTGGCACATGCCGGTCCTGGACGGCATCGGCTGCCTGGAACGGCTGGGGCAGGCCGCCGGCAGGCACGCTCCGCCGACGGTGCTGATGGTGACTGCCTTCAACCGCGACGAGGCCGAACGCCAGCTCACCGCACGCGGGCTGCTGGTGGCAGGGCTGCTGGCCAAGCCGGTCACGCCCTCGGGCCTGCTGGACGCCTGCGCCAATGCGCTGGGCCGTCCGCGTGCCGGGCTCAGCCGCAACGTGCAGCGCCACGAACTGCTGCAGGCGCGCCAGGCCGGGCTGGCCGGCGCGCGCGTCCTGTTGGTCGAGGACAACCCCATCAACCAGGAGCTCGCGCGCGACCTTCTGAACCGCGCCGGCATCGTCGTGCACATCGCCGGCGACGGCCAGGAGGCGCTGGCGATCCTCGCGCGCGAGCGCTTCGAGGCCGTGCTGATGGACTGCCAGATGCCGGTGATGGACGGCTACGAGGCGACGCGCGAACTGCGCCGCCGCCCCGAACTGCAGGACCTGCCGGTGATCGCGATGACGGCCAACGCGATGGCCGGCGACCGCCAGAAGGCGCTGGAGGCGGGCATGAACGACCATGTGCCCAAGCCCATCCGCGTTGACGAGCTGTTCGCCACGCTGGCGCGCTGGGTGCGTCCGGCGCTGCCCGCGCCCGCGCCGCAGGCGCCGCCCGCGGCCCTGGACATGGGCGCCGGCCTGGCCGCGCTGATGGGTGACGAGGCGCTGTATCGGCGCTTGCTGGCGCTGTTCCGCGAGCGTGAGAGCGACATCGTCGTGCGCTTGCGGGCGGCCCGTGAGCGCGGTGATGGCAAGGCCGCCCTGCGCTGCGCGCACGACCTGAAGAGCGTCGCGGGCAGCCTGGGCATGCCCGCCCTCCAGCGTGCCGCCACCACGCTGGAGGAAGCCTGCAGCCAGGGCGTCGAAGCGGTGGGCCTGGAGCCGCTGCTGCAGGCGGTGGAGCGCGAGCTCTCGGCCGTGCTGGCCAGTTTGCAGGAGAAGGGCTTGACCTGAAGTCAGCGATTTCTGGTGGTAATACGGTGTCGACGCCGTCGTTGGTATCGACACCTTCGACGAGACCGCGCCGGCCGGTGTGCTGTTCAGGCACTTTGGCTGCACGCCGAAGAACGTGGCCGCGACCGTCAAGGCGGTGCTGAAGAAGAAGTGATGCGCTGACCGCGCCGCATGACGCCAGGGTCGCATTCGCGGTCCTGTTGCTTTGCGGCGGCGTCCCGAAAGCGGGTGACTGCCCGCGTGCCTCGTCGACCGCCTGCGCTACAAACCCGCCTGCATCCTGAAGATCAGGGAGGATCTGATGCGCCCATTTTTCGTCGCCCTCGTCACCGGCTGGGCCGCCTGCGCTGCACAAGCGCAGACGGAGGTGCGTACGCCGTCGCCAGCGCAATCGCTGGCCTGCCTCGTCAAGCCCGTCAAACCTCCGCGCTTTCCCCAGCAGGACAAGCTGGACCGCGGTTTTGGCGCCATGCGGGTGCTGCTCAAGTTCAACAAGCCGGATGCGGCTCCCGAGGTCGAGGTGCTGTTCAACTCGGCTCGGCAGGACATGCAGGACGAGGCGCACCGTTATCTCGAGCGCTTGCGCCTGCCTTGCCTGACGGCGACGGATGGCGTCGTCAGTGCGGTGCAGGAGTTCAGCTTTGCCAATACCGACCGCGACGCCACGCCGCTGCCGCCAGATCGAGCCGCCGGCGAACCGCCGTTCTGCCTCGTGATGCCACGCCATGACATGGACGGTTTCAGGGGCCTGGGCCGGCTGGAGGTCGAGCATGTCGTCATTGCGGCCACCTTTACCGGCGATGGTCGCCAGCCGCCCGAAGTCAAGATCTTGCATTCCACCGGGTCCAGCCGGTTCGAGGCTGCGGTACGAAAGCGCCTGGCCGACTACCGCATGCCTTGCCGCAGCGGTAGCGAGGGGCCGCAATCCTTCCAGCAACAGTTCACGATGTTCCCCACCGATCAGTCCCGCTACGGATTCAAGCGCGAAGCCTTCGGGCTGGCCGAGTTTCTCGGCATGACCCGCGAGCCGACCAAGCTCAGCGCGTTCTACGACTTCAAGACAATGGGTTGCCCGTTCAAGGTGGACTACACGATCTACGGTGGCGCCGTGCCCAACGAGGCCACCGTCGGCAAGCCGGCGGACCCCAACAAGTTACCTTTCCTCACCTGGCTGGCCGGCTTGCACCTCGCGTTCAAGAATGAACAGCAGGCCCGGGACTTGTTCGGTAGCCAGCTGCAGATCGACGTGCCCTGCGGCACGCTGAATCTGCGCGGCGATGCGCCAAGCGCCGGCGGGCTGAAATCGCCCTGAAACCACCCCGTACCGCGAATCGCCGAGAATCGCGCCCGCACCGAATTTTTCATCCTCTGGAGACAGTTCCATGACCATCAAGATCGGCATCAATGGCTTCGGCCGCATCGGGCGCATGGTGTTCCGTGCCGCCGTGGCGAATTTCAAGGACATCGAGGTCGTCGCGATCAACGACCTGCTCGAGCCCGACTACCTGGCCTACATGCTGAAGTACGACAGCGTGCACGGCAAGTTCGACGGCGAAGTCTCGGTAGACGGCAACACCCTGATCGTCAACGGCAAGCGCATCCGCCTGACCGCGGTCAAGGACCCGTCCGAGCTGAAGTGGGCCGAGGCCGGTGCCGACATCGTCATCGAAGCCACCGGCATCTTCCTGGACAAGGCCGGCGGCGAGAAGCACCTGGCCGCTGGCGCCAAGAAGGTCATCTTCTCGGCCCCCTCCAAGGACGAGACGCCGATGTTCGTCTTCGGTGTCAACCACACCAAGTACGCCGGCGAAGCCATCATCTCCAACGCGTCGTGCACCACCAACTGCCTGGCCCCGCTGGCCAAGGTGCTGAACGACAAGTGGGGCATCAAGCGCGGCCTGATGACCACCGTGCACGCCACCACCGCGACGCAGAAGACCGTCGACGGCCCGAGCAACAAGGACTGGCGCGGCGGCCGCGGCATCCTCGAGAACATCATCCCGAGCAGCACCGGCGCCGCCAAGGCCGTCGGCAAGGTCATCCCCGAGCTGAACAAGAAGCTGACCGGCATGAGCTTTCGCGTGCCCACCAGCGACGTGTCGGTCGTCGACCTGACCGTCGAGCTGCTGAAGGACGCCAGCTACGAAGAGATCTGCGCCGAATTCAAGGCGCAAAGCGAAGGCGCGCTCAAGGGCGTGCTGGGCTACACCGAGGACAAGGTCGTTGCGACCGACTTCCGCGGTGACGCCCGCACCTCCATCTTCGATGCCGACGCAGGCATCGCGCTGGACAGCACCTTCGTCAAGCTGGTGTCCTGGTACGACAACGAGTGGGGCTATTCGAACAAGGTCCTCGAAATGGCCCGCGTTGTCGCCGGCTGACGAGCCGCTCGCACAGTCTGGCCGCGCTGAACGCGGGCCGGGGCTTTGATGAAGGCCAGTCGATCTCGCGATCGGCTGGCCTTTCTGCTTTCTTGCGCCCCACACTTGTTTGCGATTGCTTCACAAGGGCGCGCCTAAACTGGCCGCCCGCCCGTTCGAGCTCGCCGTCATGAAGTCCCTGCGTCCGCTGCTGATCGCCGCCCTGACCGTGATGGCCGCGCCCGTGCTGGCCCAGACGCCAGATACCGAAGCCCGCGTCATCGTGCGCTTCAAGCCCCAGGCCGACAGCGTGCGCGCCAAGGCCCTGGCCTTGCGGGCCACCCGGGCCGAGGCGCGCGAGGTGGCGCAGACGCGCGCGACGGCCCTGGGCCTGCGCAGCGGCCAGCGGCTGGCGGCCGGCATCAGCCTGGACGAGCGCACCCATGTGGTCATCGCCAAGGGCATGACCGGTGCCGCGCTGGCAAAGAAGCTGGCCACCGATGCCGAGGTCGAGCTGGTGGTCGTCGACCAACGCCGCAAGCATGCCCGCCTCCCCAACGACCCGCTGTTCGGTGGCGCGGACGTGAACCCTGAATCGACCGTCGGTGGTGTGCAGGCCCGCACCATCGACCAGTGGTATTTGAAGAAGCCCAGCGCCACGCCGGGCCAGGTTGTCTCCAGCATCAATGCGCCGGCAGCGTGGGACACCACGACCGGCACCGCCACAACGATAGTCGCCGTGCTGGACACCGGCGTGCGCCTGGATCACCCCGACCTGTCGGGTCAATTCGTCAGCGGCTACGACATGATCGGCTTCGGCAGCGCCGGCAACAGCCAGCAAGCGACGTCGATTGCCATCGCCAATGACGGTGGCGGTGCTGACAACGACCCGTCCGACCCGGGCGACTGGGTCAGCCAGACCGATATCAACGGCGGCGCCCTGGGCAGTGGCTGCGACAGCAGCGACATCGGCAACAGCTCCTGGCACGGCACCCGTGTTTCCGGCCTGATCGCCGCCAGCAGCAACAATGGCTTGGGCATGGCCGGCGTCGGCTGGGGCCTGAAGATCCTGCCCGTGCGTGTGCTGGGCAAATGCGGCGGTTATGACAGCGACATCATGGCTGGCATGAAGTGGGCTGCCGGCATTGCCGTGCCGGGCTTGCCGGCCAATGCGAACAAGGCCAAGGTGCTCAATATGAGCCTGGGCGGCAGCGGGACCTGTGGCACCACGGGCACGGGCGCTCTCTACCGTGACGTCATCAGCCAGGTCAACGCGGCCGGTGCCACCATCGTCGTCGCGGCCGGCAATTCCGAAGGCCAGGCCGTCGGCCTGCCGGGCAACTGCCCCGGCGTCATCACGGTGGCGGCGCTGCGTCATGTCGGCACCAAGGTCGGCTTCTCCAGCCTCGGCCCCGAGGTGACCATCGCCGCGCCGGGCGGCAACTGCATCAACACGCTGACCAACCAAGCCTGCCTCTATCCCATGGTCAGCACGACCAACTCGGGCACGACGACGCCAGTGGCGGGCGCAGACACCTACACCGGCAGCGGCGCCTCGGTGGGCACGAGCTTCTCGGCACCCATCGTCAGTGGCATCGTCGGGCTGATGGCCTCCGTGCGTCCGGGTCTGACCTCGGCCGAGGCAACGCAGATCCTCAAGAGCACGGCGCGCCCCTTCCCGACAAGCGGGGGCGGCAGCGCCGCGGATGGCAACCCGCCGCAATGCAAGGCACCCAGTGCCACGGCGCAGGACGAGTGCTACTGCACGACCAGCACCTGCGGCGCCGGCATGGTGGACGCCGCTGCGGCCGTGGCCGCGACCCAGGCGCTGAACGGCACGACGGTGACCATCACGCCAAGCCCGGCGAGCGGCCTGACCGCTGGCCAGACGCTGACACTGACCGTCACGGCCACCGGCCTGCCCGGGGACCGCTCGGTCGCCTCCACGGCCTGGGTGCTGGTCGATGGCGGCGGCATCGTGACGGCCTTTGCCTCCGGCGCCAGCACGGCCACGGCGACGATCACGCCGACGGCGGCCGGCAGCTTCACGGTGCGCGCCGACCTGACCGACAACGCCGGTGTCGTCTATAGCCAGTCGGCGACGATCAGTGTCGCGGCAGCGTCTTCGTCGAGCGGCTCGTCGGGTGGTGGCGGCGGCGGCGCGGCCAGCGCGGCCTGGCTGGCTGGTCTGTTGCTGGCGGCGTTGGCGCTGCGACGCTCAGCTGCTGGCCGCTGATGCGGCTGCGGCGGGCGCCGCACTGCAGGCCTTGAAACCGACGGCCAGGGCCGCGTCCTTGGACGCCTTGAGCCGGGCCGCGAGCAGGCCGTCGGCCTGATTGATGACCAGGCTGTGGCGAGCCAGCGGCGCCTTCAGCGCCAGCACGCGCAGGCCCTTGAGGCCGCGTTTGTCGAAGTTCTCGGCCTGGGCGTTCGCTTCGGCCTGGCTGGGGTGCTTGCTGAGCACGAAGGCCGGTTGCTCGGCGGGCAGGCCGTCCAGCGGTTCGAAGTTGATGCGCAGCTGCTTGTAGGTGGCTTCCTTGCGGGCGCGGAACTCGGGGTCGGCGAGCTTGATGGTCGCCACCACCCACACGCCCGGCTGCTCGCTGCTGCGCACCTGGGCCTCAGCACCGGCAGCCTTCAAGGCGGCCTGGGCGGCGGCGAGGGCCGCATCGCCATCGAGCGGGCCCAGTTCCAGGCAGCTGCGCTGGGCGGCGACGGCGGCCGCACTGGCGGCCAGGGGCTGGATGCGTTCGGGATGCTGCTGGGCCTTGACGCGCTGCGGCTCGCGGCCGCCCTCGGCCGGCAGGCCCGTGACGGTGTCCAGCCAGCCGCGCGACCAGATGAGGAAGACGGCGTTCACCGCCAGCAGTACCAACACGACGATACGCATCACAGGCGGGTCTCCAGAAGGTGTGAATGGCCCCGGCGCGTCCGAGCGGGGCGCGTCCAACGGCTCCAATCTAGGCGCAAAGCACAGCCGTAGCTCGGGCTACGGCGAGCATTTGCAACGACGAGTGGGGTCGTTGGCGCGCTACGAGCGGGCGTGTCGGGTTCGTTCATACCTTCTCTAGTCTCAAGCTCAGTTCACCACCGCTGCAGGGCAAGAGGCCAGCGGCGGTTTCCAGCAGCAGTTCACCACGCTCGCTGACGCCGCGTGCGGTGCCGGCCTGCTCGCCGACGCGCACACGCTGGCCGCCCGCGAGGTCGCGGCGCGCGAATGCGGCCTGCCAGGGCGCAAAGCCCAGGGTCTCGAAATCGGCCAGCATGCCACGCAGTGCGGGGGCCAGGCGGTCCAGCGTCTCGGTGGCCGTGGCGGCCGGGTTCAGCGTCTGCAGCGCCGCGTGGCCGCTGGCAAAGGCGGTGCGGTCGGCGCCTTCGGGCAAGGGCCGCAGGTTGAGGCCGATGCCGATGACGACGCCGCGCTGGTCCACCGGCAACGGCACGGTCTCGATGAGGATGCCGCCGAGCTTGGCGCCATCCAGGAAGAGGTCGTTGGGCCATTTGAGCTGGATGTGCCGGCCCGCCGGGTCCAGCGCATCGGCCACCGTGCAACCCACGGCGAGGGACAGGCCGCTCAGGTCAAGCGCGGCCGGCAGTGGCAAGGCGATGGAGAAAGTCAGCGCGGCGTCATCCCCCCCCTGTTCAGTCAGCCAAGCCCGGCCCAGGCGCCCACGACCCGCGGTCTGGCGCGAGGCCGAAACCAGCAGCGCCCCGCCGCCCTCACGCAGATGCGCCAGCGCCTCGGTGTTGGTCGAGCCGCATTCGGCGAGGTGGCGCCGTTCCATCAGGTCAGCGCCCCGACTTGCGGGTTTTGGGGGCGAGCATGGTGCCGCGGCAGGTCAGCGCGCCGCACCAGCAGGCGAACTGTTTCTTGACTTTGGCCGTGTGGCGGTCGTCCAGCACCAGGCCGTAGTCATAGAACAGCTCCTCGCCGGGCTCCAGATCGCGCAGGGCCTGGATGAAGACGCGGCCATCGACCTCGTCGGCTTCGCAGTTGGGCTCGCAGGCGTGGTTGATCCAGCGCGCGTCATTGCCGCCATACAGCGCATCGATGACGAGGCCGCCGTCGAGGTGGAAGTAGAAGGTGTGGTTGGGCTGGGCCGGGTCGTGCGGATGGCGGTCAACCGCCTGCTCCCAGGTGATGCGCTCGCCGGTGTACTCGATGATGCGCGCACCGGCGGCGATGGGAGCTGCTGCATAAACCCCCCGGCCATGCACGCCGGAATCACGGACTTCGATCTTGCGGCGCGGGGCAGGACGCGGGGATTTGGCGGTCATCGGCGCTGTGGTACGGTGATTTCATGGGTGCGCGTGTGCGTAGGCGTGCGCGCGAGGCCCGGATTGTAGGCAGCAAGAATGAGACCCCTCGTCCAAGGACTACCTTGGCCGGTCCCCCGAGGGGACGGCGATACATGCGGCTTCGAGCCGCGTGCACATCGCCTGGCGGGCCGGCTTGGGGCGGCCCGGCGCTCGGCCCGAATGAACGAACAGACAACCGATTGAAAGACCGATGAGCAAGACTCTGATCATTGCCGAGAAGCCCTCCGTCGCGCAGGACATCGTCCGCGCGCTGACACCCGTGGCGGGCAAGTTCGACAAGCACGACGACCACTTCGAGAACGAGCAGTACGTCGTCAGCTCGGCCGTCGGCCACCTGGTGGAGATCGCGGCGCCCGAGGAGTTCGACGTCAAGCGCGGCAAGTGGAGCTTCAACAACCTCCCCGTCATCCCGCCGCATTTCGACCTCAACCCGATCGACAAGAACAAGGGCCGGCTCAACGCGCTGGCCAAGCTGATCCGCCGCAAGGACGTGACGGCGCTGATCAACGCCTGCGACGCGGGCCGCGAGGGTGAGCTGATCTTCCGGCTTATCGAGCAGTACGCCCAGCCGGCCAAGGGCAAGCTCAACAAGCCCATCGAGCGGCTGTGGCTGCAGTCCATGACGCCGGCCGCCATCCGCGAGGGCTTCGAGAAGCTGCGCAGCGACGCGCAGATGCTGCCGCTGGCCGACGCCGCGCGCTGCCGCTCCGAGGCCGACTGGCTGGTGGGCATCAACGGCACGCGGGCCATGACGGCCTTCAACTCGCGCGACGGCGGCTTCTTCCTGACCACGGTGGGCCGCGTGCAGACGCCGACGCTGTCGGTCGTCGTCGAGCGCGAGGAAAAGATCCGCAAGCACGTCGCCCGCGACTACTGGGAGCTGCGCGCCAACTTCGACGCCCAGGCCGGCCAGTACGAAGGCAAGTGGTTCGACCCCGCGTGGAAGAAGAACGACGACCTGGAGCGCCGGGCCGACCGCCTCTGGACCCAGGCCGAGGCCGACGAGATCGCCAAGGCGGTGCTCGGCAAGCCCGCCGTCGTCACCGAGGAAAGCAAGCCCAGCACGACCAGCTGCGGCGGCCTCTACGACCTGACGACGCTGCAGCGCGAGGCCAATTCGCGCTTCGGCTTCTCGGCCAAGACGACGCTGTCCATCGCCCAGGCGCTGTACGAGAAGCACAAGGTGCTGACCTACCCGCGGACGGACTCGCGCTTCCTGCCCGAGGACTACGTGGCCGTGGCCAAGGACACGGCCAAGATGCTGGCCACCGAGGACCTGCCGGGCCCGCTGGCCGCGCTGTCCCAGCATGCCGCCACGTCGCTGAAAGAAGGCTATATCAAGCCGACGAAGAAGGTCTTCGACAACGCCAAGGTGTCGGACCACTTCGCCATCATCCCGACGCTGCAGGCGCCCAAGGCCCTGACCGAGATCGAGGCCAAGCTCTACGACATGGTCGTCAAGCGCTTCCTGGCGGTGTTCTTCCCGCCGGCCGAGTTCCTGGTCACGACGCGTATCTCGAAAATCGACAACAAGCACCATTTCCAGACCAACGGCAAGGTGCTGGTCAAGCCGGGCTGGCTGGCCGTCTACGGCAAGGACGTGGACGATGAAGACGCCAACCTCGTACCGGTGCAGCCGAACGAAGTCGTGCGCACCGAGAGCGTGGACGTGAAGGCGCTGCAGACCAAGCCGCCGGCGCGCTACACCGAAGCGACGCTGCTGTCCGCCATGGAAGGCGCCGGCAAGCTCATCGACGACGACGAGCTGCGCGAGGCCATGGCCGAGAAGGGTCTGGGCACGCCAGCCACGCGCGCGGCCACCATCGAAGGCCTCATCAGCGAGAAGTACATGCTGCGCGAGGGCCGCGAGCTGATCCCGACCGCCAAGGCCTTCCAGCTGATGACGCTGCTGCGCGGCCTGGACGTGGAGGACCTGACCAAGCCCGAACTGACCGGCGACTGGGAATACAAGCTGGCCGAGATGGAGAAGGGGCGACTGAAGCGCGAGGTCTTCATGGCCGAGATCGCGACCATGACCGAGAAGATGGTCGCCAAGGCCAAGGGCTATGACCGCGACACCATCCCCGGCGACTATGCGACGCTGAAGACGCCCTGCCCCAAGTGCGGCGGCATCGTGAAAGAGAACTATCGGCGCTTCACCTGCACCGGCAAGAGCGGCACGGGTGAGGACGCCTGCGGCTTCTCCATCGGCAAGATCCCGGGTGGGCGCAGCTTCGAGTTGAACGAGGTCGAGACCTTCCTGGCGAACAAGAAGATCGGCCCGCTGGAAGGCTTCCGCTCCAAGGCGGGCTGGCCCTTCACGGCCGAGCTGGCGCTGGTGTATGACGACGAGATCCAGAACTGGAAGCTGGAATTCGACTTCGGCGAGGACGCCAAGAAGGCCGAGGGCGATGGCGAACCGGTGGACTTCTCCGGCCAGAACTCGCTCGGGGCCTGCCCCAAGTGCAAGGGCCATGTCTACGAGCACGGCGCCAACTACGTCTGTGAGCACTCGGTCGGTGCCACAGTCACCTGCGACTTCAAGACCGGCAAGGTCATCCTGACCCAGCCCATCGAGCCGGCCCAGGTGCACAAACTGCTGGCCAACGGCAAGACCGACCTGCTGGAAAACTTCGTCTCCAACAAGACGCGCCGCAAGTTCAAGGCCTTCCTGGCCTATGACAAGAAGGAAGGCAAGGTCATCTTCGAGTTCGAGCCGCGCGCTGCCAAGGCACCTGCTGCCAAGAAGGTGGCAGCCAAGAAGACGGCGGCCAAGAGCTGAATTGGGCTAGCCCCTCGTCCATCCTCGCATCGCTGAACGCGAGCGTGTCTGGTCGGTCCCCCGAGGGGACGGCGATGCTTGCGGCATCGAGCCGCAAGCACATCGCCAGTGCGGGCCGGCTAGGGAGCGGCCCGGCGCTCGGCCCGCTCGCGGCGTTGCGCGCGGACGTCGTTGAGGGACTTATGCTCGCTGAATAGGCCTGACAAGGAGGGCAGGGATGGCGTTGGCACCGATCAGCATCGGCATACAGACGCGTCTGACGGCCGGCATTGCGCTGGTTGCGAGCCTGCTGGTGCTGGCGGTGGGCTGGTACTGGACGACACACGAAGAGGCCGAGCTGATGGCCGGCCTGCGTCAGCGCGAGGCGCGCATGGCTGGCCTCATCGAGCGCGGTTTCGCGGGCCCGATCTGGAACCTCGACCATGTCGCCATCGAGAACCTGCTCGACGCCGTCATGGCCGACCCCGAGGTGCATGCCATCGAGCTCAAGGGCCTGGGCCTGCGCGGCGGCCAGGCGCGGCGCGGCCGCGACACCCCGGCCGTGGGGCCGCTGCGACGCGAGTTCGCCATCACCTACCAGCCCGCGGCTGACACGGCCGGCACCCAGGTCGCCTCGGCCGTTCTCACCGTCACGCGTGATCTCATCGACGAGCAGATCAGCCGCACCCGCCTCTTCGTCGTCGAGCTGCTGGCCGTCGTCGTCATCGGCATCGTCATCGCCAGCTCCCTGCTCGTGCAATGGCTGGTGCGCCGGCCGGTGCTGAAGCTGGGCGCCCTGGCCCAGCGCGTTGCAAAGGGCGACCTCGGGGCGCAGGAGACCGTGGAGCGCGGCGACGAGATCGGCGAGCTGACGATGCGCTTCAACGCCATGAGCCTGAAGCTGCGCAGCGCGGCTGACCAGGTGCAGCTCAGCTCCGAAGGCCTGCGCGCCAGCGAGGCGCGCTACCGCAGCCTGTTCGAGAACGCGACCGAGGGCGTCTTCCAGGCCGACGCCGATGGCCGCGTGCTCAGCATGAACCGCGCCTTCACGCAGATGCTGGGCCTGGGTTCGCAAAGCCCCGTCGGGCGGCGGCTGCGCGAGCTGTCAGGCATTGACCGGAACGAGATGCAGCGCGTCGCCGCCGTCATGAACGAGCAGGGCAAGATCCAGCAATGCCAGCTGCAGCTCCGCGGCGCGGGTGGCCGGCCGTTGTGGGTCGAGCTGAACGCGCATTGGGTTGAGGGCGAGAGCGGCCAGCGTCGCATCGAGGGCATGGTCAGCGACATCTCGCTGCGCCGCCAGGCCGAGGCCGAGTTGACCCGCCACCGCGACCACCTCGAAGAACTCGTCAACGAGCGCACCGCCGAACTCAGCGAGGCCAAGCTGCGCGCCGAAAGCGCCAACCAGGCCAAGGGCCGCTTCCTGGCGACCATGAGCCACGAGTTCCGCACGCCGTTGAATGCCATCCTGGGCTTCACGCAGCTGATGCAGATGGACGCCGCCATTCCCGCCGGCCAGCAGGCCAAGCTGCAGTTGATGCGTGACTCCGGCCTGCACCTGCTGGAGCTGATCAACGACGTGCTGGACATGGCCAGCATCGAGGCCGGCAAGGTCTCGCTCAAGCCGGCGTCCGTGGACCTGCGCGCCCTCGTCGACATGGCCTGCGACAGCGTGCGCCTGCGCGCCGAGCAGAAGGGCCTGGCCTTCTGGCTGGACATCGACGCCCGCCTGCCGACCCAGGTCATCGCCGACGGCCAGCGCCTGCGCCAGGTGCTGCTCAACCTGCTGTCCAACGCCGTCAAGTTCACCGACAGCGGCAGCGTGCAGCTCGACGCGCGCGTCGTCGAGCTCGATGCCAGGCACACGCGGCTGCGCTTCGAGGTCAGCGACACCGGCATCGGCATGACACCGGCCCAGCAGGCGCGGCTCTTCCAGGCCTTCGAGCAGGTGTCCGACGCCTCGCGCCACCTCGGCGGCACGGGCCTGGGCCTGTCCATCAGCCAGCAGCTGGTGCGCCTGATGGGCAGCCAGATCCTGGTGCAGAGCACGGCGGGGCAGGGCAGCAGCTTTGTGTTCGAACTTCGTCTTCCTCTGGCGTGAGCTTCTTTGACGCATTTCGGGCCGAGCGCTGGGCCGCTCCCGAGCCGGCCCGCCTTGGCGATGTGCTTGCCGGTCGATCCGGCAAGCATCGCCGTCCCCTCGGGGGACCGATTGGGCGCGCCCGCGTTCAGCGCGGCGAGACCGGGCGAGGGGCACGATGACCTGGGCAATTGCGGCCAAGCTGTTGGCGATATTGGTTGCGGTGGCCATCGGCTGGGCGGTCGGCCGCATGCGCTGGCTGGGCGGTGGCGAGGCCGGCAGTGACAGCGACCCGGCCCGCGTGCTGGCCAATGCGGCCTTCTACATCTTCGTGCCGGCCCTGCTGTTCCGTACCACGGCGCGGCTGGATACGGCGGCGCTGCCCTGGGCCTTCCTGTTCGCCTTCTTCGTGCCGGTGCTGGTGCTGATCGCGCTGCTCTACGTGCTGTACCGCGGGCTGCGCAAGCCGGGTGAGAACGTCGTCGCGCCCAGCGTCAGGGCCATCACGGCAGGCTTTGGCAACACGCTGCAGGTGGGCCTGCCGGTTGCGGCCGGCGTGTTCGGCGAGAAAGGCCTGGCCATCCACATCGCCGTGGTGAGCCTGCATGCGCTGTCGATACTCACGCTGCTGACCGCCATCGTCGAGCTCGACCTGGCGCGCGAGCGCAGCAGCGGGAACCTGGCCGGCACGCTGCTGCAGACCGTGCGCAACACCGTCATCCATCCCGTCGTGCTGCCGGTGCTGGCCGGCCTGGCCTGGAACACGACTGGCCTCACCCTGCCCGCCGTGGCCGACGAGGCGCTGCAAAGCCTGGGCACGGCCGTCGTGCCGCTGTGCCTGACGCTGATCGGCATGTCGCTGGCCTATTACGGCTGGCCACGCACCTGGCGCGGCCTGGCCGGGCTGGTGCTGGCCAAGCTGGTGCTGATGCCGGCCGTGGTGCTGGGCGTCGCGCATTGGGGCCTGGGGCTGAATGGCATGCCGCTGGCCGTCATCGTCATGATTGCGGCGCTGCCGACCGGCTCCAACGCGCTGATCTTTGCCCAGCGCTACCGCGCGCTGGAGGCCGAGGTCACGGCCGCCACTGTCGTCTCCACCATCCTTTACGTCGCCACGGCGCCACTTTGGCTGGCACTGCTCGCCTGGCTGTCGCCTTGGTAGGCTCATGGTGACTCCCGGCACTTCCGCACCGTGTTGAACACGTCGCCCAATCCCGCATTGCCCTTCGAGGACCGATACGAATGAAAGCTCCCGCCCCCCGCCGTCTCGTCGCGCTGCTGGCCCTGGCCGGCGCCCTCTCGGCCGCCCTGCCCGCGGGCGCCGCCCCTGAATCCGCGATGAAGGGTGCGGTCAACACCGAGGCCGGCCAGCTCGCCGTGCGCCAGGAGAAGCTCACCCTGGCCAATGGCTTCGAGGTCATCCTCGTCGAGGACCACCGCCTGCCGCTGGTGGCCTTCAACCTGTGGGTGCATGCCGGCCCGCGCAACGAGGCCAAGGGCCAGACCGGCTTTGCCCACCTGTTCGAGCACCTGATGTTCGCCGGCAGCAAGCACATCCCGCGCGGCGAATTCGACAAATTCGTCGATGCCGCCGGCGGCACCGACAGCAATGGCTCGACCAACTTCGACCGCACCAACTACTTCTTCACGCTGCCGTCCAACCAGCTCGAACTCGGCCTGTGGCTGAAGGCCGACATGCTGGGCTACATGATCGACGAGGTCGATTCGGTGGCCCTGGCCAACCAGCAGGACGTGGTGCGCAACGAGCGCCGCCAGAGCTTCGAGAACCGGCCCTACGGCATCGTCGAGGAGGCGATGTACCAGGCCCTCTACCCCGAAGGCCACCCCTACCGCGCCGCCGTCATCGGCTCGCATGCCGACATCCAGGGCATCCAGCTCAAGGACGTGAAGGACTTTGCCCGCACCTACTACCGGCCCAACAACGCCACGCTGGTGCTGGCCGGCGACTTCGACCCCAAGCAGGCCAAGACGCTGGTGCAGAAGTATTTCGGCTCGCTGAAGGCCGGCGCCAAGGTGCCTGAGGTCAAGGTCGCCATGCCCGAGATCACCAAGGAGCGCCGCCTCGTCGTGACCGACCGCATCGAGCTGTCGCGCCTGAACCTCGCCTGGCACACGCCGCCCATGTTCGCCGCCGGTGACGCCGAGCTGGACGTCGCCGCTCATGTGCTGGGTGGTGGCAAGGCCAGCCGCCTGTACGGCCTGCTGGTGCGCGACAAGCAGCTCGCCCAGAGCGTGCAGGTGGGGCAGGACTCGCAGTCGCTGAGCTCGATCTTCAACATCGAGATCGTCGCCCGCCCTGGCGCGTCGCTGGACGAGATCGAGAAGCTGGTCGACGCGGAGATCGCCAAACTGGCCACCACGCCGCCCACGGAGGCCGAACTGGGCCAGGCCCGCGCCACCATCCAGACCCAGCTGCTGCAGCGCATGGAGAAGGTCACGTCGCTGGCTGATCTGATCAACCACTACAACCAGATGGCCGGCGACCCCGGCTTTGTCGGCAAGGACCTGGCGCGTTATGGGCAGCTAGGCCCGGCCAACGTCAGTGCCACCGTCACGCAATGGCTCAAGAAGGACCGCCGCGTCGTCGTGCAGGCGAAGCCGGGCGAGCAGGTGCTGCCGCCCGAGGTGGCCACGCCGCCGGCGCCCACCAAGGCCGCCAAGGGTGAGCGCGAGTCGCTGAACGCGGCAGAGGCCTGGCGCGCCAAGCCGCCGGGTGCGGCCAAGGCCAAGGCGCTGACGCTGCCCGCCGCGCAGAGCTTCACGCTGGCCAATGGACTGACCGTCATCTACTCGCCCAAGCCCGGCCTGCCGCTGGTGAGCGCCGCCCTGGTGGTGCGTGCCGGCCAGGGCGCCAACCCGGCGGACAAGCCTGGCCTGGCCGGCTTCACCGCCGCCATGCTGCCCGAGGGCACGAAGACGCGCAGCGCCCAGCAGATTGCCGAAGCTGCCGCGGTCCTGGGCGCCACGCTGAACGCCCAGGCCGGCAGCGAGGAGGCGCGCATCGACTTCTCCGGCCTCAAGGCCAGTGCCAAGGAAGGCCTGGGCCTGCTGGCCGACCTGGCGCTCAATCCGGCCTTTGCCGCGCCCGAGATCGAGCGCCTGAAGGCTCAGCGCCTGGCCGCCCTGGCCCAGATGCGCGAGCAGGCACCGCTGCTGGCCAATGCCGTCGGCAACCGCGTGACCTATGGCGAGGGCCACCCGCTCAGCACCAATGCGCTGGGCACCGAGGCCAGCATCAAGGCCGTGGATGGCGCTGCGCTGCGTGCCTTCTGGCAGGCCCATTACCGCCCCGAGCGCGCGGCCCTGGTGGTTGCCGGTGACCTGACCGAGGCCGAGCTGCGTGCGCTGATCGAACCGCTGTTCGGCGCCTGGAAGGGCGAGGGCGCCGCTGCAGCCGCCGCGCCGCTGCCCGCGTCCAGGCCCATCGCCGCGCGCACCGTCGTCGTCGACAAGCCCGGCGCGCCGCAGACCGCACTGGCCGTCGTCTCGCCCGGCCCCTTCGCCGCCGCGCCCGATGCGGCCGCCATCAACGTCATGAACGCGGCCCTGGGCGGCCTCTTCACGTCGCGCATCAACAACCAGCTGCGCGAGGTCAAGGGCTACACCTATGGCATCCATTCCGGCTACACCATGGGCCGCGAGCGCGGCCAGTTCGGCATCCGCGGCAGCGTGCGCACCGACGTGACCGGCCCGGCCCTGGTCGACATGTGGAAGGAGATCGAGGGCATGCGCGCCAAGCCCATGGGCGCGGCCGAGCTGGGCCGCGTGCGCAACGCCCAGCTGCTGTCGCTGCCGGGTCTGTTCGACACCAACCTCGCGGTCGTGGCCGGCTACTCGGGCAATTGGTCCGCGGGCCGGCCGCTGGACGCGATCACCGAGCTGCCGAAGAAGGTCGGGGCCGTCACCGCCGCCACCGCGCTGAAGGCCGCCCAGCAGCACCTCGACCCAGCCCAGCTCATCGTCGTGGCGGTGGGCGACAAGGCCAAGATCGTGCCGCAGCTGGAAGCGATTGGCCGCAAGCCCGAGGTTCGCGACGCCGAGGGCAAACCACTGCCCTGACCCGGCCCTGATTGCGGCCGCGCGGCGCTGGTGCGAGCATGCCCCTCCTGGCCCCTGCCGGGCCTGGAGGTCGCATGCCGTCACGCCATCACCCCGCCACCCGCCTGCTGCAGGCCCTTGCCGCGCTGGGCCTCGTTGCCCTGACCGGCAGTGCCGATACGGCCGCCGCCTTCGACCCCCTGCTGGGCAGCCCCGGCGGCGTCTGCGCCCCGTCAGTGGCCGGTCGGCCCGTGCTGCTGCAGGCCCTGCTGGCCTCGGCCGCCTCCGCGCCCAGGACGGAGACCGCGCCCTTCCAGCCCGCGCCCATGAAGGCCGCGCCGGGCGACGTGCCGCTCTACAAGGACTTGGGCCGCATGAGCTTCAAGCTCGAGCATGCGTCGCCCAAGGTGCAGGCCTATTTCGACCAGGGCCTGCGCCTGGCCTTTGCCTTCAACCATGCCGAGGCGCAGCGTGCCTTCCAGGCCGCGCAGAAGCTCGACCCGGGCTGCGCCCTGTGCTTTTGGGGCGAGGCGCTGGTGCTGGGCCCCAACATCAATGTGCCCATGCAGGCCGAGGCCAACGCGCCCGCCTGGACGGCGCTTGCCCGCGCCGTCGCGCTGAAGGACAAGCTGCCGCCGCGCGAGCGCGTCCTCATCGAGGCCCTGCAGCAGCGCTACGCCGCTGAGCCACCGGCCGACCGCAGTGCCCTGGACGCCGCCTATGCCGACGCGATGAAGCGCGTCGCCGCCCAGTTCCCCGGCGAGGACCTGATGCAGGTGCTCTTCGCCGAGGCGGCCATGGACACCCAGCCCTGGGACTACTGGGAGGCCGCCGGCGCAAAGCCCAAGGGCCGCACCGCCGACATCGTGGCCGCGCTGGAGACCGTGCTCAAGCGCCGCCCCAACCATGCCGCCGCCATCCACCTCTACATCCATGCCGTCGAGGCCTCGACGCGACCCGAGCGCGCACTGGAACCCGCGCGCCGCCTGGCCGCGCAGATGCCCGGCGCCGGCCACATCGTGCACATGCCGGCCCACATCTACTACCGCGTCGGCCTATACCGCGAGTCACTGGATGCCAACCGCCAGGCCATCGCCGTCGACGAGGCCTATTTCAAGAGCTCGCCGTCCGACCCGCTCTACCGCTCGGCCTACTACCCGCACAACATCCATTTCCTGATGGTGTCGGCCCAGATGGGTGGTGCGGCCAAGACAGCCATCGACGCGGCGGCCAAGCTCGACGCGTCCATGCCCGTCGACGTCGTCAAGGCCTTCCCCATCATGCAGCCCGTCAAGGCCGCGCCCTACACGACGCACGCCCAGTTCAGCCCGCCCGACGTCATCCTGAAGCTGGCCGCGCCACCCGACGACCTGGTGCTGGTGCGCGTCATGTACCACTACGCCCGCGCGCTGGCCCAGGCGGCCCGCCACGACGCGGCGGCGGCCCGGCTCGAGATCGACGCCATCACGGCGCTGGAGAAGGGCGCCGACTTCAAGCCCTTCGATGCCTGGGGCATCCCGGCCCAGGCCATCGCGCAGACGGCCCGCCTCGTCGCCAGCGCTCGCCTGGCCGATGCCCAGGGCGACCTGGCCGGTGCCGCTGCCGCGCTGGAGCAGGCCGTCGCCATCGAGGAGGGCCTGGCCTACACCGAGCCGGCCTATTGGTACTACCCCGTGCGCCAGTCCCTGGGCGCCGTGCGCCTGCGCCAGGGCCGGCTGGACGAGGCCGAGAAAGCCCTGCGGGATTCGCTCGCCCGCGTGCGCAACAACGGCTGGGCGCTGGCGGCCCTGGCCGAGGTCTACAGGAAGCGCGGCGACACGGCCGCCGAGAACAGCGCTCGCCAGGCGTTGAGCAAGGCTTGGTTCGGCGCGGAGGGCGGCCCAGACCTTACGAAGCTGTAGGTCGAGGGTCGTCGACGAAAATGGCGGCCATGAGCCTGCCTGCCTACATGGACGACCTCGGCCGCGCCGCCCGCGCCGCCGCCACCGCAATGGCCGCCGCCCCGACGGCCGCCAAGAACGCCGCACTGCTGGCCCTGGCCCGCCGCCTTCGCGAGGCCGGCCCGGCGCTCGCCGACGCCAATGCCCGCGACCTGGCTGGCGCCGCCGAGCTCAGCGGCCCGTTGCGCGACCGCCTGAAACTCGACGCCAAGACGCTGGCGACGGTCGCCGAAGGCTGCGAGCAGATCGCCGCCATGCCCGACCCCATCGGCGAGATCACCGGCGTGAAGCGCCGCCCGACCGGCATCAGCGTCGGCCACATGCGCGTGCCGCTGGGGGTGTTCGGCATGATCTACGAGAGCCGACCCAACGTGACCATCGAGGCCGCCTCGCTGGCCATCAAGAGCGGCAACGCCTGCATTCTGCGCGGCGGGTCGGAGGCGATTCACTCCAACCTTGCCCTGGCCGAGCTGGTGGCCGCATCACTGGAAGAAGCCGGCCTGCCGCGCGCCGCCGTGCAGCTCGTCAACACGACGGACCGCGCCGCCGTGGGGCTGTTGATCAGCTCGCCGCAATGGGTGGACGTCATCATTCCGCGCGGCGGCAAGGGGCTGATCGAGCGAATCTCTGCCGAGGCCAAGGTGCCCGTCATCAAGCATCTGGACGGCAACTGCCACAGCTATGTCGATGCCGAGGTGGACCTGGAGCAGGCCCTCAAGGTCGTCGACAACGCCAAGACGCAGAAGTACAGCCCCTGCAACGCGACCGAGTCGCTGCTGGTCCACGCGGCCCAGGCGCCGGCCTTCCTGCCGCGCATCGCGGCCATCTTCAAGGCCAAGGGCGTGGAGATGCGCGGCTGCCTGCGGACTTTGGCTTTGGTGCCTGGTGCGGTGCCGGCGACGGAGGAAGACTGGTCCACCGAATACCTCGCCCCCATCATCAGCATCAAGGTGGTCGATTCACTTGACGAAGCCATTGCCCACATCAATCGCTATGGATCGCATCACACGGATGCGATCCTGACGACGAATCATCCCAACGCGATGCGATTCCTGCGCGAGGTGGATTCGGCCAGCGTGATGGTCAATGCCAGCACGCGCTTTGCGGATGGCTTTGAGTATGGGCTGGGTGCCGAGATCGGCATCTCCACCGACAAGTTCCACGCCCGCGGGCCGGTGGGGCTGGAGGGGCTGACGTCGATGAAGTGGGTGGTGTTGGGGCAGGGTGAGGTGAGGGGTTGAACAATGACTTCACCGGCCTTTGCACAGATCTGCGTCCAAGTTCAGCCGAACCGCGCGCCCGGATTCGACGTCAACCGGTTGATTGCGGCTGGCGAAGCGTTGGCGAGGAGCATCAAAGGTTGCCGGGGCTTTGACGCCTCGCAAGGCGAAGATGACGGTGCTTACGCCAACCTGATCTTCGTCACGCAGAACCCAGCTGACTCATGGCCCGAACTCCGAGTGGCGCTGCTCGATTCGGCCGAGTTCGGCACGGCGCTCAAGCAGTCCTGCATGTGCCTTTGCACCGGTAGCGACGGTTGGAACGACTGTCTGCTGCTCTATCACTTTGATCCCAAAGAGGCGCTGGACGAGCTGCTCGGTTAATGCAAGGCGTTTGGCACGCCGGTCGCCTGTTTCGATCCGACGGTTGGCCTCCGCGTGAGGCCCATGCCGGGAGTTCTGCCTTTCCGCTTGCAAGCGGAAAGGCCTTCGCCAGGCACAAGACAGTCCGCAGTGGACTGTCTTGTGTCCGGGCTCAGCCCCGGCGGGCGACCTTCTTTTTGAGCGACCAAAAAGAAGGCAAAAAGTCGCCCCCGATCCGCCCGCCCCGCTGCGCGGGGTTCCCTGCGCTGCTCAGGCCTTGAGGGCCCGCGCAAAACTCGCGCCGCTACGCTCTGCTCAAACAGTTGCGCGGAGTCAGTTCTTGAAGTGCGCTGCGCGCACGCCCTCAAGGCCCTGCGCTGCTCGGCGGGCTCAAAGGGGGGTGATTGAACAGCCCGGTGGCGGCCTGCTTTCGGGTTTGGCTGTTGCGGCTGCAGGGGAGAGCTTTTTGTCTACCCCGAGCCGCTCAACGCAACCCCGTCACCTGCGCCTCCTTCGGCGCACTGATCACATAGTCCGCCATGAACCGCTGACTGGCTCCCGCCGCCAGCGGCTGCTCCCACATCACCAGCCCTGCCTGCTTGCGCCACGCCTGAGTCGTCGGCGCCGGGCTGAATTGAGACTGCACCTTGATGTCCTCGTGTTGCGATACCGGCGCGGCTTCGATGAGCTGCAGCGTCACCGCCGCCGTGTGGCGGTTCTCGACGACATAGGCGCGGCCATAGCGGTGCTCTGCGCGTGTGCTGATGAAGCCGGTGTTGCCGGCATTGCGCTGCTCGGGCTCAACCAGCACGCGCAGCGCGTCGTCGCGGCCGAAGGGCAGCTCCAGGCGCTCGTCGCCGCTGGCGATATTGAGCAGGCTGCTGCCCACCAGCGCGCCGTCGCGCACCAGTTGCACGGCGCCGCGTGGCCAGGCGCCGGCGGGTTTGGCGGCGTCAGCGACGAGATAGGCGGCAGCCTCGCTTTGCGGCTGCACGCGTGCCAGCACCTTGGCCTGCAGCTTCTCGCTGCCGAGCGTCAGGCTGGCGCGCTGCGTGCCGCTGTCGACGGTGACGCGCAGCGGCAGCGCGAACTCGGTCGCGTAGCTGCCCTCGAACACCCCGAGGTCGAAGCGCTCCAGCTTGCCTGCCGCCTCTTCGGCGGTGGCCCGGCTGACGAGGGTGGCCCGTTGGCCGGTCACGACCACCGAATCGGCAACTGACATCGCGGGTGCCGGCACGCGGGCGGTCGCCAGGTCGAGCTGCCAGGGCCGGGGCGAGCCGGGCCCGACCTTCTGAGCCACCTGCGCCGTTGTCAGCCGCAGCTTCACGTTCTTCCAGTCTTCGCCGCTTTGCTGCGACACCTGAGCCAGGCGCTCCAGGTTCAGCGCGCCCGTGGCCGTGTCGAGCAGTGCGCGGTAGCTCGGCGCCCAGCCGGCCTGCGTCACGCGGTAGTTCAGCTTCAGCTCGGCCTCGCGCGCGGTCGACAACCGCAGGCGCAGGCTGCGCCACTGCGGGTTGGCGGCGGCCACGCCGTCTCGCTCGGACTTGAGCGGGGCGAGCTGCTTGTCCAGGTCTTCCAACTGGCGGCGGATGGCGGCCTGGCGCAGCAGGCCCTCCAACGCGGTCTTGCGGATCGTGTCTGCCGTCGCGCCGATCCCTGTGGCCGGTGTGGCCCGCGCTTCGCCAGCGCCCAGGGCCTTGAGGTAGCCGAGGCCGGTGTCCAGTGCGCTCGATTCGGCGGTCAGCCCGTCGCGCTGGGCTTCGAGCTTGCGAACCTGTTCATCCAGCGGGCTTTGCGCGCACTCGGGCACGCGCTCGCGCGGCAGCGTCTCCAGTTGCACCGGCCCGAGGTTGACGCTGGCGGGCGCGTCGATCTGCAGCGAGTCAGGGTCGAAGCGGGCCGACAGGCAGCTCAGCACCAGCTCGCGCGCGCCGGCCGCGACGGTGGCCAGCCGCGTGACCTGGGCGCCGCCCGGGTAGACGAGGACTTCGTCGATGTGTGATGCCGGTGCGGCTGCCAGTACGCTGCCAGCCCCCAGGGCGGTGGCCAGGCTAAAAACGGTCGATTTCATGTTGTTGCTCCCCAGGCGAACGCGCCCACGCGGCGCGGAAGTTACCACCTGGTGAGGCGGGCCGCGGCGAACCGCAGTGGCCGGTTCCTAGACCACCGCCCGCGCGAACTCGGCGTTCAGCGCCGCCACCCAGGGGGCGCGGGCCGGCGGTGGCAGGAAGCTCGCTTCGAGGCTGTTGCGCAGCAGCTGGTAGGCCTCGCGCGCGCCCCACTGCGGCAGGGCGTCGAACAGCGCCGACAGGTTCTCGTTGAGGTAGCCGCCGAAGTAGGCCGGATCGTCGGAGTTGATGGTCACGGCCAGGCCGGCGGCCAGCAACTGTGGCAGCGGGTGCATGGCCAGGTCGGGCACGACGCAGAGCTTGACGTTGGACAGCGGGCAGACCGTCAGCGGCATGCGCTCAAGCGCAAGGCGGTGCATCAGCGCCGGGCTCTCTATGGCCCGCACGCCGTGGTCGATGCGCTCCACGCGCAGCAGGTCCAGGGCCTCTTCGATGTAGGTCGGTGGCCCTTCCTCGCCGGCATGGGCCACGCGGTGCAGGCCCAGTTCGGCGCAGCGCACGAACACGCGCGTGAACTTGCTGGGCGGGTTGCCGCGCTCCGAGCTGTCCAGCCCGACGCCGATGAAATGCGCGCGGTAGGGCAGGGCTTGTTCCAGCGTGGCGAAGGCGTCGGCCTCGCTCAGGTGGCGCAGGAAGCACAGGATGAGCGCGGCGCTGACCCCCAGCTTTTCGCGCGCATCGGTGCAGGCGCGCGACAGGCCCTGGATGATCGTGCCCATGGGCACACCGCGCGCCGTGTGCGTCTGCGGGTCGAAGAACAGCTCGGCATGGACGACGTGGTCGCGTGCGGCCTTCTCGAAGTAGGCCCAGGCCATGTCGTAGAAGTCCTGCTCGTGCAGCAGCACGCTGGCTCCGGCGTAGTAGATGTCCAGGAAGCTCTGCAGGTCGGTGAAGGCATAGGCCGCGCGCAGCGCCTCCACGCTGGCATAGGGCAGGGCCACCCCGTTGCGCGCCGCCAACGCGAAGATCAGCTCGGGCTCCAGCGAGCCCTCGATGTGGATGTGCAGCTCGGCCTTGGGGGCGCGAGCCAGCAGCCCGGGGAGGGCCGAGCGGGGGATTCGGTCGAAGTCGATGTCGGTAGGCATGTCGTGCATTGCGTGTTCGCCGTGGGCCGAGCGCCGGGCCGCTCCCAAGCCGGCCTGCGGGCGATGTGCTTGCGGCTCAATGCCGCAAGCATCGCCGTCCCCTAGGGGGACCGACTGGGCTTGCCCGCGTTCAGCGTGGCAAGACCGGGCGAGGGGCTCATTTTCCGGGCACCTTGCCTTCGACGCCTTTGACGAAGAACTTGATGCCGCCCAGGAAGGCATCATCAGCGACAGCATCCTTGGCCAGCACTTCCTTGCCGGTGTTGTCGACCAGCGGGCCCTTCCAGATCGAGAAGCTGCCGTCCTTGAGGCCGGCCTTGACCTGCTCGACCTTGGCCTTGGCCTCGGCCGGCACATCGTCGGCGAGGGAGACGATGTCGATGGCGCCTTCCTTCACGCCCCACCAGGCCTTGCCGGTGGCCCACTTGCCGTCCAGCGCGTCGCGCGTGGCCTTGATGTAGTACGGCGCCCAGTTGATGACGGCCGAAGCCAGGTGGGCCTTGGGGCCGTAGGCCTTCATGTCGGAGTCCCAGCCGAAGGCGCGCTTGCCCTTTTCCTCGGCGGTCTTGAGCACCGCGGCGGAGTCGGTGTTCTGCATCAGCACGTCGGCGCCGCCGTTGATCAGCGCGGTGGCGGCCTCGGTTTCCTTCGGCGGGTCGAACCACTCGTTGACCCAGACCACCTTGGTCTTGATCTTGGGGTTCACGCTCTGCGCGCCCAGCGTGAAGCTGTTGATGTTGCGGATGACCTCGGGGATGGGGATGGAGCCGACCACGCCCAGGGTGTTGGTCTTGGTCATGGACCCGGCGATGACGCCGGCCAGGTAGGCGCCCTCGTAGGTGCGGCTGTCGTAGGTGCGCAGGTTCTCGGCCGTCTTGTAGCCGGTGGCATGCTCGAACTTCACGTCCTTGTGCTCGGCCGCGACCTTGAGCATGGGCTCCATGTAGCCGAAGGTGGTGCCGAACACCAGCTTGTTGCCCTGGCCCACCAGGTCGTTGAAGACGCGTTCGGCGTCGGCCGCTTCGGGCACTTTCTCGACGAAGCTGGTGGCGATTTTGTCGCCGAACTCCTTCTCCAGCGCCTTGCGGGCGTTGTCGTGGGCAAACGTCCAGCCGCCGTCACCCACCGGGCCGACGTAGGCGAAGGCGATCTTCAGCGGCTCGGGTTTGGCGACGGCGGCGGACGCGGGCGTCGCGGCGGCGGGGGGCTCTTCCTTCTTGGAGCAGCCCGCGAGTGCGGCGGCGGCCAGTGCGGCAAGCGCGAAGGTCCGGCGGGTGGCAAGGGATGTCATGCGTTTCTCCTGGGTGAGCGGTTGAGACAAGGAATTCAATGGCCGGGTTTGAAAGGCTTGCCAAGCGACGCCGGCATGTTGGCCTTGATCCAGGCCGGGTTGCGCGAGATCAGCACCAGCACGGCGATGGTGGCGAGGTAGGGCAGCATGCTCAGCCAGTGGCTGGAGATGGCGATGCCTTCGCTTTGCAGGTGGAACTGCAGCATCGTCACGCCGCCGAACAGGTAGGCGCCCAGCAGCACGCGGGCCGGCCGCCAGGTGGCGAAGGTGGTCAGCGCCAGTGCGATCCAGCCCTTGCCGGCCACCATGCCTTCCACCCACAGCGGCGTGTAGATGAGGGACAGGTAGGCGCCGGCCAGGCCGCACAGCGCGCCGCCGGCAGCCACGGCGGCGAGGCGGATGCGCCGCACCGGGTAGCCCAGCGCATGGGCCGACTCAGGCGACTCGCCCACCGCGCGCAGCACCAGCCCCGCCCGCGTGCGGTACAGGAAGAAGTGCAGCGCCACCGCCAGCGCCATGGCCAGGTAGACGACCGGGTGGTGCTCGAACAGCGCCTTGCCCAGCACCGGCAAATCGGCCAGGCCGGGCAGGGCCCAGTGCGTGCGCTCGGCCAGCCGTTGCTGCGTGTACTCGATGCCGACGAAGGCTGAGAAGCCGGCGCCGAACAGGCTCAGCGCCAGGCCGGTGGCGTATGGGTTGGTGTTGAGCCAGATCGCCAGCAGCCCGAGAAAAAGCGACAGCACCGCGCCCGCGCCCATGCCGGCCAGGAAGCCGAGCAGGTCCGAGCCGGTGTGTACCGCGGTGGCAAAGCCGGCGATGGCCGCCACCAGCATCAGCCCCTCGGTGCCCAGGTTGACGATGCCGGCCCGCTCATTGATCAGCAGGCCCAGGCCGGCGATGGCCAGCACGGTGCCGGCGCTCAGCGTGGCGGCAATGAGCAAGGCAATCTCGTTCATTGATGCACCCTTCGGCCTTCGGCCTGTCCCGCCAAGCGGGAGCGAGCTTGCTTGGGGCGGCCCGGCGCGGCGCTCATGCCGCCGCCCTCGCCTTGACCGCCGCCACCCAGCGCATGCGGTACTGCAAGCCGTGGTCGCAGGCCAGCAGCGTGAATAGCAATACGCCCTGGAAGACACTGGTCAGCGCCTTGGGCAGGCCCATGCGGCTCTGGGCCAGCTCGCCGCCGATGTAGAACATGCTCATCAGCACCGACGAGAAGACGATGCCCACCGGATGCAGCCGGCCGACGAAGGCCACGATGATGGCCGCGAAGCCGTAGCCCACCGGCACGTAAGGCGTCAGCTGCCCCAGCGGCCCGGCCACCTCGAAGGCGCCTGCCAGCCCCGCCATGCCGCCGGAGAGCAGCAGCGCCGTCCACAGCGCGCTGCGCGACGAGAAGCCGGCATAGCGCGCGGCGGCCGGCGCGATGCCGCCGACCGTCAATGCATAGCCGCGGTAGGTGCGGAACTGGAACACCGCGAAGGCCGCCACGGCCAGCAGCGCGATGACCACGCCCGCGTTCATGCGCAATCCGTTCACCAGGCGCGGCAGCCGCGTCGAGGCCGCGAACAGCACGGTCTGCGGGAAGTTGTAGCCGTCGGGGTCCTTCCAGGGCCCGTAGACGAGGTAGTTCAGCAGCAGCGTGGCCACATAGACCAGCATCAGGCTGACCAGGATCTCGTTGGTGTTGAAGCGGTCGCGCAGCAGCGCCACGACCCCGGCCCACAACATGCCGCCGACGACACCGCCCAGCAGCACCGGCACGACGAACCAGGCGGAGGTGTCCGGCCCGGCCTGCATGGCCACCCAGCCGGCGCCCAGAGCGCCAAGCACGAACTGGCCCTCGGCGCCGATGTTCCAGATGTTGGCGCGAAAGCACACCGCCAGACCCAGCGCGATCAGTGCCAGCGGCACGGCCTTGACGCTGAGTTCCGACAGTGCCCGGCCATTCTTCAGCGGCTCGACGAAGAACAGCCGCAACGCCTGCAGCGGGTCCTTGCCCAGGGCCGTGAACAGCAGCACGCCGATGACCACGGTGAGCGCCAGCGCCAGCAGCGGCGCGGCCACGGCCAGCAGCATGGAGGTTTGCGTGCGCGGCTCAAGCCTGAGCATGGACGAGCTCCTCTGCAGTCGCGGGCCACAGCCCCGACATCCATTCGCCGACCTGCTCGCGCGTGGCTGCCGCGATGGGCACCGACGGCGACAGCCGGCCGTCGGCGATGACGTGCAGCCGGTCGCAGATCTCGAACAACTCGTCCAGCTCCTCGCTGAACACCAGCAGCGCGCAGCCCTGGTTGCGCAGCCGCAGCAGCTCGCCGCGTATCTGCGCGGCGGCGCCCACGTCCACGCCCCAGGTGGGCTGGGCAATGATCAGCAGCTTCGGGCTCGCATCGATCTCGCGGCCGACGATGAACTTCTGCAGGTTGCCGCCCGACAGCGTGCGGGCCATCGCGTCCGGCCCCGCGGCCTTGACGCGGAAGCCCTCGATCAATTTGGCCGCCAGCCTGCGCGCCTGGGCGATGCGTATCCAGCCACCCCGGCCCACCGCCTCGGTGCGCGTCAGCAGCGTGTTCATGGCCAGCGACAGCGTCGGTACCGCGCCGCGGCCCAAGCGCTCCTCGGGCACGAAGTGCAGCCCGGCGGCGCGGCGCCGGCCCGGCGTGGCGCGGGCGATGTCCTGGTCGAAGAGCTGGATGGTCCCTGCCGCCGCGCGCGGGTCCTCGCCCGACAGCGCCGCGAGCAGCTCCTGCTGGCCGTTGCCCGACACGCCCGCCACGCCGACGATTTCGCCGGCGCAGACGTCGAAGGCGATGTCCTTGAGCGTGACGCCGAAAGGGTCGAGCTGCTCAAGGCCAAGTTCAGCCACGCGCAGCACGTGTGCGCCGCGCTGGCCTTCGCGGGCTGTGAGCACCGGCGCGTCGGCACCGATCATCAGCCGCGACAGGCTGGCGTTGGTTTCCTTGCGCGGGTCGACCTCGCCCACCACGCGGCCGCCGCGCAGCACCGTGCAGTGGTCGCACAGCGAGCGGATCTCGTGCAGCTTGTGGCTGATGTAGAGGATGGAGCAGCCCTCGCCGCTCAGCTTGCGCAGCGTCACGAACAGGCTTTCGACGGCCTGCGGCGTCAGCACCGAGGTGGGCTCGTCCAGGATCAGCAGCTGCGGCCGCGTCAGCAGCGCACGCACGATCTCGACGCGCTGGCGCTCGCCGACACTCAGCGTATGCACCGGGCGGGCCGGGTCCACGTACAGGCCGTACTGCGCCGACACCACCCGCGTCTGCTCGGCCACCTCGGCCAGCGAGCCCGACTTGTCCAGCCCCAGCCAGATGTTCTCGGCGGCGGTCAGCGTGTCGAACAGCGAGAAGTGCTGGTAGACCATGCTGATGCCCAGCGCACGGGCCTGCGCCGGGCTGGCCACCTCGACCTCGCGGCCGTTCCAGGCGATCTGCCCGGCGTCCGGCTTGGTGGCGCCGTAGATGATCTTCATCAGCGTCGACTTGCCCGCGCCGTTCTCGCCGAGAACGGCGTGGATCTGCCCCGGCGCCACCTTGAGATGGATGTCGTCGTTGGCCCGAACGCCGGGGTATTGCTTGGTGATGCCGATCAATTCAAGCCTGCTCATGTGAGCCCCTCGTCCGGTCTCGCCGCGCTGTACGCGGGCGAGCCCAACCGGTCCCCCGAGGGGACGGCGATGCTTGCGGCGTTGAGCCGCAAGCACATCGCCAGACGGGCCGGCTTGGGAGCGGCCCGGCGCTCGGCCCGAAAACCGTAATCCTCATCACCAGCTGTCACGAGGCCCTGCTTTTAGAAGTGATATTCGGCCCTGATCATCGGCGTCTTGGCGAATGCGCCGCTGCCGGCCGGACCCTTGTACGGGTTGCCGAACTTGTTGCGCCAGTACTGGTACTCCAGCCCCACCTTGAACTTGTTCGGCGTCGCGCCGGTGGCGGCGCCCACGTCGTACATGATCTGGCCGTCGAAGTTGGTCTCGGGGCCTGTTGCGCCGCCGAACTCGTCCGTGCCCTTGCTGGCGATGTAGTTGGCAAAGCCTTCGAAGGCCAGGGGCAGCTTGCCCAGCGGGATGCTCCAGGCCGCCGTCAGCATCACATGGCTCTTGTAGTCGTAGCGCGGCGTCGCCGTGCTGCTGAACTTGTTGTACGGCGCGTTGCTTTCCTTCAGCAGCAGCAGGCTGACGTTGAGGAAGCCAGGCACGTCCATCATCAACGTGGGGCCGAGCACGAGCATCTGCTTGCGCGAGTTGTAGCCGGCATCCACCTTCACGTTGGCATCGAAACCGGCGGTGAGACCCACGCCACGGACGGGGCCGAAGGCGATGGGGCTGCCGGTGATCTTGCCGAAGTCCAGCGTGTGGCGATAGACGATGTAGACCTCGCTGGCGCCGCTGCCGGAGTTGGGGCTGGACGGGTCCTTCTTGTCGGACAGCAGCAGGTCGACGTTGAAGAAGTTGGTGCCGTAGGCGTAGCCGCTGGCATGGTTGAGGTCGAGGATGTTCTTGTGGATGTCGTTCGTGCCGAAGGGCTCGGCGAACTTGGTGCCGTAGCGGTAGCCGATGGAGGTGTCGGCCCAGTCAGCGGCCTGGGTGGCGCCGGCGGCGAAGGCGGCGAGGGCGGTGCAAAGCAGGCGTGCGGTGGGTTTCAAGGCAAAGCTCCTAGGGGGTGGATGAAGAACGCGTGAATTGACTCTTGGCGGCCGGCATCGCCATGGCCGCTCGCACGAACCGGCATGGCGGGCTCATGCAATTCATGTGCCATCCGCATGCCCGGGAGCCGCGTGGCATCAGCTGCTCCGCCTGGCGCGGTAAAGCATGTCGAGCGTGATGTGCCGCACTTCGAGCTTGCTCTGCTGGATGTGGGCGCGCAGCAGGCGCTGGGCTTCGTCGGTGCGCCGCCGCGTGATGGTGCGCAGGATGCGGGCATGCTCGTCGTAGGTTGCATCCACGCGCGCGGGTTTGGTGAAGTCCAGCCGCCGGATGATGCGGATGCGTTCGGTGATTTCCCTGTGCACGCGGACCATCTCGCGGTTGCCGCTGCCCTGCACCAGCAGCGCATGGAAGCGCTCGTCCAGCGCGCCGACCTCTGCCGCGTCGGCCAGCCGCTCGGCAGGCGGCACCATCCAGATGTCGGCCAGTTGCTGCAGCTCGGGCCGTTGCTCGTGCTCGCAGAGGTGGCGTGCGGCCTCGCACTCGATGAGGGTGCGCAGGTCGTAGAGCTCGTCCATCACGTCGAAGTCCAGCGGCGCCACCTGCCAGCCCAGGCGCGGCAGCAGTTGCAGGAAGCCCTCACGCTCCAGCCGCTGCAGGGCGGCGCGCAGCGGCGTGCGGCTGACGACGACGCGCTGCGCCAACTCGGTCTCGGAGACGCGGTCGCCGGGCATCAGCGCAAAGTCAAAGATCATCTGCTTGAGCCGCACGTAGGCCTGGTCGGCCAGGCTCGGGGCTTCGGCGGGCGGGGTGGGGGCGGGCTGGGTCACGGCAAGGTCGCGAGAGTCTCGGGCTCCACGATGGTTGGCGTGCCGCAGGCGAAGGGAATCATGCTGACGTGGGCCGCCACGATGCGCCAGCCCTCGGGCAGCCGCACCCAGGTCTGCGTCTGGAAGCCGCGCAGCGGCGTGTCGCTGCGCACGAACTCGACCTGCGCCACCGCCATGTCGGGCCCGAAGGCGTGCAGGCGCAGGTGCTCCAGCCGCCGCGTGAAGGCCGGCGCGGGCGTGGCGGCGCGGTAGGCCTCCAGCTCGGCGATGCCCCATTGCCGGTCGGCGACGCCGTAGCGCGTGACGCGCGCGTCACGCCAGAAGAAGGCGTTGAGCGCGGCCACGTCATTGCCCATCAGCGCCTGCTCGTAGGCGTCGAACACGGCGCCGAGCTCGGCCAGCACGGCGGGGTCGTCGAAGCGAGCGGCGTCCATCATGACGAAGCCAGGAAGGCGCGCCAGCCGCCGTGATGGCTGATGTCGGGTGCACCCAGCAGCGCGGAGCCTTCGCAGATGAAGCCCTTGACCCAGCGGCCGTCGGCCAGCTCCAGATTGCCGAGACCCAGCGGCGGCGGGATCAGCGCGAGCAGCGAGCCGACGCTGGCCACCGGCAGTTCGTAGACCTCGACCTCGATGGCGTGGCCGGCCTCGCCTTCAGGCACACGGGCCAGGCCGGGCTTGGGCGGTACGGTGCCTGGCGGTGCGTGCAGGCGGTAGCGCGGCGCCGTTTGCGTGCGGGCCTGCAGCCGCGCGCCGCGCTCCTGCAGCTGGCCATGCAGCGGCAGGCCCTGCAGATGGGCGCCGACGACAGCCAGCAGCAGCGTCGGCTCGGCCCGGGGCAGGGCTTGCACGTGGCGGTCGGCCGGGCGGGCCTCGCGCAGGCGCGCGCCCAGCGACGCGGGGCCGGCTGCCTCCCAGCGCAGCCCGAAGTCGACCAGCGCCGCGTCGGCCCCGCCGGGGGCGATCAGCGTGATGCCGAAGGGCAGCGGGGATTTGTCATCGGGCAGTTGGCAAGGCAGGGCCAGCGCCGACCAGCCCAGCAGGTTGACGAAGTTGGTGTAGCGGCCCAGCTCGCTGTTGCGCAGCACCGGCTCGGCGGCCACGGCGGCGCGCGTGGGGCAGGTGGGTGCGGTGGGCACGAGCAGCGCATCGACCTGTTGCCACAGGCTTTGCAACTCGGCGCGCAGGCTTTCCAGCTTGTAGCGGCCACGGAAGGCCGCCACCGCGTCGTGGTTGCCCCCCTGCGTGATGACGCGGGCCACGGTGGGGTCGAACGCCTCGGGTTCGGCGGCGAGCAGGTTGTCGACCACGCTCAGCCGCTCGGCCACCCAGGGGCCTTCGTACAGCAGCTTGGCGACTTCGAAAAGCGGCTCGAAGTCCAGCACCACCAGCTCGGCATCCAGTGCGCGGGCGCGGGCCTGCGCAGCCTCGAAGGCGGCCGGCCAGCCCAGGGCGGCGTCGCAGCCAGGCTCCAGCGGCACACCCAGGCGCAGCACCGCGCGGGCGCCACCCAGCCAGGGCAGGCGCGGCGCGGCGACGTGGAAGCGCGCCTCGTCGCCTTCGGCGCCCTCGAACAGCGAGAACGCCAGTGCCGCGTCGGCCACGGTCAGCGCGAACACGCTCACCACGTCCAGTGTGCGGCAGGCCGGCAGCACGCCGCGCATGGGCACGCTGCCCGGCGTGGGCTTGAGGCCCACGAGGTGGTTGAAGCCGGCCGGCACGCGGCCCGAGCCGGCGGTGTCGGTGCCCAGGGCAAGTGGTACCAGGCCCCGCGCCACCACCGAGGCCGAACCCGAGCTGGAGCCACCGCTCACGTATTCCGGCGCGAAGCTGTTGGGCACTTCGCCGTAGGGCGAACGGGTACCGACCAGGCCGGTGGCGAACTGGTCGAGGTTGGTCTTGCCGACGACGATGGCGCCGGCCGCTTGCAGGCGCTGCACGCAGGTGGCCGAGTGCTCGGGCTGGTGGGCGAAGGCCGGGCAGGCGGCCGTGGTGGGCATGCCGGCGACGTCGATGTTGTCCTTCACGGCCAGCGGCACGCCCCACAGCGGCGTGGCGGGGCCGCGCGGTGGCAGCGCGGCGAGCTGGGCGACGAGCTGCTCGGGCGTGCAGACGTGGATCCACGCAGGGTCGGTGGGTTGCAGCCGGGCCAGCAGGTCGGTCAGCAGGATGTAGGGGCCTGCGCCAGCGGCGTAGGCGGCCTGCCAGTCGGCGACGGTGTGCAGGGTTTCGGTCATGTGATCGCTTCGATGACTGCGCTCGACGGCGCTGCCCAGCCGACGATGGCGCCCTGGGCCGTCAGCATGGCCAGCGCGGCGGCCTTGAATTCGGGGAAGTAGCTGGCGGAGCCGTCTTCGATCAGCAGGCACTCGTAGCCGCGATCGTTGGCTTCGCGCATCGACGTCTGCACGCAGACCTCGGTGGTCACGCCCATGAACAGCAGGTGGGTGATGCCGCGCTCCTTCAGCAGCGCGTCCACCGGCGTGGCGTAGAACATGCCCTTGCCGGGCTTGTCCACCACCAGTTCGCCCGGCAGCGGCGCCAGCTCGGGAATGATCTCGGCGCCGGGCTCGCCGGCAATCAGGACGCGGCCCATGGGCCCGACGTCGCCGATGCGCAGCGACGGCTGGCCGCGCAGCCGCTTGGCCGGCGGGCAGTCGCTGAGGTCGGGGCGGTGGGCCTCGCGGGTGTGCAGCACCACAGCTTCGATGGCACGCCAGGCGTCGAGCATGCGGCGCACGGCCGGCACGATGGCCTGCAGCCGCGTCACGTCGTTGCCCAGGCTGGCGCCGAAGCCGCCGGGCTCGATGAAGTCGCGCTGCATGTCGATGACGACCAGCGCCGTGTGCGCCGGGTTGAAGGTGTAGGGAAAGGGTTGCGCGGTTGCCAGCGTGAGCAGCGTGTTCATGCGTGCCCCTTTCCACCCATGAATTCGCCGAGCGACTGGCGCGTGGCTTCCGCAGCGGGCACGTCATGCACGATGCGGCCTTCGCTCATGACGACGATGCGGTCGGCCAGCGCCAGCAGCTCGTCCAGGTCCTCGCTGACGAGCAGCACGGCCGCACCCCGGTTGCGTGCGGCCGTCAGGCGGCCGTGGATCTCGGCGACGGCGGCGAAGTCCAGCCCGAAGACGGGGTTGCTGACCAGCAGCAGCTCGGACTCGCCGGCCAGCTCGCGGGCCAGCACGGCGCGCTGCACGTTGCCGCCCGACAGCGTGCGGATGGCGGCGCGCTCGCCCTGGGTCTTGACGCCGTACTCGGCGATCCATTCGCGCGCACGCTGGCGCAGCGCGCCCCAGCGCACCAGGCCGCCGCGCGCCCAGGGTGCCTCGTCGAAGCTGCGCAGCGCCATGTTCTGCGCCACGCTCAAGGGGCCGACGCAGGCATTGGCCAGCGGCTCCTCGGGCAGGCTGCGCACTTTTCGGGCGCGGTTCTCGGCGCGGCGGGCCAGGAAGGGCTGGTCGTCCACCATCACCCGGCCGGCGAGGCGGGCGCGCTGGCCCACCAGGGCCTGCATCAGCTCGCGCTGGCCGTTGCCGCTGACGCCGGCGATGCCGACGATCTCGCCGCGCCGCACGTCCAGGCTCAGGGCACGCACGGCGGGCTCGCCGCGGTCGCCCATCACGTCCAAAGCCTCGATGGCGAGCTTGACCTCACCGGGCGGGCGCGTTTCGCGCACCCACGTCGGGCTCATGACCGCGCTGCGGCCCTCGCCCACCATCGCAGTGGCCAGGCTGTCGGGCGTGCAGTCGGCCACCGCGCCGGTGGCCGCCAGCGCCCCCTTGCGCAGCACGCTCACGTCGTCGGCATAGGCCATCACCTCGCGGAACTTGTGCGTGATCATCAGCACCGAGCAGGCCATCGCATGCGCCTGCTCGCGCAGCGCGCCCAGCACCTCGTCGGCCTCCTGCGGCGTCAGCACCGAGGTGGGCTCGTCGAGGATGAGCAGGCGCGGCTTGAGGAAGAGCTGCTTGAGGATTTCGAGCTTCTGCCTCTCGCCGGCCGACAGCTCGCCGGGCCAGGCGTCCAGCGGCAGGCGAAAAGGTGCCGTGTCCATGAAGGCCTGCAGCTCGGCGCGGGCAGCCTTCCAGTCCACGACCATGGGCAGGTGGCCGCGCGCCAGCAGCAGGTTCTCGGCGACGCTCATGCCGGGCACGACGGTGAAGTGCTGGTAGACCATGCCCAGGCCGAGGTCGCGGGCCACGACCGGCGAGGCGATCTCGCGCTCGCGGCCGTCCACCAGCACGGCGCCGTCGTCGGGGCGGTGGTAGCCGACGATGGCCTTCACCAGCGTGCTTTTGCCCGCGCCGTTCTCACCCAACAGCGCATGCACGGTGCCGGGCCGCACGGTGAGGGAGACGTCATCCAGCGCCGTGAAGCTGCCGAAGCGCTTGGTGAGGCGGTAGGTATCGAGCTGCAGGGCGTGCGGGTGGGACATGGCCGCGGCTCAGAGTTGCGCCAGCAGGTCGAGCACGGCGGCCGACTCGGCAACGGCGCCGAACACGCCGCCCTGCATCTGGATCATGTTGAGCGCGGCGGCGTGGTTGCCAGGGTCGGTGGCGCCGGTGCAGTCCGACAGCATCAGGCACTCGAAGCCGCGGTCGTTGGCCTCGCGCATGGTCGTGTGCACGCACACGTCGGTGGTGATGCCGGTGAGGATGAGGTTGCGGATGCCGCGCGTGTGCAGGATCAGCTCCAGGTCGGTCGCGCAGAAGCTGCCCTTGCCGGGCTTGTCGATGACGGGCTCGCCCGCGGCGGGGTAGAGCTCGGGAATGATGTCCCAGCCCGGTTCGCCGCGCACGAGGATGCGGCCGCAGGGGCCGGCGTCGCCGATGCCGCGGCCCGCGGTGCCAATCTGCCGCGAGCGCCACAGCTTGTTGGCCGGCAGGTCGGCCAGGTCGGGGCGGTGGCCCTCGCGGGTGTGGATGACGTGCATGCCTTTGCGGCGCGCGGCGGCCAGCAGCACCTTCAGCGGGGCGATGGGCGCGCGCGTCAGCGACAGGTCGTAGCCCATCTTGTCGACGTAGCCACCGATGCCGCAGAAGTCGGTCTGCATGTCGATGATGACCAGCGCCGTGTTGTTCGGGCTGATGTTGCCGTCGAAGGGCCAGGCATAGGGTTTTGAACGCAGGGTCGGCATGTTCGGGTTCCTTCGGTTCAACGGGACACACCGAGTTCGGCGGGCGCACCTTTGAGAGACTGGCTCGGCGTGCAGGTGGCCACGAGGATGAGCAGGGTCAGCGCGTAGGGCATGGCGTTGAACAGGTAGTAGCCGCCGCTCACGCCCACGCTCTGCAGCGCCGGGCCGATGGCGCCCGCGCCGCCGAACAGCAGCGCCGCGCCCAGGCAGCGCCAGGGGCGCCAGCGCGCAAAGATGACCAGGGCCACGGCGATCAGGCCCTGGCCGCTGGACAGGCCTTCGTTCCAGCTGCCGGGGTAGTACAGCGACAGCGACGCCCCGCCGAGGCCGGCAATGGCGCCGCCCACCGTGGTGGCGGCGATGCGTACGCCGTTGACCGAGTAGCCCAGTGCCCGCGCGGCATCGCTGCTGTCGCCGGCCATGCGCACCACCAGCCCCCAGCGCGTGTTCTTGAAGCCCCAGGCCAGCAGCGTGGCCAGCGCCACGCCGATGGGGAAGAGGGCGTTGACCGACAACGCCGTCTGCACGGCGGACGAGTCGCTCCAGGCGCCCAGCGGCAGCGACGGGATCTGCGGCGCCTGCGGCTGGATCAGCGGCTTGCCCAGGTAGAAGGCCAGGCCCGCGCCCAGCAGCATCAGCGCAATGCCGGTGGCGATGTCTGACACGCGCGGCAGCGAGCACAGCAGCCCGTGCAGCAGGGCCAGCAGCGCGCCGCAGCCGCTGGCAGCCAACACGCCCAGCCACGGCGAGCCGCTGAGGTAGGCGCCGCCGAAGCCGGCCATGGCGCTGAAGACGAGCACGCCTTCGAGGCCGAGGTTGATGCGGCCGCTCTTCTCGGTCAGGCACTCGCCGAGGCTGACGAAGAGGAAGGGCGTGCCCACCCGTAGCGCGCCGCCGATGACGGCGAGCAGCAGGTCGGGGATGACGTTCAGCGTGAGGCTCATTGGGGCACCCTTCGGCCTGCGGCCTGTCCCGCCAAGCGGGAGCGAGCTTGCTTGGGGCGGCCCTGCGCGGCGCTCATGCAACCCCCTGAGGTTCAGCCGCCGCAGTGACGGGCGCTGGCCGCCTAGCCACTGCGCGCGGCGCGAACAGCCGCCCGCGCAGCGCCTCGGCCGCGAGGATGAAGACGAAGGCGAAGCCCTGCAGCACCAGCACCGAGGCGTCGGGCAAATCGAGCCGGCGCTGCAGCAGGCTGCCGGCCGCCGCGAAGCCGCCGAACAGCACCGCCACCGGCGGGATGGCCCAGGGGTTGTGGCGCGCCACGAAGCTGACCAGGATGCCCGTGTAGCCCAGGCCCGCGATCACCGAGGCATTGGCCGCCGTGTGCACGGCCGCCACCTCGATGGCGCCGGCCAGGCCCGCCGCCGCGCCGCCGAGGGCGCAGGCCAGCAGGATGAGGCGGTCGGTGGGCAGGCCGACAAGACGGGCGGCCCGGGCGTTGCCGCCCACCACGCGCATCGCGAAGCCCGAGGCGCTGAAGCTCAGCCAGGCGCCGCAGGCCAGGCACAGCACGACGCCGATGACCAGGCCCCAGTGCACGTCGCCCAGCCAGGACTCCATGGTCGCGTCGCCCATGATGGGGCCGATGCGCAGGCCTTCAGCCAGCGGATGGGTGGACGGCTTGTTCAGGCTCGCCGGGTCGCGCATCGGCCCTTCGACGAAGTGCTTGAACAGCGCGATGGCGATGTAGCTCAGCAGCAGGCTGGAGATGGTCTCGTTGACGCCGCGCCACTGGCGCAGCCAGCCGGAGAGCATCACCCAGCCGCCGCCCAGCAGCGCACCGGCCGCCAGCACCATGGTGCTGCCGATCACGTTGCCGGGTGGGCCGAAGAGATAGGGCAGACCGGCACAGCCCAGCGCACCAAGCACCAGCGCGCCCTCGCCGCCGATCATCGTCAAGCCGGCCTGCGCGGGCAGCGCCACGGCCAGCGCGGTGAGCATCAGCGGCGCGGCGCGCAGCAGCGTGTTCTGCCAGGAGAAGGCGTCGCCGAAGGCGCCGAGGAAGAGCAGCTTCCAGGCCTCCACCGGCGACGTGCCGCCCAGCCACACGAAGACGCCAAACAGCAGCAGCGCAGCCGTCAATGCGAAGACGGGCAGCAGCAGGGCTTCGGCGAAACCCTGCGCTCTTGAGTTGGCGACCATGGTGGCGGCTCCTGGAGCGGGGTCACACCTTGCCGATGACGCCTTCGACCAGGTAATTCATGCCTTCAAGCTCCATGTCGGTCTGCTTGAACACCTTGCCCTTGGGAATGACCACCTTGCCGGCGTTGTCCTTCAACTCGCCCTTGAAGATGTCGAAGCTGCCCTTGAGCATCTCGGCGCGCACGCCTTCAGCCTGCTTGCGCCCGCCTTCGGGCACCGAGCTGCCGTAGGGGCTGCTCTTGACGAAGCCGTCCTTCAAGCCGCCGCGCACGAAGTTCGGATGCGGCTTGCCGGTCTGCGCGGCGTCGATGATCTGCTTGTAGGCGGTGATCCAGTTCCACTCCGCGCCCGTCAGGTAGGCCTGCGGTGCCAGCTTGGCCTGGCTGGCGTGGTAGCCGCAGACGAACTTGCCGCGCTTGGCCGCCGTCTCGACGATGACCTTCGGGCCGTCCACGTGCATGGTGAACACGTCCACGCCCTGGTCGGCCAGGCTGTTGGTGGCCTCGGCCTCCTTGACCGGCATGCTCCAGTCGCCGGTGAAGATCACCGTCGTCGTGATGTCCGGGTGCACGCTGCGCGCGCCCATCGTGAAGGCATTGATGTTGCGCAGCACCTGCGGGATGGGCTTGGCCGCGATGAAGCCGAGCTTCTTGCTCTTGGTCACGTGCGCCGCGACCACGCCGTTGAGGTACTGGGCCTCGTCGATGTAGCCGAAGAAGCTGCCGGCGTTCTTGGGGTGCTTGGCCGCGTCCCACAGCCCGCCGCAGTGCGCGAAGCGCACGTTGGGGTATTTGGGCGCCAGCGCCAGGATGTGCGGGGCGAAGTAGCCGAACGAGGTCGGGAACAGCAGGCCCGCGCCGTCCTGGGCGATCATGCCCTGCATGGTTTTCTGCACCGCGTTGGTCTCGGGGACGTTCTCCTCCTCCACCACCTTGATGCCCGGCATCTTCTTCACCAGCGCCGCCGCCTCGGCATGCGCCTGGTTGTAGCCGTAGTCGTCCCGCGGGCCGACGTAAATGAAGCCCACGGTCAGCGGCTTCTGGGCGTGCGCCAGGCCGCTCCAGCCGGCGGTCATCACGCCGGCTCCCGCAGCGCCCAGGCTGCCCAACAAGTGCCGGCGGTTCCATTGCGATCGCGTCATCCTGGCTCTCCTCAAGTTGCTTGACCCACGAAGTGCGCCGGTTGAGTTCCGGCTTGTGTTCAATGCGGTATACAAGCATGTGGCGTGCCAGTTCGCCCGCCTGGGCGAGGCGGGTTGGACGCGCACGCGGGCGGTGCAAAGGCGCGCCGCGCAGGGCGATTCGGGGGCGCGCAAGCACGGCCGAGGTGCCTGTCGGCCGGCTCTTGAAGGTGCCGAACCGGCGCGCCGGCACCCGGCCTGGCGCCGAGCATGGGCGGGTGGCCGGGTAGCATCCCGGCCATGACCGACAACCGCAAAGCCCTGGTGCTGTTTTCCGGCGGCCAGGACTCCACCACCTGCCTGGCCTGGGCCCTGGACCGCTTCGCCGAAGTCGAGACGCTGGCCTTCGACTACGGCCAGCGCCACCGCATCGAGCTGGACTGCCGCAACACCGTGCGCGCCGAGATCGCGCGCCAGTTCCCGCGCTGGGCCGGCAAGCTGGGCGCCGACCATCTGCTGGACCTGTCCCTGCTCGGCCAGATCAGCGACACGGCGCTGACGAGCGAACGTGCCATCGAGCTGCAGGCCAACGGCCTGCCCAACACCTTTGTCCCCGGCCGCAACCTGCTCTTCCTGACCTTTGCCGCGACGCTGGCCTACCGCCGCGGCGCGTCGGTGCTGGTCGGCGGCATGTGCGAGACCGACTTCTCCGGCTACCCGGACTGCCGCGACAACACGATGAAGGCCATGCAGATCGCGCTCAGCCTGGGCCTGGACACGCCGATGACGCTGGACACGCCGCTGATGTTCATCGACAAGGCGGCCACCTGGCGCCTGGCCGAATCACTCGGCGGCGAGGCGCTGGTCAAGCTCATCGTCGAGGACACCCACACCTGCTACCTCGGCGAGCGCGGCGAGCTGCACGAGTGGGGCCATGGCTGCGGCCACTGCCCGGCCTGCGCGCTGCGAGCCAATGGGTTTGCTGCTTACCGGGCGGCGGCATGACGATCTGGAGCTGGGCTGGCGTCGCCGGGGCGGCGCTGCTGTTCTTCTGGGGCATTGGTGCCTACAACCGGCTGATGTCGCTGCGCAATGTCATCGGCGAGGCCTTTGTGCAGCTCGATGCCCACCTGAAGGATCGCGGCGAGGTCTGCGACAAGCTGCTCGCGGCCGTGGCGCCGCGGCTGTCCAGCGAGCAGGCGACGTTCGATGCACTGGCAAGCGCCCAGGCGGAATCACAGGCCGCGGCCCAGGCCTCACGCAGCAAACCCTGGGCGCCCGACCCGGTCGGCAGCCTGGCCGTGGCCAGTGCACTGCACGCCGCGGCGCTGACCCGCTTGCTGTCCCTGCTGGACCACCAGCCCGAGCTGCGCAGCGAAACCGAGATCGACGGCCTGGTCAGCGAGCTGAAACTGATCGAGCGCCAGCGCGCATTTGCGCGGCAGGTGTTCAACCAGGCGGTAAGCCAGTACAACGAGGCCTTGCACCAGTTCCCGACGCGGGTGCTGGCGAATCTCTACGGCTTCAGCGAAGCGCGCTCGCTGTAGGCGGTCGGGCCGAGACTGGACGAGGGGCTCACGACTTCTTCATCAGCGACAGGAACTCCCGCCGCAGATTGGGATCGGTCAGGAAAGCCCCGCGCATGACGCTGTTGGTCATCGCGGCCTCGATGTCCTTGACGCCGCGCCAGTGCATGCAGAAGTGGTCGGCCTCCATGACGACGGCCAGGCCGTCGGGCCGCACGCGGGTCTCCAGCTCGTTGGCCAGCATGATCACGGCCTCTTCCTGGATCTGTGGGCGGCTCATGATCCAGTCGGTCAGGCGCACGTACTTCGACAGGCCGATCAGGTTGGAATGCTCGTTGGGCATGATGCCGATCCACACCTTGCCGATGATGGGGCAGAGGTGGTGGGAGCAGGCGCTGCGCACCGTGATGGGGCCGACGATCATCAGCTCATTGAGGCGGCTGATGTTGGGGAATTCGGTCACCGTCGGCGCCTCGGCGTAGCGGCCGGCAAAGACCTCGCGGACGAACATCTTGGCGACGCGCTTGGCGGTTTCCTGGGTGTTGTGGTCGCTGTCGGTGTCGATGACCAGGCTCTTCAGCACTTCCTGCATGCGGGTCTGCACCTCGGCCTGCAGCGCGTCGAGTTCACCGGGCTCGATGTAGGCGGCGATGTTGTCGTTGGCGTGGTGGCGGCAGCCGGCCGACACGAGGCGGTAGCGGATGCGTTCGGAAACGGGCGCGTCGGGGGCGGGTGCATTCATGGGCGCGAATTCTCCGGCCAAAGCCCGCTCCTACACTGGCGCGATGTCCCAAAGCCCCCAAGCCGGCTCGATGTCGGCTCCCCTGCACCGGCTGCTGTCCCAGGCCGCCGATGCCGTCCAGGGCGTGCGCGAGGGCAAATCCCTGACCGAGCTGCTGGGCCGCGTGCCCGCCGACCTGCGCCCCGGCACCCAGGCCCTGGCCTTCACGGCGCTGCGCCGCCTGGGCGGCGCCGAAGCGGCCCGCCAGCAGCTCGCGCCCAAGGCGCCGCCGGCGCGCGTCGACGCGTTGCTGCTGACTTCGCTGGCCCTGCTCTGGCCCGACCCCGAGCCCGATTCGTCGCCCATGTACGCCGACCACACCCTGGTCGACCAGGCCGTCCACGCCGCCAAGCAGCGCGCGCCGGCCAGCGCTGCCTTCATCAACGCCGTACTGCGTCGCTTTCTGCGCGAACGCGGCGCCATCGTCGCCGCCGCCGAGCGCAGCCCGCTGGGCGCCTTCAACCACCCGGCCTGGTGGGTCGAGAAGCTGCGGCTGGACTGGCCGGCGCAGTGGCAGGCCCTCCTGGCCGCCAACAACCGCCCACCGCCGATGACGCTGCGGGTGCACGCCCAGCGCGCCACGGCGGATGACTACGTGAAGCGCCTGGCGGCCGCCGGCATCGCGGCACGCACCCTGGGCGCTCCCACGCCCCAGGTCGTTGTGCTGGACAAGCCCGTGCCCGTGTCGGCCCTGCCCGGTTTTGCCGAGGGTCTGGTGTCCGTGCAGGACGCGGCCGCCCAGCTCGCCGCGCCTCTCGTCGTCGGCGCAGGCCTCAAGCCGGGTGCCCGCGTGCTGGATGCCTGCGCCGCACCGGGCGGCAAGACGGCCCATCTGCTGGAACTGCAGCCCGACCTGCAGCTGACCGCGCTGGACGCCGACGCGATTCGCCTGATCCGCGTGCAGGACAACCTCAACCGCCTGCAGCAACAGGCGACGCTGAAGGCCGCCGATGCCCGCCAGACCGGCACCTGGTGGGATGGCCAGCCTTTCGACGCCATCCTCCTTGACGCCCCCTGCAGCGCCTCCGGCATCGTGCGCCGCCACCCCGACGTGCGCTGGCTGCGCCGCCCCGATGACATCACCGCCCTGGCCCGCATCCAGGCCGAGCTGCTGGACGCGCTGTGGCCGCTGCTCGCGCCGGGCGGCCGCCTCGTCTACGCCACCTGCTCCGTCTTCCGTGCCGAAGGCCAGGCCCAGCTCGACGCGTTTTTGCAACGCCAAACTGACGCCAAGTCCCATGCCGTGCCCGGGTTCACAGGTCACCTGCTGCCCCTGGCTGACAATGGTTCGCAACAGCAGTCGCCTCTGGACGGCTTTTTCTACGCACTGATCACGAAACCCTGATTTGTTCGCCCGGATCGCCATCGCCGCCTTCTTTGCCGTGCTACTCGCCCTGACCCCCGGGCCGGCGCGGGCAGACGGCATCGAGCTGTCCCAGCTGTCCGCGCGCCGCGCCGACGACGGCCTGGACCTGAGCTTCACGACTCATTTCGAACTCAGCCACCCCGCCGAAGACGCACTGCACAAGGGGGTGCCGCTGTATTTCGTCGTTGAGGCCACCGTGCTGCGCAACCGCTGGTACTGGCGCGACGCCCGCGTCGCCCGTGCGGAGCGCACCTGGCGCCTGGCCTGGCAGTCCCTGACCCGGCAGTACCGCGTCTCCAACGGCGGCCTTCACCAAAGCTTCGCGACGCTGGACGAAGCGCTGACCGCGATGCGCGGCCAGAGCGCCTGGCATATTGCCGAGTCCAAGGACATCGAGGACGGCGGCAGCTACTACCTCGAGTTCAGCTACAAGCTCGACGTCACCCAGCTGCCGCGCCCCATGCAGATCGGCCTGCAATCGGGCTTTGCGCTCAGCATCGAGCAGAAGCGCTACTTCGCGCCCGACTTCACTCTGAAATGACCAAGGTTTCGCGTTGGGGCTGGGTCATCACCCTGGTGACCCTGACGGGCGTGGCCGGTGTGCTGGCCTTCGTACTCATCGTCGGCACCACGTCCGAGCGCGCCTTCTTCGAGCGCCACTACAACTGGCTCTACTGGGTCAATGTGGGGGTCGCCGCGGTGCTGACCCTGGTCATCCTGACGGCCGCCGTGCGTCTCGTCCTGCGTGTGCGCAGTGGCCGCTTCGGCAGCCGACTGCTGCTCAAGCTGGCGAGCATCTTCGCGCTGGTGGGCATCGTGCCCGGCGTGATGATCTACGCCGTCTCCTACCAGTTCGTGAACCGCAGCATCGAGACCTGGTTCGACGTGCGCCTGGCTAGCGCGCTGGAGGCTGGCCTGAACCTCGGCCGCGGCACGCTGGACGCCATGGTGAGCGACCTCGGCACCAAGACGCGTGACGCCGCCGACCAGCTCGCCGAAAGCAGCACGCCGCAGTTGCTGGCGCTGGAGCGGCTGCGCGACAAGCTTGGCGCCCGCACGGTCGCCGTCGTCGGCGCCAACGGCCAGATCCTGCTGGAGGGCGGCGGCGATACCCGCCAGCTCACGCCCGACCGCCCCAGCAGAGCCATGCTGGACAAGGCCCGTGGCAGCGTGGCCAGCCAGCTCGAAGGCCTGGAGGACGAGGCCGCTGCCCTGGAAGGCGGCGCCCAGATCCGCACGCTGGCGCGGATGCGCAATACCGAGCTGCGCCTGGGGCTGGACGAGCGCTACCTGATGGTCATCCAGCGCATTCCGGCCAGCATGCTGACCAATGCCCTGGCGGTGCAGACCGCCAACGCCGAATACCAGCAGCGCTCGCTGGAGCGCGTCGGCCTGCGCCGCATGTACCTGGGCACGCTGACATTGGTGCTCATCCTGGCCACCTTCGCGGCCCTGCTGCTGGCCGTGACGCTCGGCAACCAGCTCGCGCGGCCGCTGCTGATGCTGGCCGACGGCATGCGCCTCGTGGCTCAGGGCGACCTCTCCGCGCGCCCCGTGCTCGCCTCGCGCGATGAACTCGGCGGCCTGACACGCTCCTTCGCCGACATGACCGGCCAACTGGCCGACGCGCGCGCGCAGGTGTCGCGCACCGTGGCCGAGCTGGACGCCGCCCGCACCCACCTGCAGACCATCCTCGACAACCTGACCGCCGGCGTCCTCGTCATCGACGCCGACGGCTTCCTCGAGACCGTCAACCCCGGCGCGACGCGCATCCTGCGCCTGCCGCTGTCGGCCTACATCGGCCGCCCCTTGGCCGACCTTGCCCCGCTGGCCGAGTTCTCCGCGTCGCTGGACCAGCGCTTCGAGCAGCACCTCGGCCGCGACAGCGGCGAGCGCGACATGGACCGCGAGCTTTGGCAGGACTCCTTCGAGCTCAAGCTCGACCCCAAGCAGGACCCGCTGACCCTGCTGGTGCGCGGCGCGCCGCTGCCGCAGGCCGCCCGCCTTGTCGTGTTCGACGACATCTCCGAAGTTGTCTCGGCGCAGCGCTCGGCCGCCTGGAGTGAGGTGGCGCGCCGCCTCGCCCACGAAATCAAGAACCCGCTGACGCCCATCCAGCTCTCGGCCGAGCGCATGCAGCACAAGCTCGAAGCCAAGCTCGAAGGTACCGACCAGGCCATGCTCGTGCGTTCGGTGGCCACCATCGTCAACCAGGTGCAGGCCATGAAGCAGCTCGTCAACGAGTTCCGCGACTACGCCCGTCTGCCGTCGGCCCAGCTCAAGCCCCTGGATCTGAACGAGCTGATCCACGAGGTGCTCAGCCTCTACGCCGAGCCGCAGGAGCGGGGACGCTTGACGGCCGAGCTGGCCGCCAACCTGCCCCACATCAAGGGCGATGCCAGCCAGCTGCGCCAGGTCATCCACAACCTCGTGCAGAACGCCCTGGACGCCGTGCACGAGCGCCCCGATGGCCATGTGGCCGTGCGCTCCTCGTTGTCCGTGACCGAGGGCGGCACGCCGCGTTCGGTGCGCCTGCACATCGTCGACAACGGCCCCGGTTTTGCCGAGAAAGTGCTCAAGCGCGCCTTCGAACCTTATGTGACAACCAAGGCCAAGGGCACCGGCCTGGGCCTGGCCGTCGTGAAGAAAATTGCCGACGAACACGGCGCCCGCATCTCCTTGCGCAACCTGCATCCGGCTTCCGATGCGGGTTCTCCCCCGGACGGCAGTCAGGAGGCTGTCGTGACCGGCGCGCAAGTTTCGCTATCATTTTCGAATCTGGCACCTGCCACCGAGCCCGGTGCACAGGCTGCCAAGACCTAAGGATTCATGGCCACGATTCTTGTTGTCGACGACGAACTGGGCATCCGTGCCCTGTTGTCCGAAATCCTCAGCGACGAGGGACACACCATTGAGCTTGCCGAGAACGCCACCCAGGCGCGGGCGGTGCGTGAACGCATGCGCCCGGATCTCGTGCTGCTCGACATCTGGATGCCCGACGTCGACGGCGTAACGCTGCTCAAGGAATGGGGCAGCGCCGGCGTGCTGACCATGCCCGTCATCATGATGAGCGGCCACGGCACCATCGACACGGCGGTGGAGGCCACCAAGTTCGGCGCCATCGCCTTCCTCGAAAAGCCGATCACGCTGCAGAAACTGCTGCGCGCCGTCGAGCAGGCGCTGGTCAAGACCGCCCCGCCGCGCCCTGCGCCAGCGGCGGTCGGCATGGCCAACAGCTATGCCCGCCCCGAGATGAGCCCGATGCAGGCTGCGCCCGCCAGCCTCGCGGGCAACAGCCACATGCCTGGCAACGCATTGGCGTCCGAGCAGAGCTTCGAGCTCGACCGCCCGCTGCGCGAGGCGCGTGACGCCTTCGAGAAGAGCTACTTCGAGTTCCACCTCGCCAAGGAAAACGGCTCCATGACCCGTGTCGCCGAGAAGACCGGCCTGGAGCGCACCCACCTCTACCGCAAGCTCAAGCAGCTGGGCGTGGACCTGAGCCGCAACAAGCGCGGCAGCGGCGGCTGACGTAGCAAAAGCCACGCAGCCTGTGCTACAGTCGCGGACTTCGCTGAACGGCGCCAGCCATTCGGGAAGCAGATCAAGGCCTGGTAGCTCAGTTGGTAGAGCAGCGGATTGAAAATCCGCGTGTCGGTGGTTCGATTCCGCCCCAGGCCACCAGACAAGAACGGCACCCTTCGGGGTGCCGTTTGCGTTTGGGGGTTTGGGGCGGATGAGAACCACCGAGTGGTTCGCTCAAGGCAGTCCGGTGGACTGCCTTGGACGTGGCCTGTGGCCACGGGCCGAGCGCCCAGCGAGGCCGAGGGATCGGTCCGGCCGATCCCGAGCATTCCGACTGTCGTCGCAGGACATAGACTTCGCCGAAGCTACAAGCACTTAGAGCAAGCCCCGTGTAGTTCTTCTGCCCGGGGCTTTTCTACAATTCGCTCGGACTTCTACAAATGGCCGCGTTGGAACGTAGTCCCGCCGATTGGCTGCCCAGCTGCACCTCGCGCATCGAATGCGAGTCAGAAGGCCAAGCGAAAAGCACCGGCACGGGGTTCTTCTACGACTTCCCGTTATCCGGCGAATTGATTGAGACACCGCCCGATCCCCTGGTGGATGCGACGGGGCGGCTGGTGATCGAAGTCGGGCCATCGGTGCGGCCGCAGTGCGCGCCAATGCTGGTCACTAACAAGCATGTAATCGAAGGCTGCGATTTCGCGACCATCTGGATCACGGTTGCGCCCAAGGGCGCGGAGAGAGACGCATTTGGCCTGCCCATTGGGCGCACCCACATGCCAGCGCGCCTCGCACTGGGCGAGGACGTTGTTCTCCACCCAAATCCAAATGTTGATCTTTGCGCTCTTCGATTGGCTCGGATATTCACGTTGATAGATGAGCGTGGCCTCAGCCTCGTGAACAACCGGCTCTATTCAGGGCATCGCATGCCCGTTGAGCAGCAAAACACCCTGCGTCACATTGAATCTGTTGCAATGGTTGGATACCCAAACGGGCTTTGGGACCATGTGAACAATGCGCCGCTCGTGAGGCGCGGCACGACAGCGACCCACCCCCTCGTGTCCTTTCAGGGACGGCCTGAGTTCGTAATCGATATGGCTTGTTTTCCGGGATCGAGCGGTTCGCCGGTTTTCCTGTATCAGGACGGCATCTACCATGAGGGAGGCGTTCCCCATGTGGGCGTCAAGACAAAGCTGCTTGGTGTGCTGTACGCCGGGCCGCAATTTACCGCTGAAGGCAAGCTTGAACTCCGGCCTGTACCGCATGCCTTAGATCAGATTCCCGTCTCGATTACCCGGATTCCCATGAATCTTGGACACGTGATCAATGCCAGCCAACTGGATGCGTTTGCTTCGATCATTCAAGAGAAGCATCAGCAGTACCTTGCCCAGCAGAGCGCGGCGAGCTAGCTGGGCACAGACGGCGAGTAGAGCGGTGCGGCGTGGAATGGGCCCAAACTCAACGAAGCGGCTGCACGCGCTCGCCAACACGCTGACGGACATAGTGCTCGGTCATTTCTCGATTGCGGTGCCCCAGCAGCTTCTGTGAATGCGCCAAGTCGCCCGTGTCGGTCGCAGCCTTGGCTCGAATGTCCCCGAACTGAAACGACACGCCCGCAGCCTTTCTGGCCTTGTCAAAGCGCGAGCGCATGGCGAAGGTGCCCAGGGGCTTGCCGTCGTCGTCTTGGATCAACCAGGCGCTTCTCCGTACGTACGGGCGGGCGTTGATCCGGTCGATCTGGGCCAACTCGCCGGTTACCTCGATGGCCCGCTTCGCGCCGGTCTTGTTCTGCACGATCCACAAGGCGCCATCGTGGATATCGGCGCGCTGGATCTTCAGCACATCGGCGGGCCGCTGGCCGGTCAACAAGGCCAGGTCCATTGCATCCCGCAAGGTCGGCCCCGCCTTTTCCCACACGGTCTGAAATTCGGCATCGCTGACGTACCTATCGCGTCCGGCCTCTTTGCAGCCCCTGACCCCCTGGCAGGGGTTCGGCGCGTCCGTATAGCCCCATTCCCGGGCTTTGTTGATGATGTGGCTGAGCAGGGCCTTCTCGCGGTTCGCTCGGGCCTTGGCCTGCTCGCCGCGCTTGTCGAGGTATCCCTGGCGTTGCAGGGGGTGTGCGTGCCGCGGGTCACCAGGATTTGTCCCAGTTGGAGGGAACGACGCTCGTCGCTGGTGACGGCCAAACCCTGGGGCTCGTCTCACGCAATCCGTATCAGCCGGACTCTTTGACCAACCGATTCGGAGAGTACGGCAGCAGCTACAGCGCAACATCAATCTTCAATCAGTACTGCCCATACGGCGGCGCGTACGGAGAGTTCTCACCGTTCAATCAGTTCAGCAACAAGCCGCCGGTTTTCCTAAGGAACGGCGTACAAATGAACTCACTGACCGTGAATCCATTCATTCAGCCCAGCATCCACCCAAACAACTTTCTTGCTTGGCTAGGTCACGCGGGCTGACGTGGCGGGGATGCTCAGCGAAGAGGGCGAACCGCTCACAAGCGGCGGCCCTGGCTTCACCAGAAAGTCGACCGCTCCGGCTTCATAGCCGCGGAACGCCCGCGCGGAATCCATGGCCTCCTGCCGGTACAGCGGCAGATGGTCCACGTTGGCGCCGACCTCCCTTGGGGAATTTCAGCTCGTCAAACGATAGTTTTCGGGTAGCAATCCTCAGGGGCGTCGTGACGCGCCCTGTCGTGAGCAGCGAGCGCATTGCGGCGCTCGCCTGCAATCGCAACACGCAATAAAAAGACCCGGCACTTCGCCGGGTCCGACACGCCATCGCCGTCGCGACAGACAGTGGCCCGCTCAGCGAACCTTCCCCGACTTCCACGCATTCAGCAGCGTGTCGTAGGCAATCGTTTCGCCCTTGGGTTTCTCATTGGCGAGCTTCTTCCACGGTGCGCTCTTGTCGGACAGCCACTTGCCCGGGTCTTCCTTCTTGTTGAGCTTGGGCGCGCAGCGGGCCATGCCGGCGCGCTCCAGGCGGCTCATGACCTGGTCCATCTCCTCGGCCAGGTTGTCCATGGCGGCCTGCGGGGTCTTCTCACCCGTCACGGCGACGGCGACGTTCTTCCACCAGAGCTGCGCGAGCTTGGGGTAGTCGGGCACGTTGGTGCCGGTCGGTGTCCATGCGACGCGGGCCGGGCTGCGATAGAACTCCACCAGGCCGCCGAGCTTCGGAGCCAGGTCGGTCATCGCGCTGCTGCGGATGTCGGACTCGCGAATGGGCGTCAGGCCCACGATGGTCTTCTTCAGCGAAACGGTCTTGGCGGTCACGAACTGCGCGTACAGCCAGGCGGCGGCGGTCTTGTTGGCGTCGTGCGCCTCGAAGAAGGTCCATGAGCCCACGTCCTGGTAGCCGTTCTGCATGCCCTGCTTCCAGTACGGGCCGTTCGGGCCCGGGGCCATGCGCCACTTCGGCGTGCCGTCGGCGTTGACCACGGGCAGGCCGGGCTTGGTCATGTCGGCGGTGAAGGCGGTGTACCAGAAGATCTGCTGGGCGATCTGGCCCTGGGCCGGCACGGGGCCGGCCTCGCCGAAGGTCATGCCGGTGGCTTCCTTCGGGGCGTACTTCTTCATCCAGTCGACGTACTTGGTGAGTGCGTAGACGGCCGCGGGCGAATTGGTGGCGCCGCCGCGCGACACGCTGGCGCCGAGCGGCGTGCAGCCGTCGGGTGAGGCGCGGATGCCCCACTCGTCGACCGGCTTGCCGTTGGGGATGCCGATGTCGGCGGTGCCGGCCATCGACAGCCACGCATCGGTGAAGCGCCAGCCGAGCGACGGGTCCTTCTTGCCGTAGTCCATGTGGCCGTAGATGGGCTTGCCGTCGATGGTCTTCACGTCGTTGGAGAAGAAGTCGGCGATGTCCTCGTAGGCGCTCCAGTTCAGCGGCACGCCCAGCTCGTAGCCGTACTTGGCCTTGAACTTCTGCTTCAGGTCCGGCTTGGCGAACAGGTCGGCGCGGAACCAGTACAGGTTGGCGAACTGCTGGTCGGGCAGCTGGTAGAGCTTCTTGTCGGGGCCGGTGGTGAAGCTGGTGCCGATGAAGTCGGCCAGGTCCAGCCCCGGGTTCGTCCACTCCTTGCCCTTGCCGGCCATGTAGTCGGTCAGGCTCATGATCTTGCCGTACCGGTAGTGGGTGCCGATCAGGTCGGAGTCGGAGATCCAGCCGTCGTAGATTGACTTGCCCGACTGCATGGAGGTCTGCAGCTTCTCGACGACGTCGCCCTCCTGGATCAGGTCGTGCTTGACCTTGATGCCGGTGATCTCCTCGAAGGCCTTCGCGAGCGTCTTGGATTCGTACTCGTGCGTGGTGATGGTTTCGGACACCACTGAGATCTCCTTCACGCCTTTGGCCTGCAGCTTCTTGGCAGCGTCGATGAACCACTTCATCTCACCAGCCTGCTGCTGCTTGCTCAGCGTGGAGGGCTGGAACTCGCTGTCGATCCACTTCTTGGCTTCGGCCTCGCCGGCCCATGCGCCCTGACCCACAGCCAGAGCAGCAGCGGCAAAGGCCACGGCATTCAAGCGCAATTTCATGTCTGTCTCCTGAGATGGCTTCCCATTGCTTGCACTGGCACGCCGGTCGGGAAGAGATGGCCGGCCGCCTTCTTGAAAAAACTGCGTCGCTTCAGAGGGTGAGAGGGCATCCGGCGTGGCCGAGATGGCTTCCCAAAGCGCCCTGGTCTAGGCGCAAAGCACAGCCGTAGCTCGGGCTACGGCGAGCATTTGCAACGACGAGCAGGGTGGTTTGGGGAGTCAAAGCGGGCATGCTGGATGTCCTCTCACCCTCTTAGCCCTTGCGCATGATCAGCGCGAGCAGCGCCATGGAGATCACGAAGCTGATCCAGATGGACGGCTCATCCACGAGGCCGAACCACGTGACCATCTTCTCGCTCAAGGCCACGAAGGCCAGGTTGACCCAGGCCGCCGCCAGCAGGCCGATGAACAGGCGGTCCCCGCGGGTCGTCTCCAGCGGCAGCCAGCCGCGGCGGCTGGTGGTGGGCGACTTCAGCTCCCAGACCGTCATGCCGATCAGCATCAGCACGATGCTGCAGAAGAACACCGCCACCGGCAGCGTCCAGGCCATCCACTCGAACATGCTTGTCTCCTTTCGGTCGATCGCCGGGCGCTAGACGCGGCCCATCGCGAAACCCTTGGCGATGTAGTGCCGCACGAACCAGATGACGATCGCGCCGGGCACGATGGTCAGCACGCCGGCGGCGGCGAGCACGCCCCAGTCCATGCCGGAGGCACTGACCGTGCGCGTCATCGTCGCCACGATGGGCTTGGCGTTCACGCTCGTGAGCGTGCGCGCCATCAGCAGTTCCACCCAGCTGAACATGAAGCAGAAGAACGCCGCCACGCCCACGCCGGCCTTGATGAGCGGGACGAAGATGGTCAGGAAGAAGCGCGGGAAGGAGTAGCCGTCGATGTAGGCCGTCTCGTCGATCTCGCGCGGGATGCCGCTCATGAAGCCTTCCAGGATCCAGACCGCCAGCGGCACGTTGAACAGCAGGTGCGCGAGCGCCACGGCGATGTGCGTATCCATCATCCCCAGCGTGGTGTAGAGCTGGAAGAAGGGCAGCAGGAAGACGGCCGGCGGCGTCATCCGGTTGGTCAAAAGCCAGAAGAAAACGTGCTTGTCACCGAGGAAGCTGTAGCGGCTGAACGCGTAGGCCGCCGGCAGGGCCACCAGCAGCGAGATCACCGTGTTGATGGCCACGTAGATCAGCGAGTTGATGTAGCCGGAGTACCAGCTCTCGTCGGTGAAGATGGTCTTGTAGTGTTCCCAGGTGAAGTGCTGCGGCCAGAGGCTGAAGCTGGACAGGATCTCCGTGTTCGTCTTGAACGACATGTTGACCATCCAGTACACCGGCAGGATGGCAAACAGCAGGTAGGCGATCAGGAAGATCGTGCGCTTCTTGAAGCGGCGCTCATCCATGGGCCACCTCCTTCGACTGCGTGCCCACGCGCTGCATCCAGTTGTAGAGGATGAAGCACAGCAGCAGGATGATGAGGAAGTAGATCAACGAGAAGGCTGCGGCGGGGCCGAGGTCGAACTGGCCCACGGCCTTCTGCGTCAGGTACTGCGACAGGAAGGTCGTCGCGTTGCCCGGGCCACCGCCGGTCAGCACGAAGGGCTCGGTGTAGATCATGAAGCTGTCCATGAAGCGCAGCAGCACGGCGATCATCAGCACGCCGCGCAGCTTGGGCAGCTGGATGAAGCGGAAGACGGACAGCTTGCTGGCGCCGTCGATGCGCGCAGCCTGGTAGTAGGCGTCGGGGATGGCGCGCAGGCCGGCGAAGCACAGCAAGGCGACCAGCGGCGTCCAGTGCCACACGTCCATCACGAGCACCGTCAGCCAGGCGTCGGTCGCATGGCCGGTGTAGCTGTAGTCCACGCCCAGCCAGGCGAGCGCGGCGCCCATCAGGCCGATGTCGGTGCGGCCATAGATCTGCCAGATGGTGCCGACCACGTTCCACGGGATGAGCAGCGAGATGGCCACGAGCACCAGCACCGCGGAAGACTTCCACCCCTGGGCCGGCATCGAGAGCGCGAGGCAGATGCCCAGCGGAATCTCAACCAGCAGCACCGAAAGCGAGAACCCCACCTGGCGCAGCAGTGCGCCCTGCAAGTCCTCGTCGCGCATCACCGCCTTGAACCACTCGGTGCCGACGAACACGCGGCGCTCGGGGGAGATGATGTCCTGCACCGAGTAGTTCACGACCGTCATCAGCGGCAGGATGGCGGAGAACGCCACGCACAGGATGACCGGCAGGATCAGCAGCCATGCCTTCTGATTGACCGGCTTCATGCCATCAGCTCCTCGTTCCTGTAGTAGCAGGTGTGGCCGCCCTTCACGCTGAACCACGCGGTCTCGCCGACGGCGGCCGGCGTGGTGTCAGGGCTCAGGCGCGCGCGGATCACGCTGTCGCCGGCCTTGGCGGTGACGAGCCAGTAGGTGCCCACGTCCTGTCGCTGCGTGACGACGGCCTGCAATGCGCCGGCCGCATCAGGTGCTGCCAGCGTCACGTACTCGGGCCGCACGCCCAGCGTCGTCGCGCCGGCGGGGGCGCCGGGCAGCACGTCGGCGGGCAGGAAATTCATCCCCGGCGAGCCGATGAAATGCCCGACGAAGGTGTGCTGCGGGCGCTCGAAGAGCTCGCCGGCCGTGCCGATCTGCACCGCGCGGCCGCGCGTCATCACCACCACTTCTTCTGCAAAGGTCAGGGCTTCGACCTGGTCGTGGGTGACGTAGATCAGCGTTAGCTTGAGCTCCTTGTGGATCTGCTTGAGCTTGCGGCGCAGCTGCCACTTGAGGTGCGGGTCGATGACCGTGAGCGGCTCGTCGAAGAGCACGGCGCTCACGTCCTCGCGCACCAGGCCGCGGCCAAGCGAGATCTTCTGCTTGGCGTCGGCCGCGAGGCCCGCGGCGCGGGTGTCGAGCTGGCCACTCAGCTCCAGCATCTCGGCGATGACGCCCACGCGCTGCTTGATCCTGTCGCGCGGCACGCCGCGGTTCTTCAGCGGGAAGGCCAGGTTCTCGGCCACCGTCATCGTGTCGTAGATGACGGGGAACTGGAACACCTGGGCGATGTTGCGCTGCTGGGGTGTCTGCCGCGTCACGTTGACGCCGTCGAATTGCACCGTGCCCTGCGACGGCGTGACGAGGCCGGAGATGATGTTGAGCAGCGTGGTCTTGCCGCAGCCCGACGGGCCGAGCAGCGCATACGCCCCGCCATCGCGGAAGACCATCTTGAGCGGCAGCAGCGCGTAGTCTTCATCCGCCTGCGGGTTGGGGCGGTAGGCGTGGGCCAGGTCGAGTTCGATGCGGGCCATCAGGTCAGCTCCTTGCTCGGCGCCACCAGCAGCTCGCCGTTGGCGTCGAACACGTACACCTGGCCAGGGCTCAGGTACAGCGTGAGGCTGGCGCCCAGATCGAAGAAGTGCACGCCGGTCAGTTGGGCAACCAGTTCTCCCACCGGGGTCTCCACGTGCACGAAGGTGTCGGAGCCCGAGATTTCCGCCAGCTCCACCGTGCCGGGAAGCGCCACGTCGCCCGGGCGGCTTTGCAGGTGCAGCGCGCTTGCGCGCACGCCGAGGGTCAGCGCGGCGCTGCGGGTGGCGGGCAGGGGAGTCGTGACCTGCACACCCGCCGGCAGGCTCACCCCCGACGGGGTGGCGTTGCCGGCGATGAGATTCATCGGCGGGTCGCTGAAGGCGCGCGCGACGCGGATCGACCGCGGCCTGTGGAACACCTCGGCCGTGGGGCCGTACTGGAGCACTTCGCCGGCGTCCATCACGGCGGTGTAGCCGCCCAGCAGCAAGGCCTCGGTGGGTTCGGTGGTGGCGTAGACCACCGTGGAGTCGCCCGCGGCGAAGAGCTGCGTGAGTTCGTCGCGCAGTTCCTCGCGCAGCTTGTAGTCCAGGTTCACCAGGGGCTCGTCGAGCAGCATCAAGGGCGCGGCCTTGGCAAGGGCGCGGGCCAGCGCCACACGCTGTTGCTGGCCGCCCGAAAGCTCCGCCGGCAGGCGCGAAAGGAAGGGCTCGATGTGCAGCTTGGCGGCCAGTTCCTGCACGCGGCCGGCGATGTTCCTCTCGCGGCGCAGCTTGAGCGGCGAGGCGATGTTGTCGTACACGCTCATCGACGGGTAGTTGATGAACTGCTGGTACACCATGGCGACGTTGCGCTCGCGCACCGGCATGCCGGTCACGTCCTGGCGGTCCACGTGGACCTGGCCGTGCGTGGGCTTGTCCAGCCCCGCCATCAAGCGCATCAGGGTCGTCTTGCCCGCTTGGGTGGCGCCCAGCAGCACCGTGACGGCGCCCGGCGCGAGCTTCAGGTCCAGTGGGTAGAGATGGGTCTCGGGGCCCACCACCTTGCCGACCCGCTCCAGCGTCAACTCCATGTCGTCGTCCTCACGCTGTCTCCAATGCTTGTCGTTGTCGTTTCACCCGGCCAGCGCGTCGCCCACCAGCGGGCGACGTCCCGGCGCTGTGCTTCGCTCATGTGCAGCCCGAGCTTGGTGCGGCGCCACAGCACGTCGTCGGGCGTGCGTGCCCATTCGTGGTCGTGCAGGTAGACGAGCTCGCCCTCGTGCAGGCCCGGTGCGATCTCTTCACCCAGGCCTTCGGCCCCAAGAACCCTGTCGATGCGAGCGCCATAGCAACGCGCCAGCCGATGGCGCAGTTTGACCGGCAGCGCCGGGTGCCGCTCCCCTAGCTTCTGTTCGAAACGGGCGAAGTCGACGTCGGGCCGGGTGGCCGGGCCGATCCAGGCGCTCAGGTCGCCACCGGGCAGCCAGGTGCCTGCGGTCCACGCGGCCGTCTTCAAGCCCAGGCCTTTGCAAAGCCCGTCCGCCGCGTCTTCGGCCAGCTTGCGGAAGGTCGTGATCTTGCCGCCCCACACGGTCAGCAAGGGCGCGCCGTCGGTGTCCAGCTCGAGCAGGTAGTCACGGGTCACGGCCGAGGGATCTTCGGCGTCGTCCTCGATCAGCGGGCGCACGCCGGAGTAGCTCCACACCACATCGCCCGGCGCCACCGGCTTGACCATGTAGCGGCTCGCCTGTTCGCAGAGGTAGCGGATCTCGTCGTCGTCGATCTTCGCGTCGCCGGCCGGGCCCTTGTGTTCGACGTCGGTGGTGCCGATGAGCGTGTAGTCGCCCTCGTAGGGAATGATGAAGATGACGCGCTTGTCGGCGCCCTGCAGCGCGTAGGCGTGGTCGTGGTCGAACAGCTTGGGCACGACGATGTGGCTGCCCTTGACCAGCCGCAGCGGCTTGATCTTCGACGCCTGAGCATGCGCGTGCTCCTTCAGGAACTGCGCCGCCCAGGGCCCCGCCGCGTTGACGAGGGCACGGGCGCGCACGAGGCGGACGGTGCCCGTGGCGTCCTGGAGGGTAGCCTGCCAATGGGTGCTGTCGCGCTGGGCGTCGATGCAGCGCCAACCGGTCAACACCTGGGCACCCCGCTCGGCGGCGTCCAGTGCGTTGAGCACCACGAGCCGGGCGTCGTCGGTCCAACCGTCGGAGTACAGGAAGGCACGGGAATAGCGCGGGTTCAACGGGGCGCCCAATGTGTGCCCGCGCAGGCGGATGGTGCGTGAGCCGGGCAGGAACTCGCGTCGCGCGAGGTGGTCGTAGAGGAACAGGCCGATGCGCATCATCCACACCGGGCGCATGCTTGGGTCGTGCGGCACCACCAGCCGCAGCGGACGCATGATGTGCGGGGCGCTGCGCAGCAGCACCTCGCGCTCGGCCAGCGCCTTGCGCACCAGCAGGAAGTCGTAGTACTCCAGGTACCGGATGCCGCCGTGGATCATCTTGGTGGATGCCGACGACGTATGGGCGGCCAGGTCGTCCTTCTCGCAAAGCACCACCGACAGGCCGCGCCCGGCCAGGTCGCGCGCGATGCCGGCGCCGTTGATGCCGCCGCCCACGATGAGCACGTCGCATGCTTGCGCTGCACTCGGGTGGGCGGGAGATGCGGCCGGCTGTGTCACGCCCGTCAGGGAGTCATTCAAGCTGTCTCCGATCTTCGTGAGTGGTCGCCGCGCAGTCGCGCCATGGATGTTCGCTTTTGTTCGTATGCGTTCGAAGTTTTTCTTTTTAAGTCACAAGCGAACGCTGCGCAAGAGCAAATCCACCCCTATGGAACATCTCCGCGCGCCTTTACGCTGGCCCCCCCAAGCTTGAACCCTGCCTTGCGCGCATGATCCCCAACCCACGACAAGCCCTGCTGATCCAGGAGGTGCGCAACCGCGGCGCGGTCTCCGTGGAGGCCTTGGCCGAACAGTTCGGCGTGACGCTGCAAACGGTGCGTCGCGACGTGAAGCAGCTCGCCGCTTCGGGCCTGCTCGCGCGCTTTCACGGCGGCGTGCGCATACCCACCTCGACGACCGAGAACATCGCGTACCGGCAGCGCCAGCAGCTCAACGAGCACAGCAAGCAGCGCATCGCGCGGGCCATCGCGGCGGTCGTGCCGCAAGACTGCTCGCTGATCATCAACATCGGCACGACAGCCGAGGCGGTTGCGCGCGAGCTGATGAACCACAAGGGCCTGCGGGTCATCACCAACAACCTCAATGTCGCCGCCATCCTGAGCGACAACCCCGCCTGCGAGGTCATCGTGGCGGGTGGCGTGGTGCGGTCCCGCGACCGGGGCATCGTCGGCGAAGCCACGGTGGACTTCATCAGCCAGTTCAAGGTGGACATCGGGCTGATCGGCATTTCCGGCATCGAGGACGACGGCACCTTGCGCGACTTCGACTATCGCGAGGTCAAGGTGGCGCGGGCGATCATCGAGCACTCGCGGCAGGTGTGGCTGGCGGCCGATCATTCGAAGTTCAACCGGCCGGCCATGGTCAAGCTGGCCAGGCTCGACGAGGTCGACATGCTGTTCACCGACCAGGTGCCGCCAGCGCCGTTTCCAGCCCTGCTAGCGGAAGCGGGGGTGCAGTGCGAGGTGGCGCCTTGAGATGGAGCTCAAAGGCAAACCAAATAGGCACGCAGGCACAGAGGCAAGGCATGAAGGCTGCTTCTCGGTGCCTCTGTGCCCCTGTGTCAGCGCCGCGAACTCCAAGGCGTCACAGAAACTCAGGTTTCATCTTGGACGCCTCGTCCGCGAGCTTGGTCAACCGGGTAGCCTGTCCCACGACGAAATCACGGAGTTGGCCTGCAAAGGCGCGCTCACTGTCGTCGATGTAGTCGTCCGCCAAGGCCTGTGCCGGCGCGTGTTCCACCGCCAGCTTGGCCAGCCGTGCCGCCTCGCGTTTCAGTAGCTTCCTGTCGACCCCGCATCGCTGCGCAAAGTCGGCCAGCTGAAACGCTCCTACCTCTTCCAGCGAGAAGGCATCGCCCCAGGCCATGGCCAACTGGTGGTCGATGCCTGCGTACTGAACCACACTGACCAGGTCATACCAGGGCGCCGGGTCCAGTCCCTCGCGTCGCACGAAGAACGAGAAGTTCTTGCCGTGCGCGTCGCAGTTGCCGATCAGGAATTGGAACAGGGCCCACCTCAGCAGGGTCATGCGTGCCACGGCCTTGTTGACGGTCTGCTCCACGCGTTCGAACAGCATTTCGAAACTCACGCCCTCCCGGATGTTGCGGACGTGCTCGCCGCTCCCCAGGTTCCGCTCGTACTTGAAGCTCTCGGGCAGGTCCGAGGCCTGGCAGGCGTCGATGATGTGCAGGCGCCGCACGGTGGGCTCGTTGGCGCCATGCGCGGCACCGTCTCCGGCGCCTTGCACGACAACCCGGTCGAAGCGGCGGACGACGAGTACCGGCCGTGGTGTCCGATAGATGCCGACCTCCGCGACGGGCAGCTTCATGCGCCGCGCCAATGACATGCAGAAGTGTTCGTTGACGACCAGATGCGGCGTCACCGCACGCGCGGGGTCGGGCTTGAGGATGTGAGTCGATGCCAACGGCGGCTCGACCAGGAACAGACGTCCTGCGTCGCTCAGCGGGCGGTCCAGGTAGACCATCAACTTGTCCTGCACGCCCGCGATGGACATGCGGACCTTGCCATCCCAGACGGCCAGCGGAATCTGGTCGCGCTCGGCAATTCGTTGGTCCAGTTCTTCGCGGGTCACCTCACGCGGCGGTTTGGCGGCGGCGGCCGGCGGCACGTCATCCGAGCGCCAGAATCGGAACGCCCCGGTGGTCTCGGTCCCAAGTGCGCTGATGAGGGCGTAGATGTTCGACTTGGAGACGCGGTAAGTCGTGGCCGCGATGTCGAGCGCGCGGCCTTCGGGCAACAGGTTCTCCACGAAGCGCTTCACGGCACCGACGGCATAGCCGTCGGCCGGGGGTTGGAAGGGCAGCGCAGGCGACAGGGGAAACGCTCCCGGCGCCGCGACCCAGTTCGCGTCGTAGTCCAGCGACCACCGGTCGTTCAGGGCCCCATAGCCCAGCGTCGCGACCTTCTGGCCGTCGGCCCAGAGGTTGAGCGCATGCGGGGCAACAGGGGCGTCGGCGGCCGAGTTCATGGCTGCTCCGGAGGCTCGACTCCGGGACGCGAGACGGACTGCATCGTTGGGTGGTCCTTGGGGCCGAGCACGAGGGCGAGCCCCAGGCTGTCCAACACCGCCAGCAGCTTGTCCAGTCGCACGGAGCCCTTGCCGTTCTCGAGGCGGGAGAGCAGGTCGACGGAGACGCCGCTCAAAGAGGCCGCATCGTCGATGCGCAGCGACTGTGCGCGGCGACGGGCTCGGATGGCCGGGCCGAGGGCGCCGGCATCCACGACGCGCAGGAGTTCGGGTGGCGGGGCGCTAGGGTTGGAAGTCATTTCGGAATTCCCGTGATGAGGCGCTCCGGACGATGCCGGAAGGACAAATTTCTTGAATTCCGAAATCATGCCACAGCTGTGGCTTTACAACTTCAAATTCATTAAATTCCGAAACTGTCTCGCTATCTTCGGTCCTGCCAGCTTGATGCCTTAAATTCCGAAACGAGTTTGCCCGCCATGCGACAGCACAAGGGCGAGCTCACCGCGCGCATCAAGTGGCCCAAGCCGGCCGGTCGTGGGTAGATGACCCCGCCCCGGTTTCGTCCTGCTGCGCCCGGCGTCAGGCCCCGCGCATTGCCCGCTTCGCCGACAGCGCCATGAAGACGGCGAACACGACGACGACGACCAGGCCGGCCGTCAGCGACGAATGCTCGGCGATCAGCCCGATCAGCGGCGGGCCGGCCATCATGCCGAGGTAGCCGACGCCAGACACGGCCGCGATGCCGTGGGCCGAAGACACGCCGGGCACTTGCGACGCCGCGCTGAAGATCACCGGTACGACGTTGGACAGGCCCAGCCCCACCAGCGCGAAACCGATCAGCGCCACGACGGGCGAAGGCACGGCCAACGCCAGCGCCATGCCGGCGGCGCCGAGTACGCCGCTGGCCCGCATCAGCTTCGTGCCCGACATGCGCGCTCGCACCCAGTCGCCGCCGAACCGGCCCACAGCCATCGCGCCGCTGAAGCTGGCGTAGGCGAGGGCCGCGGTGCTGGGCTCGCTGCCGCGCTCCTGCTTCATGAAGAGCACGCTCCAGTCGTACATCGCGCCCTCGGCGATCAAGCCCATGGACGCCAGCACGCCCAGCAGCAGCAGCGGGCCACGCGGAATGCTCAGCGGTCGCTTTTCGTCGACCGCACCGGGCTCGACGGGCAGCATCGCGCGGCTGGCCACCAGCGCGCAGACGGCACCCAGGCCGGTGGCCACGAAGAGATGGCCCTGCGGCGTGAGGCCCAGCGCCGGCGCGACGCTGCCCAGGCCCGCGCCTGCCATGCCGCCGAGGCTGAACATGCCGTGGAAGCCGCTCATCAGCGGCCGCTTGGACAGGCGCTCGATCTCGGTCGCCTCGACGTTGACCGACACATCGAGCAGACTGCCCGTGATGCCGAAGCCGAGCATGACGACCAGCAGCGCCGCATAGGACGAGAACGCCAGCAGGCAGGCGACGCTGGCGCAACACAGCACGCCCATGGTGGCGGCCACGGCGCTGGGGCCGAAGCGGCCGACGATGCGGCCCGCCTGGGCCAGGGCCAGCAGCGCGCCGACGCCGCCGGCCAGCATGGCCAGTGCCAGGGTTTGCTCGCCCAGCCCGTAATGGGCCTTGACGGTGGGCACATGCACGCCCCACGTGGCGAACATCACGCCCAGCACGAAGAACTGCGTGCGCAGGGCCCACGAGGCGCCGGTCAGGGAGACCGTCACTTGGCCGAGGCAGTCACGCGGCTGAAGAAGTCGTAGACGCCCTGGTCGCCCATCTTGCGGGCGTCGGCCAGCTCGCCGCCTTCGGTGGCGTAGATCAGCTTGCCTTGCGGCGACAGCACGGCGACGGCGGGGATGCCTTTCTTCAGTGGCACGCGGTAGCTCTCGGCAATGTCGACATTGCGGTCGAAGCGGCCGACGTCGACCTTGACGACCTTGAAGCTCTTGGCGATCAGCGGCGCGCTCGGGCCGTGCTTGAAGCTGTTGTCCAGCATGCGGCAGTCGCCGCACCAGTTGGCGCCGAAGACGACCAGCACGGGCAGCTTGGCCTTCTCGGCTTCCGCCAAGGTGGCGCGGATCGCAGCCTTGGCGTCGACGCCTTCGTCGTAGATGGCCGGCGGGCCGCCGGCGGTGGCGCAAAGGCTGGTGGCAAGGAGGAGGGCGGCAGTCAGGAAACGCATGGCGGCGAGGGCGGCATTGGTTGTGCGGCGCAGTATGGGTCAGAAAATTGGAAGCGATTCCAGCAGGGTCTAGCGTGAGGCCTGCTCGAAGAAGCGCCAGATCACGTCGTTGGCGTCCAGCGCCTGCGAGGCCGCCCCTTTGCCGCGGCGCACGCTGGGCGCGCCAGGCCAGGAATGGCCGCCGGTCTCGGTGACGCAGAGCTGCACGCTGACGCCGCCGCTGCAGCCGCTGTAGGTCTCGCAGGTGGCGCCGGGCTTGTCGAGCACGCGCTGCGGCGGCACCGCGCAGTGGTCGCGCTGCACCCAGCGCGAGATCGTCTCGGGCACGGAGATGAAGCTCATGACCTTGCTCTCGTCGCGGAAGGCGCCTTGGCCGGCGCCGCCGTTGAAGAGCACATGGTCATCATCCTTGGCGTGGATGTGCAGCACGGCGATGGGCTTGCTCGGCGCGCAGCTGGCGGTGGCATCGGTGCCGGCGACCGAAGCGACGGCGCGGAACACATCGGCGGCCTCGCAGGCCAGGCGGTGGCTGAGCATGCCGCCGTTGGACATGCCGGTGGCGAAGACGCGGCTGGCGTCGATGCTGTATTTGTCCTTGATCGCCATGACGGTGGCGCGGACGAAGGCGACGTCGTCCACATTGCGGTCGCGCGCGTCGCCGCAGCAGCCGCCGGCGTTCCAGGTGGCGAACTTCCCACCCGGCAGCTTGCTGTAGCCATTGGGGAAGGCGACGACGAAGCCGGCCTGGTCGGCCTTCTTCTGCAAGCCGTATTTCTCGTCGTCGGCCATGTACCCGGCATGGCCGCCGCCGCCGTGGAAGGCCAGCACCAGCGGCGCGGGGCGGCTGGCGTCATAACCCGTCGGCAGATGGACCAGCACCTTGCGGCCCTGCACCTGCAGCTCCTGCAGGCCGCCGCCCTTGTCGGCGCGGCGCTCCTCAATGCGGGCCTTGATGCGTTCTCGCAGCGTCCCTTGGGCCTGCGCCGTTGGCAGCAGCGCCAGCAGGACAAGGGCAAGCGCCAGCCCGCGCATGGGGTCAGCCTCCGCCGCCCAAGGCACGGTACAGCGCCACCAGGTTCTGCGCGCGCTGGCTTTGCACCTGCACCAGGGTCTGCTGGGCCGCGAACAGCGAGCGCTGTGCGTCCAACCGGTCCAGGGCGCTGGAGACACCGGCCGTGTAGCGCTGCTCGGCCGCGTTCAGGCGGCGAGTCTCGGCTTCCACCTGGGCAGCCAGTGCGGCGCGCTGTTCGGCCAGCGTGGCGCGGCCCGCGAGGCTGTCGGCGACCTCGCGGAAGGCGGTCTGGATGGCCTTCTCGTACTGGGCCAGCGCAATGTCCCGCGACGCTCGTGCTCCGGCCAGGTTGGCGCGGTTGCGGCCGGCGTCGAAGAGGGGCTGGATCAGCTGCGGCGCAAAGCTCCAGGCCGAGTTCTTGAACAGGTCGGACAGATGGCCGCTGGCCGTGCCGACGCTGCCGGTCAGCGTGATGCGCGGCCAGAAGGCGGCGCGGGCGGCATCGATGTTGGCGTCCGTTGCGCCGAGCTGAAACTCGGCCTGGCGGATGTCGGGCCGGCGTGTCAGCACCTCGCTGGGCACCCCGGCGGGCAACTCGGCCAGGGGCTCGAAGTCCGCCAGGTCGCCGGTGGGCGCGGGCAGGTCGGCCGGCAGCGGGCCGCCGATCAGCAGGGCCAGCGCGTTCTCGTCCAGCGCGCGCTGGCGCTGGGCCTGGGCCAGCACGGCGCGGGCCGCCTGCCAGGAGGACTCGGCCGAGCGCAGGTCCAGCTCGCCTGACACGCCGCCTTCGAAGCGCTGCCGGGTCAGCGACAGCGACTGCTCGCGCGTGGCGAGGGCGTCGCGCGTGATCTTCAGCAGGGCCTCGTCGGCCTGCAGCGCGATCTCGGTATTGGCGACGCTCGCCACCAGCGCCGTGCGCACCGCCTGCTGGTTGGACTGCGCCGCCAGCACCTGTGCGGCGGCCGCGGCGCTCAGGCCACGCAGGCGGCCGAACAGGTCCAGCTCATAGGCCGAGACCTGCAGGCCGGCCTGGTAGACGCTGTTGATGCCGCCAGCCGCCGTCGGCGTGCGCGAGCCGCTGATGCCGGCGTTGACGGTGGGCCAGAGGTCGGCATCGCGCGCCGAAGCGGTGGCGCGGGCGCTCTCGATGTTGAGCACCGCCACGCGCAGGTCGCGGTTGTTGGCCAGGGCCAGCGGGATCAGCTTTTGCAGCCGCGCGCCCTTGAAGGCCTGGGCCCAGGGCAACTCGGTGGCGGCCGTCGCGCCAGGGCCACCGGCTTGCGGAAAGGCTTGCGGCACGGCTGCGGCCGCGGCTTCCGAGGCAACCGGGCGCTTGGGCTCGGGGCCGGCGCAGGCGGCCAGCAGCGCCGCGAGGGCGATCAGCGAGAGAGACGTCTTCATGCCTGGCCTCCCGACTCGTCCTCGGCCTCGTGGGCATCGCGCTTGCGCTGCCGCTCGCTGCCCGGGAAGAAGCGGCGCACGACGACGAAGAACACCGGCACGAAGAACACGGCCAGCGCCGTGGCCGTCAACATGCCGCCCAGCACGCCCGTGCCGATGGCACGCTGGCTGGCCGAGCCCGCGCCGCTGGCGAGCACCAGCGGCAGCACGCCCAGCATGAAGGCCAGCGAGGTCATGATGATGGGGCGAAAGCGCAGGTGGGCCGCTTCGCGCACCGCGTCGAATACGCTCTTGCCGTGGGCCTGCAGGTCCTTGGCGAACTCGATGATCAGCACCGCGTTCTTGGCCGACAGGCCGATGATGGTGATCATGCCGACCTTGAAATAGACGTCGTTCTCCAACCCCCGGAAGGTCGCACCCAGCACCACGCCGAGCACGCCCAGCGGCACCACGAGGACGACGGCGAGCGGGATGCTCCAGCTCTCGTACAGCGCGGCCAGGCAAAGGAACACGGCCAGCAGCGAGAAGCCGAACAGGATGAAGGCCGTGGAGCCCGAGAGCTTTTCCTCGCGCGACTGGCCGGTCCACTCGTAGCCGAAGCCGTCGGGCAGGGTGGCCGCGATCTTCTCCATCTCGGCGATGGCCACGCCCGTGGACACGCCCTTGGCCGGCTCGCCCAGGATGCGCATGGCCGAGTAGCCGTTGTAGCGCACGGTCTGCATGGCGCCGGTGACCCACTTGCTGGTCGAGAAGGCGCTCAGAGGCACCGGCTGGCCGGCGTTGTTGAGCACGTTGAGCCGGGCGAGGTCCTCGGGCTGCATGCGCGCGGGCGCATCGGCCTGCACGATGACGCGCTGCAGGCGGCCGGTGTTGGGGAAGTCGTTCACGTAGGTGGACCCCAGCGACGTGCCCAGCACCGCGTTGACGGCGCCAATGTTCACGCCCAGCGCCTGCGCACGGTCGCGGTCGATGCTGAGCTCCAGCTGCGCGGCGTCCTCCAGGCCGTCGGGGCGCACGGCGTTCAGCAGCGGGTTCTTGGCCGCGGCGCCCAGCAGTTGGTTGCGCGCGGCCAGCAGTTCGGCGCGCGTGTGGCCGCTGCGGTCCTGCAGGCGGAAGGCGAAGCCGTTGGCGCGGCCCAGATCGCGAATGGGCGGCGGGCTGGTCGGGAAGATGATGGCGTCGCGCACCTTGCTCAGCGCCCCGAAGGCGCGGGCGGCCAGGCCTTGCGCGGAGTGCTCGGGGCCGTGGCGCTCGTCCCAGGGCTTGAGCGTGACGAAGGCCAGGCCTGCGTTCTGCCCCGCGCCCGAGAAGCTGAAGCCGACGACGCCGACCATGCTCTCCACCTCGGGCTGCTTGAGCATGTAGTCCTCGACCTGCTTCACGACATTCAGCGTGCGGGCTTGGGTGGCGCCCGGCGGCAGCTGGATGTTGACGAGGATGTTGCCCTGGTCTTCATTGGGCACGAAGGAGGTGGGCAGCTTCTGGAACACCAGCACGGCCGCCGCGATGACGGCCGCGTAGACCACAGCCATGCGCGCGCCGCGGTAGATGAACTTGGACACCCAGCCCTCGTAGCCCTTGGCCGTGCGCGAGAAGCCGCGGTTGAACCAGCCGAAGAAGCCGCGCTTCTCCAGGTGATGGCCGGCTTCGACGGGCTTGAGCAGCGTGGCGCACAGCGCCGGCGTCAGCGACAGCGCCAGGAAGGCCGAGAAGGCGATGGAGCTGACCATCACCGCCGAGAACTGGCGGTAGATGTTGCCGATGGAGCCCGAGAAGAAGGCCAGCGGCACGAACACCGAGATCAGCACCACCGTCACGCCGACGATGGCGCCGGAGATCTGCCCCATGGCTTTGCGCGTGGCCTTGAGGGGCGACAGCCCCTCCTCGCTCATGACGCGCTCGACGTTCTCCACCACGACGATGGCGTCGTCCACCACGATGCCGATGACCAGCACCATGCCGAACATCGTCAGCACGTTGATGGAGAAGCCCAGGGCCAGCAGCGTGGCGAAGCTGCCCAGCAGCGCGATGGGCACGACCAGCGTGGGGATGATGGTGTAGCGGATGTTCTGCAGGAACAGGAACATCACGAGGAACACCAGCGCGACGGCCTCCACCAGCGTCTCGACGACTTGCGAGATGGAGATGTCGATGAACAGCGAGCTGTCGTAGGGGATGGTGGCCTTCACGCCCGCCGGGAAATAGGGCTCCAGCTGCTTGAGCCGCTGCTTGATGAGCTTGGCCGTCTGCAGCGCATTGGCCGCAGGGGCGAGCTGCACGCCCACGCCGGCCGAGGGATTGCCGTTCAGTCGCGTGGAGCGGCCGGTGTAGCTGTCGGCGCCCAGCTCGATGCGGGCCACGTCCTTGAGCCGCACGGTGGAGCCGTCGGCGTTGGCGCGCAGGATGATGTTGCCGAACTGCTCCACGTTCGTGAGCTGGCCGCGCACGACGACCGTGGCCGCGACCGGCTGGCCGGGCACATTGGGCAGGTCGCCGATGGAGCCGGAGCTGACCTGGGCGTTCTGGGCCTGGATGGCGGCGTTCACGTCGGCCGGCGCGAGTCGGAAGCCCACCAGCTTGGCCGGGTCCAGCCAGATGCGCATGGCGCGCTCGGTGCCGAACAGCAGGCCCTGGCCCACGCCGGGCACGCGCTGGATCTCGGGCAGCACGGTGCGCGAGGCGTAGTCGCCCAGCGCGATGGGGTCGAAGGCCGGGTTGCTGCTCGACAGGATGATGAAGAGCAGGAAGTTGGGGTTGGCCTTGTCCACCCGCACGCCCTGCTGGATGACGGCCTGAGGCAGGCGCGGCTGGGCGCGGGCGTAGCGGTTCTGCACGTCCACCTGGGCCAGGTCGGGGCTGGTGGCCGGGTCGAAGCTCATCGTGATGGAGCCGGTGCCGTCGGCCTGGGCGACGGCTTCCATGTAGATGAGGCCGGGCGAGCCGTTCATCTCGCGTTCGATGACGCTGATGACCGAGTCCTCCAGCGTCTGGGCCGAAGCGCCGGGGTAGCTGACCGACAGCACGATGGACGGCGGCGCCACCGGCGGGTACTGCGCGATCGGCAGCTGCGTGACCGCGACGATGCCGATGACCGTGATGAACAGGGCGATGACCCACGCGAAGATGGGCCGGTTGATGAAGAACTGCGCCATGTGAGGTTCAGCCCTTCGAGGCGGCCGATGCAGGCGCTGCAGCCGGGGCCGAGCCCGCGGGCGACCATGGCACCGGGCGGGCCTTGCCGCCGGCCTTGGCCTTCTGCAGGCCGTCCACGATGACCTTCTCGCCAGCCTTCAGGCCGCTCAGCACCAGCGCGTTGCCGCCCTGGGCCGGGCCCAGCTTGACGGGCCGCGCGCTGACGCTGCCGTCGTCGGCCACCACCAGCACCGTCTCGCCGGTCGCGCCGCGCGCCACCGCTTGTGCCGGCAGCCAGACGGCGTCGCTGACCTCGGCCTGGGCCAGGCGCACGCGCACGTAGAGCCCGGGCAGCAGCAGGCCCTTGGGGTTGGGCAGCTCGGCGCGCAGCGTGATCTGGCCGGTGGCGGCGTCCACGCTCAAGTCCGAGAACAGCAGCTTGCCGGTCTCGGCGTAGACGCTGCCGTCCTCGAGCAGCACCTGCACGCGTGCGGCGTCCTTGCCGCCCGCACGTTGCAGCTTGCCATCGGCCAGCGCCTGGCGCAGCCGCATCACCTCGGCGGCCGACTGCGTGAAGTTGACATAGAGCTTGTCGATCTGCTGCACGATGGCCAGCGGCGTGGCCTCGCCCTGGCCCACCAATGCGCCTTCAGTGACCAGGGCGCGGCCGATGCGGCCCGAGATGGGCGAGGTGACGGCGGCATAGCCGAGGTTGATCTGCGCCGTCTGCACGGCGGCCTTGCCGGCAGCCACGTCGGCCTTGGCCTGGCCGGCCGCGGCCTGGGCGCTCAGCGCCTCCTGCTGGCTGACGGCCTGGGTCTTGGCCAGCGGTGCATAGCGGTCCGCCAGCGACTGGGCCTGCAGCAGATTGGCTTCGGCGCGTGCGAGCGTGGCCTGAGCGCTGGCGAGGGAGGCGCGGTAGGGCGCGGCGTCGATCTCGAACAGCGCCTGGCCGGCCTTGACGTCGCTGCCCTCAGTGAAGAGGCGCTTGTTCAGGATGCCGGCGGCGCGGGCGCGCACCTGGGCGACGCGGAAGGCCTCCAGCCGACCGGGCAGTTCGGCGGCGAGGTCGGCACGGCCCGGCGTGACGGTGACGACGCCCACTTCGGGCGGGGGCGGCGTGGCCGCCGCAGTCTGGCTGTTGGACTGGCCGCAACCGCCCAGCCCCATGCCCAGTGCCACCAAGATGCCCAGCCGAGCGCTGCTACCCCATGCCAACTTCATCATTGCGTCCTGTTCGACTTGCTTCTCGACGGCCCGCTCCGGCGCCGACCCTGGCGCCGGGAGCAAAACCACTGACTTTAGCCATGCGATCGCTTTCACGCCGGTGAAGCAACGCAAAGCCCTGAGGCGGGCTTGGGCGTCACAGGGCCCTAACTAACGCTGGCATTGAGCGCCGCCAGCCGCGCGCGCTGCACGGCGCGGCCGATGTCCGGCCCCTTGGCGCCGCGCGCAATGGCCGCTGCGCTCGCGGCGGCGAGGTCGACCTTCAGCGTCGCCGCCAGGTCGGCAGCGAGGCGCTCGCGCTGCGGGTAGTCGCGGTCCTCCAGCCCGAGGCGGCCGCGGGCGTCGCATTCGCAGGCCCACAGCATTTCGGCAAAACGCTCGGGCCGGCGCCAGGCGTCGCAGCGCTCCAGCAGGCGCAGCCGCGCCTCGGCGCTGAAGGCGCTGCTCTGGTGCACATGGGTGTGCTCGCGGGCGACCAGCTCGGCCAGTTCGCGGCAATCGGTCGGCACTTTCCAGCGCGCGCTGACCTCGCGGGCCAACTTTTCGCTGCGCACCTCGTGAGCGATGTGGCGCGGCAGCTCCTCCTTGCGCGTCGTGCCCTTGCCGAGGTCGTGGCACAGGCAGGCGTAGCGCACGGTCAGCGGCGCCTCCAGCCGGGCGCATTGGTCCAGCACCATCAGCAGATGGATGCCGGTGTCGACCTCGGGATGGTGGGCCTCGGGCTGCGGCACGCCGAACAGGGCCTCCACTTCGGGCAGCAGCCGCGCTAACGCACCAGCCTGGCGCAGCACCTCGAACATGCGCGACGGCTTGTTCTCCATCAGGCCGCGCGACAGCTCCTGCCAGACGCGTTCGGCCACCAGCGCATCCACCTCGCCGGCCACGACCATGGCGCGCATCAGCTCGACGGTCTCGGGCGCGACCGTGAAGTCCGCAAAGCGCGCCGCAAAGCGGGCCAGGCGCAGGATGCGCACCGGGTCCTCGGCAAAGGCGGGCGACACATGGCGCAGCACTTTGTCGCGGATGTCACGCTGGCCGTCGTGGGGGTCGACGAGGCGCCCCTGCTCGTCCTGGGCCATTGCGTTGATCGTCAGGTCGCGGCGCGCCAGGTCCTGCTCCAGCGTCACGTCGGGCGCGGCATGGAAGGCGAAGCCGTGATAGCCGGCGGCTGTCTTGCGCTCGGTGCGGGCCAGGGCCACTTCCTCGCGCGTGTCGGGGTGCAGGAAGACGGGGAAGTCCTTGCCGACGGGCAGATAGCCGGCTGCAGCCAAGTCCTGCGGCGACGCGCCGACGACGACCCAGTCATGGTCCTTGACGGGCAGGCCGAGCAGGCGGTCGCGGATGGCGCCGCCGACGAGATAGGTCTGGAATTGGGACATCCTGCGAATTCTGCGGCCACACTGTGGGCATGAAGCCCCCACGTCAACTTCGTTTCCTGCCCCCCGAGGGGGCGTCAGTGCCCTTCGGGCGGCCGGGCGGGCACTGATGCAGATCCTGAGCGAACACCGCTGCTTTGGCGGCATCCAGCGCTTCCACCAGCACGACTCGGCCGAGATTGGCCTGCCCATGCGCTTCGGGCTCTTCCTGCCGCCGCAGCCCAAGGCGCTGCTGGTGTTTCTTGCGGGCCTGACCTGCAACGAGGAGACCTTCGCGATCAAGGCCGGCGCGCAGGCGCTGGCGGCCGAGCTGGGCCTGGCCCTGCTGACGCCCGACACCAGCCCGCGCGGTGCCGGCGTGGCAGGCGAGAGCGAGGCCTGGGATTTCGGCGTCGGCGCGGGCTTCTATCTCGATGCGACGCGCGAGCCGTGGGCCAAACACTGGCGCATGGAGAGCTGGCTGATGCGAGAGCTGCTGCCGCTGGTGCAGCGCGAAACCGGGCTCGCGCGCGCCGGCCTGTTCGGTCACTCCATGGGAGGCCATGGCGCGCTGACTCTGGCGTTGCGCCATCCCGGCCGCTTCGCGTCACTGTCGGCCTTTGCGCCCATCGCCGCACCCATGCAATGCCCCTGGGGCCAGAAAGCCTTCAGTGGCTATCTCGGCGAGGACCGGGCCGCCTGGGCTGCCCACGACGCCAGCGCGTTGATGCAGTCACAGGCCAGCGCCCCTTACCCGGAGGGCATCCTCATCGACCAGGGCCAGGCCGACAAATTCCTGGCCGAGCAACTGCACCCCGAAGCCTTCGAGGCCGCCTGCGCCGCCAAGGGTCAACCCTTGACCCTGCGCCGCCATGCCGGCTACGACCATGGCTACTACTTCATCGCCAGCTTCATGGGCGACCACCTGCGCCACCACGCGAGCCAATTGTTCTAGGGGGTTGGGCGCCGGCTTTGCAATTCTTGTGGGAAGCCACAGTCGCCGCCGCCGGCCTTCGCACCTAAGCTGCCGCCGAAGCCAGTTCCGCTCGAAGAACTGATGGAGACACGCATGCAAGCTGCCACCGGCCGCCAGCCTTTCTACCGTTCGCTGTACCTGCAGGTCATCACAGCCATCCTCATCGGCGTGCTGATCGGCCACTTCTGGCCACAGACGGGCGAGGCGCTCAAGCCGCTGGGCGACGGCTTCATCAAGCTGATCAAGATGATCATCGCGCCCATCATCTTCTGCACGGTGGTGGTGGGCATCGCCGGCATGGAGGACATGAAGCGTGTCGGCAAGACCGGCGGCTATGCGCTGCTGTACTTCGAGGCCGTGTCCACCATCGCGCTGATCGTCGGCCTCATCATCGTCAACGTGCTGCAGCCGGGCGACGGCATGCATGTGGACCCCAAGACGCTGGACACCAAGGGCATCGCCGCCTACACCGGCCCGGGCAAGCTGCAGGGCACGGTGGACTTCCTGCTCGCCATCATCCCGACTACGGTGGTGGACGCCTTCGCCAAGGGCGAGATGCTGCAGGTGCTGCTGTTCGCGCTGCTGTTCGGCTTTGCGCTGCACCGCTTCGGCGGGCGTGGCACGCTGGTGTTCGACGTGATCGAGAAAACCTCGCACGTGCTGTTCGCCATCGTCGGCATGATCATGAAGCTCGCGCCCATTGGCGCCTTCGGTGCGATGGCCTTCACCATCGGCAAGTACGGGCTGGGCTCGCTGGTCTCGCTGGCCAAGCTGATGGGTGCCTTCTACGCCACCTGCCTGATCTTCATCTTCATCGTGCTGGGCACCATCGCCAGGCTGCATGGCTTCTCGGTCTGGAAGTTCATCAAGTACATCAAGGAAGAGCTGTTCATCGTGCTGGGCACGTCGTCCAGCGAATCGGTGCTGCCGCGCATGATGGCCAAGCTCGAGAACCTCGGCGTGCGCAAGTCCACCGTCGGCCTCGTCATCCCGACCGGCTATTCCTTCAACCTCGACGGCACCTCCATCTATCTGACGATGGCGGCCGTCTTCATCGCCCAGGCGACCGACACGCCGATGACCCTGATGCAGCAACTGACGCTGCTGGGAGTGCTGCTGCTGACCTCCAAGGGCGCGGCCGGCGTGACGGGCAGCGGCTTCATCGTGCTGGCAGCCACGCTGTCGGCCGTCGGCCATGTGCCGGTCGAGGGGCTGGCGCTGATCCTGGGCATCGACCGCTTCATGTCCGAGGCGCGGGCGCTGACCAACCTGGTGGGCAACGGCGTCGCCACGGTGGTAGTGGGCAAGTGGACGGGTGACCTGGACATGCCTCGACTGCAGGCTGTGCTGGACAACGAGACGCCGGCCGAGGCCGAGGAGCCGGAAGCCGTGCTGGACGCGAAGACCCCGCACATGGCACCCTAGCGGCGGCCCGCACGGTCGTGCTAAATTGCGGGCATGGAAACTCGCAGCGAACGCGCCGAGATCACGCTGGCCGCCATCGTCGGCGCGGCACTCGACATGGCCGTGACCGAGGGGCTGGAGAGCATCAGCCTCGGTGAGGTGGCCAAGCGGCTGGACCTGTCCAAGAGCGGCGTGTTCTCGCGCGTGGGCTCGCGCGAGCAACTGCAGCTGGCTGTGCTGCTGGAATTCGACAGGCGCTTCGTGCAGACGGTCTTCGTGCCCGCCATGGGCGAGGCCCGCGGCCTGCCGCGGCTGCAGGCCGTCATGCGCCGCTGGCTGGCCTGGGCCAGCGACGTCGACCGCCACAAGACCTGCCTCTACACGGCCGGTGCCTTCGAGTATGACGACCGCGAGGGCCCGGTGCGCGAGCACCTGCTGGACGGTGTACTGCGCTGGCGCGCGACGCTGCGGCGCACCGTGCTGCAGGCGGTTGAAGCGGGCCATCTGCGTGCCGACCTCGACGCCGAGCAGATGGTGTTCGAAATGGACGCCATCTTCATCATCCTGCTGCACGACGCCCGCTTCCTGCGCGACCCCCGTGCCGGTGAGCGCGCCGAGCGTGCCTGGCAGCGCCTGCTGAACGACTGCCTTCCCTGATCGATGACGCCTTTGCCCGCTGATCTTCTTCGTTTGCCTTTTTGTCGCACGGTCGTGCGAAATATGGAGCCCCTGTGACCACCTCCCACAACCCCGCCGCTGCCTTCTACGCCTCGCCCACCGCCCGCGGCATCGCGGCGCTGTTGCGTGGCCTGCATCGCCTGTCGCCCGACCTCGGCGCGCGCGTGGCGCTGCGCCTGTTCTTCACGCCCATGCCGACCAAATGGCTGGCCCGTTCGCGGGACGTGCCGCGGCCCTGGGTGGAGCGGCAACTGCCCTTCGAAGGTGGCCACATCAGCGTCTGGCAGCGCAGCGATATCGAGCATGACGAACCGGGCCGGCCCAAGGTGCTGCTGACGCACGGCTGGGCCGGCGATGCCCAGCAGCTGCGGCCGCTGGCCGACACGCTGGCGGTGGCCGGCTTCGAGCCCGTGCTGCTGGACCTGCCGGCGCACGGCCGCAGCAGCGGCTGGCGCAGCAACCTGCTGCAGTGGGTGAGGGCGCTGTTCGCCGTCACGGCGCGTTTCGGACCGTGGGATGGGGTCGTCGCGCATTCCCTGGGGGCGATGGCGCTGTCCCACGCATTGGCGCGTGGCCTGCCGGTGCGGCGGGCGGCGCTGATCGCGCTGGCGCCCCCACCCTGGCAGTTCCTGCGCTGGTTCGCCCAGGCCATGGGCACGGGCGAGGGTCTGGCGGCGCGCATGCGCGGCCGTATCGAGCAAAGCGAGGGCGCATCGCTGGGGCATTTCGAGCCCGGCTGGCTGGGCGTGCGCGTGAACCAGCCGACGCTGCTGGTGCATGACCGGGGCGATCTGACGGCGCCACTGACCGGCAGCGAGACCCTGCTGGCCGGCTTGGCGGCGGGCCGCCTGCACGTGACCGAGAACCTCGGCCACCGCCGCCTGCTCAACGACCCGGCGGTCATGGAGCAGGTGCTGGGCCATCTGTCGGCAACGCCGTCGCTGAGGGCCGTTTGAACCGCCGAGGGACAATCGAGGGATGGCAGTCCTCTCCCTCTCCAACGCCCACCTCGCTTTCGGCCACGTCGCCCTGCTCGACGGTGCTGGCTTTTCTCTCGAAGTCGGCGAACGCGTCGGCCTCATCGGCCGCAACGGCACCGGCAAGTCCTCGCTGCTGAAGATCCTGGCTGGCCTCGAGAAGCTCGACGACGGCCTGCTGCAGCAGCAGCAAGGCCTGACCAACGTCTATGTGCCGCAGGAGCCCGAGCTGCGCGGCGACGCGACCATCTTCGACGTCATCAGCGAGGGCGTGGCCGAGCACAAGGCGCTGCGCGAGCGCTACGAGATCCATGATGAGAACGATGACCTGGCCTGGGTGCAGGAGCGCATCGAGCACATCGGCGCCTGGAACTGGGAGCAGCGCGTCGAGGAGACCCTGCACCGCCTGGGCCTGGACGGTTCGCGCCTGGTGAGCACGCTGTCCGGTGGCCTGAAGAAGCGCGTCGCGCTTGGCCGGGCCCTCGTCGCCCAACCGGACGTGCTGCTGCTGGACGAGCCCACCAACCACCTGGACCTGGACGCCATCACCTGGCTGGAAGGCCTGCTGAACGACTTCAAGGGCTCGCTGCTGCTGATCACCCACGACCGCGCCTTCCTCGACAACGTCGCCAACCGCATCGTCGAACTGGACCGCGGCCAGCTGCGCGGCTACCCGGGCAACTACGCTGCCTTCCAGGCCGCCAAGGCCTATGAGCTGGAGAACGAGGCGCTGTTCAACGCGCGCTTCGACAAGCTGCTGGCTCAGGAGGAGGTCTGGATCCGCAAGGGCGTCGAGGCGCGCCGCACGCGCTCCGTCGCGCGCATCCAGCGCCTGGAAGTGATGCGCCAGGCCCATGCGGCGCGGCGCGATGTGCAGGGCAAGGTGAGGCTGGACATTGACACCGGTGGCGCCAGCGGCAAGATCGTCGCGGAGCTGGAGGATGTGTCCAAGAGCTACGGCGATCGCGCCATCGTGCGCGGCTTCACGTCCACCATCCTGCGCGGCGACAAGGTCGGCCTGATCGGCCCCAACGGCGCCGGCAAGACGACGCTGCTGAAGATGATCCTCGGCGAGCTGGCGCCGGACAGCGGCACGGTGCGGTTGGGCTCTCGGCTGAGCGTCGCCTACTTCGACCAGATGCGCGACACGCTGAACCTCGACGCGACGCTGGCCGACACCATCAGCCCGGGCTCGGAGTGGATCGAGATCGGCAACCAGAAGAAGCACGTCAAGAGCTACCTCGGCGACTTCCTGTTTTCGCCGGCACGCGCCAACTCGCCGGTGCGAACGCTGAGCGGTGGCGAGCGCAACCGCCTGCTGCTGGCACGCCTGTTCGCACGGCCCGCCAATGTGCTGGTGCTGGACGAGCCCACCAACGACCTCGACATCGAGACGCTGGAGCTGCTGGAGGAGCTGCTGGCGGAGTACGACGGCACCGTCTTCCTCGTCAGCCACGACCGGCGCTTCCTGGACAACGTCGTCACGTCCACCATCGTCTATGAAGGCGACGCGCGCTGGCGCGAGTACGAAGGCAGCGTGCAGGATTGGCTGCTGCAATCCAGGCGCGCCGCGGCTTTGCAGGCGCAGGCCGCACCCAAGGCCGCGGCTGCTCCGACACCGCCGCCCGCGCCCGAGCCCGCGTTGGTCGTCGCGACCAAGCGCAAGCTCAGCTACAAGGAGCAGCGCGAGCTCGACGAGATCCCCAAGCAGATCGCCGCGCTGGAGGCCGAGCAGACGCAGCTGAACGCGTTGATCGCCGGTAGCGAGCTGTACGCGCAGGGCGCGACCCGCATCGCCGAGGTGACCGACCGCGCCGCCGACATCGATGCCGAGCTGCTGGTGCTGATGGAGCGGTGGGAACTGTTGGAGGCGAAGTGAACGCCTTGCACCAGGAATGGTTGGCCCTGCAGGCGCAGCACGAGCGCTACGAGGCCTTGGCCCTGGGTGTGAAGCTGGTGGCGTTTGCGGCCACCGTGCTGGTGCCGGACAACACCCTGGCCCTGGCGCTGCTGGCCCTGCTGTGGCTGCAGGAGGGCGTGCTGAAGACCTTCCAGGGGCGGCTGGGCGATCGCCTGCTCGTCGTCGAGGCGGGGCTGAAGGCGGGCGAGGGCGCGGTGGCAATGCAGTTGCACAGCGACTGGCTCGCCAGCCGGCCGCGCGGCTTGGGCCTGGTGACGCAATACCTGAAGAGCGCGCTGCGCCCGACGGTGGCCCTGCCTTATCCGCTGCTGATGATCCTCATCGTCGTGATCTGAGTGCTGCGGCAGTCGTGCCCTGCCCGGGCCGAGCGCCGGGCCGCTCTCTAGCCGGCCCGTCGGACGATGTGCTCACGGCTCGATGCCGTGAGCATCGCCGTCCCCGCGGGGGCTGAGGCCGGACACATGGCGCCCAGTGGGCGGCATGCGCCTGCCGAAGAGCTGCGGCTCAAGACGCAGCGCGGTCTGCAAGACCGACCAGGCGCGCCCGCGTTCAGCGGGGCGGGACTGGGCGAGGGGACTTGATGTCAGGCGGGTTGCAGCTTCTCGAGCGACACAAAGCCGTTCTGACCTTTGAGCTGAACCACGGTCTCGCCGTGGCGGTGCACGACGTACTGCGCCACGTGAACGGCGCCGTTGAAGCGCACCTTGTCGCCCGGCTTGATGACGGGCTGGGGCGCAATGACAGGCAACGCCGGCCGCGGTGCCGGCTTGGCCGCGCGCATCGCCTCGCGCACCTGGCCATGCAGGCCGGGCGAGCGCTTGGCCAGCGCCTCGAGTGAGCGAGTCATCTCCGCCTTGAGCTGCTCGGCGGTGAAGGGCTTCTTCAGCAGGAAGTCGGCGCCGTGCGCCTCGGCCTCGAACTGGTGTTCGGGCGTCACCTCGAAACTCAGCAACGACAGATGCAGCGATGGCTGCACCTCACGCAGGCGCTGGTAGAGCTGGATGCCGCTCAGTGGCGCCTTGGCAAACCAATCGGTGATCAGGAAATGCGGCTTGAAGAGCAGGCCCTGGGCCAGGGCCGCCTCGGTGTCGGCGCAGCACAGGATGCTGTCGGCGGCAAAGCCGCGGCTTTGCAGCAGCTGGCGTGCAAAGGTCTGAACCCCGGTAAGGGGGTCTACAACAAGGAATTTCAAGGAGTTGCTCATGTCCACATCGGGCGCCGCAGCGGCGCCGGGCGACGCGGATTCTGCCGGCGGCCCGAGCGCGGCTCCTTGAAAAAGTCCGGGTGGAGTGAGAACTTTTTGTCAGCCCTGCAGGCGGCAGAAATCGGCTCTCAGCGCTTGCGGCGTGACCGCGTGGCCATCCGCCTCGAACTGCCGGCCGACATGCGACTGCCAGCTCGCCAAGTCGACCCGCCCGTCCAGGCTGCGGTGCAGCGCCGCTCAAGCGCCCAGGGGTTGCTCCAGCGAACAAGGGGGATGAACCTAGGGGAGCGCGGCGCGGCCTTTCAAGGCGTCAACGCCGGCGCGCAGCTCGCGCCAGAAGGCCGGGTCCTGCGAGGTGGCCATGTTGATGCGCACCAGCGAGCCGGGGGCGCGCGTGGCGCTGAAGAGGGCACCGGGCGCGATCAGCCAGCCCGCGTCCAGCAGGGGCTGGGCCAGGCGCTCGGTGTCGACGCCGACGTCCAGCCAGCCGAACAGGCCGTCCGGCGGCGCAGCCCAGGCGAAGCCCTGCTTGGTGGCCAGGGCCGAAATGCGCTGGCGCGCGGTGGCCAGGCGCTCACGCAGGCGCTGCGCATGGCGGCGCAGCCGCCCCTGCTCCAGGCACAGCGCCACGGCGCGCTCGAGCACGGCCGAGCTGGTCAGGCCATCGAGCAGCTTGGTGTCGGTCAGTGCGTGCAGGCGCTCGGGCGCGGCCGCCAGGTAGCCGACTCGCCAGGCCGGCGTCAGCACCTTGGAGAAGCCCGACACGTAGATGACGCGGCGCAGCCCGTCCAGCGCCGCCAGGCGCGGCAGGTGCTCGGGCGCGAGGAAGCCGTAGCTGTCGTCCTCGACGATGAAGAAGTCGTGCTCGTCGGCCAGGCGCAGCAGCTTGTGGGCGCTGGCCAGGTTGAGGCTGTGGCCGGTCGGGTTGTGCAGCACCGACACGGTCAGGTAGGCGCGCGGCGAATGGGCGGCGGCGAGCGCGCTCAGTACCTCCAGGTCGGGTCCCTGGGCGCCACGCGGAACCGGCAGCAGGCGAATGCCGCCTTGGGTCAGGCGGGCAAACATGACGGCCCAGCCCGGGTCGTCGACGAGGACGGCGTCGCCGGGCTGCAACTGGGTGCGGATGATGAGGTCCAGCGCGTGCGTGGCGCCGTTGGTCGTCAGGATCTGTGCCGGCACAGCGTGGATGCCGAGGTCGTCCAGGCGCTGGGAGAGCGCCGCGCGCAGGCGGTCGTCGCCCATCGGGTCGCCATAGCCGACCTGCAGGGCCAGGCAGTCGGCGGCATGCAGGCGGCGCAGCGCGGACTGCAGCAGCGTCGGGTCCAGCCAGTCGGCCGGCAGCGTGCCCAGGCCCGGTGAGCGCGCGGCGTCGGCCTCGAACATGCCGCGGATCAGCGCCGTCGCATCCATCGGCGCCTGGCGCGGCATGGCCATGGCCTGCGGGCGCGGCGCGGCGCGAGTGGTGGCCGGGCGGCTCTCGCGCACGAAGAAGCCGCGCTGGCGGCGCGCCTCCAGCAACCCCGCGGCCTGCAACTGGTCATAGGCGGCGACGACGGTGTGCGGGCTGACGCCATGCTGGCGCGCACAGTCGCGCACCGACGGCAGGCGGGCGCCCGGCAGCAGCAGGCGTTCCCGGATGCGCTGGGCATAGCGCTCAGCCAACTGGCCGGCGAGCGGCAGGCTGGCGCCGCGCTGCAGGGGAGGGTGTGTACCGGTGGGCATGGCAGTACAGATTCTTGGTCAGGTTGGCTGACTGTACTGGTTCTGTATCGGTGTCATGCCTCAGACTGAGTTCATGTCAGGGTTTTCCACGTCCACCACGGTCTCGACGACCACCACGTCCGATGCGACACGTGGCCTGCTGCTCGGCGCGGCCGGCGTGCTGATGTTCGCTCTCAGCATCCCGATGACGCGGCTGGCCGGTGGCAGCGCAGCGGCGCCCCAGCTCGATCCGGCCTTTGTCGCCTTCGGGCGCGCGGTGGCGGCGGGGCTGTTGTCGATCGCCTATCTCTGGATCACCGGCGCGCGACGGCCGCGCGGCGGCGAATGGCAGCTGCTGGCCTTCACGGCCGCTGGCGTCGTCTTCGGCTGGCCGCTGCTGCTGGGCTTCGCGGTGCGCCATGTGGACGCCGTGCATGCCTCGGTCGTGTCCGGTGTGCTGCCACTGGCCACGGCCGTCATCGCCGCGCTGGTGCTGCGCCAGCGGCCGAGCCTGGGGTTCTGGATCTGTGCGTTGGCTGGGCTGGCATTGGTGATCGGCTTTGCGGCCTGGCGCGGGGCGGGCGGGCTGGAGATGGCGGACGGCCTTCTGCTGGGGGCTGTGGTCTGCGCGTCGGCGGGTTATGTCAGCGGCGCGCGGCTCACCAGCGCCCTGACGGCCGAGCAGGTGATCTGCTGGGTGCTGGTCATCAGCTTGCCCTTCACCGTGCCACTGGCCGTGCTGACGCGGCCGACGGCGCCGGTGGCGGCTTCGGCCTGGGGCGGCTTTGCCTATGTATCGCTGGTGTCGATGTGGATCGGCTTCTTTGCCTGGTATCGCGGCCTGGCGCTGGGCGGCACGATGCGCGTCAGCCAGGTGCAGGTGCTGCAACCCTTTTTGTCCATGCTGTTCGCGGTGCCCTTGCTGGGCGAGCGGCTGGATGCGATGACCGTGGTCTTCGCCGCCGCCGTGCTCGCGGTCGTGTGGCTGGGCAAACGGCAACCGGTTCACTGAAGGAGGCCTGTGATGAATGATCGATTCACCATCCCACTTGCGCCCGGCCAGGCGCTGACCCTGGCTGCCGCTCGCACGCCGCGCCGCCTCGTCGTGACGGGTGGTCGGCTGTGGCTGACCATTTCGGGAGGCACCGACGACCACTGGCTGCGTGCCGGTGAGGGCCTGACGCTGGCTGCTGGTCAGGAGGTCGTTGTCGAGGCCTGGCCGGAAGCAGCCTTTCAATTGCTGCAGCCCGCGCCCAAGCGCAGAGTCGAGGCAAAGCCGGCACGGGGCTGGCGCATGAACCTGGCAGGCGCTGCATGAAGACACTTGGCATCCTCGGCGGCATGAGCTGGGAGTCCACCCAGCATCTGTACGCGCTGATCAACCGCGGCGTCGCCGCGCGCCTGGGTGGCCTGCACAGCGCCCAGCTCGTGCTGCACAGCGTCGACTTCGCGCCGATTGCAGCGATGCAGTCGGCCGGTGAATGGGGCGAGGCTGCGCGCGTGCTGGGTGAAGCCGCCGCCGGCTTGAAGCGTGCCGGCGCCGAGGCGCTGCTGATTGCGACCAACACCATGCACCTCGTCGCCACTGAGATCGAACAGGCGGCCGGCTTGCCGGTGCTGCATATCGTCGATGCGACCGCCGAGGCGCTGCGTGCGGCCGGCGTCAAACGCGCCGGCCTGCTGGCCACGCGCTTCACGATGGAGCAGGGCTTCTATCGCGACCGCATGTGGGAGCGATTTGGCATCGAGGTCATCACGCCCGAAGAGGCAGGCCGCACGGAAGTGCACCGCTTGATCTACGAGGAACTGTGCCGCGGCCGCTTTGAACCGGCCTCGCGCGAGGCCCTGCGCGCCCAGGTTGCAGCCCTGGCCGACCGCGGCGCACAGGCCGCCATTCTTGGCTGCACCGAGCTGGGCCTGCTGTTGCCCGCTGACAGCGCTGCCGCCCTGCCGCTGTTCGACTCCACCGATTTGCAGGCCCGTGCCGCGGTCGACTGGATGCTAGGCTGACTCCTTTGAAATCCCGCGAGTGATTGCCATGCACCATTCTGTCTTTGCCGGCCGGCGGGCCGAGCGCCGGGCCGCCCCTAGCCGGACCGCCATCCCCTCGGGGGATCGGTCCATGTACTCATGGAACGAGGGGCTGACATGACGACCGTCTGGACCCAAGCGCGCCGCGCCGCGCGGATGAACCCGTCCATCATTCGCGAGATCCTCAAGGTCACCGAGAAGCCCGGCATCCTGTCCATGGCCGGCGGCCTGCCGAGCGCGGACACCTTTCCGGTCGACGCGCTGAAGGCCGCCTGCGACCGCGTGCTGAGCAAGAACCCGCGCGAGGCCCTGCAATACGCGGCCAGCGAGGGCTTTGCGCCGCTGCGCGAATGGGTGGCGGCGCGGGTGGCAACACTCGGCATGAACGTGACGCCCGACCAGGTGTTGGTCACCAGCGGCTCCCAGCAGGGGCTGGACCTGGTCGGCAAGATCCTCTGCGACGCTGGTGCGCCGGTGGCCGTCGAGACGCCGACCTACCTCGGTGCGCTGCAGGCCTTCACGCCGTTTGAGCCCATCTTTGCGAGTCTCGCCAGCGACGACCAGGGCCCGCGCCCCGAGGCCATTGCGGCCCTGCCGCATGACGCACCCGGCACGCGCTTCAGCTATCTGCTGCCCAACTACCAGAACCCGACCGGCCGCGTCATGGGCGCTCAGCGCCGCGTGGAAGTCGTCGAAGCCTCGCGCCGCGCCGGCGTGCCCATCGTCGAAGACAACCCTTATGGCGACCTCTGGTTCGACGAGCCGCCGCCGGCCGCGCTATCCAGCCTATGGCCGGAAGGGTCGCTCTACCTGGGCTCCTTCTCCAAGGTGCTGACGCCGGGCTTTCGCCTCGGCTATCTGATCGCCCCGCCCGAGCTGTACCCGAAGCTGCTGCAGGCCAAGCAGGCCGCCGACCTGCACACGCCGGGCTTCAATCAGCGCGTCGTCCACGAGGTCATCCGCGATGGCTTCCTGGACGGCCACATCCCCACCATCCGCGCCCTCTACAAGGCCAACCGCGATGCGATGGCCGAGGCTCTGCGCGAGCATCTGCCGCCGGGCTGCGACTACCTGTCGCCCCAGGGCGGCATGTTCTTCTGGATCCGCCTGCCCGAAGGCCTGGACGCGATGGCCCTGCTGCCCCGGGCCGTGGACGCCGGCATCGCCTATGTGCCGGGCGCGGCCTTCTATGCCCACCAGCCCGACCCGCGCACGCTGCGCCTGTCCTTCGTTACGCTGACACCGGACCTGATCCGGGATGGCGTCGAGAAGCTCGGCCGTCTGCTGCACGAGGCGCTGGAGCCGGTTGCGGAGCACGCGCCCTGATGCAGCGCGACGGCTACCGGCTCAGCTTTGCGCCCGAGGACATCGACGCCCGGGCGGCGCACGACTTCCTCGTCGGGGCCTATTGGTCCGAAGGCATTCCGCTGGCCTTGGTCGAGCGCTCGATTGCCAACTCACTGTGCATCGCGCTGCATGCCGAAGGGGTCGGCCAGGTCGGCTTTGCCCGCGTCGTGACCGACCGGACGACCTTCGCCTATCTCTGCGATGTCTATGTGCTCGATACCCACCGCGGCCACGGCCTGGCGAAATGGATGATCGAGACGCTGCTGGCCCACGCCGACCTGCAGGGCTTGCGCCGCTTCATGCTCTTCACCCGCGACGCCCATGCGGTCTATGCCGGCCACGGCTTCTCGCCACTGGCCAAGCCGCAGCGCGGCATGGAAATCGTCCGCCCCGGTCTATATCTCAAGCCGTGATCAAGCCATGACTCAGTTGCGCCGCTTTGCCCAGGTCGATGTGTTCACCGCCGTGCCGCTCAAGGGTAATGCCCTGGCCGTCGTCATCGACGGCAGCGGCCTGTCCGACGCCGAGATGAGCGACTTCGCGCGCTGGACCAATCTGTCCGAGACAACCTTTCTGCTGCCGCCCACCGACCCGGGCGCCGACTACCGCGTGCGCATCTTCACGCCCGGCGGCGAACTGCCCTTCGCCGGCCACCCGACGCTGGGCAGCGCCCATGCCTTCCTGGCCAGTGGCGGCGATGCGAAGAAGGCCGGTGAGGTCGTGCAGCAATGCGCCATCGGCCTCGTGCGGGTGAAGCGCGACGGTGCCCGCCTGGCCTTCGCCGCGCCGCCGTTGAAACGCAGCGGCGGCGTCGGTGCGCAAGAGCGCGCGCAGGCGATTGCGGCACTGCGCATCGCGCCTGAAGCCTTGCTCGACCTGGTCTGGGTCGACAACGGCCCCGGCTGGATGGCCGCTCGCCTGGGCGACGCGGCCAGCGTGCTGGCGCTGCAGCCGGACTTCATCGCGATGCAGGGGCTCAAGCTCGGCGTCGTTGGTGCCTACCCGGCCGGCGGTGAATGCCAGTTCGAGGTGCGCGCCTTTGTGCCCGACCTCGGCATCCCCGAAGACCCGGTCACCGGCAGCCTCAACGCCGGCCTGGCGTTGTGGTTGCAGGAGTCCGGTCTGGCGGGCGACAGCTATGTGGCCGCCCAAGGCGCCGCTCTCGGTCGGGCCGGCCGCGTGCATGTGAAGCGCGACGGCGAGGGCACCTGGATTGGCGGCGACGTGACGCCGCTGATCCACGGCCAGGTGAGGCTGTGAGCATGGAACTCGACCATCTCGTCGTTGGTGCCGCGACGCTGGAAGAGGGCGTCGCCTGGTGCGATCGAGTGCTCGGCGTCACGCCGCAACCTGGCGGCAAGCATGCGTTGATGGGCACGCACAACCGCCTGGTGTCGATCAGCGGCCCCAATCACCCGCGCTGCTACCTGGAAATCATCGCCATCGACCCCGCGGCGCCACCGCCAGGCCGGCCCCGTTGGTTCGACCTCGACCAGCCCGCACTGCGCGAACGGTTGGCGCTGGGGCCGGGGCTCATCCACTGGGTCGCCCGCGTCCCCAACCTGGACGCGGCGCTGGCCTATTGGCGCGGCGAGGGCGTGGACGCCGGTGAGGCGGTCGACGCCTCACGCGGCGCATTGCGCTGGCGCATCGCGCTGCGCGAGGACGGTCGCCGCCTGCGCCGCGAGGCGTTGCCGGTGCTCATCCAATGGGACGAAGCCCACCCGACCGACACGCTGCCCGATCAGGGCGTGCATCTGCTCGGCTTCGAGACACGTGATGGCCTGAAGGCTCGCCTGGCCACCCCGCTCGGCGAGGTCGAACTGGGAGTGATTGGGTGATGAAGACCGAAGACCTGTTCCGCGAGGACGCAACGCTGCTGGCCTGCGAGGCCGTCGTCACCTCTCACGGCGAAGGCGGCGTGCTGCTGGACCGCACCGTCTGCTACCCGCTCGGCGGCGGCCAGGCCGGCGACACCGGTTGGCTGATCGCGGGCGAGGAGCGCTGGCGTGTCACCGACACGCGCAAGAGCAAGGAACACCCCGAGGCCATCGTCCACCTGATCGACGGTGAGCTGCCCACCGTCGGCACGGCGGTGCGCATCGAGGTCGACGCCGCGCGCCGCCAGGCTCACCGGCGTTTCCATACGGCGACACATCTGCTGTGCGCGCTGCTGCCTTATCCGGTCGACGGCTGCTCCATCACCGAAGGCTATGCGCGGCTGGACTTCCATACCGACGAGCCCTTCGACAAGGAAGCCATCCAGGCCGGGCTGGACCGCCTCGTCGCTGAGGCGCATCCGGTCGGCCATCGGTGGATCACGGAGGATGAACTCGACGCCAACCCCGGCCTCGTCCGCTCAATGAGCGTGCAGCCACCGCGAGGTCTCGGGCGCATTCGCGTGCTGGAGGTGGAGGGCGTGGATCTGCAGCCCTGTGGCGGCACGCATGTGAGCAACACGGTTGAGATTGGTGCCGTCGTTGTCACCAAAATTGAGAAGAAATCAGCCAAGACCCGCAGGGTCGTTCTCGGCTTTGCCGAGTCGGCCTCGGGCCGGAGCTGATTTCTTCGGGGATCACTCTTGTGTGCGCAGCGAACGTGAATGATCACCAAAAGAAGAGTGCCAAGACCCGCCGCGTGGTCTTGGGATTTGCTGCCTGAGACAGCTGGCTAAACTGCGGCGCCTATGGCCGGTCCCGACATACAGCTCATCACGCCTGAATCGCCCGAGGACTGGCAGGAGGCCCGGCTCGTCCTGCGCGACTACGCCAACAGCCTCGACATCGATCTGGACTTCCAGGGTTTCGAAGAGGAACTCGCAGCGCTGCCCGGCGCCTATGCGCCGCCCGGCGGCCTGATGCTGCTGGCAACGGTCGATGGCGCAATAGCCGGCAGCGGCGCCTTCCGGCCCCTGCCCGACGCCGACTACCCGAACGCCTGCGAGATGAAGCGCCTCTTCGTGCGCCCGGCCTTCCGCCGCTTTGGCCTGGGACGCATCCTGGCGCAGGCGCTGATGGACCGCGCCACCGAGGCCGGCTACTCGTCCATGCTGCTCGACACGCTGGATGACATGGAAGCCGCCCGTGGGCTCTACGAAAGCCTGGGCTTTGCCGAGGTGCCGCCGTTCTACTTCAACCCCATCCCCGGCGCCCACTATCTGAAGGCCGAGCTCGGCGCCTTCCGGCCGAGTTACTTCGGATAACCGCCTAGAGTGCCGGCATGGCACTCGAACACGACATCCAGCCCCTCGGCGAGCACCGCTGCCTGCTTGGCGAATCGCCGCTCTGGCATCCCACCGAACTGCAGCTCTATGCGGTCGACATTCCGGGCCGCCAGGTGCTGCGCTGGCGCGCGGGCATCGACGCGCCGGACGTGTGGCCGCAGGCGGCGGAGCCCGGCTGCATCGCGGCTCGCGCCGGCGGCGGCCTGCTCGTCGCGCGGCGCGACGGCCTGTGGGCGCTGGACACGACTACCGGTGCGCAGCAACTCGTCAGCCCGCCACCCTACGACCCTGCAAGGCTGCGCTTCAACGACGGCAAGGTCGACCCTGCCGGGCGTTTGTGGATCGGCAGCGTCTCGGATGCGCGCGAGCCCGAGGCGGCGCTGTATCGCTTCGACGGCAAGGTCTTTGAATCTCAGGTGCCCGGCTTGACGACCTCCAACGGTCTGGCCTGGAGGCCCGACGGCCACCGCATGCACTGGTCCGATACCAAGGCCCATCGCATCTACGTCGCGGACTTCGACGTGGCGACCGGCGCGCTGTCTTCCCCGCGCGTCTTCGCCGAATTCAAGCCGCGCACGCCGGGCGAGGCCTACGGAGGCCGCCCTGACGGTGCAGCGATGGATGCTGAAGGCCACTACTGGGCCGCGATGTTTGAAGGTGGCTGCCTGCTGCGCATTGCGCCGACCGGCGAAGTTGTGCAGCGTGTCGAGTTGCCGGTGACCTGCCCGACCATGCCCACCTTCGGCGGCGCTGACTTGCGCACCCTCTTCATCACGACGGCGCGCGAGAAGCGCCCCGCCGACGAACTGGAACGCGAGCCGCTCGCTGGCGCCGTGCTGCAACTGCGCGTCGACGTGCCGGGCTTGCCCGCGACCCTGACAAGCGCCTGAATCCTGTGTCGGCCTGGGGGCGTATTTACCCCGGTGTAACTCGTCACATATAATGGCTGGCTTTGTTGGGTGGCGCCCGTGCGTCATCCCGGTGCAATCAGCTCCTGGTAGTTTTGGGGGTTGAGCCGCCCACCCCAGGACCCTGGCGCCATGACCGAGAACGGCCCCCGAAAGACCTGGCCCCCCGCCGTTTCGACGGCCGGCGGCTGGGGCGACGACAAAGAGGAGCTGCCCGTCAAGGCCCTGAGCCCTGAGCAGGCGGCAGCGCTGAAGTCGGCGTTGCCGATGTTGTCGCCCTGGCGTGTGCTGGGGATGCAGCTGGTGGCAGGCTTGCTGTGCGTGGCCGTGATCCGGCTGTGGACGGCGTCCGGCGTGGCCATGGTTTCGGCGCTCTATGGCGTCGCGGCGGTGGTGCTGCCAAACATGCTGCTGGCGCGGGGCATGACAAAGCGCGTGGATTCAGCGGTCGGTGCGGCTGCCGGGTTCATGGGTTGGGAATTTTTGAAAATCGGTGCATCGATCGCGATGCTGGTGCTGGCGCCAAAGGTGGTGCCGGGCCTGAGCTGGCCAGCCCTGCTGGTCACCCTCGCGGTGTGCATCAAAGTGAACTGGCTGGCGCTCGCGTGGCGTGGCCGCAGATTGACCTGACGAGGCAGAACGAAACATGGCAGCAGAAGGCCACGAAACAGCAGCCCCGAGCGCTGGTGAATACATCATTCACCACTTGAACCACGCGCAGAGTGGCAAGCAGCAAGGCATCGTCGACTTCTCCGTCGTCAACCTCGACTCCATCTTCTTCAGCGTGCTGCTGGGTCTGGTGGGCAGCTTCTTGCTGTGGCGCGCCGCGAAGGCTGCTACTTCGGGCGTCCCGGGCCGGTTTCAAGCCGCCGTCGAAATCCTCGTCGAGATCGTTGCCGATCAGGCCAAGGGCATCGTCCACAACGCCAACAGCCGCAAGCTCGTCGCGCCGCTGGCCCTGACCGTGTTCGTCTGGATCTTCCTGATGAATGCGATGGACTTGTTCCCGGTGGATCTGTTCCCCTGGATCTGGCAGAACCTCACTGGTGACCACCACGCTTACCTGCGCGTCGTGCCGACTGCGGACCTGTCCATGACCATGGGCCTGTCCCTTGGCGTGCTGATCACCTGCCTCATCTACAACGTCAAGATGAAGGGCGCCGGCGGCTGGGCTCACGAGCTCGTTGCGGCACCGTTCGGCGACAAGGTCTATCTGTACCCAGTCAACCTGGCCATGCAGCTGATCGAGTTCGTCGCCAAGACGGTCTCCCACGGCATGCGACTGTTCGGCAACATGTATGCCGGCGAACTGATCTTCATGCTGATCGCCCTGATGGGCGGCGCCTGGAGCCTGTCGGCCACCGGCATCGGCCTGGCCATCGGCCACATCATCGCGGGCTCGGTGTGGGCGATCTTCCACATCCTGATCATCACGTTGCAGGCCTTCGTGTTCATGATGCTGACGCTGGTCTACATCGGCCAGGCCCACGACGCGCACTGATCCCGCAGCAGCCGTCCCCCAGTTTTTCCAAGCAGTTTTCCCTCAACCCTTTCTCTCTTTTTTCCCCTCAAGGAGTCATCGTGGAAGTCATTAGCTTTGTTGCCCTCGCCGCTGGTCTGATCATTGGTCTGGGCGCCTTCGGTGCTTGTATCGGCATCGGCATCATGGGCAGCAAGTACCTTGAGTCCGCCGCTCGTCAGCCTGAGCTGATGAACGAACTGCAGACCAAGATGTTCCTGCTGGCCGGCCTGATCGACGCGGCCTTCATCATCGGCACGGGTATCGCCCTGTGGTTCGCCACCGCCAACCCGTTCCTGGGCCAGATCGCTACTGCGCTGGCTGCTGGCGCCAAGTAATTCGATGCTGTCGACCCGCCGTGGCCAAGGTTGCCCCGGCGGTTTCCGCACTCGAAACTTTGTGAGGCACCAAGGTGTTTATTAACGCATCGCTCATCGTTCAGATGATCGTGTTCCTGATCCTGGTCGGGTTCACGATGAAGTATGTGTGGCCGCCGATCATCAAGGCGCTCGACGAGCGTGCCGCGAAGATCGCCGCTGGCCTGTCCGCTGCCGACAAGGCCAAGGCCGAACTGGCCGGCGCCGAAGCGCAGATCGCCAAGGAACTGGCTCAGACCAAGGCTGAATCCGGCAAGCTGATCTCGGACGCCGAGAAGCGCGCCGCTGCCATCGTCGACGCCGCCAAGGGCAAGGCCGAAGAAGAAGGCGCCAAGATCCTGGCCGCCGCCAAGGCCGACGCCGAGCAGCAGGTTTCCCGCGCTCGCGAAGTCCTGCGCGAGCAAGTCGCTGCGCTGGCCGTCAAGGGCGCCGAGCAGATCCTGCAGAAGGAAGTCAACGCCGGCGTTCACGCCGAGCTGCTGGCTCGCCTGAAGACGGAGCTGTAAATGGCCGAGATCGCCACCATCGCCCGCCCCTACGCGGAAGCCCTGTTCCAGGTCGCCAAGTCGCAGGACCTGGTCGCCTGGGGCAAGCAGCTCGACGCGCTGGCCCAGGTGGCGCAGGACGCCGATCTGCGCCAGTTCGCCGATCACCCCAAGGCCCAGGCTGAGCAGGTCGTTGCGGTCGTGACCGCCGCGGCCAAGCAGGACCTCGCTGCCGGCTTGCAGAACTTCCTGCGCGCCATCGTCGAGAACGGCCGCCTGGCTGCACTGCCCGAGATCGTGGCCCAGTACCACGTGCTGGCCAACGCCGCCTCGGGTGTGTCCGACGCGCAGATCTTCAGCGCCTACGAGATCAGCGACGCTCAGCTCGCCGACCTCAAGGCGTCGCTGGAGAAGCGCTTCGGCCGCAAGCTCGAAGCCCATGTGCAGCTGGAGCCCGGCCTGATCGGCGGCGTTCGCGTCGTCGTGGGTGACGAGGTGCTGGACACCTCCGTCAAGGCCCGCCTTGAGCGCATGAAAGTTGCGCTGACTGCCTGATCCGCAGCTGGACACCCGCAAGACATTCCGATTTACCCCCGCGTCTGACCCCGCCCTTGATCCGGCGAAGGAACGGCCACCTGGGAGACCTAGCATGCAACTGAATCCCGCTGAAATTTCCGAACTGATCAAGAGCCGTATCGAGGGTCTTGGTGGCAGCACGGACATCCGCAACCAGGGCACCGTCGTGTCCGTTTCCGACGGTATCGTCCGCGTCCACGGCCTGTCCGACGTGATGCAGGGCGAAATGCTCGAATTCCCGGTCGCCAAGGACGGCAGCCAGACCTTCGGCCTGGCCCTGAACCTCGAGCGCGACTCCGTCGGCGCCGTGATTCTGGGTGCCTATGAGCACATCTCGGAAGGCGACACCGTCAAGTGCACGGGCCGCATCCTGGAAGTGCCGGTCGGCCCCGAGCTGATCGGCCGCGTCGTCAACGCGCTGGGCGAGCCTATCGACGGCAAGGGCCCGATCAACGCCAAGATGACGGACGTCATCGAGAAGGTCGCCCCGGGCGTGATCGCCCGTAAGTCGGTCGACCAACCCGTGCAGACCGGCCTGAAGTCGATTGACTCCATGGTTCCCGTCGGTCGCGGCCAGCGCGAACTGATCATTGGTGACCGTCAGACGGGCAAGACTGCCGTCGCCATCGACGCGATCATCAACCAGAAGGGTCAGAACATGACCTGCGTCTACGTCGCCATCGGCCAGAAGGCGTCGTCGATCAAGAACGTGGTGCGCTCGCTGGAGCAGGCCGGCGCGATGGAATACACCATCGTCGTCGCCGCCTCGGCCTCCGAGTCCGCCGCGATGCAATACGTGTCGGCCTACTCGGGCTGCACGATGGGCGAGTACTTCCGCGACCGCGGCCAGGACGCGCTGATCATTTACGACGACCTGTCCAAGCAGGCCGTCGCCTATCGCCAGGTCTCGCTGCTGCTGCGCCGCCCGCCGGGCCGCGAAGCCTACCCCGGCGACGTGTTCTATCTCCACAGCCGCCTGCTGGAGCGCGCCGCTCGCGTGAACGCCGACTACGTCGAAGCCTTCACCAAGGGTGAAGTCAAGGGCAAGACCGGTTCGCTGACGGCCCTGCCGATCATCGAGACGCAAGCCGGCGACGTGTCCGCCTTCGTGCCGACCAACGTGATCTCGATCACCGACGGCCAGATCTTCCTGGAAACCAGCCTGTTCAACGCCGGTATCCGCCCCGCCATCAACGCTGGTATCTCGGTGTCGCGCGTCGGCGGTGCAGCGCAAACCAAGCTGATCAAGTCGCTGTCCGGCGGTATCCGTACCGACCTGGCGCAGTACCGTGAGCTGGCCGCGTTCGCGCAGTTCGCTTCCGACCTGGACGAAGCTACCCGCAAGCAGCTGGACCGCGGTGCCCGCGTGACGGAACTGCTCAAGCAGGCCCAGTACTCGCCGCTGTCCATCTCGCTGATGGCCGCTTCGCTGTACGCCGCCAACAAGGGCTTCATGGACAGCATCGAAGTGAAGAAGGTTCTGTCCTTCGAGCACGGCCTGCACCAGTACCTGAAGACCAGCCACGCCGCGCTGCTGGCCAAGCTAGAAGCTGACAAGGCGATGGACAAGGATGCGGAAGCTGAACTGAACGCCGCCATCACGGCCTTCAAGAAGTCCTTCGCTTAAGAAGCCACGGAACACGTGGGGCTGAGCCTCTACTTAGCCCCACACTGACTAGGAGTTCGAATGGCTTCAAGCAAAGAAATCCGCGGCAAGATCAAGTCGGTCGAGAACACCAAGAAGATCACCAAGGCGATGGAAATGGTCGCCGCCTCCAAGATGCGCAAGGCGCAGGAACGGATGCGGTCGGCTCGCCCCTACGCCGAGAAGATCGGCAACATCGCGGCCAGCCTCGCCAAGGCCAACCCCGAGTACCGCCATCCCTTCCTTGTGAAGAACGAGGGCGTGAAGACGGTCGGCATGGTCGTCGTCACGACGGACAAGGGTCTCTGCGGTGGTCTCAACACCAACCTGCTGCGCGCGGCCACGGCCAAGCTCAAGGAAGTCGAAGCGGCGGGCCAGAAGGCCGAAGTCGTCGCCATCGGCGGCAAGGGCCTGGGCTTCATGAACCGCATTGGCGCCCGCGTCGTCGCTCACGCGACGCAGCTCGGCGACCAGCCGCACATCGAGGCCCTGATCGGCCCCGTCAAGGTGCTGCTCGACCAGTACGCCGAAGGCAAGCTGTCCGCCGTCTATCTCTGCTACACGCAGTTCATCAACACGATGAAGCAAGAGGTGAAGGTGCACCAGCTGCTGCCGTTGAAGGCCGACGACATGGTCACGGACAAGGCCGGCCACTCGTGGGACTACATCTACGAGCCGGACGCGCCCACGGTCATCAACGAGCTGTTGATGCGCTACACGGAAGCGCTGGTCTTCCAGGCCGTTGCCGAGAACATGGCCAGCGAGCAGTCCGCCCGCATGGTGGCCATGAAGGCCGCGACCGACAACGCCGGCACGCTGATCGGCGAGCTGAAGCTGGTCTACAACAAGACCCGTCAGGCAGCGATCACCAAAGAGTTGTCCGAGATCGTCAGCGGCGCAGCCGCAGTCGGTTGAGTCGCTTCGGCACGCAAAGAATTGAATTGAAGGAACGCAAAAATGGCTAACACGCAAGCAGCAGTCGGCAAGATCGTTCAGTGCATTGGCGCCGTCGTCGACGTGGAATTTCCGCGCGACCGCATGCCCAAGGTGTACGACGCGCTCAAGATGGAAGGCTCGGCCCTGACGCTGGAAGTCCAGCAGCAGCTGGGCGACGGCGTCGTCCGCACCATCGCGCTGGGTTCGTCCGACGGCCTGCGCCGCGGCACCGAAGTCTTCAACACCGGCGACACCATCAAGGTGCCGGTCGGCAAGGCGACCCTCGGCCGCATCATGGACGTGCTGGGCAACCCCATCGACGAGCGTGGCCCGGTCTCTTCCGAGCTGACCGCCTCCATCCACCGCGCCGCGCCGGCCTACGACGAGCTGAGCCCGTCGCAGGACCTGCTGGAAACCGGCATCAAGGTGATCGACCTGATCTGCCCGTTCGCCAAGGGCGGCAAGGTGGGCCTGTTCGGTGGCGCCGGCGTCGGCAAGACCGTCAACATGATGGAGCTCATCAACAACATCGCCAAGGCGCACAGCGGTCTGTCCGTGTTCGCTGGCGTGGGTGAGCGCACCCGTGAGGGCAACGACTTCTATCACGAGATGTCGGACTCCGGCGTCGTGGTCCAGGACAAGCTGGAAGACTCCAAGGTCGCCATGGTCTACGGCCAGATGAACGAGCCCCCGGGCAACCGTCTGCGCGTGGCACTGACCGGCCTGACCATCGCCGAGTCCTTCCGTGACGAAGGCAAGGACGTGCTGTTCTTCGTGGACAACATCTACCGCTACACGCTGGCCGGCACGGAAGTGTCCGCACTGCTGGGTCGCATGCCTTCCGCCGTGGGCTACCAGCCGACGCTGGCCGAGGAAATGGGCCGCCTGCAAGAGCGCATCACGTCGACCAAGGTCGGCTCGATCACCTCCATCCAGGCCGTCTACGTCCCTGCGGATGACTTGACCGACCCGTCGCCCGCCACGACCTTCGCCCACTTGGACGCCACCGTCGTGCTGTCGCGTGACATCGCTTCGCTGGGCATCTACCCCGCCGTGGACCCGCTGGACTCGACCAGCCGCCAGATCGACCCCAACGTCGTCGGCGAAGAGCACTACACGACGACCCGTGCGGTGCAGCAGGTGCTGCAGCGCTACAAGGAACTGCGCGACATCATCGCCATCCTGGGCATGGACGAACTGTCGCCGGAAGACAAGCTGTCGGTCGCCCGCGCCCGCAAGATCCAGCGCTTCCTGTCGCAGCCTTTCCACGTCGCCGAAGTCTTCACCGGCTCGCCCGGCAAGTACGTGCCGCTGAAGGAAACCATCCGCGGCTTCAAGATGATCGTGGCCGGCGAGTGCGACCACCTGCCCGAGCAAGCTTTCTACATGGTGGGAACCATCGACGAAGCTTTCGAGAAGGCCAAGAAGATCCAGTGAGGTTGACGGGGACGTCTCGGCGTCCCGTCTCTCACCAGACTTCTTCAATGGTTAGCTAAGGAAGATTGAACATGGCAACCCTCCACGTCGACGTGGTCTCCGCCGAAGAGCTGATCTTCTCGGGCGAGGCCAAGTTCGTCGCCCTGCCGGGCGAGAGTGGCGAGCTCGGCATCCTGCCGAAGCACACGCCGCTGATCACCCGCATCAAGCCGGGCGCCGTGCGCATCGAGCGCCCGGACGGCACCGAAGAGTTCGTCTTCGTCGCCGGCGGTATTCTCGAAGTGCAGCCGAACCGCGTGACCGTGCTGGCCGACACCGCCATCCGCGGCAAGGACCTCGACGAAGCCAAGGCCATCGAGGCCAAGAAGCAAGCCGAGGAAGCGCTGAAGAACGCCAAGAGCGAACTCGACCAGGCCGCGATCCAGAACGAGCTGCTCACGCTGGCGGCCCAGGTCGCGGCGCTGCGTAAGTTCCGCGCGAAAAGCTAAGGGCATTCCCTGGCTCAACTGCAAGCCCGCCTCTTGGCGGGTTTTCTACTTTCAGACCCGCCCATGACCACGCCCACCGCTGCCCCCGTTGCCGCCCAGGACGGCCTGGCCCTGCACGTCGAGCAGTGGGCGGCGTGGGCGCCGGGTCTGGCATCCCAGGACGACTGGCGGGCCTGGCTGCGTCAGCCGCAACCGGTTACCGCCGACGCACCGGCCGCGCCACCGCTGCCGGAAGTGCCGGCGATGGCGCGGCGGCGCATCGACCCGCTGGGGCGCGCTGCCCTGCAGGTGGCCTATTGGGCCCAGCAGGGCGTCGACGCGGCGGCGCTGGCGGCCATGCCCCTGGTGTTCGCGTCGCGCTGGGGAGAATTGGCGCGCTCGGTCGCCATGCTGCAGGACCTGGCTCAGGGCGAGGCGCTGTCACCGACCGCCTTCAGCCACTCGGTGCACAACGCCATCGGCGCCCAGTACTCCATCCAGCGCGGCATCACCGCCAATGTCAGCGCGGTGGCCGCGGGCGAGGTCAGCGCCGCCGCCGGCTGGGTCGAAGCCCAGGCGCTGCTCGCCGCCGTCGCGCCGGCCGTGCTGCTGACCGTGTTCGACGCGCCGCTGCCGGCGCTGTACGCCCACACCGGGCTGGATGCTCTGATCGCGCCGCCGCATGCCTATGCCCTGCGCCTGCGTTTGGCGCGTCCGGGCGAACCAGCGGTGCAGCTCACACGCCAGGTGTCGCAAGGCCCCAAGGCGCCCAGCACGTTGTCACCCAATCTGCAGCTGCTGCAGTGGCTGCTCGACCCCGCCGCCGAGCTGCGCCAGGTGGACGGCGCCGCGGACTGGCAGTGGCGCCATGTCGTCGCTCGATAGCCTGCTGTCCGACTGGTCCCGGGCCTGGTCCCGCGCCTGGCGGGTGCCGGCCACGGGTCTGAGCTTCGCCTGCTTCGGTATTGGCGGCCTGCTGATGGGCGTGCTCGCCTTCCCGCTGATCAACCTGCTGGTGTGGGACCCGGTGCGCCGCATCCGCTGGTCACGTGCGCTGGTGGGGGCCAGCTTTCGCGGCTTTATCGGCCTGATGACGCTGCTCGGTCTGGTGCGCGTGCGCTGGACGGGCGCCGAGCGCTTGCAGCGGCGTGGCCTGCTGGTGCTGGCCAACCACCCGACGCTGATCGACGTGGTGGCGCTGATCGGGCGCACGCCCAACGCCGATTGCGTCGTGCGTGCCGGGCTGGGCGACAACCCCTTCACCTGGGGGCCGGTGCGGGCCTGCAACTATTTGCGTAACGACCGTGGCAGCGAGGTGTTGGAAGGTTTCAACGCCAGCCTCCAGGCGGGCAGCAATCTGGTAATTTTTCCCGAAGGCACCCGAAGCAGGCCCGGGCATGCTTTGCAGTTGCAGCGCGGTGCGGCCCAATTGGCCCTGCGCACGGGCGTGGCCATCACGCCAGTGCGCATTCGCTGCGAGCCGCTGGGATTGAGCAAAGGCTGGCCGTGGTGGAAAACCCACGACCGGCCGTTACACCTGAGTCTGGATGTGGGCGAGGACATCGCCGTGACACCCTTTCTAGAGGGTGCTCACGGAGAATTCCCGCTCGCTGCAAGACGGCTCACGGGATACTTGCGGGACTATTTTTCTGGGGGAAAAGGCGATGGAACAGAGCCTGGAACTTGAAATCAAGACCTTGCTCATCGACGCCTTGAATCTCGAGGACATGAGCGCAGACGACATCGACGCCGAGCAGCCGCTCTTCGTCGAAGGCCTCGGCCTGGATTCCATCGACGCGCTCGAGCTGGGCCTGGCGCTGCAAAAGCGCTATGGCGTCACCATGTCGGCCGATTCGGAGGAAACCCGCCGCCATTTCCGCTCCATCCGGGCTTTGGCAGCTTTCGTGGCCACGAGCCGCAAGGGCTGAATCGCCAGGGAGTTCACACCATGACCGAACACGACATCTACACGCGCCTGTCGGCCATCCTGGTCGAGACCTTCGACATCGAGCCCGAGCGCATCCGCCCGGAAGCCCGGCTGTACGACGACCTGGACATCGACTCCATCGACGCGGTGGACCTCATCGTCAAGCTCAAGCCCCTGGTGGGCAAGCGCCTGCAGCCCGAGGCCTTCAAATCGGTGCGCACGCTGCAGGACGTCGTCAACGCCCTGACCGCGCTGCTGCAGCAGGCCGAAGAAACCACCGGTGAAGACGAGGCCGCGCTGCCGCGCGCCGCCTGATCCCGTTTCTCGCCCCAGCGTGCGCAACATCCTCTGGGTGGCGCTGACCGCCCTCTATCCCGTTCTCGTCTACCTGGGCCTCGCACATGCCGAGCCTCGGGTACTGGCGTTGCTGCTGCTGGCGCTGGCACTGGCGCGCTACCTCGCCTCGCGCAGCCAGCAGGCCCTCGCGATCGCGCTGGCCGGCCTGGTGCTGGCCGCGTTGACGGCCTGGTCCAACCAGCTGTTGCCGCTGAAGATCTACCCGGTGGCGATGAACCTGGCCATGCTGGTGCTCTTCGGCGCCAGCCTGTTCAAGGGCCAGACCGTCGTCGAGCGCCTGGCGCGCCTGCACGACCCCGAGTTGGACGCCCACGGCGTGGCCTACACGCGCCGCGTCACCATCGTCTGGTGCGGCTTCTTCATCGTCAACGGCAGCATCAGCCTGGCGACGGCCCTGTGGGCCAGCGAGCAGACCTGGGCGCTGTACAACGGCTTCATCACTTACGGGCTGATGGGCACCCTGATGGGCGGCGAGTGGCTGGTGCGCCGCCGCGTACGAGCCGGCAAGCATGTGGCGTGAACTGCGCCTCGGCCTTGCCGGTGCCCTGAGCCCGGCGCGGGCCGCTCAGCCCGTGGGTTGGCGTTCCGGCCGGGCTGTCATGTCGGCCGAGTTCCTGGCCCAGGCCGCTGGCTGGTTCGCGCATTTCCAGGCGCTGGCGACGGGCGACGTCGCACTGCATTTCGAAGACACCCTGCACGCCACCGCCGCGCTGTTCGGCGCCTGGCATGCCCGCAAGACCGTCTGGTGGCCCGGTGACGCGCTGCCGGCCACGGCGCAGCGTCTGTCCGAGCAGGTGGGGGCGTTTGCCGGCGACTGGCCTGGCCGCAGCGATGCCACTGCTGCCGTGGCCGATGCGCCCGTGCCGGATTGGCAGTCGCTGGACCCGCAGGCCCCCCAGCTCGTCGTTTTCACTTCCGGCAGCAGCGGCGAGCCCAGCGCCATCCCCAAGCAGCTGCACCAGTTGTTCGACGAGGTGCGCGCGCTGGAAGCCGAGTTCGGTGCGCGCCTGGACGGCGCCACGGTTCACGCCACCGTCAGCCACCAGCACATCTACGGCCTGCTGTTCCGCGTGCTGTGGCCACTGGCCGCCGGCAGGCCCACCGCGGCGAACCGCGTGGCCTATCTGGAAGACCTGCATGCCGTGCCCGGCCGCATCGCGCTGATCGCCAGCCCGGCCCACCTGAAGCGCCTGCAGCTCGCCGTCACCGGCGACCTGCCCGAGCGCCTGGCGGCGGTGTTCAGCTCCGGCGGCCCGCTGCCAGCCGATGCGCTGGCCCCCTGCGCCGAGCGCCTGGGTCAGACGCCCATCGAGGTCTACGGCAGCAGCGAGACCGGCGGTGTGGCCTGGCGCCAGCGCCCGCCTGGTGCGGGTGATGCCGAGCCCTGGCGCGCACTGCCCGGCGTCGAATGGCAACTGGCTGAGGGCCAATTGCAGCTGCGTTCGGCCCATATCGGTGGCGATGGCTGGTACACGGCCGCCGACCATGCCCGCGCGGAAGGCCCCGGCTTCGTGCTGTTGGGCCGCGCGGACCGCATCGTCAAGGTGGAAGAAAAGCGCGTGTCGCTGGCCGCCGTCGAGCAGGCCCTGCTGGCCAGCGGCCAGGTGCAGGAAGCCCGCGCGCTGCTGCTGCCGGGCTCGCGCCAGGAGCTGGGCGTCGTGTTGGTGCCCACGCCCGAGGCCTGGGGCGCCATCGACCAGGCCGGCCGCGCTGCATGGCTCGCGCCGCTGCGCGAACGCCTGGCCGCCCAGCTGGAGTCCACCGTGCGCCCGCGCCGCTGGCGCCTCGTCAGCGAATTCCCCGCCAACACCCAGGGCAAGACCACTCAGGCCGCATTGCAGGCCTTGTTCGACCCCATGCGCCCGCCCGCCCGGGTGCTGATGCGTGAGGCGCTGACGGTGCGGCTGCGCGTCGACATCGAGGCCCGCCATCCCGGCTTCGAAGGGCACTTTGAGGGCCAGCCTGTGCTGCCGGGCGTCGTGCAGCTGGATTGGGCAGAGCGCTTTGCACGCGAGCTGTTCGCACTGCAGCCGGCCTTTGCCGGGCTGGACCAGCTCAAGTTCCAGCAGGTCATCCGCCCCGGCGGCACCGTGGACCTCGAGCTGACCATCAATGCCGACGGCAGCGAGCTGCGTTTCGCGCTGACCAGCGAGCGCGGCGCGCACGCCAGCGGCAAGCTGCGCTTCGGAGCCGGCGTGTGAAGGTTTGCGCCGTCATCCCGGTCTACAACCACGGTGGCACGGTCGGTGCGGTCGCGGCCAAGCTGCGCGAGCAGGGCCTGCCGGTGCTGCTGGTGGACGATGGCAGCGCAGCCGCCACGGCAGCGCAGCTCGACGCCTTGGCGCGGCAGGACGGCATCCAGCTGCTGCGCCTGCCGCACAACCAGGGCAAGGGCGTGGCCGTCATCGCCGGCATGCGCCTGGCGGTCGAGCAGGGCTACACCCATGGCCTGCAGATCGATGCCGACGGCCAGCATGACGCCTTCGATGCCTCGCGCTTCGTGGCCGCCGCCCTGGCGCACCCTGAGGCGCTGATCTGCGGCTGCCCCATCTACGACGCGTCCGTGCCGCGCGCGCGGCTGTACGGGCGCTATGCCACCCACATCTGGGTCTGGATCAACACGCTGAGCTTCTCGGTGCGCGACTCCATGTGCGGCTTTCGCATCTACCCGCTGGCCGCCACGCTGCCGCAGCTCGCGCATGCCTCCATGGGCCGGCGCATGGACTTCGACACCGAGATCGCCGTGCGCCTCGTCTGGGCCGGCGTGCCGGTCGTCAACCAGCCCACGCGCGTGCACTATCCGGTCGGCGGCATCTCGCACTTCCGCGTCTGGCGCGACAACGTGCTGATCTCGGCCATGCACACGCGGCTCTTCTTCGGCATGCTGTGGCGCGCGCCGTTGCTGCTGGCGCGCAAGCTGCGGAGCAATCCATGACAGTGCGCGCTCAGCACTGGGCGTCGTTGGGTGAAACGACCTTCGTCAGCGGTATCTGGCTGCTGTACGGCGTGCACAAGCTCTTCGGCCGGCGCCTGGTTCGCTGGGCCATGTTTCCCGTGGTGGTGTTGCATTGGCTGACGCGCCCGGCGCTGCGCCGCTCATCGCTGGACTATCTGCGCCATCTGCACCGTGCCGAACCGGGCGTGTTCAAGCGTGAACCCGATTGGCGCGAAGGGCTGCGCCACGTCGCCTGCTTTGCCGAGACCATGCTCGACAAGCTGCTGGCCATGGCCGGCCGCTACCCGGCCGAGTGCGTGCGCGAGCAGGACTTCTCTCTCGTCGACGCCATGGTGGCCCGGGGCCAGGGCGGCATCTTCATCACTGCCCACATGGGCTGCCTGGAGCTGTGCCGCATGGTGGGCCGCACCAAGCAGGACCTGAAGCTGACGGTGCTGGTGCACACCCGCCACGCCCAGGCCTTCAACCGCATCCTCAAGCGCCTGGACCCGAGCTCCGCTGTCAACCTGCTGGAGGTCACCGACTTCGGGCCGGCCATGGCCATGCAGCTCAAGGAGCTGGTGGACGCCGGCGGCTGGATCGCCATCGCCGGCGACCGCGTGCCCATCCAATCCGCGCAGACCGTCAGCGTCGACTTCCTCGGTGCACCGGCGCCGCTGCCCGTCGGCGCCTATGTGCTGGCCGGCGTGTTGCACTGCCCGCTGGTGCTGCTGACCTGTTTGCACCGGGGGGCCGGCTATGAGATCCGCTTCGAGGTGCTGACCGAGCACATCAGCCTGCCGCGCGCCGGGCGCCGCGAGGCTCTGGCCCAATACGCCCAGAGCTACGCACGGATCCTGCAGCGCCGCCTGCGCGAATCGCCCTATGACTGGTTCAACTTCTACGCTTTCTGGGACAGCCCGCATGCCGTTGCCTGAGATTGTTTTCGATGGCCGCCCGCTGAGCCTGGACGACATCGCCGCCATCTCCCGCCGCGAGGCCCGCGCGCGTCTGAGCACCGCGCCTGATTTCGTGCCCCACATCGACGCCGGCGCCGAGTTCATCGCCCGCCTGCTGGCTGAGGACGGCGTCGTCTACGGTGTCACCACCGGCTACGGCGACTCCTGCACCGTCAGCATCCCGCCGGCCCTGGTGGCCGAGCTGCCGCGCCACCTCTACACCTACCACGGCATCGGCGCAGGCCCCATGCTGGCGCCCGAGCAGGTGCGCGCCGTGCTGGCCGTGCGGCTGCAGTCGCTGGCGCAGGGCGTGTCGGGCGTGAGCTACGCCTTGCTGCAACAGTTGGCCGCCCTGATCGAGCACGACATCCTGCCCTTGATCCCCAGCGAAGGTTCGGTCGGCGCGAGCGGTGACCTTACGCCGCTGAGCTATGTCGCCGCCGTGCTGTGCGGCGAGCGCGAGGTGTGGTTCCAGGGCCGGCAGATGCCGGCGGCCGAGGCCCTTGCGGCCGTCGGCCTCAAGCCGCACACGCTGCGCCCCAAGGAAGGCCTGGCCATCATGAACGGCACGGCCGTCATGACGGCGCTGGCCTGCCTGGCCTTCCAGCGTGCCGAACGGCTGTCGCGCTTGGCCACGCGCATCACGGCGGCCAATGTCGTCGCCAGCGCGGGCAATGCCCACCACTTCGACGAGCGCCTGTTCGCCGTCAAGCCGCATGCCGGCCAGCAGCGCGTCGCCGCGCGGCTGCGCACCGACCTCGCCAGCGACCGCCCCAGCCGCAATGAGCAGCGCCTGCAGGACCGCTACTCGCTGCGCTGCGCGCCTCACGTTATCGGCGTGCTCGAAGACGCGCTGCCCTGGCTGCGCCAGCTCATCGAGAACGAACTCAACAGCGCCAACGACAACCCGCTGGTGGACGCCGTCGAGGAGCGCGTGCTGCACGGCGGCCATTTCTACGGCGGCCATATCGCCATGGCCATGGACACGCTGAAGACGGCGGTTGCCAACGTCGCCGACCTGTTGGATCGCCAGCTCGCCCTGCTGGTGGACACGCGCTTCAACCATGGCCTGCCGTCGAATCTGAGCGGTGCCCTGGGCGAGCGCGCCGCCATCAACCATGGCCTGAAGGCGCTGCAGATCAGCGTCTCCGCCTGGACCGCCGAAGCCCTCAAGCAGACCATGCCGGCCTCGGTCTTCAGCCGCAGCACCGAGTGCCACAACCAGGACAAGGTCAGCATGGGCGGCATCGCGGCCCGCGACGCGCTGCGCGTTCTGGACCTGAGCGAGCAGGTCGTCGCCGGCCTGCTCATCAGCGCCCGCCAGGGGCTGGGGCTGCGCCAGCGCCTGGGCGGCTTGCAGCTGAGCCCGTCGCTGTCGGCCTGGTACGAGCAGCTCTGTGCACGCCTGCCGCTGATCGACGAAGACCGCGCGTTGGATGTCGAGCTGCAGATGTTGCTGCGCGAGATCCGTTTGCCCCACGGAGCCCTGCATGCGCCTGCGTGAAGACCCGCGCCTGGCCCACGAGATCGAGATCACGCCGGCCTTCCACGATCTCGACCCGATGGAGATCGTCTGGCACGGCCGCTATGTGCAGTACCTGGAGCAGGCGCGCTGCGCGCTGCTGCAGCGCTTCAACTACGACTACCCGCAGATGCGCGCCAGCGGCTATGCCTGGCCCATCATCCATCTGCAGCTGAAATACGTGCGCCCGGCCGAATACGGCATGCGCCTGGGCGTGCGCGCCTGCATCACCGAGTGGGAGCACCGCCTGCGCATCGACTACACGGTGCGCGACATCGCTACCAACGCGCGCCTGACCCGGGCCCACACGCTGATGGTGGCCGTGGACATGCGCAGCAAGGAAATGCAGTTCGCCAGCCCGCCGGTCCTCTTTGAACGTCTGGGCATCCCCCTGCCATGAAGCGCCGCACCCTTCTTCTCGCCACCTTGCCGCTGCCGGCCCTGGCCGATGCCATCGCCCAGGTTCAGCAGCGCCTCGTCAGCACGCCGGTGCAGCGCGGTGGCTTCCAGCAGGACAAGCAGCTTGCCGGCTTCGCCAAGCCGCTGAAGAGCCAGGGTGACTACCTGTTGGTGCGCGGCAAGGGCCTGATCTGGCGCACGACGGCGCCGTTCGCCAGCCAGCTGGTGCTGACGCGCGACCGCATCGCCGGTGGTGGCGGCCTGCAGCTGGATGCCAGCAAGGAGCCCGGCATCCGCGTCGTGACCCAGCTGATGCTGTCGCTGCTGGACGGCGACCTCGGCGCGCTGCAGCAGGCCTTCGAGGTGCAGGCCAGCCTGCAAGGCGACAAGGCCTGGCGCGCCGCGTTGAAACCCAAGGCCGCAGCCCTGGCCCAGCTCTTCGCCCGCATCGAGCTGGAGGGCGATCGCCAGCTGCGCCGCATCGTCATGACCGAGGCCCAGGGCGACACGACGACGCTGCGTTTCGACGAGCAGGCGCGCGAGCCCGCTGCGCCCAGCGCCGACGAGGCCAAGCAACTTGGCTGACCGGCCCAGCCGCTTGGCGCCCTGGGCCTGGGCGCTCGCGCTGCTGCTGATGGCTGCAGGCCTGGCCCTGGCTGCATACAAGGGCCGCGTGCGCATCAACACCGATGTGCTGGCCATGCTGCCCAAGGACGAGCGCCGGCCCGAGGTCGAGCAGGCGATGACCGCCCTGGCCAAGGCAGGGGAGGGCCGCATCATCGTCATGCTGCGCGCGCCCCAGGGCAGTGAAGCGGCGATGGATCGCTTCATTGCCAAGCTGCAGGTCGAGGTGCCCGGCATCAAGCTCAGGCACCGTGTGTCCGACGCCCAGCAGGCCGACTGGCTGAGCTTCTTCGCCCCGCAACGCGGCGCCCTGCTGACCGACGCCCAGCGCCAGTCCCTGCAGACCGCCCCTTCGGAAGCGCTGGCTCAACAAGCGTTGACCAGCCTGATGCAGCCCATGGGCCTGCCGCGCGTGGGCCGCTGGATCGACGACCCCTTCAACACCCTCGGGGCATGGCTCGCCGAGCGAGCCCAGGGCAGCAAGGTGCGCGCTCTGGACGGCCGGCTGCGCCTGGCCGATGCCCAGGGCGACTGGATGCTGGCGTTGATCGACAGCGGCGCCAGCGCCTTCGCGCTGAGCGACAACGAGCGCATCGCCCAAGCCCTCGCCAAGGCCCGCGCTGCCGTGCCCGAGGCCCAGGTGCTGGCTGCCGGCGTGCCCCTGCATGCGCATGCCGCGGCCGCGCAGGCCCAGCGCGAGATGCATCTCATCGGCGTGGGCTCGCTCGTCGGCGTGTTTGCGCTGAGCTGGTTCGCCTTCGCCCGCATCCGGCCGCGCCTGCTGGTGTTGCTGTCGGTGGGCAGCGGCCTGCTGGTGGCCGTGGCGGCGACGTTGGCGGTGTTTGGCGAGCTGCACCTGATCACGCTGGTGTTCGGCGCCAGCCTTGTCGGCGTGGCCGAGAACTACGCCAGCAGCCACTACAGCAGCCGCATCGCCCAGCCGCCGGCGCAGCGCTTCGCCTTGATGCGCGAGCAACTGCCCACCATGGTGCTGGCGCTCAGCACGACGCTGGCCGGCTATGCGCTGCTGGCAACGACACCTTTCCCCGGCCTGCAGCAGGTCGCGCTGTTCTCGGCCGCCGGCCTGACGGCGGCCTTCGTCAGCACCTGGCTGTGGTTCCCGCATCTGGACGCCGGCCCCGTGCCCGTGCGGCCGCTGACGCGCGCGTTGGGCCGCGCCTGGCAGCGCTGGCCGCAGCTGACCTGGCGCAGCGGCCTGATCGGCGGCGTTGTCATCGCCGCTCTGTTGGCTGCTGCCGCCTGGCGCGGCCAGGCCAACGACGACATCCGCCTGCTGCAGAACACGCCGCCCGCGCTGATGCAGGAGCAGATCGACATCGGCCGGCGGCTGGACCTGCCCAGCCCGGCGCAGTTCTATCTGCTCACTGCGGGCAGCGAGGCCGTGCTTCTGGAGCGCGAGGAAGCTCTCAAGGCCAAGCTCGCCAGCACGCCCGGTATCGCCGGCTGGCAGGCCGTTTCCGACTGGGTGCCTTCGCCGGCCCGTCAGGCCGGCGATGCGGCCCTGGTGCAGCGCCGCTGGGCCGAGGTGTCGCTGCTGGTGGCCGAGCAACTGGGTCAGCCCCTGCCCCAGCGCGATGCCGTCGCGGCGCCGGTGCTGACGGTGGAGGCCTGGCGCACCGCCCCTGTCAGCGAGGCGGCGCGCCACCAGTGGCTGGGCCGCGATGCCGACGGCCGCTGGCACAGCGTGCTGATGCTGCGCGGCGTGTCGCGCGAGGTGCTGCCGCAACTAGCGGCACTCGCCGATGGCACGACGGTGCGCTGGGTCGACAAGGTGGCCGATGTGTCCGAGCTGCTGGCCCGCCAACGCATCCGCATGCTCGGCGTGCTGGTCATCGCCGTGGCGGCCGTCGCCGCCTTGCTGGCCTGGCGCCTCGGCGCTGCCTGGTGGCGGGCCCTGGTGCCCACCCTGCTGGCCGGCAGCCTGGCACTGGCTGCGACGGCCCTGGCCGGCCAGCCCTGGCAGCTCTTCCACGTGCTGGCCCTGCTGCTGCTGCTCGGCGTGGGGGTGGACTACGGCATCTTCCTGCTCGCCCAGCCCAGTCGGCGCGACCTGCGCGGCTTCGTCTCCATCACACTCGCGGCCGCCAGCACCTGGCTGTCCTTCGGGTTGTTGGCCCTGTCCGGCACGCCGGCATTGCGGGCCTTCGGCCTGACCCTGGGACTGGGAATTGCCCTGGCCTGGTTCCTCACCCCTTTCTTCGTCAACGACCATGACCCTCGAAACGACTGACGTCTGCATCATCGGCGCAGGCCCTGCAGGCGCCGTCGCTGCGGCCCTGCTGCGCCGCCAGGGCCTGGCCGTGACCGTGCTGGAGCGCCAGCTCTTTCCACGCTTCTCCATCGGTGAGAGCCTGCTGCCACAGTCCATGGCCTATATCGAGAAGGCGGGGCTGCTGCAGGACGTCGTCGAGGCCGGCTTCCAGTTCAAGAACGGCGCGGCCTTCTGCCGCGGCCCCAAGCGCACCGCTTTCGACTTCCGCGACAAGTTCACGCCCGGTTGGGGCACGACCTACCAGGTGCAGCGCGCCCATTTCGACCAGGTGCTGGCCAATGGCGCCGCCAAGGCCGGCGCCGATGTGCGCTACCGCCACGAGGTGACGGCTGTGCGCGTCGCGGCAGGTCAACGCCCGCAGATCGACGTGCAGCCGCTGGACGGCGGCGCGGCCTACACCGTCGAAGCCGGCCATCTGCTGGACGCCAGCGGCTTCGGCCGCACGCTGCCGCGCCTGCTGGACCTGGAGACGCCCTCGGCCTTCCCCGTGCGCGCCGCCACCTTCACGCATGTGCAGGACCGCATCAGCGACCCGACGTTTGACCGCACCAAGATCCTCGTCACCGTGCATCCGGACGACGTGGACGTGTGGTTCTGGACCATCCCCTTCAGTAACGGCCGTTGCTCGCTGGGCGTCGTCGCGCGGGCCGAATACTTCGACCGCTTCCCCGAGGACGCGACGGAGCGACTGAAGGCCGTCGTCGCCGAGACGCCCTCGCTGGCTGCGCTGCTGAAGGACGCCGTGTGGGACACCCCGGCCAACAAGCTGCAGGGCTATGCCGCCAACGTGAAGTCGCTGTGGGGCCCGGGCTTTGCGCTGCTGGGCAATGCGGGCGAGTTCCTGGACCCGGTGTTCTCCAGCGGCGTGACCATCGCCGTGAAGTCCGCCGACCTGGCCGTGACGGCGCTGCTGCGCGAACGCGCCGGCGAAGCGGTTGACTGGGAGAAGGACTACGCCAAGCCGCTGCGTGCCGGCGTGGACGCCTTCCGCGCCTTTGTGGAGAGCTGGTACCGCGGCGGCTTCCAGGACGTCATCTTCCACCAGGACCAGAACCCCGACATCCGCCGCATGATCTCGTCCATCCTGGCCGGCTACGCCTGGGACCTGACCAACCCCTACGTCGCACATCCCGAGCGCATGCGCACGCTGGAGCAGTTGTGCGCCCCCTGATCCTGCTCACGGCGCTGCTGCTGTCAGCCTGCCAGACGCTGCCGCCACCGGCCGCGCTGCCGCCGCTGCAACTGGCGCCGGCCGCCTTCGGTGCCGAGCTGTCGCTGGCCCAGCGGTTGACGGTGACAGACGCGCCCGACGATCCCAACGGCGCCGTCACCGAGCGCCAACTCGACACGCTGCTGCAGGTCGACGCGCAGCAGTTGCAACTCGCCGGCCTCGCTTTCGGTCAGCGCGTGTTGACGCTGAACTGGGACGGCCACGAGCTGAAGGTGCAGCGCCATCCCATGCTGCCCGCCGCCGTCGATCCGGCGCGCGTGCTGCGTGACATCGCCCTGGTCTTCGCGCCGCTGCCTGCATTGCAGGCCGCGCTGCCCGCGAGTTGGACCGTGGATGAGTCAGGCAACGAGCGCACGCTGCGCCAGTCCGGCGAGACGCGCCTGACCGTGCGCTACCTGGACGGCCGCGCGCGCGTCGAGATCGACAATCGCGCCGAGCACTATCAACTGCGCATCGAGTCGCGCCCTTTGGAGGGAGGCTGATGTCCTTCTACTTGAACGCCCTCGGCGTCGTCTGCGCCGCCGGCCATGACGCCGTCACGCTGGCTGAGTCGCTGTGGGCCACCACGCCCAGTGGCGTCGAGCCCGAGGCCTGGCGCGGCCGCACCCTGCACCTGGGTCGCGTGCGCCAGCCCCTGCCCCTGCCCGACGCCAACGCGCAACGCAGCCGCAACAACGCCTTGCTGCTGACCGCGCTGCAACCCATCCGCGTCGCCGTGGATGCGGCCATAGCGCGTTTCGGCCCGCTGCGCGTGGCCATCGTGCTCGGCACCAGCACCTCCGGCGTGGGCGAGAGCGAAGCCGCCTGGGGCCACCACCGCGAGCACGGCGAACTGCCGGTCTGGCACGACGTGCGCCAGCAGGAGATCGGCTCCGGCGCTGCGCTGCTGGCCGAAGAGCTCGGCACCTTAGGCCCGGCCTATGTCATCTCCACGGCCTGCTCGTCCAGCAGCAAGGCCCTGGCCAGTGCGGCGCGGCTGCTGCAGGCCGGCATGGCGGATGCCGTCGTCTGCGGCGGTGCCGACAGCCTGTGCGACTTCACCGTCGCCGGCTTTGCCTCGCTCGAAGCCGTCAGCGACGTGCGCTGCAACCCCATGAGCGCGCAGCGCTGCGGCATCAACATCGGCGAGGCCGGCGCGCTCTTCCTGATGACGCGCGAAAAAGGCGCCGGCCCCGCCGTGCGCCTGGCCGGCTGGGGCGAAACCAGCGACGCCCACCACATCTCCGCGCCCGAGCCCAGCGGGCGCGGCGCCGAGGCCGCGATGCGCGCAGCGCTGGACATGGCGGGCCTGGCGCCCGCCGACATCGGCTACCTCAACCTGCATGGCACGGCCACGCCGCACAACGATGCGATGGAGAGCGAAGCGGTAGCGCGGGTCTTCGGCCTGGACACGCCCTGCAGTTCCACCAAGCCGCTGACCGGCCACACGCTGGGCGCCGCCGGTGCGCTGGAGGCCGCCATCGGCTGGCTGACCCTGCTGGGCGACGGCGCCTTGCCGGCCCACCATTTCGACGGCGAGCGCGATGCCGCGCTGCCCGCCATCCGCCTGGTTTCACCGGGCGAGCGCCTGGCTGCCGCGCCGCGCGCCGTGTTGTCCAATTCCTTTGCGTTTGGCGGCAGCAACGCCGCCCTGGTGTTGACCCGTGAAGACTGAACCCGCCATCGCCGACCTCGTGCCGCACCGCGGCGCGATGAGCTGGCTCGACCGCGTCATCGAGGCCGATGCCGAGTCGCTGCTGGCCGAGGCCACCGTGCGCGCCGACCATCTGCTGGTGCAGGGTGGCCAGCTCAGCGCATCGGCCGGCGTCGAATACATGGCCCAGGCGGCCGCCGCATGGGCCGGCTATCAACGTCACATCAAGGCCGATGAGGGCGGGGCCGCCCGCATCGGCTTCCTGCTCGGCACGCGCCGCTACCAGTGCAATCGTGCCGCCTTTCGCGTCGGCGACGTGCTGCGCGTGCAGGTGCAACGCCTCTTCCAGGCCGACAACGGCCTGGGCCAGTTTGAATGCGTCATCAGCATCGATGGCGCCGAGGTGGCGCGCGCCAGCCTCAATGTCTTCGGGCCCGACGACCCCGAGGCTTTCCTGAACGGACAGACCCCATGAGTACTCCCCATACCGTGCTGGTGACCGGCTCCAGCCGCGGCATCGGCCGCGCCATCGCGCTGCGGCTGGCGCGCGACGGCTACGACGTCGTCATCCATTGCCGCAGCCGCCGCGACGAGGCCGAGGCCGTGGCCCAGGCCGCCCGCGAACTCGGCCGCAACGCCCGTGTGCTCGCCTTCGACGTGGCCGACCGCGCTGCCACCGCCGCCGCGCTGGAGGCCGACGTGGAGGCCCATGGCTGCTATTACGGCGTCGTCTGCAATGCCGGCATTGCCCGCGACGGCGCCTTCCCGGCGTTGACCGGTGAGGACTGGGACGCCGTCATCCACACCAACCTCGACGCCTTCTACAACGTGCTGCAGCCGCTGACCATGCCGCTGGTGCGCCGCCGCAAGCCCGGCCGCATCGTCACGCTGGCCTCGGTCTCGGGCCTGATGGGCAACCGCGGGCAGGTCAACTACAGTGCCGCCAAGGCCGGCATCATCGGCGCTAGCAAGGCGCTGGCCGTCGAGCTGGCCAGCCGCAAGATCACGGTCAACTGCGTGGCACCGGGCCTCATCGAGACGGACATGATCGACGCCGAAGTGCTGGAGCACGCGCTGAAGTTGATCCCGGCGCAGCGCGTCGGCCAGCCCGAGGAAGTGGCGGCCCTGGTGGCCTTCTTGATGAGCGAGGACGCCGCCTACATCACGCGGCAGGTGATTTCGGTCAACGGAGGGATGGTCGGATGAGGGCGGGCCGAGCGACGGGCCGCTCCCTAGCCGGCCCGCATCCCCTCGGGGGATCGGCCGGCGTACTCGGCGGACGAGGGGCAGACATGCTGCAAGTGATTTCCGTGAATGGGGGGATGGTCGGGTGAGCAACAAGAGAGTCGTCATCACCGGCATCGGCGCGTTGTCGCCGCTGGGGCATGACGCAGAAACCGTCATGGACAGCCTGCGCGCCGAGACCAACAAGGTCCAGCGCATGGCCGACTGGGCCGCCTACGAGGGCCTGAACACGCAGGTCGGGGTGCCCTGCGCACCCTTCGAGCTGCCGGCCGACCGCTACAACCGCAAGACCATGCGCAGCATGGGCCGCGTGGCGCAGATGGCCACGCGCTCGGCCGAGCTGGCACTGGAGCAGGCCGGCCTCATCGGCGACCCGCTGCTGACCAGCGGCCGCATGGGCGTGAGCTTCGGCAGCTCCAGCGGCACACCCAGCGCCATCGGCGACTTCGGCCGCATGATGACGGTCAAGAGCATCGAGGGCATCAACGCCAACACCTACGTGAAGATGATGTCGCACACCGCGACCGTCAACATCGCGGTGTTCTTCGGCATCACCGGCCGCATCATCACGACGAGCAGCGCCTGCACCTCGGGCAGCCAGGGCCTGGGCTATGCCTACGAGGCCATCCAGAGCGGCCGCCAGGTCGCCATGCTGGCCGGCGGCGCCGAGGAACTGGACCCGACGCAGGCGGCGGTGTTCGACACGCTGTTTGCCACCAGCACCAAGTACAACGACCAGCCGCGCCTGACGCCGCGCCCCTTCGACGCCGACCGCGACGGCCTGGTGTTGGGCGAGGGCGCCTGCACCTTCGTGCTGGAGGAGTACGAGCATGCCAAGGCGCGCGGCGCCAAGATGCTGGGCGAGATCGTCGGCTACGGCACCAACTGCGACGGCACCCACGTCACGCAGCCACAGTCCTCGACCATGGCCCAGGCCATGCGGCTCGCGCTGGAAGACGCCGGCCTGCCCGCCACTGCCATCCCCTACGTCAACGCTCACGGCACCAGCACCGACCAGGGCGACGTGGCCGAGAGCCAGGGCACGCAAAGCATCTTTGGCACCGGTGTGGCGATCTCGTCGCTGAAGAGCTATATGGGCCACACCCTGGGCGCCTGCGGTGCACTGGAGGCCTGGATGACGCTGGAGATGATGAACGCCGACTGGTTCGCGCCCACCATCAACCTCAAGCGCGTCGACCCGCGCTGCGGCGATCTCGACTATGTGTTGAGTGGCGGCCGCGTGCTGCAGACCGAGTTCGCGATGACGAACAATTTCGCCTTCGGCGGCATCAACACTTCGTTGATCCTGCGCCGCCTTTGATTTCGACAACCCGCCTGGGAGGGCCTGATGAAGCAGAGCGTACTGACCGTTGCAATGATCTTGGCGAGCGCTGCGGCGCAAGCCGGTTCGCCGGAACAGGAGTTGGCTGACGGCAAGCGGATCGCCGCCAGCTTGTCGCAGGAAGGTCGAGACCTCTGCGTCTTCGACAACGGTGCGCCGTCCGACATGCCGCACCAGAAACTGCAACAGCTCAAGGTCGCCAAGGGCACCTATGGCGGCGTCAAGGAGTTGCTGCCGGCCCTGGTGCAGCAGGCCCTGGCGAACAAGGCCGATGCCCTCGTGGACTACAACAGTTCGCAGCGTTTTGGCTTCTGGCCTTGGCGCGTCGTGCGCCCGGTGGTCACGGCAACCGCCATCCGCTGGAACGAGGCGCCTCGCAAGTCCTGCGAGGCCATGGGTGGCGTGCGCATGGAGGTCATCCTGACGACCAACAAGAGCCCCGAGGCGCTGGCGCAGGGCGTCGCGCCTCAGGCGCCCGCCGCCGCCACGGCCGATCAGGCGGCATCCGCGCCGCAGTGATCGCAGGGCTGCGCAGCGCATTTGCCGGCTTCCGCCTACCTGTGCGGCGCCCTTGATACGGCATCATCGAAAGCCCCGTTCAAGGAGCGTGCTCATGAAGTTTCGTCTTGTGGTCTTGGCCGCCGCTGCGTTGCTGTCGGCGCCAGCCTTCGCGCGCGACACCGTGCTGCATATCCCGCTGGCCGATGTGCTGGAACTGCCCGAGGCCAAGGAAAAACTGGACCCGGCGTTCAAGTTCTATTTGGCCGGTCAAGCGACGCCGAAGGTCAGCAGACGCCTCGCGACCTACGTGGCCAATCCGAAGACCAACGGCTTCGGCAAGGCGGACGACTATGGTTGCAAATGGGCCGCATTGAGTGCGCTGATCGATCTGCAGGATGGCGCCAAGCGCCACGGCGCCAATGCCGTGGTCGACATCGTCAGCTACTACCGGAAGGTGGAGTACAAGAGTGCGACCGATTTCGAGTGCCATGCCGGTGCCTTCGTCATTGGCGTCGCTTTGCGCGGCACTTTGGCCAAGGTTGAGTGACTGACCACGGCTCGCGGTGACCCTGCTCTGCCTGCTGGCCGCCGAGCCTGAGCTGCGGGTCGGCATGCCGTCACCGGGCGCCTGGCTGACGCCCTCCGAGCAGGCTCGCCTGCAGTCGCTGGGCACCGAGGCCCGGCGCGACACCTTCCTGGCCGGCCGCTGGCTGGCGCGCCGCGCGGTGCAGCGCTGGCTGGGCTCGGATGAGCCGCCCGCACTGGAGGTGGCCAGCAGCGGTGCCTGCCGCGTGGCGGGCCGTGGCGATGTGTTCGTGTCCATCAGCCACAGCGCCGGCACAGTCGCCTGCGCCGCGGCCGGGGTGCCGATCGGCATCGATGTGGAAAGCCTGGCTCGGCCGCGCGACCACCTGGCCCTGGCCGAGACGGTGCACAGCCCCGCGCAGCGCGCCGACCTGGCCGCCTTGCCGGTCGAGGCGCGCGCGCAGGTCTTTCTGCAGGCCTGGACGCTCAAGGAGGCCTGGCTCAAGGCGCGCGAACAGGGTCTGGACTTTGCGCTGATGCGGGCGCTGGACTTCAGCGACGACCCCGAGGGCGACGTGGCCGTCACGACCATCGGCGCTGTGGTGCTGGCTGTGGCCTGCAATCCCAAGTTGCCTGTGCGCATCGAAGGCCCCATGAATGCAGTGTGGCGCCGCTGCCGGGCGCGCAGGGCCGGCGAATAAACTGCTGGCCCCACGAAAGCAGTACGGAGGCAGGATGGCGCGATGGCGCTTCGCAGCGGCATTTGCAAGCCTGGCGTTGGTCGTCGCGACCCATGCCGCGGCCGACCCGTCGCCGCTGGCCGAGCATGTGTCGGTGAGCGCCCCGGTGCCCATCCGCCTGTTGCTGACTTTCGACGACGGCCCGAGCGCGCGGGAGACCGACAACCCGACGGTCCAGATCCTCGACAGCCTCGCGCGCAATGCCATCCAGCCGGGCATCAAGGCGCTGTTCTTCGTGCAGACGGGCGCCGTGAACGGCGGTGCGACACCGCGCGGCCAGGCGCTGATGCGCCGCACGCTGGCGGAGGGCCATGTGCTGGGTTTTCACACCGCGACGCCCGGCCACACCAGCCACACCAAGTTGAGTGATGAGCTGCTCGAAGGCAGCCTCAGCCAGGGCTTGGCGGCGCATATGGAATTGGCTGGCCGCCCCCCGGTGCTGGTGCGCCCGCCGCATTGGGCCTACGACGCGCGCACCTTCGCGGCCTATCAGCGCCATGGACTCAGCGTCGTGATGACGGACCTGTCCGCCAACGACGGCAAGATCCCCTGGCCCAATGCCAGCCTGCGCCGGCGCTCGCATTTCGAGCACCAGATGCGCGAGCTGCGCCGGCGGATCACCGAGCTGCCGCTGGTGGACGGCGTGCGGCCGGTGGTCGTGACCTTCCACGATGCCAACCCCTTCACCGGCAGCCATGTCGACGAGTATCTGCAGATCCTCGTCGATGGCGCCAACAAGGCCGGGCTGGTGTTGGCCGATTCGCCGTTCTACGACTCGGCCGAATCCTTGGAAGCCGCTGTGCGGGCGCGGGCGCTGACCGACCCGAGCGTGCAGATCCGCATCCCGGGCTTCTGGACTTCGCTGCTGGCCTGGATCCTGCCCGAGCCTCCGCTGGACTGATTGCGCATTGCGGGCCGAGCGCCGGGCCGCTCCCAAGCCGGCCCGCCTAGGGCGATGTGCTTGCCGGTCGAGCCGGCAAGCATCGCCGTCCCCTCGGGGGACCGACCGGACTTGTCGGCGTTCAGCCGTGCAAGGCTGGGCGAGGGGCTGGCTTTCTTGCCACGGCGTTCAGCAGCGTTTCCTCGCGATTTTTCGGCTGGCCCAAGCCCAGCCATTCGCGCGCACCCAGGTCGCTGCGGCTCCACCACAGATAGGGCGTGCTGATGCGGTCCGCGTCCACCTGGAAGCCGGCCTCGCGCACCAGGGCGATGAACTCGTCCGCCGTGCGCTGCACATGCATGGGGTGGCGGAACAGCAGCCGGATGATCCAGCTGTGGATGTAGGCGCGCGTGCTCTCGGCCAGCAGCAGCAGGCCGCCGGGCTTAAGCACGCGAAACGCCTCGGCCAGGGCTGCGGCCTGGTCGACGATGTGGTGCAGGGTCTGGTGGCACAGCACGATGTCCACCGACGCGTCCGGCAGCGGGATGCGCTCGGCATGCGCCGGGTGCAGGGTGACCGGCACGGGGCAGGCTTTCACCATCGCGGCGCAGCGGGCCTCGAAGTCCGGCTCGGGGTCGAGTGCATGGATCTGGGCCGGCGCAAAGCGTGCCGCCATCTCCGGCAGGGAGTGGCCCTGGCCGGTGCCGATGTCTAGCATGACGCCGCCGCGCGGCGCGTCCGGCGCCATGCGCTGCAGGTCGCTCAGCGCACGGCCCAGCACGTGCACGCGCCAGGTCGCGGTGGACAGGAACCACAGGCCGAAGCGGGTCTCGGGCACGAAGGCCAGTTTCTGGGAGGGGCGGGCGCTGGCTGTGTTCATGGGCGGCGGCCCCGAAAAAACAAGTCGGCGATGATAGGGCTTTGCCCCTTCGCGCCCGCCTGCCATGAGCTCCGAACCGTCCAGTTTCACCCTGCAAAGCCCCGATGGCGCGAGCGCCCAGTTCAGCTTGCACGGCGGCCACCTGCTGTCGTGGCGCCCACCCGGTGCCGGTGAGCAGCTCTATCTGTCGCCGCGCAGCGAATTCACGCCAGGCAAGGCCATCCGCGGCGGCGTGCCGGTGTGTTTCCCGCAGTTTGCCGAGCGCGGGCCGCTGCCCAAGCATGGCTTTGCGCGCACGCTGCCGTGGGAGCTGGTTCAGCAGCAGCAGGGCAAGGACGATGCGCTAGCCGTCATGCGCCTGCGCGACAGCGACGCGACGCGTGCGATCTGGCCGCATGCCTTCGAGCTGGAGTTGAGTGTGCGCGTGGGCGGCCGCAGCCTCGACATCGAACTCGCCTGTGAGAACCTCGGCGACGCACCGCTGCAGTTCACAGCGGCGCTGCATACCTATTTGCGCGTGGCCGACCTGGACGCGGTCAGCGTCGAAGGGCTGGCCGGCCTGCGCTATTTCGACAGCATCAAGCAGGCCGAGGCGTTGCAGCGCATGGATCTGCTGCTGACCGGCGAAAAGGGCGTGCTGGACCTGGACCGCATCTATTTCGGTGTCAAGGACCGTCCGCTGCTGGTGACCGAGGACCGCCGCCAGGTGGCCGTCCGCCAGCAGGGCTTTGAGGATGCCGTGGTCTGGAACCCCGGCCCCGAGCGCTGCGCCAAGCTGGCCGACATGCCGCCCGAAGGCTGGTCGGAGATGCTGTGCGTGGAGGCGGCATGCATCGGTCGCCCCATCGAGCTGCAAGCCGGCGATACCTGGGTCGGCCGGCAGAGCCTGGCCTTGCTGTAGCCAGGCGCGGGCCGCTCAGCCCAGCAGCGGCTCGTCCGGCAGTTCGTTCAGGCGCGGCGTGGCGGCGCTCGCGTCACGCGGGAAGTGCGCCACCAGCAGCGCGTCCACGGCCGCGATGGCGTCGACCAGGCCCGGCTCGAAGCGGCCGGCGCGGAAGGCCTCGCTCATGGCCTGGACCAGCTGCTGCCAGTGACCGGCGCCCACGCGGCGCGCCAGCGCGCGGTCGGCGACGATCTCGATGCGGTGCTCGGCCAGCAGCAGGTAGATCAGCACGCCGTTGTTGTGCTCCGTGTCCCACACGCCCAGCTTGGCGAACATCGTGACGGCCCGTTCGCGCGCCGGCGCGTCGCGCCAGAGGTAGCTCAGTGGCAGGCTGGCTTCGACGCAGACGCGGATCTCGCCGCTGTGGCGCTGCTCGCTGTCGGCCACGCGCTGCTGAAGCCGCACCAGCGCCTCGGGTGGCAGCACGCGGCGGGCATCGTCCTCGTCCCAGAGGCGATGGCGGATGAAGCGCTGGAGTGACAGGCGCGCCATCACCAGTCTCCCGAGGCGCCACCGCCGCCGAAGTTGCCGCCCCCGCCGGAAGAGAAGCCGCCGCCCCCACCCAAGCCACCACCCCCGCCGCCACCCCCGCCGAAGATGATGGGCGGGATCAGCATGCCGCCGCGGCGGCCGCTGAGTCCGGCAAGGCCGGAACTTCGTCGAGCGGCGCCGATGCCGAACAGGCCCACGAGCACCAGGGCCGCGACCGCGGCTATGCCGGCCACGACGAGGCCGCCGCCAAAGGCCCAACCCGCCGCGCCGGCGGCGCCTGCCGTGGCCAGGCTGCCCAGCTTGCGGCCGAACAGGCCGGTCAGCAGCATGCCGACGACCGGCACGCCGATAAAGAAGAGCATGCCGAGGTCCTGGAAACCAAAGCCCTCGTTGTCACCGGCGTGCGGCGCGGAAGCGGGGGCTGGCAGGCCTTCGCCGTTGATGCGCGCCTGCAGTTTCTCGATGGCCGCCTGCAGGCCGCCGGCGTAGTCGCCATTGCGGAAGGCCGGTTTCATGGCCGTGTCGATGATCTGCCGCGCGGCCAGGTCGGGCACCGCGCCTTCGAGGGCCTTGGCCACCTCGATGCGCATCTTGCGGTCGTTCTTGGCGACGACGATCAGCAGCCCATCACCCACTTCGCGGCGGCCGATCTTCCACTGGTCGGCGACGCGCTGGGCATAGGCGGCGATGTCCTCGGGCGCGGTCGTCGGCACCATCAGCACCACGATCTGCGGCCCCGACGCGCGCTCGTAGGCGGCCAGCCGGTCTTCGAGTGCCTGGCGCTGCGCGGCGTCGAGCGTGGTGGTCTGGTCGATGACGCGGGCATTCAGTCCCGGCACAGGCTGCACGCCCTGGGCCTGGACCCACGGCGCCGCCAACAGCAGCAGCAAGGCAGTCAGCCAGCGCATCGCGTGGCTACTTCGACGCGGCCGGTGCCGCCGGCCTGGCCGTCGTGCCGAAGTCCACCGTCGGCGCCGTCGTGATGGCCGCCTCGTTCTGCACGGTGAAGTTGGGCTTGGCCTTGTAGCCGAACAGCATGGCCGTCAGGTTGTTCGGGAAGCTGCGCGTGTGGACGTTGTAGCTGGCCACCGTCTGGATGTAGCGGTTGCGCGCCACGGTGATGCGGTTCTCGGTGCCTTCGAGCTGCACGCGCAGATCCTGGAAGCCCTGGTTGGCTTTCAGGTTGGGATAGTTCTCGGTGACCACCAGCAGCCGCGACAGCGCGCTGCTCAGCTCACCCTGGGCTGCCTGGAACTTCTTCAACGCCTCGGGGTCGTTGACCAGCTCCGGCGTGGCCTGCACGCTGGTCGCACGGGCACGCGCCTCGACGACGCGGGTCAGCGTCTCCTGCTCGAAATTGGCCTCACCCTTGACCGTGTTGACGATGTTAGGAATGAGGTCGGCGCGGCGCTGGTACTGGCTCAGCACCTCGGCCCAGCTGGCGCTGACCTGCTCGTCCAGCGTCTGGAACTGGTTGTAGCCGCAGCCCGACAGGCTGGCGGCGGCGGCCACGGTGACGAGGATTCGGATCATGGGCGCATCTCGCTGCTGGGAGGATGGCAGACAAGGGCAAACGACGCTCCCGCGACGCGCCGGATCGTGCCGGGGCCAGCAGGGATAATTTGGCCATGTTCGCCCCCCTGCAAAACGACACCTTCCTGCGCGCCTGCCTGCGCCAGCCCACCGAGCACACCCCCATCTGGCTGATGCGCCAGGCCGGCCGCTACCTGCCCGAGTACCGCGCCACGCGCGAGAAGGCCGGCAGCTTCATGGGCCTGGCGACCAACACCGACTACGCCACCGAGGTGACGCTGCAGCCGCTGGAGCGCTTCCCGCTGGACGCCGCCATCCTGTTCAGCGACATCCTGACGGTGCCCGACGCGATGGGCCTGGGCCTGTCCTTCCAGCAGGGCGAGGGCCCGAAATTCGCAAGGCAGGTGCGCGACGAGGCCGCGGTGGAAGCGCTGGAAGTACCCGACATGGACAAGCTGCGCTATGTCTTCGACGCCGTCACGTCCATCCGCGAGGCCTTGAACGGCCGCGTGCCGCTGATCGGCTTCTCCGGAAGCCCCTGGACCCTGGCCTGCTACATGGTGGAAGGCGGGGGCTCCGACGACTACCGCCTCGTCAAGAGCCTGATGTATTCGCGCCCCGACCTGATGCACCGCATCCTGGACGTGAACGCCCGCTCGGTGGCCGCCTATCTGAACGCCCAGATCGAAGCCGGCGCCCAGGCCGTCATGCTGTTCGACTCCTGGGGCGGCGTGCTGGCCGACGGCGCCTTCCAGCAGTTCAGCCTGGCCTATTCGCGCCAGGTGCTGAGCCAGGTGAAGACCGAGCACGACGGCGTGCGCATTCCTCGCCTGCTGTTCACCAAGGGCGGCGGCCTGTGGCTGGACGAGATTGCCGACGCCGGCGCCGACGTCGTCGGCCTGGACTGGACGATGAACCTTGGCGCCGCCCGTGCCCGCGTGGGCGATCGGGTTGCGCTGCAGGGCAACCTCGACCCCAATGTGCTGTTCGCGCCACCCGAAACCGTACGCGCTCAGGCCCGCGCCGTGCTGGACAGTTTCGGCAAGCCCGCTGCCGGCCATGGGCATGTGTTCAACCTCGGCCATGGCATCAGCCAGTTCACGCCGCCCGAGAGCGTGGAAGCCTTGGTGGACGAGGTTCACCAGCATTCGCGCCGCCTGCGAACTGCAGCCTGACAGGGCCGTCAAATCTGCAGTTCCGCGATGACTTATCCCCAAAATTCGGGAGGCGAGGGCGGCGGACTGTCGTTGGTGCGGCGCACCTAAGAGTTTTCCCGAATTCGTGCTAAGTGCTTGATTTTCAAGGCAGCACTCAAATGGCGCCGACGAACGGATTTGGGGCGGTTCGTCCCGCTCTGGCGCTCTATCGGCCCGCACGGGGCGATTTGCTCACAAACTTATCCACAGAAATTGTGGGCAACCCAAGAGCCTTTAAGAATCATGTACTTGCAGCCACTTGCTGAGCCACTGCTTCACAAGAAGCGCGGAGCTGCGCATGGCTGAAGCTGAAGGCCCTGCAACGGTGCGCGTGGCGGTCGACGCCCCTCAGCACAGCGGCTTGAATGGCCCGCTTGACTACGCGAGTGAGCAGGCGCTCGCATCAGGCACTTTGGTGCGGGTGCCGCTGGGCAAGCGTGAACTGCTGGGCATCGTCTGGCCGGGCGACGAAACCATGGCGCCAGACGTCACCCTGCGGCCGGTGGCCGCCGTTTTTGACGCGTTGACGCCGCTGGGCGCCGACTGGTGCCGGCTGCTGGATTTCGCCGCCGGCTATTACCAGCGCAGCGTCGGCGAACTGGCCAGCGCGGTGCTGCCGCCGCAGTTGCGTGAACTTTCGCCTGATCAGTTGGCTGCGCGTTTGCGCAAGCTGGACCGCAAGGTCGCCAAGGCGGTCGCCGTGCCGGAACCGGTCCGGCCCGAGCTGGCGCCGGAGCAGGCCGAGGCCGTCACCCGCATCACGGCCCAGATCGACGGCGGCGAGCGCAAGCCGCTGCTGCTGTTCGGCGTGACCGGCAGCGGCAAGACCGAGGTCTATCTGCGCGCCGCCGAAGCCGCGCTGGCGGCGGGCCGCCAGGTGCTGGTGCTGGTGCCTGAGATCAACCTGACGCCGCAACTGGAGGCCCGCTTCACCGAACGCTTCGCGGCGCTGCTGCCTCAGCCCCTGGCCATCGTGTCGCTGCACAGCGCGCTGACGCCGGCCCAGCGCCTGCAGAACTGGCTGGCCGCCCACCTCGGCCGCGCGCGGCTGGTGCTGGGCACGCGGCTGGCGGTATTCGCGTCGATGCCGGCGCTGGGGCTGATCGTCGTCGACGAGGAACACGACCCTTCCTACAAGCAGCAGGACGGTGCCCGCTATTCGGCGCGTGACCTGGCGGTCTGGCGCGCGCATGACCTTCAAGTACCCGTCGTGCTCGGCTCGGCCACGCCGTCGCTGGAGAGCTGGCAGCACGCCGAAAGTGGCCGTTATGAGCGCCTGACGCTGGCCGCCCGCATCGGCGGCGGCGCACTGCCCCGCGTCAGGCTCTTCGACATGAAGGCCCTGCCGCCCACCGCTGGCGTGACGACCGCACTGACCGCGCCGCTGCTGGCCGAGCTGAAGGCACGACTGGAGCGCGGCGAGCAAAGCCTCGTCTTCCTGAACCGCCGCGGCTATGCACCGGTGCTGCATTGCGGCGAATGCCAGTGGAAGAGCGACTGCCCCCACTGCAGCGCCTGGCGCGTCTTCCACAAGCGCGACCGCACGCTGCGCTGCCACCACTGCGGCTTCACCGAGCGCGTGCCGAGCGCCTGCCCCAACTGCGGCAACCACGACATCGCTCCCATCGGCCGCGGTACGGAGAAGCTGGAGGAGCAGCTCGGCGAGGCCTTGCCCGGCGCGCGCGTGCTGCGCATCGATGCCGACTCGACGCGGCGCAAGGGCGAACTGGAGACCCAACTGCAGGCCGTGCACGACGGCGACGTCGACATCCTCGTCGGCACGCAGATGGTCACCAAGGGCCACGACTTCCGGCGCATCCGCTTCGTCGCCGCGGTGAACCCGGATGGGGCTCTCTTCAGCAGCGACTTCCGCGCGCCGGAGCGCCTGTTCGCGTTGCTGATGCAGGCGGGCGGCCGTGCGGGTCGTGATGCATCTGGCGAGACGCCGGCCGAGATGTGGGTGCAGACCTGGCACCGCGACCATGCCCTCTACCAGGCGCTGGCACGCCACGACTATGTGCGCTTCGCCAGCGACCAACTGGCCGAGCGCCGCTCCGCCAGCCTGCCGCCGTTTGCCCACCTGGCGCTGCTGCGCGCTGAGGCGCGCACGGTGGAGGCGGCCAAGGCCTTCCTGACGGCCGCCGCGGAGCTGATGCATGACGACGGCGTGCTGGTCTACCCGCCGGTGCCGCACGCGGTGGCCCGCGTGGCGGACGTGGAGCGCATGCAGATGCTGGTGGAGGCCACGCAGCGAGCGCGGCTGCAGGCCTTTCTGCGCGGGTGGGTGCCCGAGCTGATCGCGCTCAAGCGCGAGCACAAGGCCGTGCTGCGCTGGGCCGTGGACGTCGATCCTTTGGCGATCTAACCAAGCCAGAATTCGGCGATGGACACCCATCGCCGCCACCTGCTCCAACTGTCCCTCGCCGCCGGCCTTGCGCCTGGATGGCTAAGCCATGCGCGCGCGGACGTGGCACCACGCTTCGCGCTCGGCATTGCCTCCGGTCACCCGACTGCTGAAGGCATGGTGCTATGGACGCGGCTGACCGGCACCGATCTGCCGGCGCGCGTCGAGGTGCGCTGGGAAGTGGCGGAGGACGAAGCCTTCCAGCGCCGCGTCGCCTCGGGCACCGAGATCGCTGAAGGCGCCTGGGCGCACAGCGTGCATGCCGAGCCCGCAGGGCTCAAGCCGGGCCGCTGGTACTGGTATCGCTTCGAGGCGCTGGGCCAGCGCAGCACGGCAGGCCGCACGCGCACCACGCCGGCCGCGGACGCGCTGGAGCCGCTGCGCTTTGCCATCGCCAGCTGCCAGCGCTGGGACCACGGCTTCTTCGCCGCCTGGCGCCACATGCTGGCCGAGGAGCTGGACCTGGTCATGTTCCTGGGCGACTACATCTATGAATACGGCGCGGCACCGGGCCGCGTGCGGGCCGTGGAAGGCGGTGCTGCCGTGACGCTGGACCAGTACCGCGGCCGCTACGCGCAGTACAAGTCCGACCCCGCGCTGCAGGCCATGCATGCCGCCGTGCCCTGGCTGTACGTGTGGGACGACCACGAGGTCGAGAACGATTACGCCGGGCTGCGCGGCGAGAAGATCGCGCAGGACTTCCCGGCGCGCCGGGTCGCCGCCTACCAGGCCTGCTGGGAGCACCAGCCCCTGCCCAAGGCCTGGCGCCCGCGCGGTGTGGAGATGCGCATGCATGGCCGCCACACCTGGGGGCGGCTGGCCGTCATCCATGCGCTGGACGACCGCCAGTACCGCGACCCGCAGCTGTGCACCAAGGCCGGCAGATACGGCAGCAACACGCTGCCGCTGCGGGAGTGCCCGGAGCTGCTGGACCCGAAACGCACGCTGCTGGGCGCGGCCCAGGAACGCTGGCTGGCCGAGGGCTGGGACACCACGCCGGGCCGCTGGAATCTCGTCGCACAGCAGACGTTGATGGCGCGCATGAACTGGAACGCGACTGAGCCCACCTACTGGACCGACGGCTGGGATGGCTACGCGCCGGCCCGCAACCGGCTGCTGGCGACCGTGCGCGAACGCCAGGTGCCCAACGTCGTCGTGCTGGGCGGCGACGTGCATTCGCACGTCGTGGCAGACCTGAAGGCCGACTTCGACGACCCCGACTCGCCCGTCGTCGCCAGCGAGTTCTGCGGCAGTTCCATCACCAGTTGGGGTGGCAAGCAGCAGCGGTTGGACGAGGTGTTGCCGCACAACCCGCACCTGCACTACGGCCGCAGCGACCAGCGTGGCTACATGGCCTTCGTGGTCGACAAGGCGGGGCTGCGGGCGGCGGTTCGGTCGCTGGACGATGCCCTGCAGCCTGACAGCGCCATCCGGACGGTGGCACGTTTCGCCGTGCAAGACGGCCGAGCCGGCGTGCAGCCCGCCTGACGGCAGCGGCTCAGCGCGGGCGCGGCGTGGGGGCCGTCAGCGCGGCGGCCAGCGCCGTGGCGCGGCGCGCCTCGGCCTGGCGGCGCAGCGTACGCGGCAGCAGCAGGCAGCCCGCCAGCGCGGCGAAAGTCAGCGCCAGGCTGCCGGGCTCGGGGATGCGGTTCAGGTTGACGTTGTCGAGGTTGCCGCCCAGGCCGTCGCTGGTGCCCACGGATGCGAAGCTCAGCAGGTTGCGGCCGGCCTGTGCCGTCAGGCTGAACTTGACCTCGGTCCATTGATTGCCGCTGCCGCCGAGGCCGCTCAGGGTGGCGCCGAGCTGCACGCCGTTCCAGAACGCCTGCATGCCGTTGGTCGACGCGGCCTGGAGCTCGCGCGGTGCATACCAGAAGCTCAGTTCATAGCGTGCGCCAGCGCTGAGGTTGTCGAGGTATTGACCGATCAGCGTGTTGCCGTTGGTGTCGAGCTCGAGGTAGTTGCGGCCGTCCTGGGCCGTGCCGGCGACGCTGTTGCGGACTTCGAAACCGCTGCCGGGCCCGCCGAGCCAGGTCCAGCCCGGCGTGGTGACCACGTTGACCCAGTTGCCGTTGGCCACGGCCGTGCTCTCGAAGCTGCCGTTGACGAGCAGGTTCACCGGCGCGGGGGCGGCCAGTGCGGAACTGCCGAAGGCGATCAGGGCAAGCAGGGACAGGGCACGTTTCATGGGCGGGGCAGGGGTTGGAGTGATTGGCCGCGATTCTTCGGCCTGCCCTGCCGGGCGCCGGGTGCAGAGTTCACACCCGCGAGCTCAACCCCCTCAGGCCGGTGTGCCGCATGTGAAGCAAGTCACTGAAAACGGTTGTTGGGGACTGAGGTATTTCGGGCCGAGCGCTGGGCCTGCCATGGGCCAGAGGCCCATGGCCTTGCGTAGGCACAAGCAGTCCGCAGGGACTGCTTGTGTCCGACTCCAGTTCACCGAGCCGGCCCGCTTGGGCGATGTGCTTGCGGCTCGATGCCGCAAGCATCGCCGTCCCCTCGGGGGCTTCGGCCGGACACATTGCGCCCGGTGGGCGCGATGTGCCTGCCGAAGAGCTGCGGCACTGCCGCAGCGCGGTCTGCAAGACCGATCAGGCACGCCTGCGTTCAGTAGGGCGTGGCTGGGCGAGGGGCAGTTTTACCGCGGCGTGTGCGCGAGGGTGCTGGCCAGTGCCGCGGCACGGCGCTGTTGCTCATGGCGACGCAGGGCGCGGCTCACGGGGCGCGCAACTGCCAGGGCCAGAGCACCCAGGACGATCAGCAGCGAGCCCGTGTCGACCTCGGCAGGCAGGGCGTCGAACTCGGTTTCGGCCTGGCGGTTGGCCGGCGTCCAATGGGCGTTGCCGTTGAACGACGTCAGGCTGGCCGAGCCGAGGCGGCCGGCATCGGCAATCACGGTGGCCGTCGTCGTGTCGACGATGGGTTGGCGCGCTTCACGCGTGGCGCCGGCCGGGGTCGAGGAACTCAGGGCAGCGAGGACGGCAGCAAGGACCAGGGCTTTCATGTGCAGGCTCACCGGAAAGAAGGGCTGGATCGCATTGTTCGCAGCCTACCGTGGCGAGGTTGTGAAGACTTCACGCGCTCGGGGGGTACCCCCGCGAATGAGCGCTTCAGTCTTGACTATTGAGAAGCCCCTCGTCCAAGGGGTACCTTGGCCGGTCCCCCGTGGGGACGGCGATGCTTGCGGCATCGAGCCGCAAGCACATCGCCAGCGCGGGCCGGCTCGGGGCGGCCCAGCGCTCGCCCCGCAGAAAGGCACTACGGCGGGGGCTATTGGGGTGCCGCCCGGGCGGCTGCCTTGGCGGCCAGTTCCTCGCGCATGCGCTTGAGCTTTTCCCGGGGATCTTCACGGGTGATGCCTTCGTGCAGCTTCATCTCGGCCAGGAAGCGGCTGGGAATGCCCACGACGGTGTCGCGGCCTTTCTTGCGCCGGCGCAACGTCGACACGGCCAGCGTCGTGCGCGCCCGCGTGATGCCGACGTACATCAGCCGCCTCTCCTCCTGCAGCGCCTCGGCCGTCAGCTCGGCTTCCTCGCGCTTGAAGGGCAACAGGCCCTCGTTGACGCCAGCCAGCACCACGTGGGGCCATTCCAGGCCCTTGGAGGCGTGGAGCGTGGTCAGCGTGACCTGGTCCTGGTCGTCGCCGCGCTCGGCCAGCGACAGGATGACGCTGATGGTCTGGGCCACGTCCAGCACGCTCTGCTTGGGCTCGGTGAAGCTGACGCCGCCTTCCTCGCTGTGCTGGCCGCCGCAGCGCTTGGCGATCCAGTCGACGAAGTCCAGCACATTGCCCCAGCGCGCCTGGGCGACCTTCTCGTTCTCCTCGTTGTCGAGCAGATGGGCCTCGTAGGCGATGTCCTTGAGCCACTCCGTCAGCATGGCGTGAGCCGCGGTGTGGCCTTCGGTATGTTTGGCCTTGTATTGCAGCTCGTTCACAGTGCGGCCGAACTCGTGCAGGCCGTCCAGGGCGCGCTTGGTCAGCGAAGTGGCCAGGCTCTCGGAGAAGAGGGCCTCGAACATGCTGCACTTCCACTGCGCCGAGAAGGTGCCCAGGGCGCCCAAGGTCTGGTGGCCGATGCCGCGCTTGGGCGTCGTCACGGCGCGCAGGAAGGCCGGGTCGTCGTCCTGGTTCACCAGCAGGCGCAGCCAGGCACACAGGTCCTTGATCTCGGCCTTGTCGAAGAAGCTCTGGCCGCCCGAGACCTTGTAGGGGATCTGGGCGCGGCGCAGGGCCTGCTCGAAGATGCGTGCCTGGTGGTTGGCGCGGTACAGGATCGCAAAGTCGCGGTATTGAGGTCCCTTGCCATCGGCACGCAGCTGCTGGATGCGCGCCACGGCGCGCTCGGCCTCGTGCTCCTCGCCGTCAGCCTCCAGCAGCGCGATGGGCTCGCCGTCGCCGAACTCGCTCCACAGCTTCTTCTCGAAGATCTTGGGGTTGCCGGCGATGACGTTGTTGGCCGCGCGCAGGATGCTGCCGGTGGAGCGGTAGTTCTGCTCCAGCGGGATGACCTTCAGCTTGGGGTAGTCGGTCGGCAGGCGCTTCAGGTTCTCGATGGTCGCACCGCGCCAGCCGTAGATGGACTGGTCATCGTCGCCCACGGCCGTGAACATGCCGCGCTCGCCCACCAGCGCCTTCAGCAGCTCGTACTGCACGGCGTTGGTGTCCTGGTATTCGTCCACCAGCACATAGCGGAGCTTGTCCTGCCATTTCGCGCGCGCTTCGGCGTGCGTCGTCAGCAGCTTCAGCGGCAGCGTGATGAGGTCGTCGAAGTCCACCGCCTGGTAGGCGGCCAAGCGCTCCTGGTAGCGCACCATGACGGCGGCGGCCGAGCGTTCATCCTCGTCCTTGGCCACCTGCGCTGCCTGGGCCGCGTCCAGCCCCTGGTTCTTCCACAGCGAGATGGTCCACTGCCAGCGCCGCGCCTGGTTCACATCCGTCGTGCCGCCGGCGTCCTTCAGCACGTTGAGCACATCGTCGCTGTCGAGGATGGAGAACTGCTCTTTCAGCCCGACCCGCGAGCCCTCCTCGCGCAGCAGGCGCACGCCCAGTGAGTGGAAGGTCGAGATCGCCAGGTCCTTGGCCGCCTTGTTGCCGACGAGTGCCTTGGCCCGCTCGCGCATTTCCTGCGCAGCCTTGTTCGTGAAGGTGATGGCGGCGATCTGGCTGGGCCGGTAGCCGGACACCAGCAGTTGCGCGATCTTGGTCGTGATGACGCGCGTCTTGCCCGAGCCCGCGCCAGCGATGACGAGGCAGGGACCGCTCAGGTGGTAGACGGCTTCGAGCTGGGCCGGATTGAGGCCAGCGGCGGGCGGGGATGACATGTCTTTGGTGGCGGCTCTGCTTGCGGGCCGAGCGACGGGCCGCTCCCAAGCCGGCCCGCGCTGGCGATGTGCTTGCGGTTCAACGCCGCAAGCATCGCCGTCCCGTAGGGGGACCGGCCAAGGTACACCTTGGACGAGGGGCGCACATCATGCCACTCGCGCTACCCCTTCCCCTGGCAAGGCCCGCAGCCCCAGCCCCAGTAGCAGCAGCGTGAAGAAAACGAAGCCGACGCGGGGCACGTCCAGCAGGCTGTCGAAAGCGCCCACGGTACCGAAGCCGATCAGCGCGGCGACGATGGCCGGCGCCAGCGGATGGTCGCGACCGCGGCCGAGGCTCAGGCGCACCAGCACCAGCAGGTAGGCCCCACCCAGCAGGGCCAGGCCCACCAGGCCCTGCTCGAACAGCACGTGCAGGGCCGCGTTCTTGATATGCCAGGGCAGGTGGTGGCGGTCGCTGGAGAAGAACCAACGTGCCATCTCGCGGTTGAAATCGCCATTGACCAGCAGCTGGCGCCCCTGGGCGTCCTGCATCGCGATGCGAGCGATGTCGACGCGCGCCGCGCGCGTGTCCAGCGCCATGGAGAAGGTCACGAAGCGCGGGGCCCACCAGTCGCCGCCCAGCGCTGGCACCGGCCCGAGCTTGAATTCGCTGGTCTGCCAGGCACCCATGCCGGCTGTTGCCGCGGCAGGCGCCGTGGCTTCGGCGCCGCCTTCCGCCGGCGCCTCGGCCCGCAGCGGCTTGAGCATCGGCTCGACGCTGTGGCAGTTGTCCGGGTAGATGAGGTTCTTCTCGCAGATCTGCAGCACCAGATTCGCGTCGGCCGCCGTGCGGTGCACCAGGGTGATGGCAACAGGCCCGGCCGCCGGTGCGGTGATGCGCTGGCTGACGCGGAACTGTTCGCCGCGGCCCAGCGCATGCTTGCCGGCGGCCAGCGCCAGATAGGACTCGGTCGGGTCGTGGCGCAGCCGGTAGTCGCCCACCTGGCTGCTGACCGGGCCCTCGTAGAAATTGCTCGGCACAAAGCGCCCCGCGCCCTTGCCCAGCAGCCACTGGCGGCCGCCGTGCAGCAGGTGCAGGCCCTCGCGCCAATGCGTCAGGCGGGTCTGGCCGTCCTCCTTCCAGGTGGCCACCCGGTCACGCAGATAGGCGCCGCCGCCCAGGGCCGCGACGATGGCCATCACCATCAGCAGGCCGGCAACCAGCAGGGCGCGCTTGCGCCAGCCCGCGGCGCCGTGGCTGTCCTTGCCCTGCAAGGGCCACAGGCGCGGTTCCACCAGCATGGCCGCCCACACGCCGGCCAGGGCCAGGCCTGCTGCCAGCGCCGTCCAGCGGCCCGTGGTGCCGCTCCAGTAGTCGGCCACGATGACCATGGTGGCCAGCAGCCAGAACCAGGCCGTCGCGACCAGCAGCACATACAGGGGACGTGCCTGCCCCGGCTGGTCGCGCCAGCGCAGCGCGGCGCAGCACAGCAGCGCGACGACGTTGAGCATATAGGCCGCCTTCGGCACGGCCATGGACAAGGCCCAGCTCGCGCCACCGAGCAACAGGGCCAGCAGGCCGCCCATGATCAGCGCCGTCAGCCGCTGGCTCAAGGTGGGCAGCCACAGGCTGGCCGGCATGGCCAGCAGGATGACCATGACAAAGAACAGGGCCAGCAGGCCGCGGTAGCCACCGCTGCCGAATATCAGAGCGGCGGCCAGCGCGAAGGCGCCGGCCATGGCCAGCGCCCCGACCTTGGCCAGGCGCGGCAGCGGCTCGTCGACAGCGCCCAGCGTGCTGTCGATCTGGCTGCTGTCGGGGCCGGAGGCTGCGGCGCGGCGGCGCTGAGCGTCGGCCAGCATGACCATGGGGACGAGAGCCAGCGGCAACGCCAGATAGACGCCGCGCGAGAAAGTGGTGAGGCAGGCATAGGCCGCCAGCAGCGCGATGACCAGGCCGATGGCAAAGCGCCAGGGCGAGCGCGTGCGCAGCAGGGCCAGCAGAGCGAAGGGCAGGGTCAGCACCAGGAAGCCGTCCAGGGCCGCGCCGCCGACATGCATCTCCCAGAAAAGGGCCGTGGTGCGGTAGTCGGTCGAGAAGTCCAGCACGCCGGGGTAGGCCAGGCGCTCCCACAGCGCGGCGGCACTGGCGCCGGCCAGGGCCAGCACCAGGCCGAGCAGCAGGCCGCGCGAGAAACCTCTTGGACGCGCGGTGGCTGCGGCCGTCCACAGCGGCAGCAGGGCCAGCGCCAGGAAGATGGCCTTGGCGTTGCGCACCGAGTTCATCGCCTCGTGATAGCCATGGAACCAGCCGAAGGTGAAGCCACCGGCGTCGGCGAAACCGCGCCTGATGCTCCAGGCCGCCGACAGCGCCAGGGCCATCATCAGCACGACGACGACCGGCGAATAGACGAGGCCGTGGCGCCAGGCCGGCGCGCGGTCGCGCGCGTTCAGCTGCAGCGCATAGGCCAGATAACCGCCGCAGCCGCAGGCGGTGACGAGCAGGTCCATCTCCTCGAAGCTGATCCAGCCGGTCCAGGGGGCCAGGCCGACCAGCGGCAGCGGCGCGAGCACAAGAACGGGCGTCTTGACCCAGAACAGCGCCGCCAGCAGCACAGCGGCGCCCCAGGCAGCCAGTGCGAGCGGCCCCGACAGCGGGTGGTGCCAGGCCAACTCGGCGCCCACGAGGCCAAAGCCGACGCCGGCCGCGAGGGCCAGCCACTGAGTCTTGGTGGCGGGCAGCTTGAGTTGCAGTTCGCCCAGGCCCATCAGGCCCTGGGTGGCGGGGGCGGCCCCGACCGCGGCCATCAGCACGCCCGCCGGTTCAAGCCGGCAGGGATCGGGACAAAACGGGTCGCGTATGACGGCGCAAGCAGCGGGCGGGCCATGAAACCTCCGGAGAAGCGCGCATTGTTGCCGAGCCCCGAAGGCCGTGCATCGCGGGCAACCCGGGCCGGCTGAACGGGTTCAGCGCCTGCGCCGTAGCGCCGCCAGCAGCCCCAGGCCGCCCAGCAGCAGTGCCGCGTGGGTGGGCTCGGGCACGGCCGTGACCTGGATGTTGTCGATGCCGACCACTTCGGTGACGCCAGCATGGAATTCGCCCTTGATCGTCAGGCTGGTCACGTTGGCCAGCACCTGCCAGGACGGCAGCACGAAACTGTAGTGATGCCACTGACCATCGGCCGGCGGGTTGTTCGCGGCCACCATGTCGAACACCACGCCGCCGCCGGCCCCGATGATGGTCACTTCACCGAAAGGCGCCCAGTCCGGCGCATCGCCGTTGATGTTCCTGGCGTCGAAGGACAGCGTGCCGCCGGCAAAGGCCGACCAGTTGCCCAACCAGGCAGTGGGCGCGTTCAGCAGGAAGTCGTCGTCCGTGATGTCGGTGACCTGGAGCCAGCCACCGCCGTTGCCGCCGCTAGCCATCCAGACCTGGGCGCCACCGTTGCTGGTGGTCCAGCCTTCGGCATCGGTGTTGAAACCGGCGGCCATCGCAGCCGAGGTGGCCAGCGACAGCGCGACGGCGACGAAAGGCGCAAGGAGAGAACGGGCCATGGCGGTGCTCCAGCATTGGTAGGGCGCGCATGTTGGCCGAGGGGCCGCTGCGGCGACATCCCTAGCCAACGTCCGGAAAGCTCAACCCTGGGGCAGACCGCGGGTGCCGGCCGTGGGGGCAGACGGCTCCGAAACGTGGGCCGCCATGGCGAGCAGGCCCACACCGGCCGCGGCGCCGAGCCACAGCCAGCGCTTCCACCAGGCGGCTCGAGCCTTGGCTTCGACGGCGGGGCCGGGTTCGGCAGCGCTGCCGGCGCTGCGTGGGGGGGCGAGGCCCAGCCACTCGCGCAGTTCGTCGGCGAGGCCCTCGGCGCCGCGCGTGCGCAGCTCGGGCGATTCGGCCATGGTGCCGCGCAGCAGGGCATCGAGCTTGATCTGCTGCGCCGACTTCATCAGCGGCCAGGCCTCGGCCACGCTGCCACGCAGCGGCGCCAAGCCCCGGGGTGTGTCCTCCCAGCCGCAGATGAAGACGCGGGCCAGGGCACCCAGGCCATAGATCTCGCTGGCGAGAGTGGGTGGTTCGCCGTTGCGGCGCTCGGGCGCCACGAAGGCCGGCGAAGCGCCGAGGCTCAGGCCGCGGTCGAAAGGGTCGGTCGGGTCGGGAATCTTGGTCAGGCCCAGGCCCATCAGGCGTACGCCGCCTTCGGGGCCGAGCCAGATCATGGCGGGGTCGATCTCGGCCAGCAGCCAGCCCTGTTGGTGGGCCGAGCGCAGGGCTTCGCAGAGCTGCACCAGCAACTCGACGCGCTGGCGCAGCCCCAACTGATGCAACTGCGGCAGCACCGGCTCGCCATGCTCCCCTTCGACGATCAGATAGGGGTGGGCATCGGGTGTCACGCCGCTGTCGCTGGGCACGGCGATGTGGAGGTGCTGCAGCTTGGCGAGGTCACCGGCCTGGTCGGCGTAGCGCAGCATGACGCCGGCGCCCTGGTCGCTGCGGTCCAGCACGAGGACGGCCGCCTTCTGCTCCGTGGCCATTGCATGGTGGGCGCTGTACCACTGGCCGGCATGGGCCTGCTCGCCGTCGGCCAGCGGTTTCTCCAGCCGCCACACGCCCAGCGCCTGCCCTTCGTCCAGGGGCGCGGCGGCGGCTGGCGGTGGCAGGGAGAGATTGGGCATGCGCATGGCGCGGCATATTAGGGGTGACCCCAGGGGGCTGCCATCCCCCTTTGTTACAAAGCGGGCCGGTCCGCGCATTCGCTCACGGCCCTGGATACTCGCCCCCGGACAATGCTTGCCGTTCTCGCCACGACCTTTCCGTTCTTCGCGCTGGTGCTGTGCGGCTGGCTGGCCGCCGAGCGCGGCCTGCTGCCGGACAGCGCCATTCCCGGCCTGAATGGGTTCGTGCTTTTCTTTGCGCTGCCCTGCCTGCTGTTCCGCTTCGGGCGCGACACGCCGCTGCTGGAGCTGCTGAACCCCGCCCTGCTCGGCGTCTATCTCAGCTCGGCGCTGCTGATCGTCTTCTTCACGGTGGCAACGACGCTGTCCGAGCGAGTGGGCATGAAGGACGCGGCCTTTGGCGCCCTGGTGGCGGCCTTCCCCAACACCGGCTTCATGGGCGTGCCGCTGATCGTCGCGTTGTTGGGCAATGCCGCTGGCGGGGCTGTCGTCAGCACCATCCTGGCCGACCTCTTCGTGACGAGCTCGCTGTGCATCGCCCTGGCCCAGACGGGGGCCAGCGGCCATGCCGGCCGGGCGGCGTTCGTGCAGGCGCTGAAGGCGGCCGCTTCCAATCCGCTGCCCTGGTCCATTGCCCTGGGTGCGGCTTTGGGCGTCAGCGGCCTGGTGTTGCCGGGGCCGCTGGCCAAGGTCATTGCCATGCTGGGGGATGCGGCCTCGCCGGTGGCGCTGTTCTCCATTGGCGCGGTGCTCAGCCGTTCGGGCCGTGCCAACCGCAAGGCCGGCCGTGTGACGCCGGCGGCGCTATACCTGCCGGTGGCTGCCATCAAGCTGCTGCTGCATCCGGCGCTGGTCTTCGCCTTGGGTGCCGCGGCGCGCTGGCTGGGGGCGCCGCTGGCCTGGCCGCAGCTGGTTGCGCTGACGCTGGCGGCCGCGCTGCCCAGCGCCAGCAATGTGTCGCTGCTGGCCGAGCGCTACGGCGCAGACAACGGCCGCATCGCGCGCATCATCCTGGCGTCGACCGGCCTGGCCTTTTTCAGCTTCAGCGGCCTGGCGGCCCTGCTGATCTGACCTATGAAGCTTGCGGGCCGAGCGCCGGGCCTGCCATGGGCCAGAGGCCCATGGCCTTCCGTAGGCACAACCAGTCCGCAGGGACTGCTTGTGTCCGACTCCAGTTCACCTAGCCGGCCCGCCGTTGGCGATGTGCTTGCCGGTCGAGCCGGCAAGCACATCGCCGTCCCCTGGGGGGCTGAGGCCGGACACATCACGCCCAGTGGGCGTGATGTGCCTGCCGAAGCGCTGCGGCTCAAGCCGCAGCGTGGTCCCGACCGCGTACCCGCGGGCGAGGGGCTTCAGTTCAGCGACGGCGACGCGCCACCCAGGCGATGACGCTCAGGCCCGACAGCAGCAGCGCATAGGTCTCGGGTTCGGGAATCGGCAAGCCGCCACCGGTCGCACAGGCGAGGTTCTGGCAGATCGTGCCGCTGCCATTGCCGGCGAAGCTGATGCCGTAGTCCGCCGCAGCGGCGCCAGACATCACATAGACCGTCGAGCCCTGCGGCAACTGCATGCCCGTGAACTGCACGGTGTTGGAGAAGTCCGCGGCACCGTTGCCGCTGATGCTCGTGCTCAGCTCGGACTTCAGGTACAGCGCCGTGCCATAGGTGAAGCTATAGCTGCCGATGACATCCTCGTTGATCGTCAGCGTGCCGTTGCCGTCCGTGTAGGTCCACAGGCCGTCGCTGTAGATGCTTTTGTTCCAGTGGTCCGAGCCCGCGTCGTAGTAGGCGTAGACCGACGCGACGATCTGGTTGGAGAAGGAGCGCAGCGACCAGTCGATGGACGCGCCGCCATTGCCCGTCGTGATGCCGGCGAGACTGCCGTCGATGTGGATGGTGCCGGTGAAGGTGCCCGTGCCGGTGCCGCCGCCGATCTGGTAGAGCTCCTCCCAGGCCGAGCGCCCGACCGCATAGGTCAGGTTGTTGCTTTCCACGTGCATGGGCCAGCTGGTCGCGCCGACGACGAACTGGCCGTCGTAGCTCTGGCTCACCGGCGTGAAGCCGGCCAGCGAGGCGCTGGCGTGGTTGCTGCCCCAGTCCGTCATGCCGTAGGCATTGGCGGTGACGGGCGTCATGCCCTGGCTGGCGTCACCTGCCCAGACGCCACCGGCCGTCACATTGGGCAGGGGCGTGGCTTGATCGTAGGCGGCGCCGCTGCGGTAGTCGGAGCCGTAATAGACGCTGCCGTAGACGGTATTTGGGTTGCCGTTGGCGTCCAGGCCGAAGACGGGGCTGGTCGTCTGGATGCTGTTGTAGTAGCCGGCATACGACTCGGCAAACAGGCGGTATTGCGACTGCGCCTGGGCGGTGCAGGCGAGGGAAGCGAGACCCAGCAGGGTCAAGGCACGAAGAGACATGGCACGGCTCCCAAGGCAGCGAGCCGGCGGTGGCCCGCTGAAACAAGTTGTGCACTCTGTCACTAATTGCTTGTCTTGGCATCCCCATTCGACAGGACGGCACGCCCTGGCAGCCGGATCGTCACCCGCAGCCCGCCACCGTCCCGGTTGGCCAACGCGATATGGCCGTCGTGGGCTTCGGCGATCTCCCTTGCCAGCGCCAGCCCCAGGCCCGTACCGCCCTGGGAGCCGGGTTCGGAGCGCTTGGTGGAGTAGAAGGGCAGCAGCGCCTGGGCCAGCACCGCCTCGCTCATGCCGGGGCCGCGGTCCAGCACTTCGATGCGCAGCTCGTCGCCCTGGCTGGTCAGGCGCAGCAGGATCTCGTCGGGGTCGCTGCCCGACTCATGGGCGTTCTTGATCAGGTTGAGCAGGGCTTGTTCGATCTGGGCCGCATCGAACCAGCCGGGCTGATCGGGCGGCGCGCCCTCGACGCGGAATTCGCCCAGCGTCGCCAGCCGGGCGATAAAGGCCGACCAGTCCACCGCGGCGCGGCGCGGTGCCGGCAGCTTGGCGAAGGCCGCGTAGCCGCTCAGGAAGACATGCAGATGTGCCGCGCGCTCGCCGATGCTGGCCAGCACCTGCAGCAGGCGCTCGGTGTTGCCGCGCCGCGCCAGCTCCGCGCCGCTGTGGGCCAGCGACGAGATCGGCGCCAGCGAGTTGTTCAGCTCGTGGCTCAACACGCGGATGACGCGCTTCCACGTCGCGACTTCGGCCCGCGACAGCTCCCGCGTCATGCGTCGCAGGAGCCGCAGCCGATGCGGCTGGCCCTGCAGCCTGAACGTGCGCGTGCTGTGGTGGAAGGTTTCCTCCGACCCATCGGGCAGCGTCACCGCGAAAAGCCGGTCGCCGTCGCCGGCGAGGGCCTCGCGCAGCGCCTCCGGCAGGTGGGCGATGACGGTGGTGAAGTCCAGCCCGGTCAGGCTGCGGCCGTCGCCCAGCAACTGGCGTGCGGCCAGGTTGGCAATGGCGATGCGCTCGCTCGGCGCCGTCAGCACCAGCGCGACGGGCGTGTTCTGCACGACGGTGTCCAGCAGCAACTCGCGCTGGGCCAGGTGCTGGCGCTGCTCGCGCAGGGCCAGGCCGAGCTCGGCGTGCAGTTGCGTCAGCTCGATCAGCTCACGCGGACCGTCTGGCGCGAGATTGAGGCTGAAGTCGCCGTCCCGGTAACTCAGCACGGCCCCTTCGAGTGCGCGCGTGAGCCGCAGCAGCGGCGTCAGCCAGAACGCCGCCAACCAGCCGATCAGCGGCAGCATGACGATCACCGCCACGGCCAGCGCGATGCCTGCATCCAGGCCCGCTCGGCGCACGCCGAGGATGACCAGGGGCGGCACGACCGCCGCCGCGCCGAGTGCCAGCAGTGCGCGTGCGCGCAGCGACAGCGGCATCAAAGGTCTATCCCATAACGCTCCAGCCGCCGGTACAGCGCCTGGCGCGACAGACCCAACTGGCTGGCCGCGCGGCTGACCACGCCGCCTGCCGCGTTCAGCGCCGCGACGACGGCCTCGCGGCTGGGCTCGTCGAGGTTGCGCCAGGCGCCCCCGCCGTTGCCATTGGCTTCCTCCAGCCCCAGCAGGGCCGGCGTGATCTCACCGCCCTGGCACAGCAGGGCCGCGCGTTCGACGGCGTTCTTCAGTTCGCGCACATTGCCGGGCCAACGGTGGGCAAGCAGGGCCTCGCGCGCGGCCTCGCTCAAACGCGCCCGGCCGGCCAGGAAGTGTTCAGCCAGCGGCAGCACATCGTCGCGGCGCTCGGCCAGGGGCGGCAGCCTCAGCTCGATGAGGTTGAGGCGGTAGAACAGGTCCTCCCGGAAGGCGCCGGTCTTGACCATGGCGCGCAGGTCGGCGTTGGTCGCGCTCAGCACGCGCACCCGCACCTGGCGCGTCTTGCTCGAGCCCAGGCGCTCGAACTGGCCCGTCTCCAGCACGCGCAGCAGCTTGACCTGGCCGGCCAGCGGCAGGTTGCCGATCTCGTCGAGGAAGAGGGTGCCGCCATCGGCCGCCTCGAAGCGGCCCACGCGCGCCTTGGCCGCACCGGTGTAGGCGCCGCTGTCGCTGCCGAACAGCTCGGCCTCGATGAGGTCGGCCGGCAGGGCGCCGCAATTCAGCGCGACGAAAGGGCCGTCATGCGCACTCGAATTGGCATGCACGAAGGCCGCAATGCGTTCCTTGCCGGCGCCGTTCGGTCCGGTGATCAGTACCGGCACCGGTGCCGCGGCAATCTGGCCGGCCAGTTCGAGCAAATTGGCCATCGCATCGGAGCCGAACACGAGGCCGGCGAGGTCGTAGCGCCGTGCCAGCGCTGCGCGCCTGGCGGCCCGCGCCTCGCGCAGCTGTGCGATTTCGCGGTTGGCCTCGCCCAGCTCCAGCAGGTTCTCGACGGTCGCGATCAGCTTGGCGTCGTCCCAGGGTTTGGCGAGGTAGTCGGCCGCGCCGGCCTTGACGAGGGCCACGGCCGCGTCCAGCCGTGTCCAGGCCGTCAGCAGGATGACGGGGAGGTCGGGGCGGCGCGCGCGGATGGCACGAAAGAGCTGCTCGCCTTCCTCACCCGAGGTCGTGTCGGCCGTGAAGTTCATGTCCTGGATGACGAGGCCGAAGGCGCGCTTGTCCAGCAGGGCCAGGCCCTCCTCGGGGCTGGTGGCCATGCTGGCCTCGATGTCGTGCAGGGACAGCAGCAGTTCCAGCGCCTGGCCCACGCCGGGGTGGTCGTCAATGATCAATACGCGTCGCATGGCGCAGCAGGATAGCCGCCCATCCAACCGTGCCATCTGCCCGGATTTTCCGCACGACGCGCTAGGTTTTTCCCTAGATCGCCACTTCAACGGCGGACTCGTCACAAAGCAACCCGTATCCTGCGCCGCCTCGGGCGGGCTGATGGTGGTTGCGCACGAGATTCACATCAACGTCGAAGGGAACACCATGTCTTCAGTGGGATTGGATGCCGTACCCGGTCCGGGTCGGAGTGCGGGCTGGCTCGACAAGGAAAGAACCATTGCCGGCGTCGGCTTCAACCGCTGGCTGGTGCCGCCGGCGGCCCTCGCCATCCATCTGTGCATCGGCATGGCCTATGGCTTCTCGGTGTTCTGGCTGCCGCTGTCCAAGGCCCTGGGCATCAAGGAGGCGATCAAGTGCGGCGCCGACGTGGGTTTCTTCCAGGAACTCTTCGTCAGTGGCTGCGACTGGAAGGTCTCGACGCTGGGCTGGATGTACACGCTGTTCTTCGTCTTCCTGGGTTGCTCCGCGGCGATCTGGGGTGGCTGGCTCGAACGCGCCGGCCCGCGCAAGGCCGGTGTCGTGTCGGCCCTGTGCTGGTGCGGCGGCATGTTGATCTCGGCGCTGGGCATTCATCTGCACCAGTTCTGGCTGATGATCCTGGGCAGCGGCGTCATCGGTGGCATCGGCCTGGGCCTGGGCTACATCAGCCCGGTCAGTACGCTGATCAAGTGGTTCCCGGACAAGCGCGGCATGGCCACCGGCATGGCCATCATGGGCTTTGGCGGCGGCGCCATGATCGGCTCGCCACTGGCGGCCGAACTGATGAAGACCTTCGCCACGGCCACCGACGTCGGCGTGACGCAGACCTTCATCGTCATGGCCCTCGTCTACTTCGTCTTCATGATCGGCGGCGCATTCGGCTATCGCGTGCCGCCCACGGGCTGGAAGCCGGCCGGCTGGACCGCACCGGTCGCCCAGGGCAGCAACGCCATGATCACGCAGCGCCACGTGCACGTGAAAAAGGTCTGGGGCATTCCGCAGTTCTGGCTGGTCTGGATCGTGCTGTGCATGAACGTGTCGGCCGGCATCGGCGTCATCGGCATGGCCAGCCCGATGCTGCAGGAAGTCTTCGGCGGTTCGCTGATCGGCCTGACGGCCAAGTTCGGTGAGCTGGACAAGGCGCAACTGGCCAAGATCGCCGCTGTGGCCGCCGGCTTCACGGCGCTGCTGAGCCTGTTCAACATCGGTGGCCGCTTCTTCTGGGCCAGCCTGTCGGACAAGCTCGGCCGCAAGGTCACCTATGTCGTCTTCTTCCTGCTTGGCGGGCTGATGTATGCCAGCATCCCCAGCAGCGCGGCTGCCGGCTCCAAGCTCGCCTTCGTCGGCGCGATCTGCGTCATCCTGAGCATGTACGGCGGCGGTTTTGCGACCGTGCCGGCCTTCCTCGCCGACCTGTTCGGCACGCAGATGGTGGGTGCGATCCATGGCCGCCTGCTGACGGCCTGGGCCACGGCCGGCATCCTGGGCCCCGTCGTCGTGAACTACATGCGCGACTACCAGCTGGAGCTGGGCCTGCCGCGCGAGCAGGTCTACAACCAGACCATGTACATCCTCGTGGGCATGCTGGTCGTCGGCCTGATCGCCAATCTGATGATCCGTCCGGTGGCCGACAAGCACTTCATGACCGAGGCCGAGCTGGCCGAGGAAAAGCGCCTGGCGCACGAGCGCGCTGCGGCCGCCGAGGTGGGTTCGGGGTCGGGCGCCAGTGCCGCGACTTCGCCCGCGGTGGTGGCGCTGGCCTGGGCCGCGGTGGGCATCCCACTGGCCTGGGGTGTGTACAAGACCCTCATCAACGTGGGCAAGTTCTTCAACTGATCCGGTCCTGCTAGGCTGACAAGCCCCGCTGCCTGTGCAAGGCGCGGGGCCTTTTTCTTGGTGTATGACCTTACAGCCCCCACGTTCGCGCTGCTCACTGCCCCCCGAGGGGGTGCGTCAGCGGCTTCGGGCGGCCGGGCACCACTGACATGAGTGAACAAAAGATCGAGCTGTACGACGGCCCCGCCGGCGGTTGGGGCGCGCTGAAGAGCGTGGCCAAGCACCTGAACGAGCAGGGCGTGGCCGTGAAGGGCGCCAAGACGCTGCTGCATGCCAACCAGACCGACGGTTTCGACTGCCCCGGCTGCGCCTGGCCCGACCGTGACCACCGCTCCACCTTCGAGTTCTGCGAGAACGGCGCCAAGGCCGTCGCCGCCGAAGCCACTGCGCGTCGGGCGACACCGGAGGTCATTGGCGCCAAGACGCTGAAGGAATGGGCCGAGGCGTCGGACTACGACCTGGAAGCCACCGGCCGCCTGACCGAGCCCATGGTCTACGACGCCCAGACCGACCGCTACCGGCGCACCAGCTGGGACGCCGCCTTCGCGCTGATCGCCCGCGAGCTGCAGGCGCTGCCTGATCCCAACGAAGCCATCTTCTACACGTCGGGGCGCACCAGCAACGAGGCCGCCTTCCTCTACCAGCTGTTCGTGCGCGAGTACGGCACCAACAATTTCCCCGACTGCTCCAACATGTGCCACGAGCCCAGCGGCTCCGGCATGCGGCCGACCATCGGCGTCGGCAAGGGCACGGTCACGCTGCACGACTTCGAGCAGGCCGACACCATCTTCGTGTTCGGCCAGAACCCCGGCACCAACCACCCACGCATGCTGGGCGAGCTGCGCGCGGCCCGCAAGCGCGGCGCGCGCATCGTCAGCTTCAACCCGCTGCGCGAGCGCGGCCTGGAGCGCTTTGCCGACCCGCAGAACGCCATCGAGATGGCGACGCTGGGCGATTCGCCGATCAGCAGCCACTACTTCCAGCTCCAGGTCGGCGGCGACTTCGCGCTGCTCAAGGGTATGTGCAAGCGTGTCGTCGAACTGGACGATGCCGCGCTGGCGGCCGGTAAGCCGCGCGTGCTGGACGTCGCCTTCATCGCCGAGCACACTCAAGGCTTCGAGACCTTCATCGCCGAGCTGCGCGAGCAGCCCTGGGAGCCGCTGGTCGCGGCCTCGGGCCTGACACGCGAGCAGATCGTGCAGGCCGCGGACATCTACGCGACCAGCGAGCGCGTCATCGCCTGCTGGGGCATGGGCATCACCCAGCACCGGCACTCGGTCAAGACCATCCAGATGATCGTCAACCTGCTGCTGCTGCGCGGCAACCTGGGCCGCCCGGGCGCGGGCGCCTGCCCGGTGCGCGGCCACAGCAATGTGCAGGGCGACCGCACCATGGGCATCTACGAGAAGCCCGCACCGGCCTTCCTGGACAAACTGGGCCAGGTGTTCGGCTTCGAGCCGCCGCGCGAGCACGGTCATGACACCGTGGGCGCCATCCAGGCCATGCTCGATGGCCAGGGCAAGGTCTTCATCGCCATGGGTGGCAACTTCGCCGCTGCCACGCCCGACACGGCCGCCACCTGGCGCGCGCTGCGCCAATGCGAGCTGACGGTGCACATCACCACCAAGTTCAACCGCAGCCATGTCGTGCACGGCCGCAAGGCGTTGGTGCTGCCAGTGCTCGGCCGCACCGAGATCGACGTGCAGGCCAGCGGCCCGCAGGGCGTCACGGTGGAAGACTCGATGAGCATGGTGCACCTGTCGGCCGGCATGAATGCGCCGGCTTCCGAGCACCTGATCTCCGAGCCCATGCTGGTCGCGCGCATGGCCGCTGCCACGCTGACGAAGAGCCGCACGCCGTGGCTGGCGCTGGCCAGCAACTACGCCACCATCCGCGACAAGATCGAGGCCGTGCTGCCCGACTTCGCCGGCTTCAACGAGAAGATCAAGGCGCCCGGCGGCTTTCGCCTGCGCAACACCGCCAGCGAACGCGTCTGGGCCACGGCAAGCGGCAAGGCCGAGTTCAGCACGCACGCCATGCCCACCGATCTGGCTGTGCAGCGCATTGCCGAGCGCCAGCGCGACGTTCGCGTCTTCACGCTGACGACGCTGCGCTCCCACGACCAGTACAACACCACCATCTACGGCCACGATGACCGCTACCGCGGCGTCTATGGTCACCGCCGCGTCGTCTTCATCCATGCCGAGGACCTCAAGGACCTGGGGCTCAAGGCCGGCGACTGGGTGGACATCACCAGCCTCTACATCGACGAGGCCGGCGGCGACGTCGAGCAGCGCCACGCCGAGCGTTTCCTGCTCGTCGCCTACGACATCCCGCGCGGCTGCCTGGCCAGCTACTACCCCGAGACCAACCCGCTGGTGCCGCTGCAGAGCTTCTCCGTCACCGCGCGCACGCCGACGTCCAAGTCCATCCCGGTCGTGCTGAGTGCGCACGCCGGCTGAGCTGCTGCATGAGCTGGGCGATGGCGCCCGGGCCGTGCCGCTGACGCGCCTGGCCAAGCGCCTGGACGCCCGCGTCAGCGAGTTGCTGCGCGAGTTCACGGCCCTGAGTGACGCCCGGCTCGGTGGCGTGGCCGGGCCGGGCTGGGTCAGCCTGCATTGCGACGACACGGGCCGCTGGACGGTGACCCTGACCGAGGCGGGCCGCGCGCAGCAGTCGGCGACACAGGGCTAGCCGCCGTGTAGCCGCAGGCAGATCCCGTGCCTGTCCGGAGGCACGGCCGAGGCACGGAGGGCAGCTTGCGGCGTCTCAAGTTCCCTGTCATGCTGGCTCTTCAGGGCAGCCCAGTAGCGGCGCCCTTCAGCAAGCGCCGCCCCAGGCGCAGCGCGGTGCAGGCGGACAACGGCGTCCTGCCGACCGACTTCCGGCTGAGTCGACGATGTCGCCAGCCGCTCGACTCCTTCGACGAGGTCAAGCCATGAACTTCAATGCTTTCAAGGTTTCCACCCGATTGGCCCTGGGTTTCGGCTCGGCGGTGCTGCTCGGCCTTGTGATCGCCGTCTTCGGCATGCTGCGGATGGGCTCGCTGGCCGCCAAGGTCGACGAGCTGGCCCTTGATCGCATGCCCAAGATGGACAAGTTCGCCGACATCAAGGACAACCTCAACACGAGCGCTCGCGCGGTGCGCAATGTGCTACTGACGACCGATGCGACCGTCCGTGCTGCCGAGGTGAAGCGCATCGGCGAGATGCGTGCGGCCACCGACCAGTCGATCGCCATGCTGGACAAGGCGCTCGCACAGCCCAAGAGCCGGGCGCTGCTCAAGCTCATCACCGACAACACGCCCGCCTACCGGCACGGGCTGGACCAGGTGTTGGCGCTGGCGAGCGAGGGCAAGACAGCCGAGGGCGCTGCGATGCTGACCGGCGAGGTGCGTGCCCGGCAGAGCACGATCTTCAAGGCCGTCGATGACTCCATCGAGTTGCAGAGCCAAGTCGCCAACCAGCTCGCCAAGGATGCCGGCCAAGTCGCCGCCAGCAGCGGCATGGAGATGCTCGGTGGCGCGGTCGCGATGGCCTTGCTGGGCGGTCTCGTGGGCTGGGCACTGTCGCGCAGCCTGAGCCGCGCACTTGGTGCCGAGCCGGGCGAACTCAGCGAGGCCGTGCAGCGCGTGGCCGATGGAGACCTGGCCCAGCCGGTACCGGTGCGGTCAGGAGACACGACGAGTACCGTGGCTGCTGTGGCGCGCATGCAGGAGGCGCTGGCCCTCATCGTGAGCACCGTACGCGCCAACTCCGACAGCGTGGCCATCGCCAGCGCCCAGATCGCGCAGGGCAACCAGGACCTGTCCAGCCGCACCGAAGAGCAGGCCAGCGCCCTGGAGCAGACGGCGGCGTCGATGGAGCAGCTGGGCTCGGCCGTGCAGCAGAACGCCGACAACGCCCGTCAGGCCAACCAGCTGGCACAAGGCGCCAGCGAGGTGGCCGTGCGGGGTGGCGCCGTCGTCAACGAAGTGGTGGCGACGATGAGAGACATCCAGCAGAGCTCGCAGCGCATCTCCGACATCATCGGCACCATCGACGGCATCGCCTTCCAGACCAACATCCTTGCGCTGAATGCGGCGGTGGAGGCCGCGCGAGCCGGCGAGCAGGGCCGCGGCTTCGCGGTCGTGGCCGGCGAGGTGCGCCTGCTGGCCCAGCGCAGCGCCCAGGCGGCCAAGGAGATCAAGTCGCTGATCATGGCCAGCGTCGAGCGTGTCGAGCGCGGCACCGTGCTGGTGGATCAGGCCGGCTCGACCATGACCGAAGTGGTCGACGCGATCCGCCGCGTCACCGACCTGATGGGCGAGATCAGCAGCGCCAGCGGCGAGCAGAGCAGCGGCGTGGCGCAGGTCGGCGAAGCGGTCATGCAGATGGACCAGACCACGCAGCAGAACGCCGCACTCGTCGAGCAAGGCGCCGCCGCCGCCGAGAGCCTCAAGGAGCAGGCCCGCCAGCTCGTGGCGGCGGTGGCGGTCTTCCGGCTCGCGCACGAGGCTCATGCGGCCGTGCCGGCGCCCCGGCCACGCAAGTCCTCGCCACCCGTGAGCCGGCCGTCGACGCGACCGGCGGTCAAGGCCGTCGTGCGCAGACCGGCACCCGTCGAGCCGCGCGTGCCCTCCAGGCCTGCCGCCAGCCCGGCCGTCGTCAAGCCCCCGGCGGCGGCCGATGGTGAATGGGCCGACTTCTGAACCGACACTGCAGGCTCCGTTGACTCGCCCGCATCTCCCATGCCTGCTCTCCGTCTCCTCGGCCGCCTCACCTCCATCAACGTCCGCAAGGTCATGTGGACCGCCGCGCAGCTCGATCTCGAGCTCGACCGCGAGGACTGGGGGGCGGGTTTTCGCTCGCCGCAGGAGCCGGGCTATCTGGCGATGAACCCCAACGGCCTGATACCCGTGCTCATCGATGGTGACTTCGTGCTGTGGGAGAGCAATGCCATCTGCCGCTATCTCGCCACCAAGCTCTACGCAACCACGCTGCTGCCGACCGAGCCGCAGGCGCGCGCCAGGGTCGAGCAATGGATGGACTGGCAGGCCGGCGAGCTGAACAACAGCTGGCGCGTCGCCTTCATGGCGCTGGTGCGCGGCCAGCCGGCCACGCCCGAGGCCATCACTGCAGGCGTGGCGAACTGGAACAAGCACATGGGCATGCTGGAAGTGCAGCTCGCCAAGACGGGCGCCTTCGTGACCGGGCCTGAGTTCACGCTGGCCGACGTCGTGCTCGGCCTGTCGGCCCAGCGCTGGAAGAACGCGCCGATCGAGCGCGTGGAACTGCCGGCGGTGGAGGCCTGGCTGCAGCGCTTGAGCGCGCGGCCGGGGTTTGCCGACTACGTGGACAACGGCATGCCTTGAGCGACCTCAGGGCTTGCCGCCAGCAGGCCGGCGCGCCAGGATCTGCTGCGCCGCCTCCCTGGCCGCGGCCATCTGCTGCGGTGTGGGCGGCGCGGCCAGGTGAAGCGCACCCCGCTCCAGCAGCGACTTGGCCATGCCCTTGGCCTCAGGGTGATCGGGCAGTTCGGCGTAGGCCATCAGAAAGCTCAAACGCTCGGCGTCGCTCAGTCCCCACGCGGGGTTGGACGTCGCCGCATTGATGAGGCTGAGCCCGTCACCGGCGAGCGCGTCACGCCGCATCGCTTCGGCCACCTGCTGGCACTGCGCGGCGGTCAGGTCGCCGGGGAAGGTCGCGGCGGCAAAGGCCGAGGCCGCCTCGGCCACGCCGGCCCGCACCGCCCGTGAGGCCAGTTCCGGCAGCATCACGCGGTGCTGGGCGGTCACGGTCTGGCAGCGCCTCGACTCGGCATCGGCCTCCACCATCATCTGGGTCATCATTTCCGGCGATATCCCCTGGTTGCGGACGGTCTCGAAGCTGTTGCGCCGCGTCTCGTTCGACGCGCAAAGCCGCAGCCAGCGCACCGCCTCCCAGGCGGCCGCCGCATCGTCGCCGGCCATCGCACGATCGATGTGCGGGCCGTACCCTTCCGAGCCGATGCGCGGTGCGGCCGGCCTTGCGGAGGTGGGTGTCGGCGAAGCCGTTGCGGAGGCGGCGCGCGCCACCGCGCGGATGGTTGTCGAGGCTGCTGAAGCCGCCAGGGGCGGCGTGGCGGGCAGGGCGGCCACGGTTGTGGGCTGGGAGGGCAAGGCCGGGTTGGCTGGCGGCTCGCTCAGGCCCAGCCACAGGGCGGCGGCAGCTGCCGCGCCAACCGCGATGAGGATGAGAACCCAGCGAATGGCGTCCATGGCGGCTCAGCTCGCGAAGTTGTAGCGCACGACGGCGACCGTCAGCGCGAACAGGTAGCCGTAGGCGAAGCGGTCAATGCGCAGCACGGGGTCACCACGGCGCGATCGCCACAGGCCCATCAGCGTCATTGCGAAACCGGCGATCACGGGCGTGACGACGAGGTTGGCCAGGCGGGGCCAGCCATCGCGCGTCAGGTGCTGGGGCATCAGCCACAGGCTCAGCGCGCCGACGATGCCGCCCAGCAGCACATAGCCGAGCACAGCCACCCAGACGCTGGGCTGCTTGCGAAAAGGCTCGGCCACGGCATGCAGGCCGAGTTCGACGAGCAGTTCGCCGAAGACCTGGAAGACGAGTTCGAGCAGCAGTTCAAGCAAGATCTCCAGGGCGGTCTCCGCAGTCGGTGAGATGACACGCAGCCTAGCGCAACCGGCCGGCCGGCAGGCGGCCGCGTGAGTTTTCACCGGCTGGAGCTCTGATGAGAAAGGGCCCGCGGCAGGGCGCTGCGGGCCAGGTACGGGGTGGCGCCTGCCGCCTTGCTGTCGAGATGTTTCAGCCGATCCGCACCGGCACGAAGATCTCTGTCCGTCCTGCCCGACGAGCAGGGCTACCTGCTTCGTTATGTCGGCAACGGCCTGCTCTGAGCGCCTCAGGACGGCTTGCCGGCGCGCACGCGGTCGACGAGCTGCTGCGCCGCCTGCCTGGCCGCCGCCAATTGCTCCTGGGTGGGTGGTGTTGCCAGCTCGAGGGCGTTCGAAGTCAGCAAGCGATCGACCACGATCTCTCCCGCATACGGGTCCAACATGCCATAGGCCAGCAGGAAACTCAGCCGCTCGGCATCGCTCAGCCCCCAGGCAGCATTGGACGTCGCCGCGTTGACCAGGCTCATCTCGTCACCCGCGTGCGCGTCGCGCCGCATCGCCTCGGCCACTTCCTGCCGTTGCGCGGCGGAGAGGTCGGCCGCAGAGGCCGCGTGCGCATAGGCCGAGGCGGCCTCGGGCACGCCCCCACGCATCGCCTGCGCGGCAAGCTCGGCCAGCAGCGCCTGGTGCTGGGCGGTGACGGTCTGGCAGCGCCGCGCATCGGCATCGGCCGCGATCATCCTTTGCGTCATCCTCTCCTGCGCCACGCCCTGGTCGCGCATGGCTTCGAGGTGGCTGCGCCACTGCACGTTCGACGCACATAGCTTCAGCCACTGCACCGCTTTCCAAGCCTTTGCCGCGTCATTGCCCGCCAACGCGCGCTCGATGTGCGGGCCATAGCCATCGGAGCCCACGCGCGGCGAGGCAGGCGCCGGGGCCGCGGCCTGCTGCGGCGCCGCCGGGCGAGGCGCGGGACCGGCCGTGGCTTCGGAGGCCGGTGTGGCGGCAGCCAGCGACAGCGCGGCCACCGGCTCCGGCGCTGACGCCGAGGGCACCTCGGCCGGCCTGCTCACGACGAAGGTCAGAAGGGCGCCGCCGGCCAGCATCGCGAGCAGGATCAACGCCCAGCGCGTGGCCCTCATGCCCATGCCGCCGCAAGCAGGTCGCCAGCGGTCCGCAGACGCAGTTCAGGCAGCGGTTCGAATAGGGTTTCCATCAGGGGCGAGACAGGCTTGTTGCGACGGCGCGCAGCCTAGCGCAGCCTGGTGATGCGGCAGTCGACTGCTCGCCATTCAGCGCGCGGAAATCTTCACCGCCCGGTGGGCAAGCCCCAGGAGGGGCTTTCGCCGGCTGTGTCAGCCGAGTCGCACCGGCACAAAGATCTGCTGGCCGTCACGCGCCACCAGCAAGGCCACCGAGGCCGGCTTGCCCTTCAGCGCGTCGCGCACCTGCTCCACGCTCTGCACCGGCTTGCCGTTCAGCGCCAGCAGCACGTCGCCGGGCTGCACGCCGGCCAGTTGGGCCGGGCCGGTCACGCCTTCGATCAGCAGGCCATGGTCCAGCCCCGAGCCGCGCAGCTCCTGGCGCTCCAGCGGACGCAGCGCCAGGCCCAGCGAGCCGCCCTGGGGCGTGGCATTGGCTTCCTGCGTGTCCTTGTCGGCGCGGCCCAGGCTGACGGTCTCGCTGACGCGGGACTTGTCGCGCCACAGCTCCAGCTTGAGCTTGTCGCCGGGGCGGGCCAGGCCGACGCGGCTGGAAACGTCGCCCGCCACGCGCACCGGCTCGCCGTCGATGGCGGTGATGACGTCACCCGCCTTCAGCCCGGCCTTGGCGGCGGCGCTTTCAGGCTGCACGCTGGACACCAGGGCGCCATCGGGTGCGCCCAGGCCGAAGGACGAGGCCAGCGGCGCCGACAGGTCCTGCAGCGTGACGCCCAGGCGGGCATGCTCGACCTTGCCGTGAGCGACGATCTGGTCCTTGACCTTCAGCGCCACGTCCACCGGGATGGAGAAGGCCAGGCCCTGGAAGCCGCCGCTCTGCGAGAAGATCTGCGCGTTGACGCCGACGACACGGCCGGCCGCGTCGAACAGCGGGCCGCCCGAGTTGCCGGGGTTCACGGCCGCGTCGGTCTGGATGAAGGGCACGACGCTGTCGCCGGGCAGCGAGCGGCCCTTGGCGCTGACGATGCCCTGCGTGGCCGTCTGCTCGAAGCCATAGGGCGCGCCGATGGCCAGCACATAGTCGCCCACCTGCACCTGCTTGGGGTCGCCGAGCTGCACGGTGGGCAGGCCCTTGGCGTCGAGCTTGAGCACGGCGATGTCGGTGGCCGGGTCGCTGCCCAGCACCTTGGCCGAGAACTCGCGGCGGTCGCTGAGCTTGACGGTGACCTGCTTGGCGTCGCGCACGACGTGGGCGTTGGTCAGCACGACACCGTCGCTGCTGATGATGAAACCGGAGCCCTGGCCGCGGAAGGGCTGCGGCCCCTGCTGCGGCATGCGCAGCCCGGGGATGCCGCGGAAGAAGCGGAAGAAGGGGTCATCGTCACCCCGCGCGACGGGGCCTTCGTCGCCGTCGTCATTGCCCACCTTGTGCAGGCCGGCCACGGTGATGCCGACCACGGCAGGGCCCTGGGTCTGCACGATGGCGCGGTAGTTGGGCAACTGGGCGGGGGGAAGGGCCACGGCGGGTGCCGGTGTGGTGGCCGCAGCGAGGGCCACGGTGGTCGGGGCGGCGCCGCCGGGCGTCGCGTCGGTGGCCGCTGCGGCGGGCGCCTTGTGAAACCCGGGCAAGGTCCAGCCCGAAGCCGTGGTGGTCAGCGTCACACCGGCAGCCAGCAGCGCAGCGGCCGCGGCAGTCACCGTCATCTTGGCGGTCTGGGTCATCGAGAACTCTCCTCTAGGGGCGGGCTGCGGCGCAGCCGTTGCCGTGGACTCTAGGGAGGGGAGGTGAGGGCTCGATGAGGGGAAGGTGAGGTGAAAGTTAAGGCGACGTGGGACGTGGAGTCTGCGGTGGCGGCTTCAGGCTGGTCTGCGACATTTGCAGGCTCGAAGCATGAGCGGCAGGATCCACGAAGACCAGTCACTGAGTCCCGCTGGGCCGGACCGGCAGCTTCACCCCCGGGACCGGTCGCTCGACGGCAGCGCAAGCATCGTGCCGTCATGAACGACCGCTCTGGCCGCCCGCGACAGTCGCATCACGACCCTGAGCGGAAATCGACCTCAACGGATTGAGCGCCGCAGAGCGGACGCTCACCTCCGCAGATCGTCAGAACTGATTTCAAGGAGAAATGGCGGCCCCGGCTCCGCTGGATTCCATCTTCTGGCACGGGCAAGGCGCACAACGGCGGCTACGTCCGCTGGCTTCAAAGTTGGATACCGATCCGGGACCTCAACCTTTGGGAAGTCGAGCCAAAAGTCGCGGGTAAATAGTCCATGTGCCTTCAAGATTTGGCCGCGACCCGTCCCCATCTGAACCGTGAGATTCATAGGGTGCAGACCATCCTCTCCCGCCTTCGACATGGAGACCGTGTACCGCAACGGCACCGCGTCGACCTCAATACGACGGCTAATCTTCTTCGGAAGCGTCATGACCAATGGCTCAAGGTTTGGCGTTCGATCCCGATAGCTGCCGTCGCGAGCGGCCGGTAGTGGCCGAGACGTGACCTTCTGGGCGAGCAGTCTGACTGGCAGCTCCCGCTGGAAAGCCGTCGCCGCTGCTGACGGTCTGACGCGGCCGGCGGCCCTAGGCTGGAAACGGTCACACGGCACAAGTGCAGCGATACGCACTCGCGAGATTCAAAGGCGGCTAGCCGCGTCGCTGGTCGAGGCGCGCCACGTTGCAGCGATGCCCCTTAAGCGCGTCAGACCCTGCGGCGGATCCTCATGGCAAACATCAGACCTAGGCCGGCACACAGTAGAGCATGGGGTGCAACTTCCGGAACTGCGCTGACTCTGAAGCCAAGGTCCATTTCGTCGAATCGATTCCAGTTGCCGTTGAATCCCTGCCATTCTTCGCCGAGTGGCATCGGGGCGCCCCATGGCATGTTTGCCGAAAACCAGTCAGGTGAGCCAATTGTGAAACCGTATGTGCCCGCAGGGACTGTCCAGTTCA